>UQLN01000023.1 GCA_900541965.1 uncultured Parabacteroides sp. | reverse complement strand
AGGTGAAGTAACTGGAGTTGAAACAGAAGCGAGCACAGATTCAGACGGTAAACCCGTTACCTTTTATAATATCATCGATACGACTATACCGGATGCTCTTAATTTCCGTGATTGTCGGCTTGATGGTAATACAGCAACAATTATCTTCCAAAGTGGCAAGCTGGCAGGACGTGAGTTCGACATCATGCAGTCAAAAGATGATTTGACCGGCTATGACCATGCAACGCGGACATTCAAACTTGTCTCCATGCAGGAAGATGGCATAAACTTGCCGAATGAACATCTTTGCCCGTCTGTTGGCGATAAATATGCAGTATTCAATATATCCCTACCGGAAGCATATATTTGTGATAATACAACGAAAACCGGTGCAAGCTGGGATATGTTTCGCGAGGCTGCTCAATACATGTATGAAAATGAGGATAATCCTTTTACGTTTAAAGGCGACCTTGACAGTATTCACGCAAAAAGACATTGGTTAGAGATAGGTGGAAAGCTGCTTCCCGGTGGTTATGTTTTATTTAGCGATGAACAATTTCAACCTGAAGGCATCAATATCCGTATCACAGGTGTAAAAGACTATATCAATAAGCCGTATAGCCCTGAATTGGAGTTGTCTAATACTCCGGTGTCCGGTTTAGTCTCTTCTGATTTAGGCAAGATTGATGCAAATGAAGTGACAGATGCAGACAAACATAAGCAGTCTATCCAATATACAAAACGTCGCTTTAGGGATGCTCAGGAAACGATGAGTATGTTGGCTGATGCTTTGCTTACAAACTTCTCAGAGTCAATTAATCCTATTGCCGTTGCTACAATGCAGATGCTTGTAGGGGATGAGAGCTTACAGTTCCGGTTCGTGAACTCAAAGACGAATCCAACAGTAGTAAATCTGAATGTCACATACAATAATGATTCAAAGATACTCTCCGTTCCGGTAGGGATATTGCAACATATGACATTAGATATCAAAGAAATATCATCGACGCATAAATATAAGTTCTGGGATATGGGCTCTTATACTTCACCATCTCTTGTTGATGCAGATAAGAAGTATTACCTGTATGCAAAATGTAGCAAAGACAACGAAACCGGGACATTTCGAGTTAGTGATAAGGCTATAGCACTTGAACAGGAAGCCGGTTTTTATCATTTCCTTGTTGGTGTTTTGAATAGCGAGTACGACGGTGAAAGGAGCTATGTGTCCCTTTATGGGTTTACAGAAGTGCTTCCTGGCCGTGTTACTACTGACAAAATTGTATCCTCTGATGGGAAAACCTACTTTGATTTGGTAAACGGCATCATATTAGGACGTATTAAATTCATATCTTCTGATGATACAGTAAAGGATATTGGAGATTTGGCTGGAAATGATAAAGTCTCCTTGGCTGATTTGGATGGTACAATAATAAATGGAGATAAGATAAAAACACATTTAATAGACGTGGACAATCTCTATGTTAAGCATATAAAAGGTGGTACTGGTGACTTTTCAGGAGAAATATGCGCAACTGTTCAGTATTTAAAAACAATACCCGATAATGGAACAATAGCTGAAGGGTCGTTAATATTAGGTGCAGGAGAATTTATTCTTCCGGAAATAGAAAGTGGTTTTTCGCGAGTAATCCGCTGGGCTGTCCCGTTGGTCACTAAAATGCCTATGCCTACTAAATTTGTCGCAGAGAATAGCAATGTGTTGATATTGCCTAATGGAGACTACTTTTCGTCAACAACTTCTTTCTCTTTTGACATCGGAGGAACCTCTGGTGACCTTATTGGATATAAGGATTACAATGGCAAAACTTATAGGCTTGCGTTAAAACACGAATTAGGAGAATTTTAATATTGAGACAATCATGAAAGTGATATACAACAACATCATTCCCTTTCCGGGATTCAAAGCGATAAACATCTTCGGGGTAGTATTTGCCCGAAAAGGTTCTTTCTTGTCAGAGGAGCAAAAGGTACATGAGGCTATTCATACAATCCAGATGCGCGAATTATTGTACATAGGGTTTTACATATTCTACTTTTTAGAATGGGTAATTAAGCTTTTCCTGTATAAGGACGCCTATTCAAATATCAGTTTTGAGAGGGAGGCTTATTCCAATCAGGAGGATGTTGAGTATTTAACAAAGCGCAAGCGATACGCATGGTTTAAACTGATATAGACAATTGTAGTAAACCTATATTTTATAATGAAATGGCAGATATGAATACAATAAATGCAGCCCTAGAAACAGGCAAGGGCATAAGTGAGTTCGGAATGATGGCAATAACAGCAGGATTTTTTCTTGTGTTATCAGCCCTGATGATGATTGCCTGCTTCCGGTGGTTTATGAAGATGATAAATGATATGCTTGTAGCGCAAAAGGACACGATGAAACAGCTACTTGATGAAACGAGAACACAGAATGACCGGTTAAATGACATTTCGGAAGGTCTTATCCCTGAAACTCAGATGCGTGTTAAAACTATTTCCAATATGGCATTTGACTTATCAGTTGAAAAGGTATGCCGGATAATTAAGAAGGTTCGAACCGAAAACCACATCGCCGACAAACAGGGTACAGGGGTTAAGATAAGGACATTGCTCACAAATCTACATGAAGACCGTAACAGTAAGTTCGATTGCTTTACATACCGTGGTCGTAAGCTATCTGCATACACAAATACCGCATGGATAGAACAGGTAGCATCTGTCATTGAGTTTGAAATCTATAATGAGGCAGGGGAGAATAATGGCAGGGCATATACAAATGTTGAATCTGCCTATGCAAATATTCGATTAGAGTTTTATCATAACTTAAACAAATAGGGAGGAACAGAAATGAAAATCAGCGAAAATTTTGAATTGAAAGAGTTTACAGAAAGCAGTACCGCAAAGCTAAAAGGTATAGCAAACAATCCGGGTATCAATGAAGTCAAAGCGATTGATAACCTTGTAACGAAGTTACTGCAACCACTCCGGGGACTATATAACAAGCCGATGCACATCAACTCAGGCTATCGGTGCTCGGATTTGAATAAAGCCGTTGGCGGAGTACCGACCAGCCAACACACAAAAGGAGAAGCGGCCGATGTCGCTTGTGAGCATCCGGCTGAGCTTGTAGAATGTCTCCGACGTTCCGGTCTTGACTTTGACCAGTGTATTCAATACTCTACCTTTGTGCATCTATCATTAAAACTGTCCGGGCAGAATCGGCGGCAATATCTGAAAGGGAGGTACTAATGAAACGTTTCCTTTTAATCACAGTAGTAATCCTGATAGGGATAGTAACCGTCCTTTCTTATCCATTGAAGCAGGAAAAGGTTGAAACAAAACGTTTAGCTGAAAACCAACGTAGCTTACTTGAAGATGTCTCTCTATATCGGACGAAAGACAGTTTATCAGCCGCCAATGTCGAACGCCTTCAACTCACAAATAGGGAGTTTGAAAAGTATTGTTCTGACTTGAAAAAGACAGTGAGTGATCTAAATATAAAGGTTAAGCGCTTGCAGTCTGTGTCCAGTTCCGGAACAGAAACAAAATATGATATAGAGACTGTATTGAAAGATAGCATTGTAACTCGTGATAGTACAGTCGTTCTTAAATGCCTTGAGCTACATACGTCTTATCTCGATGTGTCAGGTTGCATAGAGAAAGACAAGTTTGTCGGTTCAATCTTTTCCCGTGACACGCTTGACCAAGTTGTCCATCGGGTCCCGTATCGGTTCTGGTTTATAAAATGGGGATGTAAAGCTATCCGGCAGGAGATAGTATGCCGGAACCCGAATAGCCGGATAGTGTACAGCCGGTATATAGAATTGAAGAAATAGTGTTTTTCATGGTATTAGTTTTTTAGGTTAGTAAGCCACTTGGTCTGTGAAGGTGGGGCGGTATTTGGGTTTCTAAACGTATATTATTGTTAATTTCACTTTAGTCCTATAAGAACTAAAATAAAAATCTCCTTTATTTTCTCTGCAAAGTTAATCTAGTATTTTTTATATAGAAGTTTCATTTTGTTTTATTAAATATTTAATTTTCAGTAAAATGTAGGTTCCTTCTTTTTGCTTTTAGTATTTCTGGCTTTGAATTTTACCACAAGAAGATGATGGTACTTTATATTCTTAAGAACAATTTCTATAGAATAAAAATAACATTTATTTAATATTTGAATTGATGTAATTATTTGAAATTCAGTTGATGTTATTTCTTATTCTATCAATTGAGAATAAATACTTACCTACAGTTCTTATAGTACTAAGTAAAAAAGGAACGGTAGAAGGGATAATTTCATCTGTTTTATATTAAAAAATATATCAGTTTAATAATATTTATGCGTGAACAAGGGATTATAATAAGATTGAAACGAGGTGATAAGGCTGCTTTTGCAATTTTATATAATCAGTATTGGAAAAAAGTCTATAGTTTTGTACAGCTTTATATCACGAAATCTGTGGAGGTGGAAGATATTGTTCAGGAAGTGTTCATTAAATTGTGGGAGTCGCACGAATCGATAGATGAAAATAAAAATTTGGAAGGATATCTTTTTATTATAACCCGTAACCTTGTTTTCTATCAATCGCGAAAGCATTTTAATGAGATGTCATTTAAATTGACCGTTTTACGTCTCATGGAAGAATCATATGATATTGAAGAAGAACTCGAAGCTGCTGATTTGAAAAGATATATTGATAAATTGATCTCCCTTCTTCCTCCTCGTCAGCAAGATGTGTTTAAAATGAGTAGGGAACAGCATTTGAGTAACCGTGAAATTGCTGAACGGTTATCTGTTTCTGAAAGAGCTGTTGAACGAAATATTTATTTAGCACTGAAATTTTTGAAGAAGAATCATACTTTCC
Source organism: uncultured Parabacteroides sp. (assembly GCA_900541965.1). GTDB lineage: Bacteria > Bacteroidota > Bacteroidia > Bacteroidales > Tannerellaceae > Parabacteroides. The sequence continues at coordinate 63,356 of UQLN01000023.1, read as the reverse complement.
TTATTTTTATATTAATAGAATGTCATAGTTAAAGCCACTTTATCTTTCGTAATTTTCATTCCAACTATTCAGAGCCTGTTTAAATTTTCCTCAATAATAATCTTATAGTGGCCAATTTGATCACTTCCTCGTGCCGAATCGAAAGTTAGTTCAATCTCTAACAATAGGTCAAAGTCCAATAGGGATGCTAAAAAACGGGAGGATTTCCATTTTGGATTCCTCCCGTTTATCTAATCTAACAATTTAATACTGAGCAGATACGGAGTATTAATATCTTTTTCCAACTACATCCCAGTCAATAATCTTCCACAATTCATTCAGGTGGTCGGCACGACGGTTCTGATAATCCAGATAGTAAGAATGTTCCCATACGTCGAAGCCTAAAACCGGGGTTAACCCATGAGCCACCGGATTGCTTCCGTTTGCTTCTTTTGTAATAGACAATTTGCCGTCTTTGTCTTTTGCCAGCCAAACCCATCCTGAGCCGAACAAACCTGTGCCGGCAGTAACAAATTCTTTCTTGAAGTTATCAAAAGAACCCCATGTGGCCTTAATCGCTTCTGCTAATTTGCCTTTAGGTTCGCCACCGCCTTTAGGGGAGAACTGGGTGAAATACAAATTATGGTTCAATATCTGTCCGGCGTTATTGAAAATAGCACCATCCGATTCGGCTACGATTTTCTCGAGCGGAGCATTTTCAAACTTTGTTCCCGGAATCAGATTATTCAGATTGTTTACATACGCCAAAAGGTGTTTACCATGATGGAAATTAATTGTAGCTTCAGAAATGACCGGTTCCAGCGCATTGGCTGCATACGGTAGTTGGATTAATTCAAATTTCATAATTTCTTCTTTTTTATTTGTTATATTACTATTGTTACCTGATATCAATAAAATTAAACTCAAACATAATGTAAGCATGGCTTGTGTTTTTTAATCGTTGTTCTGTAATTCTAACACGGAGGATTTGATATTTGTTTACAATAAAGAAGGCTTTTTTTATAGCATTAGTCTATCGAAAGATAAACAGAGTCTATTATTGTTAAAAGAAGAGGCTGGTACTAAGGTGGATAGATGCGTGTGTGAAATGAAATTCATCCCTTGTGGCAAACTTTCCGGATTACTTTTTTATGTTATCCATTGTCCGATTTCCGTTGGAAAAATGGAAAGGGAGAAGTCCATATTTATCAGGCAGCTTCTTTTTACATAAATAATGTATGCTTCCAGTGATTTTTATCGTCTGTATAAGCTGAAATCTCGAATAAGTTTCTAATTTTGTGCCCTCAATCATTATTAATTAGTAAAACATATTTTGTAGATGGTAAAGAAAGTTGGGAATTTAATTCCAAACACCTTTTTTATTACGAAGGGTAGTGGAGACTCTGATTTGGAAAAACATGCAGGTTCCTACCACATGGCCCTTTATGATGCCGGTATTTCGGATTTCAATATCATGACGTATTCGTCTGTTATTCCGGCAACAGCACATCTTGTAACTATGGATGAAATCGACCTTCCTCCATTTGGTTCGGAAATGAAAACCATTATGGCTGTGTCGCATGGATACCAGGATGAGTTTGTGTCTGCTGGTGTGGTTTACGCTTGGATGTACAAAGACGAGAACTTCGACGAGAAAGTAGGCGGTCTGGTATGTGAAGTAAGCGGTCGCTATCGAATCGAGGAACTCGAATCCCGTTTGATACGTGTGATCAACGATCTTCACCAGAAGACGTACGGCAAGTATTATCTGGGTGAACTGAACTTCATCACGGAAGGTATTACCATTGAAAAGAGGTATGGTACAGCATTGGCTGCCCTTTGCTTCGTGGATTTCCTAATGCCTGAAGTAGAAGAGTAAGAAGATAATATATTTGTTTTCAATAAAAAAGCAGGAATAAGGAGTTAACCTTGTTTCTGCTTTTTTTATTATACAGGCCTGAAAGAACATTTTGTTTTGTTATATTTGTCAGCGCAAAAAGTTTTTTAGGTATTAGAAACAATTCATTTAAACTTGGTGTTTATGAAGAAGATTATTAATCCTTGGAAAGGATTGGACGGATACATGTGCTTCGGCTGTGCTCCGGATAATCCGATGGGGCTTCATCTGGAATTTTATGAAGACGGTGATGATGTGGTTGCCTTTTGGGAACCTAAAAAGTATTATCAAGGCTGGTTGAACACCATGCATGGCGGTATACTGAGTACGTTGATGGATGAACTCGCGGGATGGGTTGTTTTGCGTAAACTCCAAACTTCGGGTATGACTTCCCGTATGGATGTCCGTTACCTGAAAAGCGTATCGACACAGGATGACCGGCTGACGGTCCGGGGGCGCATCAAAGACCGTAAGCGGAATGCCATATTTATAGAAACCGAGATATATAATTCTCAAAACGAACTTTGTACCCGGGCTGATTTGGTTTATTTCGTAGTCACGCAGGAGCAAGCTACGGAGAAATACCATTTCCAGGGATGCAAAGCTGAAGATGAATAAAAAATATAAATTATGAAGTATGTAGGAGCGCATGTCAGTGCATCCGGAGGAGTAGAGAATGCCCCTGGGAATGCAAATGCAATCGGAGCCAAAGCTTTTGCTTTATTTACAAAGAACCAGCGTCAGTGGGTGGCTGCTCCGCTGAGTAAGAAAAGTATTACCCTTTTTAAAGAGCGTTGTGCCGAGTTCGGATATGAAGCCAAACATATCCTTCCCCACGACAGTTACCTGATAAACCTGGGGCATCCGGAAGAAGAAGGATTACAGAAGTCCCGTAACGCTTTCCTGGATGAAATGCAACGCTGTGAACAATTAGGACTCGACCGCCTGAACTTCCATCCGGGCAGCCATCTGAATAAAATAAGTGAAGAAGCATGTATGGACCGTATTGCCGGGTCAATCAATTGGGCGCTGGAACAAACATCCGGCGTTTGTGCTGTTCTTGAAAATACAGCCGGGCAAGGCTCTAATTTAGGATACACCTTCGAACAACTCGCTTATATTATCGGCAAGGTAAACGATAAATCGCGCGTAGGCGTCTGTATCGATACCGCACATACATTGGCTGCCGGCTACGACATCAAAACCCCGGAAGGGTTTACGGAAACATTCCGCCGTTTTGATGAAGTGATAGGTTTTTCCTATCTGCGCGGTATGCACATCAACGATTCGAAGAAAGACCTCGGAACAAGAGTAGACCGTCACGACAGTATTGGTAAAGGCGTGATGGGGCTTGCCACTTTCAAAATGTTGATGGATGATCCCCGTTTTGATGACATACCATTAATCCTGGAAACTCCGGATGAATCCGTTTGGGCGGATGAAATAAAGTATTTGTATTCGATTTAATACACCCTTTAAAACTCTATTTTATGTTTATATTGATGCCTATTATTTTTATCGGAGGAATTCTTGCCATAGCCTTGGAAGACAAGATAAAAATAAATAAAGCAGCGATAGCCTTGTTTATGGCTATTTCTTTGTGGATGATTTTGATGTTTGATGCTTATTACATCTTTGTGGAACGTTCAAGCCCTGTATTCCAGGATTTCCTTACAAAAAATCCGGAGATGGCGAATCTGCCGGTTAAAGAGCAATTCATCAATTTTTTAACCAACCGTTCGATTGTATATCATTTAGGCAATGTTGCGGAAACACTATTCTTTGTGATGTGTTCCATGCTGATAGTCGACATTGTGGATAAGCATGGTGGTTTCCAGTCGGTAACCGGATATATCCGTACTGCCAATAAGAGGAAACTGCTTTGGTCTATAAGCTTTGCCGCTTTCTTCTTCTCCGCCTTGTTGGATAACCTGGCAGCCGCTATTGTTATTATGGCTGTGCTCCGTAAGTTGGTGCCCGACCGTACAGACCGCCTGAAATATGCCTGTATGGTGATTATCGCTGCGAATGCCGGAGGTGCATGGTCGCCTATCGGTGACGTGACGACGATCTTGTTATGGGTAGGAAAGAATATTTCGGCCGCGCATCAAATCTCTCATGTGTTTATTTCCTCACTGGTCAACCTCTTGGTACCCCTTACGATAGCCAACTTCTGGCTGTTTAAGAAAGATGCCACCTTGCGTGTGATGAGTGAAGAAGAGAAAGCGGACGAATATATACCGGAGATACCTAACCGTTCACGCCGTATCATCTTCGTTATCGGTGTCCTTTCACTGGCATTGGTTCCGGTGTTTCAGATGGTTACAAATCTACCTCCGTTCTTAGGAGTTCTTTTGGGATTGGTTATCCTGTGGTTCTATACAGACCTTATGTACAGCAAGCTGCATATGCACGAATCAAACAAATTGCGTATCAGCCAGCTTTTGCCGAATATAGACTTGGCTACCATCTTCTTTTTCCTTGGTATCCTGATGGCGGTAGGTGCATTGGAAACATCCGGCCAGTTAGGGCTGATGTCTGACTTTTTGGACAAGCACGTACATGAGCCTTATTTGATTAGCTTTGTAATCGGAGCCTTGTCTTCATGCGTGGACAACGTTGCTTTGGTGGCAGCTACCATGGGTATGTATCCGATCGTTGAACAAACAGCGAACCTGAGCCCGTATGCACAGGCATTTGTTGCCGATGGCGGCTTCTGGACGTTCCTTGCTTATTGTGCCGTAACGGGTGGCAGTATCCTGATTATCGGTTCGGCAACAGGGGTTACCGTAATGGGATTGGAAAAAATAGACTTTATGTATTATACAAAACGCTTCTCCCTGTTAGCTCTGATTGGCTATTGTAGCGGAGCCGGCGTTTATATGTTATTATTTGCTTAAACAACTTTATTTGGATGAAAAAAAATTGGATTGTAATGACGGCTTGTGCATTCCTTCTCTCAGGTATGGAAGCGATGGCATGTACAGGACTGCTGGTTGGAAAAAAGGCCTCTGTCGACGGCTCTGTAATGATTAGTTATGCCGCAGACTCACATACGCTGTACGGCGAATTATACCGCTGGCCTGCCGCTACCTGGCCTAAAGGGGCAATGCTGGATGTCATCGAGTGGGATACCCATAAACCGTTGGGACAGATTCCGCAGGTGGAACAGACTTATTCCGTGGTAGGGAACATGAACGAGCATCAGGTAGCCATCACGGAAAGTACCTTCGGCGGTCGTTCCGAACTGGTGGATACAACCGGGATCATGGACTATGGAAGCCTGATATATATCGCCTTGCAGCGTTCTAAAACGGCACGCGAAGCGATTAAGGTGATGACCGGCCTGGTAAAGGAGCACGGGTATTACAGCAGTGGCGAAACCTTCTCCATTGCCGATAAGAATGAAGCATGGGTAATGGAAATGATAGGAAAAGGAGTAGGGAATAAAGGTGCTGTCTGGGTGGCTATCCGTATCCCCGACGATTGTATCTCAGCTCATGCCAACCAGTCCCGTATCCAGCAGATACCGTTCGACGATAAAGAGAACTGCATGTATTCGCCGGATGTGGTCTCTTTTGCACGCGAGAAAGGATATTTTAAAGGAAAAGACAAGGATTTCAGTTTCCAGGCAGCTTACTGCCCGTATGACTTCGGTAGCCTGCGTGGTTGCGAAGCCCGTGTATGGTCTTTCTTCCGTAAATATGATCCGGCAATGGACAAATATGCCGATTTTGCCAAAGGCGACCCGGGCAAAGGTCCGATGCCTTTATATATCAAACCGAACCGCCTGCTTTCCGTACAGGATGTGCAGAACGGCATGCGCGACCATTTTGAAGGAACAGACCTGGACATGACAAAAGATGCCGGAGCCGGTTCTTATAAAGTGCCTTACCGCTGGCGTCCGATGACATTCAAAGTCGATGGGGAAACCTATACGAATGAGCGTGCCATTGCAACCCAGCAGACCGGTTTCGTAATCGTTCCGCAGATGCGTAACTGGTTGCCGGATGCAATCGGCGGAATCCTTTGGTTTGGTGTGGATGATGCAGACATGGCTGTATTTACCCCGATTTATTGTTCGGTGACCGCATCACCGGAATGCTACCGTGTAGGAAACGGGGATATGATGAACTTCTCCTGGACTTCCGCTTTCTGGATACACAACTGGGTGGCGAATATGGCTTACCATAAATACAATTTTATGATAAAAGACATTCGTCCGGTTCAGCAGGAACTTGAAAACGGATATAAAGAAACAATCCCGGCCATCGACAAAGCCGCTTTGGAACTGTATGCTAAAAATCCGGCCGAAGCTGTTAAGTTCCTTACCTGGTTCAGTACGACTACAGCCGACCAGGCAACAGCACGCTGGAAAAAGCTGGGCGAATACCTGTTGGTGAAATATATCGATGGAAATGTAAAAAAAGAAGAAAACGGACAGTTCAAGCAAAATGGCTACGGACTCTCTGAATATCCTGATTTCCCCGGTTATGATGAAGAATATTATCGCAATATTGTGAAAAGTGCTGGTGATAGATTAAAAGTAAAATGATATATTTGCAAAATATGTTGAACTAAATATAAAGAAAAGTATGAAAAAATTCGTAGTTGTGTTAATGCTGGCTCTTTTTAGTATAGGAGTTCATGCTCAGACAGAAAAGGGGCGTTCATCCGTTGGTTTGAATTTAGGCTATAGTTTTAATGACATCGGAAATACCGCTATCGGCATCGATTACCGTTATAGCATTATCGATGCTGTACGTATCGCCCCGTCGGTTAATTTCCTTATCAAACATAATGGCGTAAGTTCCGTAATGTTCGATGTGAATGCGCATTATGTAGTGAAACTGAGTGAAATGTTCGGATTCTATCCTCTGGCAGGTTTGAGCCTTTCCGTATGGCACGGTGGTGGCGATAACATTACCCGTTTTGGTGGAAACCTGGGTTTGGGTGCCGAACTGTATGCCACTCATAACGTTACTGTCGGTGTAGAAGCTAAATACAACATTATAAAAGACCTCGACGGTGCCATGGTTGGCGTACGTGTAGGTTATAATTTCTAAGAAACAGAGAAGGTATAAAGCATATACCGTTCCGGGAACGTGGATGACGCAGACGGGCACTGATAAACTTGCGCGTTTTGCGTCATCTGTGTTCTGTAATATGGGCTATAGATGGTTTTCAAAAGACAGCCGCATGGTTGCTTCGGCAATTACAGGTGTTGCAAATTGCGGATAAACCCGTATATTTGTCGGCTGTAAGGGGAGGGTGAATAAGTAGCAAGCCCCGGATAAACAAAGGGAGGATGAAGAAGGTCAAAGAAACAGAACGCATTTTGCGTTTTATGATGATAGGTACGCTGAATGCGTTGATTACGGCTTTCATTATCTGGTTGATGATGGTGAAACTCGATTGCAATTATTTGGCATCCAATGTGGTTGCCTATGTAATTGCCCAAACAAATAATTTCTTTTGGAGCAAATATTGGATATTTGCATCCCGTGAAGGGCGTTTCAGACGTGAAATACCTCTTTTCCTGATTGCTTTCGGGTGTGCTTATGCCGCACAGTTCCTTGCCCTGTTGCTTATGGTAGAGATATTCGACCTGAACGAATATCTGGCACAATTCCTGGGACTTTTTGTATACGGAGCCGTCAATTTCATGATGAACAAGAAATTGACGTTCCTGCATAAATAAAATCTTATTTTTACTTTCCTTCTATTTTTATGCTTTGCTTCCAGATGCGTGTCATATAGAATGCCAGATGGGTGAAGGCGAAGACAAACGAGATAACCAGCAAGGTCTGGTCTTCATTCCAGCCTACGGTTTGCTGATGCCACAATCCGGTTATCACGCATAAAACCGACAGCATGATACCCAGTATATTCATTCCGAATAAGCCTTTCCGGTAGGGGAGATGACGTTCCAGTTTGCTGTGTTTCACCCCGTAAACCGCATAAATATCCAAACCGATAAGCATCCATACAATCAGCCGTATCCATGTATCGGGCGGAAGGAACAACATCATGCAGAGGCAAGTCACGATACCTGCCAGCGGGACGAACGGTACAAAGGGCGTTTTGAAAGCACGTTTCACATCCGGCATGGTTTTACGTACAACCAGCACCCCGGCGCAGACCAACGTAAAGGCGAACAGCGTTCCGATACTGGTCATTTCTCCTGCCACCCGGGCAGGAACAAAGGCGGCAAGCAATCCGACCAGCAACATGAACAGCAGGTTGCTGCGGGCCGGAGTCCGGAATTTCTCATTGATATGCGAGAAGAAAGGAGGCAACAACCCGTCGTGGCTCATGCTCAGGAACACGCGGCTCTGTCCTAACAATGTCACCATGATAACCGAACAATAGCCGAACAGGATGGCAAGGATAATCGCTTTGTTCAACCAGGGATATGCAGGCTGTATGATACCGGCTTCATTGGCATGCCCCATTTGATCGATGGCTATGGCAACCGGTGCAATCCCTTGCTGGCCGCCGAACATGGAGTAATGGGCAACCCCTGTCATCACATGGGCGAAAAGCATGTATAAAACCGTACAAACCAACAGCGAGACCAAGATGCCGATAGGCATATCCCGCTTCGGGTTTTTGGCTTCCTGTGCCGCTGTCGATACCGCGTCAAAACCGAGGAAAGCGAAGAAAACGATTGCTGCGCCGCGTAGTACGCCGGAGAAGCCGAATTCACCTAAAGAACCTGTATTTTGAGGAATATAGGGTACATAATTGTCCGTATTGATATATTTCCATCCCAACCCGACGAAAAGCAGTACAACGGAAACTTTCAGGAATACGATAATGCCGTTGAAAATGGAACTGCCTTCCGTTCCCCGTATCAGGAAAAGGCTCATCACCACCACAATCAGGAAAGCGGGAATGTTGACAATGCCACCGTCCCAGGGGCATGCCGTATATTCCAGTGGCAGGTTTATACCCAGCCCTTCCAGAAAAACAACCAGATAGCGGCTCCAACTGATACTTACCGTCGTAGCGGCTACCGTATATTCCAGTACCAAATCCCAACCGATAATCCAGGCAACCAGTTCGCCCATCGTTGCATACGAGTAGGTATAGGCACTGCCGGCAACCGGTATCATGGAAGCAAATTCGGCATAGCAGAGTCCGGCAAAGCAACATCCCAGTGCAGCAATGGCAAAAGAGAGGGTGATAGCCGGTCCGGTATATCCGGCGGCAACGGTTCCTGTGATTGAAAATAGTCCGGCTCCGATGATGACGCCAACGCCGAGGGCTACCAGGCTCCAAGGCCCCAGCACCCGTTTTAGTGATTTGCTTCCGGATTGGTTGGCTTCCGCCTGCAATGCCGTGAGAGGTTTCTTAATGAATAATCCCATCTGTTTGTTTTTCTGTTAAAATTGGCTGCAAAGGTAGGTATTACAGCAAAGATATACAACCTTTAGTTGTGGATGGAGAGGCGTTCCCAGACCATATCGGGTATCATCCGCCAGAAAAAGACAAGGACGGCATACCTCCAGTCTATGATAATCCGGCGTTGCTTTTTATGAAGCGCTTTTACAATTTTCCGGGCAACTTTTTCCGGTTTCATCAATAAGGGATACTTGTCGTTTTTCAATAAATCGGTTTTGACGAAGCCGGGACGGATGTCGGTGAAGGTAATAGGCAGCTTCTCCATACGTGCCAATTGGGCGATAGCATCCATGTATGTATTCTGGAAGCGTTTGGTAGCCGAATAGGCCGGTGCGGCGCCCAGTCCCTTGGTTCCGGCGATGGAGCTGATAACGGCGAGGTGTCCGCCTCCCTGTTTCCGGAAATAAGCAAAAGCGGCAGTCACCATCCGGGTGAAACCCATGGCGTTTGTTTCGACTGTGGCAAGCTCGATATCCGGTTGCAGCGCCCGGTTCTGGCTACCGATGCCGGAACAAAGCAGGAACACATCCATGCCTCCCAGCTTATCGGCAAGTTCCTCTAAAGCTTCGGGGGCGGTTTCCGAGGTAACATCGATTTGCTGCACTTCGGTCCGTTCCGGTGCATTTGCTTTCAACGATTCCAGCTTGTCGGTCCTGCGTCCTGCCACGCCTACTTTCCAGCCAGCCTCTTGGTATATCTTCGCTACTTCGTTGCCTATGCCTGAGGTTGCACCTACGATAATTATTTTTCCGGGAGATGTTGTTGCCATAACTGTCTGTATAAAATTTATTTCGCTTACAAAGATAATAGCTCTCCCGGACATTGAGTCGATTAGAGTCGATTAGGCACCATTAATTTGGTTCGTAATTTACCGGGCTTTTCAGGAGAAATAGGAGAGGCGCTTTCAAAACATAGGTGTTTTAAATGCAAAACATATATGCTTTGAATGCAAAACACCTATGTTTTGAAAGTGATGTTTTTTTAAAAAAAAGAAAAAATCCCGTTTTATAAATAGTTATATAATAATATTACTTCTATATTATAAAAGAGTACTCATCCAGGTGTTCATGTACGAATCAGGTAGTGGTGTAAGTGATTGGAAGTTAGTTTATTCTGAAAGTCACTTTTGTGCCATCCAGGTGTTCACTCGATAATTGTTGTAAAAATGATATAAAAAGTTTCGGATTGTAACTTTTTATACTATTTATGTGTTGTGGCTTGTTTTATGATGAAAATACCAGTGTACTCTCAATTGGTATTATCGAATGACTGGAATTAACTCTACGTTCAATCCCAAGGCTGAAGCGATACGATAAAAGGTAGAAACTTTCGGTTCTGTTTGAATCCCTTATTTTGCAGGCACTGTCAGAATTGAAACCTATTCTGTCAAATTTACAACCCGTAATCGTCCGTTTGTGTTGTATTTTTGTATAAATACCTGAAGAATCAAGTTCTTCGGATGTTTGGGGAGGATAGAAAACGTTAGCATTTAAATCGATAAATTATGAGAGTTCGTTGGGTGGTAAAAAGTTGTTTTGCATTCCTGTTTTGTCTCGGTACGGCAGCGGGAAGTGCACAGTCGATAGCTGATTCACCCGTCAAGCAAATTAAACTGGCAGGTTATATAGGGCAACGTATCGACGATTGCATAACGCATCGTGTTAAAGCGCAAGATGTGGACCATTTGGTGGAACCTTTTCGCCACCATGAAGAAACATCCCGTTGGCAGAGCGAGTTCTGGGGAAAGTGGATACAGGGAGCGATAGCGTCTTACCGTTACAACCGGGACCCGGAGCTATATGCCATCATCGGGGATGCCGCAGGAAAGTTGATGGCTACCCAACAGCCAAACGGATACATCGGGAACTATGCTCCCGGATACCAGTTGCAGCAATGGGATATATGGGGACGCAAATATACTTCGCTGGGGTTGATTGCCTGGTATGACTTGTCGGGCGATAAGAAGGCTCTGGATGCCGCCTGCCGCCTGATAGACCATCTGATGACACAGGTTGGCCCCGGTAAGGTGAATATTGTGGAAACGGGCAATTATGTGGGAATGCCGAGTTCTTCTATCCTGGAACCGGTCATGTATCTATATAACCGCACAAAAGAGGAACGTTTTCTGGAATTTGCCAACTATATCGTAGCCCAGTGGGAGACGCCCCAAGGACCGCAGCTCATCAGCAAAGCAATCGCCGAAATCCCTGTGGCAAACCGCTTCCCGCATCCCAAGACCTGGTTTTCGCAAGAGAACGGGCAGAAGGCTTATGAGATGATGTCGTGCTATGAAGGACTGTTGGAACTTTATAAAGTGACAGGCAATCCGCTCTACCTTTCCGTTGTGGAAAAAACAGTCGGGCATATCGTCCGTGAGGAAATAAACGTAGCCGGTTCGGGCAGTGCTTTTGAATGCTGGTACGGAGGAAACGGACGGCAGACGCAGCCGACTTACCATACGATGGAAACCTGTGTTACTTTCACTTGGATGCAGTTGTGCAACCGCCTGTTGCAACTGACCGGGAACTCCCTGTACGCGGATTATATGGAAACGGCAATCTATAATGCTCTGATGGCTTCGCTTAAGGCGGATGCTTCGCAAATAGCCAAATACAGCCCGCTGGAAGGATGGCGACACGAAGGGGAGGAGCAATGCGGCATGCACATTAACTGTTGCAATGCAAACGGCCCGCGGGCATTCGCCATGATACCCCAGTTTGCCTGCCAGGTAAAGGATGATTGCGTACGTGTCAATTTTTATACGCCTTTAGTGTCAAATTTGTTACTTCCCGGTAAAAAAGAAGTTGTGTTAAAACTAAATACAGATTACCCCGTGACTGATAAAATCGAAATCGAGGTAACCCCGGTAAAAGAGTCTGAATTTACCATTGCCTTACGTATTCCGGCATGGAGCGGGAATACAACTGTGGCGGTGAACGGAGCACCTGAAGCGGGTATCCTGCAAGGTGCTTATTTTCCGCTTACACGTAAATGGAAGAAAGGAGACAGGATTACCCTTCAACTGGACCTTCGTGCCCGTGTGCTGGAGAAGAATGAAGCGCAGGCGATTGTCCGTGGTCCGTTGGTACTGGCTCGCGACAGCCGTTTTAACGATGGCTTTGTGGATGAGGCTTCTGTTATCGTAAGCAAAGACGGTTATGTGGAACTGACCCCGGTTGCGGCTCCGGCTTTTGCCTGGATGGCGTTTACCGCTCCGGTGGTGTTGGGCACGGATTTGGAAGGGAACGGCGCATCCCGCCAGGTTCATTTCTGTGATTTTGCCTCCGCCGGCAACACGTGGGATAAATCCCAGCGTTACCGCGTATGGCTGCCGAAGACATTGAATGTGATGCATTCGCCTTACAAACCGTATTGATTTCAGTGTGCCCTTTCCCTGAACTCGGAAGGGGTGACGCCTTCTTTCTTCTTGAAGAAGGTGGAGAATTGCCCGGCATTCTCGAATTTCAGGCTATAGGCTATTTCCGAGATATTGAGGTTGCTGCCGGTCAGCAGTTCCTTGGCTCTCAGTAGTTTTTGTTGTAACTGGTATTGGGCGGGCGATACTCCGGTATATTCCTTGAACATACGGCGGAACCACGAATATCCCAGTCCCAAGCGGGAGGCTATCTCTTCCGGCGAGAGCGGGTTCTCCACCTGTTCTTTCATCAGGATACGGGCTTCATTGATTTTATCGACTACATATGTGTTGGTGAAGGAGTTGTTTTTCCTTTTGTAGTAAACCGTTCCGAGGATATGCAGTACAATGCTTGAAATCATTTGCTGGTAACCGGATTTTTCTTCCGAGGCGAATTTCAGTATATCTTCATACAGGTTGATGATGGTGGCGCTCAGCCGGATGTGGTGGAGCGGTTCCTCCTTTGTAAAGAAACGTTTTTCCACCCGTTTGTCGATATGGATGCCCCGGAAGCCCACCCAGTATTCGTCCCAGCCTGTTTCATGGTCGGGATAATAGCTGTGCCATTCGCCGGGGAAGAGCAGAATCATCGTCCCCGCGCTAATCTTTTGCAGTTTGCAGGATTGGGAAGAGAAGTAGCCGCTTCCCTTCGTTATATAGACCAACTGGTATTCGTTGAGGATGCGTCCGGTCTGTGGTTTGAAGTTGTAACTGTCCGGATGCCTGGATAACGGATAGCGGCTTTTGGGTTGGATAAACTGGTAGCCGACGGTGGTTACCACGATTCCCCATTCTTCATCCGTAGCTCCGATAGTGAGGTATTTCAGTTGGTCGCTCATTTGTTTCTCCATGATGTCAGATTTGAAAGGTTTAAAATCATTTTCGTAAGCAAAGATAGTAATAATCCCTATAGTTTTGCTACCGTAAATCAAACAACTTTGTTTTTGCCATGAAGAAACATACATTTTTAGCTTTTGATATAGGGGCAACCAGCGGACGTGCTGTCTTGGGGACCCTGACAGGTGACAAATTTGAAATGCGGGAGATATACCGCTTCCCGAATGCCATCATGGAATTGCATGGTAAATATTACTGGAATATTTATCAGTTATACGGAGCATTGAAAGAAGCTCTGACGATATGCGGACGGGAAAAACATGCAATCGATTCGATTGGTATAGATACCTGGGGCGTGGATTTCGGTTATCTGGCAAAGGACGGTACGCTGTTGGGTTTGCCGCGTGCTTACCGCGACCCGTATACGGAGGGAGCTCCCGAAGCCTATTTTACACAAGTATCCCGTGAAGAAGTGTACCGCCTGACCGGTATACAGATAATGAACTTCAACAGCCTTTACCAGTTGTACCGCGCGAAGGAAGAAAATTTCGGGCCGCTGGAAAGTGCTTCAGAGATATTGTTTATGCCCGATTTGCTTTCTTATCTGCTGACAGGCGAAAGGATATGCGAATATACGGACGCTTCCACATCACAGCTATTGAATCCTGTGACGAAGCAATTCGAAGCCTCTTTGCTGGAAGCGGCGGGAGTATCGCCTTCGCTTTTACGTCCGGTATCGATGCCGGGGACAGTGATTGGCAACCTGACCGATGCGCTGGCTGCCGAGACTGGTGTGGGGAAAGTGCCTGTAGTGGCTGTTGCCGGACACGATACGGCATCGGCGGTGGCTGCTATCCCGGCGTTAAGCAAGGAGTTTGCTTACCTGAGCAGTGGGACATGGAGCCTGATGGGGATAGAAACGGAGGAACCTATTATAACGGATGCTTCTTTCCAGAACAATTTCACCAACGAAGGCGGCATAGAAGGAACCACCCGTTTCCTGAAAAATATCACCGGTATGTGGTTGTTGGAGCAGTGCCGCAAGGAGTGGGAGCGTGCCGGGCGTACCTATGATTATCCTACCATCGTGAAGATGGCGGAGGCTGCAACCCCGTTCCGCAGCTTTGTTTATCCGGATGATCCCTGTTTCGCTAATCCCGCCAGCATGACGAAGGCGATTGCTTCTTATTGCCGTGAGAGCGGACAGCCGGTCCCGTCGACCGACGGAGAGTATATCCGGTGTATTTTCGAGAGCCTTGCCTGCCGGTATAAGGAAGTGCTCGACTTGCTGAAAGAAATGGCTCCTTTCCCTATCCGCCGTTTGCATGTGATAGGAGGGGGCTCAATGAATACTTTTCTCAATCAATTAACCACTAATGTAATCTGTATGCCGGTAGTAGCCGGCCCGTCCGAGGCTACGGCTATCGGCAATTGTATGGTGCAGGCAAGAGCAGCGGGACTCGTATCCGACCGCTGGGAGATGCGCCGTCTTATCAGTTCTTTCACTTCGCCGCACATTTTCCAGCCTATGGAGTGCGGCGAATGGGAGAACGCTTTCAAAAAGTATCAATCAGTAACATCTAAAAAATAATACCATGACAAAAGAAAACAGTATCAAGCAGGCTTATGACGTAGCAGCAGAACGCTATGCAGCCGTAGGAGTCGATGTAAAACAGGCAATGGACAAATTGCAGAAAATATCTCTTTCCCTGCATTGCTGGCAGGCGGATGATGTAACGGGTTTTGAAAATCAGGGAGGCTCTTTGACCGGAGGTATTCAGGTGACGGGCAACTATCCCGGACGCGCCCGTACCATCGACGAACTGCGTGCGGATGTACTGAAAGCCAATTCTCTGATTGCCGGCAAGCATCGTTTGAATCTGCATGAAATATATGGCGACTTCCAGGGTAAGAAAGTAGACCGCGACGAAGTGGAACCAGCCCATTTCCAGAGCTGGATGCAATGGGCGAAAGAAAATGACATGAAGCTGGACTTCAACAGCACTTCTTTCTCGCACCCGAAGAGCGGCGACCTGACGCTTGCCAATCCGGACAACGATATCCGCAACTTCTGGATTGAACATACCAAACGTTGCCGTTGGATTAGTGAAGAAATGGGTAAATTCCAGGACGACCCTTGTATCATGAACCTTTGGGTACACGACGGAAGCAAGGAAGTTCCCGCCAGCCGCCTGAAATACCGCCAGCTTCTGGAACAGTCGCTGGATGATATCTTCTCCACTGAATATAAGAATATGAAGGATTGTATCGAAGCGAAACTGTTTGGTATCGGCCTGGAAAGCTACACGGTAGGTTCTTATGATTTCTATCTGGGCTACGGCGCGAAAAAGAACAAGATTGTGACACTGGATACCGGACACTTCCACCTGACGGAAAGCATTGCCGACAAGGTTTCGGCCCTATTGCTCTTTACTCCGGAAATCATGTTGCACGTGAGCCGCCCGATTCGTTGGGATAGCGACCATGTGGTCATCCTGAGTGATGATTTGCTGGATTTGTCGCGCGAAATTATCCGTTGCAATGCGTTGGACCGTGTACATATCGGTCTGGATTATTTCGATGCGACCATCAACCGTATCGGTGCTTATGTAATCGGTTGCCGCGCTACGCAGAAAGCCTTTATGCAGGCCTTGCTGGAACCGTCTGCTACCTTGCAGCAGTATGAAGCGGACGGTAAATTCTTCCAGCGCCTTGCCTTGCAGGAAGAAATGAAGAGCTTGCCCTGGACTGCCGTATGGGATATGTTCTGTTTGCAGAACGATGTGCCGGTAGGAGAGGACTACATCACAGAAATAGAAAAGTACGAACGGGAAGTGACAAGTAAACGATAACGTCATGGAAATACTGATAGGCTTACTGATTATTGCCATAGGCAGTTTCGGGCAGAGCAGTTCGTATGTCCCGATAAACAAGGTGAAGGGATGGAGTTGGGAATCGTTCTGGCTGGTGCAGGGTATCTTTGCCTGGTTGGTGTTCCCTTTCCTCGGGGCGCAACTTGCCATACCGGAAGGTAGCAGCCTTACCGAGCTGTGGAGCGCCGGTGGAAGTACCGGAGCCGTTGTTTATGGTATGCTGTGGGGAGTCGGAGGACTCACGTTCGGGCTTAGTATGCGTTATCTGGGAATTGCGTTAGGACAGAGTATAGCGTTGGGAACATGTGCCGGCTTCGGCACACTGTTCCCTGCCGTGTTTGGTGGGACGGACTTGTTCCACGGCGACGGGCTGGTACTGCTGATAGGCGTTTGTGTGACCTTGGCGGGTATTGCCGTTATCGGTTATGCCGGAAGCCTGCGTGCCAGGAATATGACGGAAGAAGAGAAGAAAGCGGCTGTAAAAGATTTCGCTTTGACGAAAGGGCTTATTGTCGCTTTGCTGGCAGGTGTGATGAGTGCTTGCTTTAACCTTGGGCTGGAAGCCGGAACGCCTATTCTGGAGAAGGCGAAGCAGTCCGGGGCCAGCGAACTGTTTGCTTTGAATCCTGTCATTCTGTTGGTGACTGTCGGTGGTTTCGTTACAAATGCCGCTTATTGCATTTTCCAGAACATTAAAAATAATACCGGAAAGGATTATTTCTCCGTAGGAGGTCCTGCGTTGTTGAATAATGTCTTATTTTGCGCCTTGGCAGGAGTACTGTGGTATTCGCAGTTTTTCGGTCTGGGTATGGGAAAGAGTTATTTTTCAGACTCTCCGGTAATGCTTGCTTTCTCGTGGAGCATACTGATGTCGCTGAATGTGATTTTCAGTAATTTCTGGGGGATTGCTTTAAAGGAGTGGAAAGGCGTGAGCCGTCAGACAATCGTGGTGCTGGTATGTGGTATGGGCATCCTGATTTTCTCTCTGCTATTACCTAATATCTTATAAGAAGCCTTTCGGAGGCCTCCGAAAGCAGGACATAGCACTAAAAAAGAACGTATTTTAAAACAATAAAGAAATGACGACAACTACTATCAATCTTTCAAAGATTGTTCGTGAACAGCCGCTGTTGATGGCTGAAATCGACCGCATAGCCGAAGTGGCAGGCTATCTCTGGACCAAAGGATGGGCTGAGCGTAACGGAGGGAATATCTCTGTCAACCTGACTGATTTGGCAAATGATGCATTGAAAACATTACCGGCTCTTTGCCCTTCCATTCCTTTGGAAGAAGCAATGACAGCTCTGGGCGGACATATTTTCTATGTAACGGGTACAGGCAAACGTATGCGTTATGTGGCACAGGACCCGTTTGCCAACGGTTCCCTGATTCGCATCGCACAGGATGGCAAAAGCTACGATATCATAGCCGAGCAACCGGTCAGACCGACCTCCGAACTGCCATCCCACCTGATGATGCACAACTACCTCCGTTCCGAAGGACGCGATAACAAAGTGGTGTTGCATACGCATCCTACCGACCTGATAGGCATGACGCATTGCGCACCTTTCCTGAATTCGGAAGTTATCACCCGTACCTTGTGGGGCATGATACCGGAATGCCGTATCATCGTGCCGAAAGGAGTGGGCATTGTCCCTTATGAAATTCCCGGAACAATCGACCTGGCACGTGCTACCATCAAACAACTTGAAAAGCATGATGTGGTATTCTGGGAAAAGCACGGTATCCTTGCCGTTGGCGAAGACCTTATCGAGTGTTTCGATGCAATCGATACATTGAGCAAATCTGCACAAATCTATTTCAGCGCCCGTATGGCAGGCTATGAACCTGCAGGTATGACAGACCAGCAGTTGGACGACCTGGTTCCGGCGTTCGGATTGTAAAATACACATATATACCATGAATAAAACACTTATTTTTTTATCTCTTTTCTTTATCACATCGGTTGCGTTTGCAGGGCAGCGCGACAGCCGTGTGCGCGAATACCTGTCTCCCGTCCGTATTGTCTGGCAACAGGACGGGGGACAGATTAGCGGCGCGGATAATCTGCTCCTTCCGGGTAACGGGCAGACCGATTTGGCCAATCAAAACATTTGCAAAATAGTTAGTACGGATGAACTACATCCGGCAATCCTGCTCGATTTCGGGAAGGAGTTGCAGGGCGGTCTACAGATTGTAACCGGTATGCCCGGTTCGCAGAAACCGATAAACATCCGTGTACGTTTCGGCGAGTCGGTAAGCGAAGCCATGTGCGAAATAGACGGCAAGAACGGCGCAAGCAACGACCATGCCATGCGCGACTTTACCATCAGCCTGCCTTGGCTGGGGGTGATGGAAGTAGGAAATTCAGGTTTCCGCTTCGTTCGTATCGACCTGCTGGATGAAAATACCGAACTTCAATTGAAAGAGGTCCGCGCCATTTCTACGTTCCGCGATATCCCTTATAAAGGCTCTTTCCGTTGCAATGATGAACGGTTGAACCGTATCTGGCAGACGGGTGCCTATACCGTGCACCTGAATATGCAGGAATACTTGTGGGATGGCGTGAAGCGCGACCGCCTTGTCTGGGTGGGCGACTTGCATCCGGAAGTGATGACTGTAAATACCGTGTTCGGCTATAACGAAGTGGTACCGAAGAGCCTGGACCTTATCCGCGACATAACCCCGCTTCCCCAATGGATGAATGGCATTAGCTCGTATTCCATCTGGTGGCTGTTGATTCACCGGGACTGGTACTACTATCAGGGTGACCAGGCTTACCTGAAAGCCCAGCAACCTTATCTGACTGCATTGCTCCGCCATCTGATATCGAAGGTGGAAAACGGGCGCGAGAAATTGGATGGCAACCGGTTCCTCGACTGGCCTTCCAATGCAAACCCTGTGGCAATCGATGCCGGCCTGCAAGCCTTGATGGTACAGGCAATGAAAGCGGGTGACGAATTATGCAGTGTACTCGGTGACGAGGCATTGGCAAAAGAATGCCGCACGACGGGAGAGAAGATGGTAAAGGCATCCTCTGCCGTAACGAAAGCCTTATTGAAATCGAAAGTCGCTCCGGATGCGCCGGGTTCAAAACAAGCGGCATCTTTATTGGCTCTTGCCGGGTTGATGGACCCGAATAAAGCAGATAAGGAGTATCTTTCAGTGAATGGAGCCAATGGCTTCTCTACTTTCTACGGATATTATATGCTGCGTGCGATGGCTTCTGCCGGAAATTATAAAGGGGCGCTCGATATTATCCGCGAATACTGGGGGGCGATGATTGATTTGGGTGCAACGACTTTCTGGGAAGACTTCAATATGGAGTGGTTGCCGGATGCAGCGCCTATCGATGCGTTGGTTCCTGCCGGAAAGAAAGATATACATGGGGATTTCGGAGCTTATTGTTATAAAGGCTTCCGCCATAGCCTTTGCCACGGTTGGGCTTCGGGTCCGACATCCTGGTTGAGCGAATATGTACTGGGTGTACAAGTGGTGGAACCGGGTTGCAAGGTGGTACGCGTTACTCCGCATTTAGGCGATTTGAAGTGGGTGGAAGGTACATTCCCGACTCCGTACGGCGTGATAAATATCCGCCATGAAGTAGGGGTGGACGGCAAGATAATCAGCACTGTCAAAGCACCGGATGAGGTACAGGTAATCCTTCCTGAATAAAACCGGCAGAGTCTCCGGAGAAGTCCGGTGAATAAACATTTTAATACAGATAGATATGAAGAAACTGTTTTTATTAACCCTTTTATTTTTAGCCTCTGTAACATTCGCAGAGGCTAAATCGGATTGGAAAGCCGATTGGATCAGTCATGAATGGAACCAGAGTACCCCTAATACCTGGTTGGCTTACCGGAAAACCGTGGATATTGCATCCGTGCCCCAAACCCTGAAAGCCCGCATTGCTGCCGATAGTAAATACTGGCTTTGGATAAACGGGCAAATGGTTGTGTTCGAAGGCGGGCTGAAGCGGGGACCTTCTCCGTCGTCAACCTATTATGACGTGGTGGAGATTGCTCCTTATCTGAAGTCCGGCGAGAATACCATTGCCGTACTGGTCTGGCATTTCGGTAAAAACGGTTTCAGTCATATGAATAGCGGAGTGGCTGCCCTGTTGTTTGAGGCGATAGCTCCCGGTATCGAAATTTTATCCGACAAAAGTTGGAAATGTGCATTATATGGCGCCTATCAGGATACGGAGGCGCCATTCCCCAATTACCGTTTGCCGGAAAGTAATATCCGCTTTGATGCCCGTAAGGAAATGCAAGGATGGAACCAGCCCGGTTTCCAGGGTTCGCTTTCCAATGCAGATATTATTACGAATGTAGGAGAAGCCGCTTTAGGCGAATTGGTGGAACGTCCGATTCCTTTATTCAAAGATTATGGATTGCAGGCTTACCCGTCGGTTCGTAAATCGGCGGCAGGCGATACTATCTATTGCCGTCTGCCTTACAATTGCCAGGCGACTCCTTATCTGAAAGTGGATGCGCCTGCCGGTCTGACTATCCAGATGCAGACCGATAATTACAGGGGAGGTGGAGAAAACGGTGTCCGTGCCGAATATATCACCCGCGACGGTATACAGGAATATGAAAGTTATGGCTGGATGAACGGGCACGAAATACAGTATGTGGTTCCCAAAGGGGTAAACGTACTGGATGTGAAGTTCCGTGAGACGGGGTATGATGCGGAGTTTGCAGGTTCATTCCAATGTAACGACCCTTATTTAAATGAATTGTGGAAACGTTCGGCACGTACCTTATACGTTACGATGCGCGATAATTATATGGATTGCCCGGACCGTGAACGTGCCCAATGGTGGGGGGATGAAGTGAACGAGTTGGGAGAGACGTTTTATGCGCTTTCTCCTTCGGCACAACTGCTGGCAACAAAAGGCATTTATGAATTAGTGAACTGGCAAAGAAGAGACGGCACATTCTATGCGCCTGTGCCAGCCGGTAATTGGGCGAAGGAATTACCGCTCCAGATACTTGCTTCGGTAGGTTGGTACGGTTTCTATACACAATATTATTATAGTGGAGACAGCAGTTTTGTAGCGAGTATCTATGAACCGGTGCACCGTTATTTACATGAAGTATGGCAAGTCGATAAAAGCGGCTTGGCTATCGAACGTCCCGGCGATTGGACCTGGGGAGACTGGGGCGAGCATATCGATATGGGTGTCCTGACGAACTGTTGGTATTATCTGGCATTGAAAGCAGAAAAGGCCTTTGCCCTCCAATTGGGCAAGCAAGCGGATGCCGAAGAAATCAGCCGCATGATGTATAGCATAGAGGAATGCTTCGATACGAAGTTCTGGACAGGGACGGCTTATCGTTCGCCGGGTTATAAAGGGGAAACCGACGACCGTTCGCAGGCAATGGCGGTTCTATCCGGTCTGGCTCCGGCAAGTAAGTATCCGGCTTTGGTGAAAGTTTTGAAAAAGGAATATCATGCCAGTCCGTATATGGAGAAATATGTATTGGAAGCTCTTTTCCAAATGGGAGAGCCTGACTTTGCTCTGGAAAGAATGAAACAACGGTATGCCAAAATGATGGCTTACAAAGAATATACAACCTTGTTTGAAGGTTGGGGAATAGGAGTGGATGGTTTTGGGGGCGGCACCATCAACCATGCTTGGAGTGGTGGTCCGCTTACCTTATTAAGCCAGAAAGTTTGCGGTGTGGAACCGACATCTCCCGGTTTCAAGTCATTCAGGATACAGCCTTGCCTGGGTAATCTTACGGAAGCTTCGGCTGTAGTTCCTACTCATTATGGCAATATAGAGGTAAATGTCCGCAAGTCCGGCAAAAGCCTGGTTTGTGACATTACGGTGCCTGAGAATACAACCGCAGAGCTTGTTTCTCCAAGCGGGAAAGTAAGCAAATTGACACCGGGAACGTATAATTTGAAGGGTGTAAAGTAAAAAAGAACATCTTTTGTAGCGATACGAACCAATACATTAACTTTTAGGATATTGTAAAAAATAGTAACAATGCCTACTTTTGCGCCATTGGAATTAGTTTAAAATATGGCAAAAAGAAAAGGTAGGGGTAAATCACGAAAAAGGACTAAGAATTCATCCTCTTTTCTCTCGACAGTAAAGAAGATATTTATTGGGGCCTTTTTCGTGGTTTTATGTTTTATAGGACTACTGTTTATATATAATTATTTTTATCCGGTTGCAGGTAAGCAATCCGGGGAGCATGTTCAGAAGGAAAAGAAAGAGCAAACGGTGCAGAAAGCAGAACGTACCAAAGTGGCTCCAAAGACTTCTGAAAAGAAAGTAGTGCAATCCAAATCTCCCGTTTCAGGTACGACAAAAACATTTAAGGTTCCGGCTAATGCAGAGATACCTGAATTGACGGTGAAACGTAAGGAGCAGGTTATTAAGCATGAGGGCTACACCGTATCTTATAATTCGGATTATTGCATTGCAAACTGGGTCGCTTATGAACTGACGGCACAAGAGGCTAAAAGTAAAAAGAACGCACGTTCAAATAAATTCGTACCGGATCCGATGGTAAAAGGGGCGACTGCAACGAATGAAGATTATACCCGTACGGGCTATGATCGCGGTCATCTGGCACCTGCCGGCGATATGAAATGGTCGGCAAAAGCGATGCGCGAGTCTTTTTATTTCAGCAATATCTGTCCTCAGAGTCCAGGGTTAAACCGCGGTATCTGGAAAGATTTGGAAGAACAAAGCCGTTTGTGGGCAATAGACTATAGCCCTTTGTGGATTGTGACTGGTCCGGTTATCTCCGATGATATGAAACGTCTGGGGAAAAACAGGGTAGGGATACCCAAATCTTTTTATAAAGTTCTTTGTTATTATTCCAATGGAAAATATAAGGGTGCGGGATTTCTCTTTGATAACAAAGATTATAAAAATACCTCTTTGAAGAAGATGGTTATACCTATCGATAGTGTAGAGAAGGTGACAGGTATAAACTTTTTTCCCTCTTTACCTTCCGAACTGGAAAAGGAGATGGAAGCCACGGTAGACTTAAATGCCTG
The DNA here is from genome assembly GCA_900541965.1 of uncultured Parabacteroides sp. Lineage (GTDB taxonomy): Bacteria > Bacteroidota > Bacteroidia > Bacteroidales > Tannerellaceae > Parabacteroides. The sequence continues at coordinate 39,919 of UQLN01000023.1, read as the reverse complement.
GTCTTTTTGAACTGTGTTGTCCGGATTATTTTGCGAATTGAAAGAAATAAAACAGACTCGAACAATAGTTTTTTAAAAAATGTTGTATTCCTAATAGAACTATATTATATTTTTGCAAACAAACAATAATAATTAAATAACTAAATGCAAGTTATCATGAGTGGTAAATTAATCCCCGTTTTTGTGTTGGCAGCATTGGTTTCTTGTGGTCAGCCACCGGTGAAGGAACAAGGTCCCCGTCCGGTAAAGTTGGCAGAAGTCACTGCTTTGAATGTTGTGGAAAAGTCGTTTAGCGGCGTAGTATCGCCGGACCAGTTCAGTGACCTGGCATTTAAGATGTCCGGACCTCTGATTTCACTGTTGGTAGACGAAGGACAAAAAGTTCGTACAGGACAAGTGGTGGCAGAAATAGATCCCCAGGATTTTAAATGGGAGTATGAGGCAAAGAAAGCGTCTTACCAGTCGGCGGATGCCGCTTTGCAACGTGCGACGAAGCTTTTATCCAAGCAGGCTATTTCCAAACAGGAATATGAATCGACCGAAGCCTCTTTTTCCAATGCAAAGGCAGCATTTGAATATGCCCAGAACCAATTGGAACAAACTAAACTGCGTGCTCCGTTTGATGGTTTCATTCAAAAGAAATATGTGGAAAACTATCAGAAAGTACAGGCTGGCCAAGGTATCGTATGTTTGATAAACCCGAATAAACTGCAGGTACAGTTTACAATGCCTGAAACAAACCTTACTTATTTTAACTCTCCTTATTCCATTTATATAGAGTTTGATACCTATAAAGGAAAGAAATTCAAAGCTAAAGTAAAGGATTATGTAGAAGCTTCTCCTGATGGTTCGGGTGTTCCTGTATTCTTGTATATAGACGATCCTGAGTTTAACTTGAATAAATACAAAGTGGCAGTCGGTTTCTCTTGTCGTATCTATTTGAACATAGAAACGAAAAGTTTTAATGAAGGTGCTGTATTAGCCCCGATTTCAGCGATTGTAGCCAGTGATACGGACAATGTAAAATATGTATTCGTATATAATAAACAGACACAGAAGGTGGAACGTCGTCAGGTTGCGGTGGATGAATTGCTTGGTAAAAACAGTGTGGTAATTACCAGCGGTGTGCAAGTGGGTGATCTGGTCGTTTCTGCCGGAGCTACCCGCATGGAAGACGGTCAGCAAGTAAAAGTATTAACCGATTAAGCCGATAAGTAATGAATATTCCAAAATATTCCTTGGAGAATAAGAAGGTGATATATTTCTTCCTCGCAGTGCTGCTGATAGGAGGTATATATTCTTTCTTCAAATTGCCTAAAAAGGAAGACTCTCCCTTTGTAATCAAACAGGCAGTATTGGTTACGCAGTACCCGGGAGCAACTCCTTTGGAGGTAGAGAAACTGATTACGGAACCGATTGAACGCGAAATACAATCCATGTCTGATGTTTATCAGATCAAGTCGGAATCGTATTTCGGTATGTCTAAGATATCAATCGAGTTGCAACCGACTCTGGCACCGGATTATATGCCGGTTAAGTGGGATGAACTTCGTCGTAAGGTGGCCAATATACAACCCCGCCTCCCGAGCGGAGCTTCTGCTATTAATGTGAGCGACGACTTCGGTGACGTGTTTGGTATTTATTACGCCCTGACAGCCGATGAAGGTTTCACTTACGATGATATGCGCGATTGGGCACAGAAGATTAAGACAGAGCTGTCTCCTGTGCCAGGTGTACAGAAAGTTTATCTCTTCGGAGAACAAACCCAGGTGGTCAATGTCTTTATTTCAGTACCTAAACTGGCTAATCTGGGGGTAGACCCGAATGCTATTCAGCAGGTATTGCAAACACAGAACCTATTGGTAAATACCGGGGAATTAATGACCGGAACATACCAATTAAGAATAAATGCTGAAGGAACCTATAAAAGTATCGATGATATCCGCGACCAGCTAATCGTTACAAAGAGTGGCGGTGAAGTTCGTTTGGGAGATATTGCAACCATAGAAAGAGGCTATATGGATCCTCCGTCTAACCTGATGCGTGTGGATGGGAAACGGGCTATCGGCATCGGTGTCGCTACGGGGGCTAAAGATGACGTAGTTGCTGTAGGTAATGCTGTTGCCGACCATCTGAAAGAGATGGAACAACTCTTCCCGGTTGGCATGGATTTGAAAACCATCTATCCGGAAAACCAGATTGCGGATGAAGCCAACAACGGATTTATCCTGAACCTGATAGAGTCTCTATTGATTGTAATTGTTATTATCTTCCTGGTGATGGGATCACGTGCCGGTATGCTGGTTGGTAGTTCCCTGTTGTTCTCGGTGGGTGGTACGTTGCTCATTATGCTAATCTGGGGAGTCGGATTGAACCGAACTTCTCTGGCAGCCTTCATTATTGCAATGGGTATGTTGGTAGATAATGCGATTGTGGTGACTGATAATGCCCAGGTGGGAATCAAGCGCGGGTTACCCCGTTATCAGGCTTTGATAGAGGGGGCAATCAAGCCTCAATGGGCTTTGCTGGGGGCGACATTTATCGCCGTATGTTCATTCCTGCCTATGTATCTGGCACCGGCATCTGTAGCGGAGATTGTGAAACCTCTGTTTATCGTGCTTGCTGTATCTTTGGGATTAAGCTGGATATTGGCATTAACCCAGACTACCACATTTGGTAATTTCATTCTGAAAGAAGCAAAACCGGGCGAATCGAAAGACCCGTATGATACGAAACTTTATCATAGGTTTGAAAGTGTACTGGCGCGTTTGATTAAGCGCAGGTATGTAACGCTTATGTCTGTTGTGGCTACATTATTCTTATCCTTGTTTATTATGGGTATCATGCCACAGAGTTTCTTCCCGATTATGAACAAGCCTTATTTCCGTGCCGACCTGATATTCCCGGAAGGATACGGTATAGATGATGTGGAACGGAATGTTGTAAAGATTGAAGAAGATTATCTGAAATCAAATAAGAATATCAAATCTTTCTCATTCACTTTGGGAGGATCTCCTGTCCGTTATTATCTGGCAAGTTCATCCGTTGGACCGAAGCCGAACTTTGCAAATGTCCTGATCGAGACAGTCAATGCGGAAGATGCAAAGGCAGAAGAGGAGAAATTCTATAATTACATGGTGGCAAACTATCCGGATATATTAACCCGTTCGGCTTTGTTCGCTCTGTCTCCTGTACCTGATGCAGCAATAGAAATAGGATTTGTTGGTGATAATATAGATACATTGGCGATACTTACCGAAAAAGCAAAGCAAATAGCCCGTGATTATGAAAATGTGATGGAGGTGCGTGGAAGCTGGGGAAATAAGGTTCCGGTATGGAAACCTTTATATTCACAGGAAAAAGGTTTACGCTTAGGTATTACCCGCCAGCAGGTTGCTTATTCCCTCCGCTCTGCTACAAATGGTGTTCCTTTGGGTGAATACCGTGAAGGTGACGTCTTTATGCCTATTTTGATGAAGGATGCCGATAAGGATTCCATCAATCTGAACGATATTAAGACCTTGCCTGTTTATAGTGCAAAGGGACGTTCTGTGAAAGTGGAACAGGTAATCGACGATTTCTCTCTGGGTTATGAATATAGCGTGATAAAGCGTTTCAACCGCCAGCGTTATATGATGATGCAGTGTGAACCGAAGCGTGGAGCCAACACGATGGCTGCCTTCAGTACTTTATGGACTGATGTTCAGAATCAGGTGGATGTACCGGAAGGATACAAGTTGAAATATTTTGGTGAGCAGTCCGAACAGGATAAAGGTAACAGTGCAATTGCAGCCAACATCCCTCTTATGTTCGGTTTGATTTATGTCACCTTGTTATTCCTCTTCCCGAAATATTACCGGAAACCGGTGTTGATTATGGCAATGCTTCCGTTGATATTTATCGGTGTGGTACTCGGATTGTTGGTATTCGGCAAGTCTCTCGACTTCTTTGCCATGTTAGGCCTGTTAGGTCTGATCGGTATGAATATCAAGAATGCGATTGTGCTGGTGGATGAAATCGGTTTGCAGATGGATAGCGGTCTTGCTCCGATAGCTGCTGTTATTGAAGCGACAAAGACACGTATCGTACCGGTTACGATGGCGTCCGGAACTACAATTCTTGGTATGTTGCCGTTGTTGGGAGATGCGATGTTTGCCGGTATGGCAGCCACGATTATGGGAGGCTTGCTGGTTTCCACTATTCTGACCATTTTCGTTCTTCCGGTTACTTATTGTATATTCTTTAAGATTAAATCCGAATAATATGAGAAATAAAATCATTATAGGTTGTATGTTGTTTGGTGCCCTTTCTGCGAATGCGCAGGAAGGACCCCTTACGGCTGCCGACTACAAACAAAAGGTACTTGAATATAGCCGCCAGATAAAACAGAGTGCGGAAGAACGTGTTGCCATGCAGGAAGCTATTAAGGCTGCAAAGACCGCTTTCTTCCCGGCTATCGACTTTTCCGGCAGTTACCAGTACCGTATTAATAAGTATGAATTGATGCCGGGCTATGAAATGGATCATAATACCTATAGCCTGGGAGCCACATTGAATCAGCCTATCTATGCCGGCGGACAGATTTATAATAACTATAAAGCCGCCCAGATACAGGGACAGATAGCCAATAAGGCGGAAGAGCTGACTACCGATAATATAATCTACGCAGCAGATATGAATTACTGGTCTGCCGCAGCCCGTAAAGGCATGTACGATGTGATGTGCCAATATGTAGATATTGTAAAGCAACTTGCCGATGTCCTGACTATCCGTTTCAATGACGGGCAGATCAGTAAGACCGACCTGTTGCAGGTGGAATCCCGCTTAAAAGAAGCGGAACTGAATAAGAGTTCAGCCTACAAAGACTATCAGATTGCTCTGCAAAACCTGAATGTCTTGATGGGAATTCCTCCTATGACTCCGGTTGAACTTTCTGAAAACATTACAAAGGTACAACCTCTGCCAGCCCGCATTGGGGAAGAGGCTGCAGTACAAAACCGTCCGGATTTCATGATTTCCCAGTTGAATATTGAATACCAGAAACGCCAGATAAACCTTTCCAAGGCGAAATACAATCCTTCTCTGGCTGTAGGTTTCCAAGGCTCATGGGGTACGCCTATGTTGAACATGAAAGGCTCCGACCAATTATGGACTCCGGCTGTCTTCGCTTCCCTGAAAATACCCTTGTTCCATTGGGGAGCTCGTTTCAAGGAAGTCAATTCCCAAAAAGCCCTTCTTCGCAGTAAGGAATATGCATTGGATGATACGCGCGACCAGATTTCAAAGGAAGTTGCCAATGCCTGGACAAGCCTTACAGAGAATACCAAGCAGATCAATGTGGCCGAAGAGGCTTGCAAGATAGCAGAAGAAAACCTCGAACTGAATACATTCAGCTACAACGAAGGTAAACTGCCTATTCTGGATGTTCTGTCAGCCCAGTTATCATGGATACAGTCTTACAGTAGCCTGATACAAACCTGGTATCAACAAAAGGCATCAATGGCCCAGTATAATAAAGTGGTTGGATTGCGGTACATGAAATAAAAGATATTATATATTTCTGAATCTGTAGAAAAGACGAATGGTGGATTTAACATCATTCGTCTTTTTTATTGCTTCCATACAGTTTTTGTTTTTTATCTTCAAAACATATATGTTTTGCAAAAAGACTCCATTTTATAGGAAAAGATGGTATAAAATATGATATTTGTAACATCTATCTTTAAAAATGTAGTAATATGAAAAAACTAAGTGTTTTATTAATTTCTTTTCTTTGTTTAAGCAGTTGGACCAGTGCGCAAAATTATCCTTTTAACGGGCTGGATATGAATATGGGAACGCTTTCCCGTTTATCCAATGCGAAGACCCGTTCTATCAGTCCGGAGAATTATACGGGAGAAAAAGGAAAAGGGGGGATGGCCGATCCGGTAAAGGATAAAGATGTCCGCAACAAAGCAAACTCTTGGGGAGCTGCAAAAGATTTAGGAAAAGGTTGGAAAGTGAATCCATTCATTATTGTGAAACCGGGTGAAACGATTACGATAGCCGAAATAGAAGGACCCGGCGCTATCCAGCAAATCTGGATGACCCCAACCGGAAACTGGCGTTTTTCTATCCTGCGTATGTATTGGGATGACGAAAAAGAACCTTCTGTAGAATGTCCTGTCGGCGATTTCTTTGCCAGTGCTTACAATGAATATGCACAACTTTCATCTCTTGCCGTATGTGTAAACCCCGGAAGCGCGTTTAACTGCTATTGGAAAATGCCATTCCGTAAGAAAGCACGGATTACGTTAGAGAATATAAATACGAATGAAGAGATGCGCCTTTATTATCAAATCAACTATACGTTGACAGATGTACCGGAGGATGAAGGATATTTCCATGCACAATTCCGCCGTTCAAATCCGACAGTCGGTTCGGAACATACCTTGGTAGACGGTATTAAAGGAAAAGGACAGTATGTGGGAACTTATCTGGCTTGGCGTGTGAATGACAATTGCTGGTGGGGTGAAGGTGAAATCAAATTCTTTATGGATGGTGATAAAGAATATCCTACAATCTGTGGTACAGGAACGGAAGATTATTTCTGCGGTTCTTATAATTTTGAAAACCAGAAGACTCACCAGTATCAGGAGTTCACTACTCCGTATGCAGGTATGCACCAGGTAATCCGTCCGGATGGTTTGTATCGGGCAGTCACGGCTTTTGGTTTGTACCGCTGGCATGTGTTGGACCCGGTTCGCTTTGATAAAGATTTGAAAGTGACGATTCAGGATTTAGGATGGCGTCATGACGGACGGTATAATAATCAGAAATCGGATATTTCGTCTACATCGTTCTGGTATCAGACGGAGCCACATGCAAAATTCCCTGCATTGCCCTGTAAAGATGATTTGGAAATACCAAGATGGTAGACATACAAATGGGCTGTTAGTTATGAATAGCCGTATTTAATAAATAAGTCCCTGCTCATATTACGCGAGCAGGGACTTATTTGTTTATAATAATCAATCTCAATAATCGATTTCCTTATTCCAGGTCAATCCGCTGATATCGGTTAGCACGACTTCATACTTGCCTTTTGGCAGATTAGCTATAACCGCATCATTTAATGTAAGCGTAGCTTTGCTTCCCAAAGGTATTATTAAGCTGTGCTTGCCGGGAGCGACTTTTGCAATGTAATAATTATGAATATCCTGTACAGGGAAATTTGCCAGTTCTTCCGCATTCTTTTCAAGGATAGTTTTGCCGGAAGAGTCTTTTAGTGTGATACCGATAAGGAATGAACCGTAAACATCGGCACCTTCGACCCTGAATACATCGAAAGACAATGTCTGGTTATTCAACTGAGCATTGGAGATTTCAATTTTGGGTTTCACCGATTTGTTATGAAGAGGTCCCCATACACCATTATGAAATTCCTGATTCGTGTATAAAGTCAATAATGAAATCACAACGGCTCCTGCTACGGCTATCCGGCTTATTAGTTGGACAGTGGCAGGTAATGTTCCGGATGTGAACCAACTTAACCATTTTATTTTCCGGTTCAGAGCATACTTTTTCTCAAATACATAATCGAGCGAGTATTTACCTCCTCCAGAAAGGAAAATCGTAAATCCTGCCGCAATACCCAAAATTCCGATTTGCCATTCGTCGAGGCATGTCGTGCCCAGCCATCCCGAACCTAACAGGATACCCGTAGCCAGTCCTAAAACCCCGAGACTCATTAAGCGGGTGAAGAAGCCTAATATAAAAAGCAAACCGACGATACCTTCAATAAGAGTGAAAACAACCATTGCCCACCATAATACGTCCGGCGTTGAAACCAGATATTCAATAAGCGGACGGATACCGATTGAATTGGGAAGAAAGTGATTGAACTTTTCTCCTATGTAACCGGCAGTATCCGGTATCAATTTGTTTTCGAGAACAAGTCTCCGCAAGAATGCGGAAAAATAAGTCCAACCAACAACAAGTCGTAATGCTAATGTAAAGATGCCCGTTAAAGTATAGGCGTTTAATTGATTTTGTTCTTTAAGTGTTGTCATATCCCTTGAATTTTAATTTGTGTGTAGAGTTATATGCTATTCATTTTAGTAACAGTTTTGGGATATGGAAATGTTATAAATATAACATCTTTTATAAAGTGAAGCTATTTTTTATCTCTGTTTTGAAATTCAGGGTATCCCTTCAAACAGGTATTGGCGACAGATAAAATACACGATTGTAGGTATTGCCTTGTGAGGCGGATTATATGACATTTGCTTCCGTTATTAAACTAAAAACAAATAAGAATGAAAACGATAGGAATCTTTTACGGTTCGTCCAACGGGACAACAGAAAGTATTGCAAAACAAATTGCCGAAAAACTGGGTATTGATGCAACAGCAGTGCATGACGTGGCACAATCTTCCCTGACTGATTTAGCTTCATATGAAGTCTTGCTATTAGGCAGTTCCACTTGGGGGGCGGGTGACCTTCAGGATGATTGGGATGATTTTCTTCCTAAAATGAAAAAGCTGGATTTGTCTGATAAAACAATCGCTCTTTTTGGTTGCGGAGACTCTTCCTCTTTTAGTGATACATTCTGTGATGCTCTGGGAACTATCTATACTGATTTACAAGGAACGGATGCTAAATTTATCGGTTCGGTCGATCCTTCCGGATATACATTCGATGATTCGACCGCTTGTATAGATGGTAAATTTGTAGGTCTGCCTTTGGATGAGATGAATGAAGATGACCAGACTCCCGCCCGTATAGATTCGTGGATTGATACATTGAAGAAAGAAGGAAACCTTTAACCTGCCAAATATTAGATGTTGTTACGGTTAAAAGTTAATAGAAGGTTATAAGAAAAGGCCGGGAGAAAGGGGGATCCGGATGAAGGGTATCTACAATAGTGGATGAATAGTTTATCCACAGCTGTAGATACCTCTTCTCCAGTATTTATTCTCTTGGAAAGATTGATGTGTTGCTAAATGAACCATATAATATAAAAAGGCCTCTCTTCACAGAGAAGCCTTTTTTGTTGTACCGGGATACCTATTTATGGGGAGTGGGCGAAAATTTGTCTTGCAGTTTCCTGTGAAAGTACTACATTTGCAACTGTAAAAGTATGTGGAATTCTCTTTTCTTTTGATAACGTGTTATATGCCAAGTGATGCCAATCATGATTGGGGGACTCTGCTGCTACAAATTGGAATATTATACAATAACATTCTATAATTATCATGAGAACATTCTTAAAGAAGAAAAAACTAATTGCTTTATTAGGTGCGGCTGTCATTAGCCTGCAAAGTTATGCGGTAAAGAATCCGGTAGACTATGTAAGTACCTTGGTGGGAACCCAGTCCAAGTATGAACTTTCAACCGGTAATACCTATCCGGCAACCGCTTTGCCCTGGGGTATGAACTTCTGGACTCCCCAGACCGGAGAAATGGGAAATGGTTGGACGTACCGTTATGATGCGGACAAAATCAGAGGATTTAAGCAGACTCACCAACCGAGTCCGTGGATGAACGACTACGGTCAGTTTTCGATTATGCCAGTTACCGAAGGGCTGGTTTTCGACGAGAACAAACGTGCCAGCTGGTTCTCCCATAAATCGGAAGTGGCACAGCCTTATTATTATAAAGTTTATTTGGCAGACCATGATGTAACGACAGAGCTGGTGCCTACCGAACGTGCAGCCATGTTCCGGTTTACTTTCCCGGAAACAAACAAGGCTTACATTGTTGTCGACGCATTCGACAGAGGCTCGTATGTAAAGGTAATCCCGGAAGAAAACAAGATTATCGGTTACTCCACCCGAAACTCAGGAGGTGTCCCGAGAAACTTCAAAAACTATTTCGTAATCAAGTTCGATAAACCGTTTACTTTTACTTCCATCGTAAAAAACAACGCAATTGTATTGGATGAGAAAGAAATCCGGACAAACCATGCCGGTGCTATCATCGGTTTCAGTACGAAAGCGGGAGAGGTAGTGCATGCACGAGTTGCTTCCTCTTTTATCAGCCAGGGACAGGCGGAACTGAATTTACGTGAAATAGGAGATAATAGTTTCGACCAGTTAAAAGAAAAAGGCCGTGAAGTCTGGAACCGCGAATTAGGAAAGATTGAAGTGGAAGATGACAACATCGATAACATACGTACATTCTACTCTTGCCTTTATCGCTCACTGTTATTCCCCAGAAGCTTTTATGAAATCGATGCACAGGGACAGGTGATGCACTATAGCCCGTATAACGGTGAAGTTTTACCCGGATATATGTTTACCGATACCGGTTTCTGGGATACATTCCGTTGTCTGTTCCCATTCCTGAACCTGATGTATCCGTCCATGAACCAGAAGATGCAGGAAGGTTTGGTGAATGCCTATAAGGAAAGCGGATTCTTACCGGAATGGGCAAGTCCGGGACACCGGGATTGTATGGTTGGAAACAACTCTGCTTCTGTTGTTGCCGATGCTTATGTAAAAGGACTGAGAGGTTATGATATCGAAGCGCTTTGGGAAGCCTTGAAACATGATGCCAATGCACATCTGCCGAGAACAGCTTCCGGCCGTGTGGCTTTTGAAGAATACAACCGTTTCGGATACGTACCGAATAATATCGGTATCGGTCAGAACGTAGCCCGCACACTGGAATATGCCTATAATGACTGGACTATTTATACATTAGGTAAACTGTTAGGCAAGCCGGAAAGTGAGATTGGCATCTATAAACAGCGTGCATCGAACTATAAGAATGTATATGATCCGGCACGCAAGTTGATGGTAGGCAAGAGTGACAAAGGCGTATTCAATCCTGATTTCAAAGGAACCGATTGGAGCCGCGATTTCTGTGAAGGCAACAGTTGGCATTGGAGTTTCTGTGTATTCCATGACCCGCAGGGTTTAATCGATTTGATGGGAGGAAAGGCCGGATTCAATACGATGATGGATTCTGTATTTATTATGCCGAGCCGCTTAGGAATGGAAAGCCGTGGTATGATTCACGAAATGCGTGAAATGCAGGTTATGAACATGGGACAGTATGCACACGGAAATCAGCCTATCCAACATATGGTCTATCTGTATAACTATTCAGGTCAGCCCTGGAAAGCGCAATACTGGACTCGTGAGATTATGAACAAGCTGTATACGGCAGAGCCGGACGGCTATTGTGGCGATGAAGATAACGGACAGACTTCTGCCTGGTATGTATTCTCTGCTTTAGGTTTTTATACGGTATGTCCGGGAACAGACCAGTATGTATTGGGTACTCCGCTCTTTAAGTCTATGAAGCTGCATATGGAAAATGGAAAGGTAGTTACAATCCAAGCTCCGAACAATAGCTTTGAAAACCGTTATGTAAATACAATGAAGGTAAACGGAAAGAATTATACCCGCAACTACCTGACACACGAACAACTGATGAATGGAGCTAAAATCCAATATCAGATGAGTAATACCCCGAATGTAAATCGTGGTATTACGGAACAAGATGCTCCTTACTCATTCTCTTTAGCAGATTAATAAAGAAAGATAGGAATATGAGACTGCCTACTATTTAGGCAGTCTTTTTTTTGCTTTTTACAAAAAGTTACCCATTTGCTTTATAGAATGACATATTTATTAAATAACCCTTTTTATGCTAACTCGGTATATTTGAGAAAAGCCCTTTCTGGAGGAATCTGGCTCCTTTTTAGCCCTAAAAAGGAGCTTTTTCCATACAATTCGGCACCTATTTCCACTTATTTCGCGGATATTTCCAACCATCTCTGCAACTAAATCCAACTGTCCGCGGACTAAAATATAACTATTCGCGCGTATAAAACATGTATGTTTTGATTTCAAAGCATATATGTTTCGAATTTAAACCATATATGGTTTGTTTTTGATACTCTTGGGCGGAGATTCGGTTCTGTAATAGTACTAATATTAGATCAAATGCAAATGTCAAAAGGATTATTATTACCTGTATAATGTGTAAATATGATTAGGTGAGGATGACGCAGAAAACGCGGATTAAGAAACGAATAGTATGTATTAATCCGCGTTTTCCGCGTCATTCGCGTCTGATAAATAATATCCGCCTCTTTATCTATTAGTAAACATTATGTCATCTGCGTCAACAAACTGACAAAGCTAAACTTCGTGAGAGCAGCGTATTTGTAATCACTCCTGGATATCGTGCATACAGACAATGCAGGAAGGGGATACTTTGTCATTTTGACACTTTGATAAAAAAGGAGATGTGTTTATAGGAGTGATTGCATGGGCGACTCCAGTTCGAGTAGGAGCTTCTTGGCTGGAAGTCCGCCTGCATATCCGGTTAGTTTCTGATTGCTTCCAATAACCCGATGGCATGGAACAATGATGGAGATAGCGTTGGCACCGTTAGCCGCAGCTACAGCCCGTATGGCTTTGGGATTGCCCAACCGTTCTGAGAGCCCGGCGTATGAAACAGTTGTACCGTAAGGTATATTTAATAATTCATTCCATACTGATTTTTGGAAATCTGTTCCGATGAAAAGCAAGGGGATATCGAATGCCTTTCTTCTGTGGTTGAAGTATTCGTCCAGTTGGGTGATGGCATTTGTCATTGTTTCGGATTCTTTCTCGATATACTGTGCTTGCAATCCTTTTTGAATCCTTTCGTCTATTAGCCTTCTACGTTCTTCATTCTGCCAGTCGCACAGGCAAAGTTTTCCTTTATAGGAACCGAGAATCAACTCTCCGCAAGGGGATTGGTAATATTGTATCCGAATCATCTCTTCCATATATCTTTATTTTTGATTTATAGATAGTTTGCCTGTCTCTATTTTCCTACAAAGATAAGCGAACTTTTGTATATTTGCGGAAGAGTAAAAATATTTATATGAAGACAAACTATCAAAGATTCCTTTCCGGCAAATACTGCAACCGTCTTGATGAGGAGGTTCAGGAAATTATTGTACGCAACAGGCAACTGCTTGCAAAACTTAATGCGGTTGATACTTCGGATGGGGAATCGAGAACGGCGCTGCTGCATCGGATATTTGGCAGGGTAGGTAAATATGTAAGTATTGGTGCAAATTTCCATTGTGAATGTGGCAAGCATATTTTTATGGGAGATAAAGTGGTCGTCAACATGAACTGTACATTTTTGGATGATAACCATATTACAATCGGAAACAATGTATTGATTGCACCCAATGTACAGCTATATACTGCCACTCATCCGGTAGATGCTGCCGAACGGTTTGTTGAAGATTGGGGTGAACAGTCCGGCGACCTTTTCTTCCGTACAAAAGCATTGCCAATTACCATAGGAGATAATGTATGGATAGGCGGAGGTGCGATTGTCTTACCGGGTGTTACCATAGGCGATAACTGTGTGATAGGAGCGGGGAGCGTTGTTACAAAGTCCGTACCCGCCAATAGTGTGGCAGTTGGAAATCCATGTAGGGTGATTCGGAAACTATCAGTGGATAGAAACTATAAATTCCGGGAAGCTACTTTGGATGATATCTCTGAATTGAAAGAAATGTATAAGGCCACTTTACGTACGGTCAACAGAGCGGATTATACACCGGAAGAGATAGAAGATTGGGCTTCATGTGGCGATGATATCTCCCATTTGACGGATTTGATAACCAATTTGTATTTTATTGTAGCATTAAATAATAACAACGAAATAATAGGTTTTAGCTCTATTCGGAAAGATGGATATTTGCACGCTATGTTTGTGCATAAGGATTATCAGCGGAAAGGCGTTGCCGGTTTTCTCTTGTCTAAAGTAGAAAAATATGCCATTGAACATCATATGGAAGTAATCACATCCGAAGTCAGTATCACTGCAAAGCCTTTTTTTGAGAGAAAAGGCTATAGCGTGGAAAAAGAACAAAAACGGAGAGCAAATAAATTATGCCTGACAAATTATTGGATGAAGAAAGTTTTATGAACATAAATAACAAAGAGAATATGCAACAATCATTTCAATCCCCAACTCCCGAAGTCCTGAAAAGTTTAATCGGCACGGAACTTTTTGAGGTATGGATGTCGCTCTGTCGGCTTATCGAGCAAAAATATGAAATGGAGCAGCTTTGGAATCCCGGAGGAAAAGCATGGACTTATGAATACAAATACCGTAGAGGTGGAAAAACACTTTGTGCCTTGTATGCAAAAGAAAATGTTTTTGGATTTATGGTTATATTGGGAAAAGATGAACGTGCAAAGTTTGAGAGTGAACGGGAGTCTTTTTCAGAAGAAGTACGGACTGTATATGATAGTGCGACTACTTACCATGATGGCAAGTGGATGATGTTTGAATTGAAAGATACAAGTTTATTTAATGATATGGAGCGGCTTTTGTTTATAAAGAGGAAGCCTAATCGTAAGTAAATGCGTGGATAAGTTTAATGTCCCTGAATGCAATAAGAAAATTTTGATGTCTTTACTTAAAGCTAATGGCTGTAAATTCGATTGTTTTGTAGTTATCTTTTTCATAAAGGACACCTATTTGTTTGTCTGCTATTTGGACTAAATCGGAATAGGCAGCATAGTCGATAGATTGTTTATCCTGTGTTTTGCCATAAATAAGAAAATCCTTAATCCAGCTTTTCCCTTCATCAAAACTGATACGTAAGGTAAGATTATTCCGGTGGAGCGTGTCGGCTGCATTGCAAAAAGCTAACATTGTCTGTCCATTCCGTTCTCCCAGGGAAAGAATGCTGCCTTGGCAGACAGGGTCAATCAAAACCGGATCAAAATAAGGCGATTCCCAGGTTTTGCCGCCATCGTTACTTAAACTGATTAATCGTGCTTTGACGTTACCTTGCTGGTTGCGGCTGTTCATCATCAGTTTTCCATTGCTTAGTTCCGCAACCATCGATTCATTACTTCCGGCATAGGCTATGTCTGTACTCAGATGGAATGTTTTTCCGTGATCGTCAGTGTAATAACCATGGGCTTGATAGTGTTTCCCGTACGGCTGCGGATTTCCGAAGGAATGATTGGCTGCCACATAAATTCTACCTTTATACGGGCCATTCTGGATTTGTATGGCATGGCCCGGTGTGTTTGCATAATATCGCCAGCCCGCTTTCTTGACAGAAGAGGTTATGTCTGTCGGTTCTGACCATGATTCGCCTCCATCGACAGAAGTAATGAACCAGCACCGTTTATCTCCCTTACCGGATAAAATGTCTGCTTCGGGAACATTACCCGTATTATAAAAAAGGAATAATCTTCCAGCTGGAAACCGGGAATCTATTAAATCTAAAACAGGGGCGGGGTTGCAGGCTTGCAGTTTCCCGTTGCGGGCTACCACTTGCAGTTTACTCCAGCTATTGCCATAATCCTTGCTTCGTTTCATTACTAAATCGATATGTCCGAAATCTCCGGCATGATCGACACGTCCTTCGCAGAAAGCCAACAGGTCGCCATTGGGAATCCTGATAATTGCCGGAATGCGGAAACTTTTATAACCTTCCTCCCCTGAAATAAAGACTGCTACTTCATTTTTCTTTTCAAAAGATATTTGTGCATAGAGAGTAGGAGTAATAACCAAATAGTTGACAATAAATATACATAAAGTCTTGTAGAATGTTTTCATATCCAATGTGTCTGTATAGTTTGTTTAAATTTAGATTTTTACATTCACTTTCCTACAAAGGAAATGTTTATTCACGGTAAAACAATGGTTTGGCGCAGATATTTTGTTATAGGACAGTAGTTGTCCTGCAATATGAATCAACAAGAAAAATCGGAAACTACGCGTCTGTTGATCGTGGCGTGGATGTAGAAGATTGCTTTCTGCAGTTGATTCAACGGATTTTCATGTTTATAATAACGATAGTTGCAAGGAGGAGAAATAAACTTTTTTGTATAAATGTGCGAAGAAACATTCAATGTTTTATTGTTGATTTTTTTTTGTGATTAACTTTGTAATACTAAACAAGTAAATGATTACAATTATGAAAATACAATCACTTTTGACTTTTATAAGAGAAATTAGGCAACTAAAAAAAGACGATGATTCAATTTATTTTTTTCGTGGACATGCTGATGCTGCAAAATTCAAACTTGAACCTTCAATTTATCGAAGTTCGAGTTTAATCAATTCTGAACATATTTTGTTTAAGGAATTAGTGTCGCATAACCCTGAAGAATTTAGGGAATGTCGTTCCGCAATAGAATATTTAGTAAAGATGCAACATTATTCTCTTCCTACAAGATTATTAGATTTAACTTTAAATCCCCTAATTGCCCTATACTTTGCTGTAAGTGAAATAAACAATAAACATGGGGAAGTCGTTGTTTTTAAGATACCCAAGAAGGATATAAAATACTATGACAGTGATACGGTTTCTGTTCTTGCAAACATAGCGAAATGTGATGAGAATTTTCAATGTAATACTACACTTCCGAAAGAAAAGTTTAATGAAGATGGACATATACCTCTTTTATTACATCAAATAGGATTTGAAAAGCCTCATTTTCAAAAAATCATTGAACCTAATGATATTAATAGAGTTTTGTGTGTGAAAGTCAAGCAGAATAATCCTCGTATCATTAATCAATCGGGTGCATTTTTATTGTTCGGTGTTAAAAATGAAAAAAATATTAAGGCTGATATAGATTCTTCATGGCTTCCATTAAGAGGTAATGATAGATTATTAATATACAAAAAAGAAACAATAAAAAAAGATTTAGAACTCATGGGAGTTACGACATCATTTGTATATCCAGAAATGGAAAATTATGCACGAAAACTTAAAGAAATATATCAATAGATATTGATAATAAGATTAAAACTATTACGAAAATGATGGAAAATGTATTAGTTAAGTCAATAGTAAACTCAGTAGTTTCTACCATTATAAAAGATACATATGAAGAAATAAAATCTATTACTAAAAAGTATATAGAGAGAACAACATTGGTTTCTGAAGAAAATGATTTGAAAGATAATATAATTGAAGAGGTTATCAAGACTTCAAATTGGGCATATGATGATTTATTCAAAAATCACAATAATCATTCTGATATTAATTCAAGATATGTTCATCTGGATCTTTTACTTGAACCTCGTAAAGAACATTTTAATATTTCTCAATTGACAAGAAAAAGACCGTTAAAAGAAATTATTTTAGAAAATAATAGTAATATTGTTATTTTGGGGCAACCAGGTAGTGGGAAAACAACATCAGTAAAATATATAATAAATTCTATTTTAAGGGATCCTGATTTTCTTAGTGATGTATACTCCGTTCCTATAGTAATCAGGTTGAGAGAGTTAAATAAATCTAATTCTATTTTAAATGATTCACAAAGTGGTGGCATTTTTGAAAAGATGTCTCAGATTTTTGGATTGAAATTTGATATAAAATACATCATTAAAAAAGGTACTGGAGTGGGGAAGGATAAAACGCCCGGAATAAATACGACAAAAGAAGATGATGAAAAACTTAAAAAACTTATTAATTCAAGGATTATACCTCGTATTCTTGATAGTCAGAAAATATTATTGATTTTAGATGGATTTGATGAAATAATAGATGAAAATATTAAGCAGCTTGTAATATCAGAACTGAAAGAATTAACAACAAGTCTTAATAATGTTAATTTTATATTAACATCTCGTAGCGCTGATTATAAATTGTTATTAGAAAAAACTACAGTGTATGAGATTAGCGAATTAAACGATTTACAGATACGGGAATTTTCAGATAAATGGTTTGAAGATAGTGGTTTGTCAAAAATGTTTATTAAGGAACTATATGAAAAAACACCCTATAAGGATTTTTATTCACGCCCTTTATTATTAACTCAATTGGCATCCATCTATAGCAGAACAAATGAAATACCAGATAAACCTAAAATGATTTATCAACGAATAATAGAGTTGGTACTGAAAGAATGGAATGAACAACAAGGAATAAAAAGAAAAACTAAATACTCTTCTTTTACTGTTGAAAGAAAAAGAGAGTTTTTGTCAAATATGGCATTTAATTTAACTGTAAAATATAATAGTAAGGTTTTTAATCAAAATGATTTATATTTAATATACAAGGATATAAATAGCAAATTTAAAGAACTTCCAGCCGACGAGGCAGAAGATGTTATTGAAGAAATAGAGACTCACAACGGACTTATTATTAAATCGGGATACAATAATTTTGAATTTTCACATTTGACAATACAAGAATATTTTGTGGCTGATTATATTATAAGAGCTGGTAATATTAATAGATTTAGATATTCTGACTTGTTAAAGATTCCGAATGAATTAGCAATTACCGTTGCATTATCTTCAGAACCTTCTATTTTTTTATATGATTTATTGGTTAATATAATGTTTAAAGAAAATGTAGAACCTGATTTTTTTAATAAATTTTTTAATCGGATTAAATTGGAAAAACCTGATTTTGAGAGTAATGCAATATTGATTATAGCTTTACTCTCTGTCTACACTAAAATATGTAATAAGATAGAAGGATTTTCTAAAAACAGATTTATATCTTCACGTGATTCTGTGAAATTATCAAACCTAACAGAAAATAGATCCAGTTTAGAAGATTTAATTATTAGCATGTTTGGCAGGAATTTAGCAGAATTTATTGAAGAATTTTATGTGATAGATAATCAGTGTAATAAAAAATCTCATTTATCACTTATTTGTTTTAGAAAATTGAAAACAACAGAAAATGACTTTGGTAATTATGAGTTTCCTCGATATTTATATTGGTCTGTATAGATATAATATAACCGTTTAAATTATTAAGAAATAATTTGAACGGTTTTTACTATTTTATTTTTTCGTGTAGGCTTATGAAAGAAAGTAGCCGGGCCCAGTACGAAATTCTAGCAAGTATCTATTTTAATAGTTTTTTCTGCTTTTCAATGTATTTCATAAAATCTGCAAACTGACGATTACGCTTTTTTATCATATATGGTCGGAATATAAACCAGTTCAAAGCAATCCATGCTAATAAAATTGCATATGAAATTACTCCGAGATTAAATGAGCAATAGAAGGTATATTCATAAATATAAAGACCGAATCCAAGTGATAAGAGTAAAAAGTACAAGGTCAAAACGATATGTTGCTGTCTTTTTTCTTGTCTTTTTATAGCAAAAAGGTTATTGATATAATCTGTACTGGGACAATCTTCTTTTAATCCACAGTAAAGATATAGCAGCCTGCTATATGATAGGATTGGCAGCGCGAAGCCGATGGTCAATAGAATAATGCCTATTTGGGTAGTAACCAACTGTGGAGTCCAACATATCCAAATAATCAGTCCTAAGACAATAACCAATATCATAAGGATAACTATTGCCAATGCTTCTCCTATCCTGCGTAGCTTGAAGCATTTAACTTTTTTCTGAATAGAAGATAAATTGGCAGCAGGTATCTGTTGTTCCTTCCATAAGGACTTTATATTTATGTCATTCTTCATTTTTCTTTATTTTTTTTGCTAACGTTGATTTAATTCGATGTATCCGTACGCGTACATTCGTTTCTGAAATACCAATAATTTCTGAAATTTCTGATTGCTTCATTTCTTCAAGATAAAGCGAAATTATCAAGCGGTCAATCTCGGGAAGCTCAGCTATGGCTTTATATAAAGCTTGAACCTGTATGGAGTTATCAACGGATTCTTCTTCCGATACCTCAAAGGGAATAGTCGTGTGAGAAAAACTTTTTTGACGTTCACTTTGGCGTAAACAAATGTTTGTTACGATACGGAAAATCCATGTTCCCACAGACGATTCACCTTTAAAAGTTGGAAGATATTGCCAAACACGGACAAAAACATCTTGTGTCAAGTCTTGAGCCAAAGCATGGTCGTTAAAATAGCCCAAACATAGTCTAAAAACTTTATCCCAATATATTTTATATAGCTGCTCGAAATTCACGATTGTTTATCTAAAAAGTCAATTAACTGGTGTATATACCATTCCCAATCATCGAACATGATGAAATGTAAACCTTTTTCCGCATATTCAATTCTCAAAGTCGGCAAATTACCAAACTGTTGCTCTACTATAGGAGCTATTCTCTTAAAAGGATGTTCCAATAAGACTAATATAGGGACAGAAATGTGCGTAATGGCAGACCTTAAATCCACATTAGAATAGTCACAATACATTTTTGCATAAGTCTTTCTGTCAGACAATAGACTCCATTTGACAAGGTCGTTGTATCGAAGCGAATCGGTCGTAAGGGATGTTGCACTAATATAGGCTTGCCTGTTAAATAGCTCATCATTCATTCCAAGCAATCGGGCTTCAGCTTCCGCAAACTCGTCAGCCGTGATCTTTTTAGTTTGAAAATTGGGGTTATAGATAGCTGCCAGACAGGGAAGTGCATCTACAACCACAATGCTTTTCACTAAATCTGTATTAGTCGATGCTATATAAAGTGCTAAACCTCCACCCATACTATGACCAATCAGTATAGGTTTCTCAATGTTTTCTTTACGAATAAAATCAATAATTTTCTTTGCCCAATTCTTAAAGGAAGGATTTCCTTCGGGAGGAACACCGGAAAATCCAGGCATAGTTAAAACATAACAACTATAATTACTTTGCAGGGTATCAACGGTCTGGTTCCATACTTGGCCAGAACAGGCAAATCCCGGAATCAGCACAACGGCTTGTTTCCCATTACCAATACGTCGCACAGAAAAGGACTGTGCATTAATTGAAATTAATAGAGGAAATAACAATACCCACAGCAACCCTAATTTAAAGAACATCATTTTCATAACTTCTGTCTTTTTCTCCTTTAGATACAAAGCCTAAGAAAATGTTACAAAGTTAGCCTACTTTTTTAGGCTCATACCGAAATCCTGAGGGAATTTAATTTTATGCATAAATATTGGCGAGTCTGAATAAGAAAAAGGCAATATCTTCCAATTTTACCTGGTGGTATATCAAGCCCAGCTGTATACTCAAGTAATAGGCCTTCTTAATATCAGGATATTTCCGGAAAAGAATTTCGGTATGATCCGTAACGGATCCTGAATCCTCTCTAATTTCATGATTAAACTTCAAGTTTAGAATTTTGAAACGTTACTCTGCTTTGGTTACTCTATTCTGCGGTTAGATGGAGTGATATGTGAAATGGAGGAGGAGATGTAAGACCGTTTGATACATATATCATTTTTTAAAAAAAAGTTAAAAAAGAAAGGAGGTGATGCTTTATGTAAATTAATAATTATTTTTGAACCGTTTAAATAACTTTTATAATGAAAGTTTCAATTAAAGACATAGCTCAAGCATTAAATCTTTCAAAAGCAACTATCTCATGGATACTTTCTGGACAAGGAGAATCCAAAGGGTTTAGTGAAGCTACGATTAAGCGCGTGAAAGAATATGCGGAATCGGTTAATTATCGCCCGAATCTGCTTGCTCGCAGCTTGTCTTTAGGTACATCGAACACAATAGGGTTAATTATTCCTTTTTTAGGAGATACATTTTATGCAAGTCTAGCTCAGGCAATAGAATTAGAAGCGGCACGGAATAAATATGCTTTGGTTGTGTGTAGTTCAGAAGGAGACGGAAAAAAGGAATATGAATTAGTTAAGACTTTGAAATCAAAGCAAGTCGATGGAATTATAATCGCTCCAACTAAGGTTTTTAAGCAATGGATTGATTTTTTGTTGAATGATTCACTTCCTTTTGTTTTAGTGGATAGATATTATCCGAATATAAAAACGAATTATGTAATAGTAAATAATTGCGACAGTAGTTTTGATTTAGTTTATCATTTAGGAAAAAAGGGGTCGAAGAAGATAGCATTGTTAACAACAGATGTGCATCTTTATGTAATGAAGCAGCGGATAGAGGGGTATCGAAGTGCTTTAAAGGAATTGGGTTTGGTGCACGATCTGTCTCTTGAAGTTTTTATTGATCGACAGAGCTATAAAACAGATATTATTGATAAACTAAATTATCTTTTTGAAGAAGTACCTGATGTTGATGGTTTCTTTTTCTCTACTCATTATTTAGCAATGGAAGCGATTCGTTATTTTATTACTCATAATATAAATTATCATACTCGTTTTAATTTGGGTTGTTTTCATGAAACAGGAGCTTTGGACATATTAGCTCCGGAAATGTGTATCTCTAAAATGCAAATAGATAAAATGGGTATTGAGGCTGTGAAGATTCTTTTAGAAAATATTCAGGCCGGTAATGATTATGTGTATAAAAATGTAGTCATTGAAAATGAATTCTTACCATTGGCAAGTAAAAAATAATTTTTTTATTTACCATTTTATTGAACCGGTTAAGTAATTGTTAATTTTAAAAATAGTACAACATGATTAGAACACTTATTGTAGGACTACTTTGTATAGTTACGAATATTGAAGCCCAAATTCAGGTGTCAGCAGTAATAGCTCCTGTTTCTCCCGTTGAATATAGGCAAGAAAATAAGGATTTTAAGATTTTGTCGTATATTAAGACAGAAAAAGCCTTGAATTCTTCTGTAAAAGCATATATGGATGGTATATCAATAGAGGTTATTCCTACTTCTCGCCCTGATAGTTTACTCGTTTGGTTACCAATGATAGGCGATCAGAATCTATTGAAATTGGTTTCAAATAAAAAGACTGTATTCGAGCAAGTTTATACACCTTTTATACCATCAGATTGGGGATATTTTCAAGATGGAACTATTCACATTATACAGTCTTCCCACCAAGATATTGCTTGGATGGATACACCTGAGTATTGTAGAGAAGATCGGATAAATCAGATTATTTGTCCAGCTTTGGAATTGATGAAGAATAATCCTTCTTTCACGTTTGAGATGGAACAGACACTCAATTTGATGGAGTTCTTAGAAAAGCATCCGGAAAGAAAGGATGAATTGATTCAGTTATATAAGGAAAAACGTTTTGGTTGGGGAGCAACTTATAATCAGCCATATGAAGGTTTATCAAGTGGTGAGCAATTAGTGCGTCAGGCTTATTATGGGAGAAAATGGATTCGTGAGAATTTGCCTGGATGTGACGATTTGGTGGCAAATAATATAGACGTACCAGGAAGAACATGGCAGATGCCTCAAATTTTGGCAAAAAGTGGGATTCCTAACTTGTTCATCAGCCGTATGGCAGAAGGATTATATGATTGGTATAGTCCGGATGGATCAAAAGTTCTAACATTTACCCCGGGAAATTATGGTTGGGCATCAATGATTTGGAAATTTTTCGATAAGGATGCAGTTACTGCATTTCATAAATTGCATCATCGCACGCAACTTTGGAGTAAATATTTTGAGAAACATCAAATCCCTCCTCATTATGCGATTCTGATGAGTTGTGATGCTACCAAGCCTGTAGATTTTCAGCCTGTGATAGATGAATGGAATAAAATTGCTAAAGCTTCGGAAGTCCCATTACCCCGTCTGAAAGCATCAACATCAGAGGAATATTTTGAAGCCGTCAAAGGTGAGAATACGCAGTTTGAAAAAATAGCAGGGGAGAGACCTGATTTGTGGCTTTATATTCATGGACCAGCTCATTATGAAGCAACAGTTTATAAGCGTGAAGCTGCTGTTTTGTTACCTGCAGCAGAATCATTTACTACTTTTTCTTCTCTTGTGAAAGGACGTTTAAACTCTTATCCACGTTCTTCATTTGATCGTGCTTGGATGGCATCCATTTATCCCGATCATGGTTTGGGAGGAAAGAACGGTGATATTACAGATGCTATTTTCGAGGATAGCTTGAAAATAGGACGTGATATGGGAAAAGCATTGTTGGCTGATGCCTTGAAACAAATAGTAGAAGAAGTCGATACACGGACAAATAATTATGTTGTGTTTAACGATCTGACCTGGAAACGCAGTGAATTGATAGAAATAGGAATTACAAAGGATAAGGCCATTGTTAAGGATGAAACCGGTAATCTGGTTCCCTCTCAAGTCAGAGTATCGGAAGAAGGCAATTGTTATGTAGTATTTCGTGCAGAAAATGTACCGTCAATGGGGTATCGTACCTATTCGATTATGGAGGGAAAGAATCCCACAATAAATGATACCTGTGTCTCTAATTTTACAAGTAATAGTGTTGAAAATGCTTATTATAAGGCTGTTCTGGGTAATGGAGGTATAGTCTCCCTGTTTGATAAACAGTTAGGAAAGAGGTAACGCATACATCGAAGTTTGCTTGTGGTGATATAATAGAATTGGGATATACAGGTAATGGTGCCGGTGAATTTACTCGTATTACAGATGTTGTTCCGGGTGATATCACTCCATTAAGTTCACAGATTGCTCATTGGTGTGTGACAGAAAATGGACCATTATATACTCGGTTTGTTAATGAACAGTTAACGAAACATGTAACGATAGTTCAAACGATTACGTTTCATCATTATGATAAACAAATAGACTTTGATGTACAGTTAAAAGATTTCGATGGTGAACATAATCGTCAGTATCGAATAGCGTTTCCACTGAATATGATGGAGGAAAGGGACATTAATTATGAAGTGCCTATGGGAGTTGCACAAGTTGGACGTGACGAACTTGATAAACAGCCTGGCGGTTGGGCTTGGGGAGGAACATATGTACATTACCCGAAAGATACACATCCTCGTGAGATTCAAAATTTCATTTCAGCTAATGGGAATGGTTTTGGAATAACAATGTCATCATGTGTTGCTGTTGGTGATTGGATTGATCCATCGCGTGAAATAGCTATTTATCCGGTATTACAAGGAATTTTATTATCCTCACATAAAAGTTGTCATGGGGAAGGAAATTGGTATCATCAGAAAGGAACTCATTCCTATAAGTTCTCGATAACATCGCATTCGGAAGGGTGGAAGAATGGTTATCTTTTCGGTCAGGAGAGTAATCGTCCGATGCATGTACAGAAAAAGGTGAATAAAGGAGGGAAACTGGATGTGAACTATAGCTTTTTACAATTGTCAGATCCTTTTGTTGCTATGTCATTAATTAAAAAGGCAGACAATGATGGTAATCTGATTATTCGTCTGACAGAGATGGAGGGTAAAGATAAAGAAGTGACATTGACTTTTCCGTTCGAAGTGAAGAATGTGGTCCATACAAATCTTATTGAAGACGAAGAAGAACAATTAAATGTTTCCGGCAAACAAATCCGTTTGAGGTTAGGTCATCATGCCATTGAAACTTACAAATTGGTATTGTAAATTGTGTAAAGAATATTGTTATGAAGAAAACTGGAAACATACTATTATTGCAACTGATACCTGTTCTATTTGCATTCTTCGTTATGGGTTTTGTAGATGTTGTAGGTATTTCCACAAGTTATATCAAGAATGATTTTGGGCTGAGTGATACAGTGGCTAATTTATTGCCAATAATGGTTTTTGCCTGGTTCGCCATTTGTTCATTACCAACCGGATTAATTATGGATAAAGTGGGTAGAAAGAAGACGGTACTTTTCAGCATTATCCTAACGATGATAGCGATGCTGTTACCTTTATTCAACTATTCTTATACCTGGGTTTTGGGTGCATTTATATTATTGGGAATTGGAAATACGGTTTTGCAAGTCTCATTAAATCCATTGTTGCTGGATGTCGTTTCAAAAGAAAAAGTAACAAGTACATTGACTTTAGGATATTTTATCAAAGCCATTTCATCAACATTGGGACCGGTAATTGCCAGCGCGGCTGTCGGATTATTCGGCAATTGGCATCTGATGTTTTGGGTATATGCGATTATATCTTGTCTGTCATTTCTTTGGTTGGCTTTTACCCCAATAAAAGAGACGTCGGTTGTGGCAGAGAAGCAAAACTTCAGAAAAGTTCTTTCTTTATTAAAAGACACCAAATTACTTCTTCGGTTTTCCATAATTCTTTTGATTGTTGGTTTTGAAATAGGTTTGATGACTGCCATACCCAGATATTTTGCAGAACGGTGTGATTTGCCAATCGACAAGGGGAGTTTGGGCTGTAGTGTCTATTTTGCAGCACGCACTTTGGGTACATTATTAGGCACATTTGTACTGGCGCGTTATTCGTCATGGAAGTTTTTAATTATAAATATGATAGTTGCCGTTATAGCATTTATCTTATTTTTATTCACAGCGGATGTTACCTTAATGATGATGATTCTTTTTGTAGTGGGGTTGACTTGTGCCAATGTTTTTCCAATTATTTTTTCTCAGGCCATCCAGTCGAAACCGGAACAAGCGAATGAAATCTCGGCATTGATGATAATGGGAGTGGCAGGTGGTGCCATATTACCAATGGTTATGGGGATAATGGCTGATGTTTATAATCAATGGGCAAGTCTGCTTGTCCCATTGTTCTCTTTGATTTATATTTTGATAGTATCCTATCGGATTAAATGAGCCTGATTATTGAAAATGATGAGTAATAGTCTTGTCTTCGTTTAATCGGGTATTGTTTGATTTGAAATATTAATAAACAAATTAGATTATAAATAGAAATGAAAGAAATGACATCTTTGGAACGATGCATGGCTGTTCTGAAAGGAGAAATGGCCGATAAGCTTCCTATTGTTCCGCAATGCTTTATGTTGGCGGTTGAAACAGCAGGAATGAAAATCAGTGATGTAAATAAAAATGGTCGAAAGATGGCCCAGGCTCATATTATTTCACAAGAAAAATATGGTTATGACGGTTGCGTTATTGATTTTGATGATGCAACGATTGCAGAATCAGTTGGAGCTAAAGTGATTTTTAGAGATGACGAACCTGCAATTGTTGATGAAAGTGAACCGGTATTAAAAAATTTGCGGGATGTATATGATATGCCAATTCCGGATCCTATGAAATCCGGTCGTTTGTGTGAATGGTTGGAAGCAACACATACATTAAAAGAAGCAATTGGAGATCATGTCTTTATCATGGGACGTGCAGATCAGGGGCCATTTAGTATTGCTTGTTTGCTACGTGGTACAACTCAGTTTATGATGGATCTAATGACAGAAGATGAACAATTGATCAAAGATGTATTAGATTATTGTAGAAAAATCAGTGCTGTTTTTGCAAAAGCGCAGAAAGATGCAGGTGCACATGCAACTTCTATTGGAGATGCATTTGCCGGTCCGAATTTAATTTCCCCCGAGATGTATCGTCAATTTGCTCTTGAACCCGAACGTAGCTTGGCGAAGGAAGTTCAAGATTATGGCATTCCGTTTTCTATCCATATTTGTGGTAATACAAATGGTATTATTGAGGATATGGGAACAACTGGTGCAAAGATTTTGGAGGTGGATTGGATGTTGGATATTAAAGAAGCACGTAGTCTGATTTCTGCAGATACAGTATTAATGGGAAATATTGATCCTTGTTTTCCACTTGTAATCGGTTCACCGTCTGAAGTGGACGAAGCTGTGAAGAATCTGGTGAATGCAACTAAAGGGCGTGGTCATATCATTAGTTCGGGTTGTGCTATGGGACGGAATACACCTCCGGAGAACTTCAAAGCTTTTATTGCTGCAGCCCGTCGTTACGGATCATACGAAGAAATAATGTGTTTACAAAACTTATAAATAAAATATTATGGTAGATTTAAATAGATTACGCGAAGCGATTATTGCTGGAAAATTAGAACCGGCTGTAGAAGTGACTCATCAGATTATTGAAGAGCAATTGGACATACAGGAGGTGATAAATAACTATATGATCAAAGCGATGGAAGAAATAGGGGATCGCTTTCAGCAACAAAAAGCATATGTACCGGAATTATTAATGGCAGCCAGAGCAATGAAAGGCTCGTTAGAGTTATTGAAACCACATATAAAAGGAGAAAATACAACGATTATTGGCAAGATTGTGATTGGAACTGTTTTTGGAGATTTGCACGATATTGGAAAGAATTTAGTTGCATCTATGTTCGAAGGTTGTGGCTTTGAGGTGGTTAATCTGGGAGTGAATATCCCAACCGATAAATTTATTGAAACGGTAAAAGAGGAGAAACCTGATATTTTATGTCTGTCTGCTTTGTTGACAACAACCATGAATAACATGAAAGGAGTTATTGATGCTCTTCAAAAGGCAGGAATGCGTGATCAGGTGAAAGTAATGGTTGGAGGTGCACCTGTAAATGAAATATTTGCTAATCAGATTGGAGCAGACGGATATAGCAGTAATGCGAATGCGGCTGTGTTGAAGGCTAAAGAGTTGCTTGCTATTGCTTAAAATAAATGCATTATGAAGATTAATATGAAAGAATGGATTGCATCTGTGATTGCTGCGGAAGAAAGGATTGCAATTCCGATTATGACACATTCCGGAATTGAATTAATTGGGAGGAATGTAAGAGATGCCGTGACAAATGGCCAGGTTCATTATGAGGCAATAAAAGCCTTGGCTGATAAATATCCGTCTGCCGCATCTTCTGTTATTATGGATTTGACGGTAGAAGCTGAAGCTTTTGGCGCCGAAATATCTTTCTCTGACTCAGAAGTGCCGAATGTTGTGGGACGCTTGGTTTCTTCAATAGAAGATATAGAGCAATTAGAGATACCTTTATTGGATAAAGGGCGGATTCCTGAGTATATCAAGGCAAATCGTTTAGTCGCGGAAAAGGCTTCAAAGCCGGTTTTGTCCGGATGTATCGGTCCATATTCGTTGGCGGGAAGACTCTATGATATGTCGGAAATTATGATGGCTATTTATATTGAACCGGACAATATGAAAACGCTATTATTAAAATGTATGGAATTTATTACCAACTATTGTCTGGCATTGAAGGCTGCTGGTGCCAACGGGGTGCTTATTGCTGAACCGGCTGCAGGCCTATTGTCGAATGAAGCTTGTCTGGAATTTTCATCTGTTTATGTAAAGAAGATTGTAGAGAAGGTACAGGATGATGATTTTGCTGTTATCTTGCATAATTGCGGAAATGTGGGACAGTGTACGGAAGCTATGGTTTATACTGGAGCTGCCGGATATCATTTTGGTAATAGCATTAATTTGGTAGATGCTTTGGAACATTGTCCTGCAGATGCTTTGGTGATGGGAAATATCGATCCGGTTTCTATTATGAAGATGGCATCTGCTCAAGAGGTTTACGATACGACAATGAGCTTGCTTCAGGCTACTGGAAGTTATGCAAATTATGTATTATCGACCGGATGCGACACCCCACCGGAAATTCCGTTTGAAAATATAGACATGTTTTATAAAGCTTTGGCAGATTATAATCATAAGTTGTGAAAGTTATGATAGAAGTCTATTACCATGAGAAGGAAGGATATAACCCTTTCTTTATTCGTGAAGGTTGGCAAGTAGCACAGTTGAATTATCAGCCGATGAATGGTTTTGATGATATAGATAAAATCGAAGTGCACCGTAGTACGGATGAAGTATTTATACTTTTTAAAGGAAAAGCGGTGCTGATTGCTGCCGAACCGGATGAAATGAGTTTTGAATGTGTGCAAATGAAAACAGGTGTTACCTACAATATCTCAGCCGGTACATGGCATAATATTGCGATGGACAAAGATGCAGAACTGATTATTGTAGAGAAATCAGATACACATAAGCAGGATTGTGCGTATATCGGTTTGGATTTAGAGCAACGACAAAAACTATATAAGGAAATAACGAATCGACTGTAACAAAAGGTTTCTGTGATATGGATGTTTATGTAATATGGGGCTTTTTAGGGAGTGGCAAAACAACCTTGATTAATTATCTTTTATTAAATCAATTGAAAGATAAACAAGTGGTTGTTTTGGAAAATGAATCGGGAGATGAATCGGTTGACGGAACATATCTTCAGTCACAGCAATTTAATGTAGTTGATTTAAAGGCGGGGTGTGTATGTTGCACACTACGGTTAAAGCTGGTCGAGCTGTTAGATGATATATGTCAACGTTTTCATCCGGATATTGTCCTGATCGAGCCTTCCGGTCTTGCTTCATTGGAAGATTTGTTTCAGATACCTAATCTTTCCTTAAAAGGAGTAATATCCTTATTGGATGTAACACAATATGATTTCTTGATGAAATTGAATTCCACATTTTATCATCGTCAGTTCCATATATCTTCTCTTCTTTTTCTGACAAAGACTGAACTGGTAAATGATGAAAAAGTAGAGCTAATCACAGAAGAATTACTAACGTTGCACCCACAGTTGCTTATCGTAAATGATTATCGAAGGATAGATGAAAAAATGTGGGGCGATATATGGAGAAATCTTCGTAGGCAGCAGTTGTTATTTTTTCCGGTTCAAAAGAAAATATCCATGCCGGAATATGGTATGCAGACCATTGAATTGAATTCTCCATTGGATATTTCTTTTTTTGAAACAGGTTTTCGAGAGATTAATCGGCTGTTTGGTTATCAAATTATTCGGGCAAAGGGTTTGTTGCAGATAGATAAGAAACTCTGGTATAGATTTGATGCTGTTGGAGATTCATCCTCTTGGGATATTGTACCGGATATAGAGTATGAGGGAAAAAGTTTTTTGTCAATCTGGTGGAACAAGGCAGATAGGGTTTCTCCGGTTGAATGGCTTTCTGCATTTCTGAATGCTGAAGAAGTGGACTGCACGGTTCAAGAACTGACAGTGACGAGTGAAGAATTATTTAATTATATGGGATATAAGGAAAGTAAACCGGATTCTTTTATTCTTGATTTTACCCATGTTCTGAAGCAGGAGGCTTTGTCTATTTGTCGTCCGCGGATAGGATTTCGTTTTCTAACCGGAAAGAAAAAAGATAAACATCATTTGGAGATCGGAGGAAAGCTATTCCGACCAGGTTTAAAAATATCCAGGATATTGCAAGATGCGGATTTTTATGTAACAATGGTTTCTTCTGTCGGTGAAGAATTGGATATGTGGATTACAGAGAAAAGAAACAGTAATGATGTGATGGCTGCTTATATAGCAGATATACTTGGTTCCGTATTAGCAGAATCTGTTGTAAGTTATGGACAATCACTGCTTGAACGACGAATGCAACGTTGGAATTTGAATGCGAGTAATGCATACAGCCCAGGGTATTGTGATTGGGATGTATCTCAGCAGCAATTGTTTTTTTCGATGTTACCATCGGGCTTTTGTGGTATCACTCTGACCAAATCATGCATGATGCTTCCTCTTAAATCGGTAAGTTCCCTGATTGCAGTGGGAAAGGAGATAGAGAAAAAAACCTATGGTTGTGCTATTTGCCGGAATAAGAGTTGTTTTAAAAGGAGGAAAAATAGTATTTGAAATGGGGCGTGAGGAAAAATGAAGACAGTCCTATTTTATCAAAATATCAAAAAGACAAAATACCCTGTTTCTGAGTTGTCTATATGTATCCATACCCGAGAATGGTTGCAAATACGTTATTCTCGCGAGGTTTAGCTTTATCTGTTTGTTGACGCAGATGGCATAATGCTTACTAATAGATAAATAGGCGGATATTGTTTATTAGACGTGGATGACGCGGAAAACGCGGATTAATAAGCAAACAACATGCATTAATCCGCGTTTTCCGCGTCTCTGTGTCTAATCATATTGTTGCGTTTGTTGGGAGATAATAATCTATTTGACATATGAATCTGGTCTGGTATTAGTATCATTCCAGAACCGTGTTTTTATTCAAGAGTATCAAAAACAAAGCATATATGATTCGATTTCAAAACATATATGCTTTAAAATCAAAACATATATGTTTTGTCCGCGCGGATAGTTGTATTTGAGTGCGCAAATAGTTGGAATTGATCGCCAAAATAACAGGAAATATTCCCGGAATAGATGGAAATGGGTTCCGGATAGTATGGAAATACCCGGTTTTTAGTACTAAAAAGAGTTTGTTTTCTTCTGGAAAGCCTTTTAGATATGTATGTTGAGTCACTAAAAAGGGGATTGTTTTGTTAGAATGTTATGGAATAGGGGAAAATGCTGATATTATGTAATTGTTAAAATGCTGATTAAGTTAGTCGTATTCGGGTTTCTTTTGGAATGAAGGAATAAAAAGGGCCATTCTCACGAACAACCCTTTTTAGCCTATGATATTTCATAAGTACTGTCATCCTAACAATGACGAAATGGTTCTGGTTATATGATTTAAATCTTTATTAATGTTCTAAAGTGCTAATCCTTTTCGAGATAAAGAGACTCATCTTTTTAGATTAATATGAGTCTTTAGGCGTGTTGCCCATTTCTACGTCTAACTTGCCGCCGGCTGTTACTGTATTAAATGGAATTTTTAATCCTTCCAGCGGTTGGCCGTTTAATACGTATTTTTGGACATATTTATTCTCTTTACTGTTATTCGTGGTTTCGATAACAAACCGGTCGCCTTTGTAGTATGTTTTATCTAATTGGATGGTAATCTTATCAAACTTGGGACTTCCTAATGAGAACTCCGGATTAATGTTTCCCAATCCTGCAACATCAAACATGCCTAATGATGAAATTACATACCAGGCACCTAATTGCCCCTGGTCTTCATCTTGCCCATAGCCATATCCATGAATACCGTCTGTTCCGTAAAACTCATCTAAAATGGCACGTACCCATTTCTGGGTTAGGGAAGGATGCCCGGCCTCATTGAATAGCCAGGATATATGTAAACAAGGTTCATTTCCCTGATTGTAGTATGTTTGCAGGCCGGCAAAAGCATCAATTGTTGTACCTCCGCTGAACATTTTGTCCTGGGACCAGATAAATATACTATCCAGACGTTGTGTAAACTCTTCAGTACCCACTTTTTCAATCAGCCCTTTCGGATCATGAGGTACGTAGAAGGTATATTGCCAGGCATTACCTTCCTGAAAACCGCGCCAAACCTGCATCGGGTCAAAGTTTTCTATAAATTTGCCGTTTTCCAGTTTCGGGCGAATTAAATTTAATTCCGGGTCATAGATACGTTCCCAACCTTTGGATAGTTCCATCAACTGATTATAATCATCCGTTTTTCCCAATTCTTTAGCCATTTGTGCCACTGCATAAGCTCCAAATGAATATTCCAGCGTATGCGAGGCAGAAAACATCCATGCCTCATCCGGCCAGGGACCTTTGTCTTTATGAGGTACATAACCATATTTTACAAATTGGTCTGTATCCAATTTACCGGCACCCATCGGCCGGTTTTCTCCGTCCAATTCATTTTTCCGGGCTGCAGCATAGGCAGCTTCAATATCAAAATCACGTATGCCGCATAAATATGCTGCGGCTATTACATTGCCTAACTGGTTTGTTCCTACTCCGGAAACGTAGCGGCTGCAAGCAATGCCATCACCTAACCATCCGGCATCTTTAAATACTTGTACATGAGTGCTTACGTAATTGGATAAATATTCGGGATATGCCAATGCCCAAACCTGAATAAGTCCCCATTGACCTCCCCAAATGCCATCCGTATTATAAAAGGAGAAAGCAGGCTTTCCGTTTTTCATTGGAATTTGTCCGATTGTTCCGTCATTTTTAGGGTATGCTCCATTTACATCGCTTGCTAAGCCACGGCCTAAAATCGCATGGTATAAACCCGTATAAAATTTGATTTTATCCTCTTTGGAGGGTGTTTCTACACGGATGCGTCCTAAATACTCTTCCCATGTCTGTTTGGAAGCTGCCTGAGCTTGTTCGAATGTGAGTTTACCTTGTGCTGTTTCTGTTTCGCGATTTAAACGGGCATTGGCAACGGAGGTATATGACAGACCGATCTTTGCTGTTACATTATCTCCCTCTTCTGTTTTATAAGTTAGATATACGCCTGCTCCAACGCCTTTAACCTGTTTTCGGTCGGCGAATATTTCTGTTTTCTTAAAAGCTCCGGATGCATCAGCCTTTCGATCCATTTCTGCTGAAAAATACATCGTGATTGTAGCACCTGACTGATATTTATCACTGTATAGAGGCAAAGTCTTTACCCAGCCTTCGATTAATCCTTCATCAGAAATCGAAACTTCGGCATCTACGACTTTTCCACTTTCTCCCTGACGATTTCCTATGTCGAACAGAACATGGCTTTGCTCATTGGCAGGGAATGTAAATCTCTGGTAAGCGACGCGCTTGGTTGCAGTCAACTCGGCTTTGATTCCATAGTCTTTCAGTAAGACGGAATAATATCCTGGTTGTACCACTTCATTGGCATGGTCAAAAGCAGAGCGGTAACCTTCTCCTGTGGAATTTACAGCACCGGGAACTGTTTTCAATTTCCCGTTTGTAGGCATTAAGACAATGCCTCCTACCTGAAACTCGTGCAGGCAAGGAAAACCTTCAATGGAAGTATCCCGGTAGTCATAACCTGTAGCTTCCCAGCCGGACTTGTTGCCTGCGCTTGCATTTGTAGCAGAGGCAGGTTTGGCCAGGCCGAAAGGTAATGCTCCCGGAGCAAAATGGAACCAACGGCAATGTGCCGTACCTATTAAGGGATCTACATATTGTGTTAATGATTCCTGTTCTGTTGTTCCGGTCTGCCCCTTTGTCGAACAAGCTGTCAGAAAACTTATGATAGCAAAAAAACAGGCGGATGCAAAAAACTGTGTTTTCATACTTACTTTTCGTTTACAATTTTAATTTATAGGTTTCAATGGCATATTTGCCTAACTGGATATATTCTACCGGATTCACTTCCTCTTCGATAAGGTTTGTATGGATAATGGTTGCCGGCTGTTTACCGTAAATATTTATATCCACTTTCTGTTTATCGGCAGATGTGTTATATAAACGTATGATAAAGCTATTGTCATCTTCGCACTTCTTTAATGCCGTAACCTTCACATTCGGATTCTTTATTGAAATAAAAGATACGGTTTCCGGTAAAGATGCATTTACGTTTTGTACCGGATTAAATACGGTAAGTAAAGGAACGTTCGCAGATACTCCTTGTTCTTCGCGTGCTCTGGACCCTGAAGAATGGGAAGTCAGGGAAAAACGGTAAGAGTGGTCTCCCGGCTGGAAAAACGGATTACCCAATCCGTGGCAACTATGACGGGAAGCTAATAATACAGGCTGTAGAATTGTATAATCCGCAGGTTGATCCGTTGGGTCGATATAATCGGCTACTGCGACGGAAGAAGTTAAAGTAACAGCTACTTTATCATTTGCCGCACTGATCCAGTTGCCGATACCACGTGGACGTTGTTCCTTATTCTTTACATAATATCTTTCTCCGGCAGCTCCTGGCATCTCATCCTTACCGACTGTTAATGCTCCATAAGGTACTTCATATGAGACGTCTGCTTTATCTAAAGCCAATGGCCACATCAAACGGTATTCACGATATAGAACACCATCCCAGTTTAGTAAATCGACATCCATATCTATCTGTTTTGTCTGGTGATAAACACGCAATGTTTGCTCGATAACAACATTACGGATAGGGGTGCGCATTTTGTAAGTTGTATAAACCGGACCGTCTTCTTTTATTTCCCAGGAAATAGCATGGGCAGATGTTTTATCGAATCCGTCCATATCAGGTTGTTGGACAGCGTCAAACTCTCCGGCTCCGTTTCCGATAGAACGCATGGTAATAACTTCACCTCCTAAAAACTTATTTGTGTTCAGTAAGGGTGCATTTAGTTCTTTATCAAAAATCTGTTTGATGCCACCGTCCACAAGCTCTATTTTATAATATGTGTTTTCAATCACTTTTGTATTTTGAGCCGGGCTCAGTGGAGTCATTTGGTTCGACGGGTTCAAGTAATATGTCTGTAACCCCATAGAAGGAACATTATTTGCAATGAAATGTACGGTTGCTTTTTCAATACTTTTATTGGGGTAGTAGGAGACATCGGAAAGTTGTATCGGAATGTTTATACCTTTCGCATCCTGTATTGCCAACTGGTTGGCGAAGCCTTCATCCAGACGAATATCCATGCATACGGGTGCTGTCCGGTTATATGACAGATTATTGAATACGATAATCGGACGTCCTTTCTCTTCGTTCACCTTTACGGATGAAGCCAGTAAAGTAGATTGCCGTTCGATTACTTTCTCAGCTTCCGATAGGGCATATTCGTATTTGCGGTGGAACTCATTGTCTGTCATTACACCTCCGTTGCCACCCCAGCCATGGTCCGGATATATCTTTGCTTTCCAGGCGGCATTAATGGCTTCCACAGGATAAGCAGTAAACGAACCTGATACCATCGCCTGATAAGAGGACATCATTTCTGCCGCCGGAAGCATTATGTCTCCTTTTCTGCTGGCAGTAATAGCCCGTTCGTGCGAAGGCCCGTGGATGTATAACCATACGTTGGGGCGTTCGCCCTGGATTTCGGGTAATAAAGATGTTGATTTATCTAATGTATTAAAAAAGTTATCTGCTGTTGCATATTCGAATTTGGGAAGGTTAACCTTTACCCATTTCTTTTCCCCTTCTTTACGTATATATCGGACCGAATTCCATTTGCTTATAAATTGGGGTGTATTTTCTACTGGTTTCTGATCCCAGGAAAGTTCGTAATTCAACATAGCAGGCATAACGGTTTGTGTGTTCTTGATATTATTGTATTTTGTATACCAAAGCACAGCCTCTTTCCCTAATTCCCGAACTGCAGCAGTGTCTGTCTTACCCATTACATTGTAAAAATAGATATAATGTCCTGGGGTATAAGCCCGTACTTTTGAACCGTCGGGAGCTTTCCAATAAAATAATCCCCGTTCATGGCGACTGATTACCAAATTGTCTACACCAGCCTTTTGCATGATTTGGGGCATCTGTAATGTACGTCCGGGTACGTCTACATTAAAATAGGAGAGTGTTTTATAACCGTCAAATGTTTTTTTCAGCCAGCGGGCACCTAAATAAAATTGACGTGCCAGTGATTCTCCGGAATACATTTCTTCATAAGGTTGGATAAATGTTCCCCCAATACAAATACGGCCTTCTTTAATATACTTATCGAAAAGAGGTTTTGTATTTGGATGCCGGTGTAAATACTCCATGACGATGGATGTTTGTTCTATGTCCATTTTAAAAGTAGGATCTTCCTGCAAACGTTTCAAAAAAGGAGTTAACCATAAAGTATCCCGGTCTGCAATGCAAGCATCGATATGATTTAACCAAGCCAGGTCCTGATGTGTTGTGGTAAATAAGTAAATACTGCCTTTTCCCAGTTGGGAATCGGAGAGATTCTCTAATAGATTGAACGTTTCTTCATCACAAGTGTATAGTTCCTTTTCAAATTGAGCATACAAGGAAAAGGATGTGGATAAAGCCAATGCTACAGTTAATAATTTTTTTTTCATGATACTTCTCATATTTTAGTATTATTCTTTCATTCTATACTGACTTTTCTTTGATAAAAGAGTAATCATATGGTTTTTCTGAATATTTACTTTGAAATTGATAACTTTCTGATAATCTATTGTTGAATCGGTTAAGTAAACCGGTTCAAATGATGCAAATATATAAACTTTATACAAAATCAAAACATATTATTGGAAAATTATTACTATTTGACATAGCATTAAAGGAAAAAGAAATAATACCATCTATCTCTATTTGAAAGACTGTCCTTTTTTAGTGGACAAAAAGATTTGCTTCATTCTGCAACTCCAAAGCATAATAAAGAGGGGCTTTGGAATGGAATCTATACATCTCTCGATGTTTGGGGAATAACCGGGAATGCTTATTTCCTTAATAATGTCCTGATTATTGATTACAAGAACAGACTATTTAGAGTGAAATAAATTAGGTAAGATTATGGAAAAGAGAATGTGGTTAACGATTTGAACTCCATTTTTATACATATTATCTTGATATATTTATTAGGAAACAGAATCCTGCAATATAAAGAAATGGCAGGATTCTGTTTTGTTATATCCATAATTCCGGATAGTATCTGGTTTTTATATTTAGATTTTCTTTCCTATGTAGAACACATAGCCGTAAAACTCTTTATACTTATAGTATAACTGTGTTTCATGACGTTGGTTAGCTATAAATCTTTCTGCTGCTTTGTTACCTGCATGCTTTTTCAGAAAGTCTTTCTGTGCTTCTACTTGCGGGGCATAGAAATTTTCCGTCCAGCAATTTTCCGGTAGAATAAAGCAAGCGACAGGAATGTAACCGGCTTCTTGCATCTGTAAAATCTTATTTGGAATCGTGTCTATTCCAGGATAAGCATCCATCCAAAAATCGTTGATTTCGCTAGGGCGTTCATCGGTAAACCATGATACTTCTGAAACGGCGATATAGCCACCGGTTTTCAAATATTTCCGCCACTCGTTTAATCCTTTTTGGAAACCAATATTATAGATAGCGCCTTCCGACCATATCAAATCTAATTCTTCCTTCTTGAAAGGGAGGTTATCCATTGAACCAATGATTCCTTCGACCCGTTTTTGCAGGTTAAGTTTTTTAGCATTCTGGTTGAATATATTGATAAAATCGGGAAACAAATCCAAGCCAGTGATATGTCCCGGAGCATATTGGGCTAATGTCATAGTCTGCCCTCCTGTGCCGCATCCAATATCGGCAATTCGAGAATGTTCCGTTAGATTATTGATGAAACCAAGTGCCTTAATTGTTGTTTCCGGGCTACCGGGACCTTGTCGTTCTATGTTTGCAAAATATTCGCAGATTAATTGAAAATCGAATTCGTGAATTGATTTATTTTCGTTGCTCATAC
The DNA here is from genome assembly GCA_900541965.1 of uncultured Parabacteroides sp. Taxonomy (GTDB): domain Bacteria; phylum Bacteroidota; class Bacteroidia; order Bacteroidales; family Tannerellaceae; genus Parabacteroides. The sequence continues at coordinate 1,386 of UQLN01000023.1, read as the reverse complement.
TATTTAAATTTAATATTGTGATTACAGAATAGGAGAGAATAGGCCTATTGCATCACAACTTTGTTAATATACTGATATAAAAATAACTCTGGCAAGAATATGCCTGAGTGTCAATATAAGGATAACCCTAAGCAGAGAGCTTGAAGGTTATTTACTTCACGGAATCCTTCTTAAATTTAAACATGCAACTTTTTTTATTGGGAATAAAGATAGGAGTATTTTTTATTTCAGCAACTATCTGAAACATTAAAAAGTTTGTTTTGCCAGAAGTGACAGATTTATTATATGAAGAGAAGGCTTGTCCTTAACATATTACTAAAGTAGTTTCAGAAAATATCATGCCTTGGAACTTTTTGTTTCAACGGCTGAAACTTTTAGTTTCATACTAATGAAACTATTTTTGGCTGGTGAATAAAAAAACTACAGATCGTATGGTCTGTAGTTTTCTGTAATATAAATAATGGACAATATCTTATTAATGACAAGGTCTACTTATTTTCTTGCTTCATCAGCCAGTGTATGTACCCTTTTCTTTAAATCATTTGCCTTTTTAGCAACTTCGAAAGTGCCATCGGCTACTTTGTCTGCCATTTTTGTTCCGGTATCCAAGACTTTACCTTTGGCAGTATCCAGTATTTCTTCGGCATGTTCACCTGCTTTGTGGAAGGCTTGGCATGCTTTGTCTCTTAACTGTTGTCCTTCTACAGAGCTGGAGAAACGATAAACGAGTACTCCGATTATTGAACCGATCCCGAATCCAATCCAGAAATTAGAATTTTTGCATTCCATAATTCATTTCTATTTATTTGATTATTAATAAAATATTATTCACTTCTTGTTGGGTGTTTGAGTAATGAAACCAACCATAACAGTAGTATGGCTCCAATTACGGAAGTGATAAGGCTTCCGATGATTCCTGTTGCAGCAATTCCCAACAAGCCGAAAACCCAACCGCCTAAAACACCACCAATGATACCCACTATTAAATTGACAAGAAGCCCGAATCCGCCTCCTCTCATAATCTTACCGGCTGTAAATCCGGCTATGATTCCTATGACAATATACCAAATAAAGCTCATATCGTTATTTTTTAGACTTATAATTATTTCCTCAAATTTAGGGAATGAGGTATACATTGCTTGAATGCCTCTATTAAAAACAACAGAATCTGATAAAAATTAGTTCGGAGAGAGATTGCTGATTAACAACTATTGCATTTTTAGTGATGAGTTAAATCCGTATGAGGGCTCATCCCTCATACTTTTTATATAAAATATGATTCAACTAAAAAAGAGAAGCAGATAAATCATAAAGATTTATCTGCTTCTTGTTTGTGACCGCGACAGGATTCAAACCTGTAACCGGCTGATCCGTAGTCAGCTACTC
>UQLN01000022.1 GCA_900541965.1 uncultured Parabacteroides sp. | reverse complement strand
TAAAAATTAGAATATCTTAAGAAATTTCATGCCGTGAAAGTTGTTGAGATTCATATATCCTCACGATTTCAAGAGGTTTTTATAAACAATAAGCATTAATAATCAAAGGATTATGATATTAATATATTGTAATATCTTTATATATTTGTTCCGGTTAACGTAGTCTTTGATGAACTCACCATTCTGTTTTTGGCAGATTATAAGGAGGAGGGAGCTTTTTTCATTGCTTATTTATTATTTATCCTTTGGGTAGTGGCTTTCCTTTATTTTGGGTAGTGGCAAAAAAATAGCCTAAAGCTTTCTTATCACTTTAGGCTATTCATCGTATTAATTGATATTTAAAACAAACTAATCAGCAAAGCTATATTCAATAATGTAACCAACGCCCCCAATACAACCAGCAGGATTGTAGTGGAACGGCTATTTACATACTTACCCATTACCTTTTTACTGGATGTCAGGTAAACCTGGCTGAATACCGTAATCGGTAACTGGACGCTTAAGAGCATCTGCGATAGAATCAAGCCTTTGAACGGGTCGTCTACCAGAAAGATAATAAGCAATGCCGGAATGAAAGACAATATCACACCCAGTTTGGAGTGCAAGTCTTTATGGTTGTATGCTTCTCCGTAGAACCCCGCGAAAATGGAAGCCCCTGCAATACCGGAAGTAATGGTGGATGAAACACCGGCAAGCAACAACGCTGCTGCAAATATCACTCCGGCATTATTCCCTACCAACGGAACCAGCAGTTGCTGGGCCTGGTCCAGCTCGTCCACTTTGATATTCTGCTTGAAGAACGTGGCGGCAGCCAGTATAATCATGGCGGAATTGATAGCCCATCCGATTACCATCGAAAGCAGCGTATCGTAAAACTCATATTTCAATTGCTTCTTGATAATCGTTTCATCTTCCAGATTCCATTCGCGGCTCTGGATAACTTCCGAATGAAGGAACAGGTTGTGGGGCATCACGACAGCCCCCAGCACACTCATGATAATCAACATGGAGTTTTCAGGAAAAGAAGGTTTCACCCATCCCTGGATAGCCGCTCCCCATTCCACATCTACCAGTGCCAGTTCATACAGGAAAGAAAGCCCGATAATGGAGACGAACATAATAATCCAGCGTTCTATTTTGCTGTAAGTATTCGTGAACAACATGCCAAGGCATACTACCGTAACGATTATTGAACCCACCTTGATAGGCATACCGAACAGCATACGCAGGGCAATGGCTCCACCCAGTATCTCCGCCAGCGAAGTGGAAATACTGGCAAACATCGCCGAACCCAATATCGGGCGGCTTAGTATGCGGGGCATATACTTATTCGTAGCTTCCGAAAGGCATAGCCCGGTAACAATCCCGAGGTGCGCCACATTGTGCTGGATAATAATCAGCATGATGGACGAAAAGGTAACTACCCACAACAGGGCATAACCAAATTCCGAACCGGCAGCCAGATTGGTAGCCCAGTTTCCCGGATCGATAAAACCTACGGTTACTAATAATCCCGGACCGATATATTTAAGCAAATCCAGCCCTCCTGAACGGGGGCGGTGGTTTATTTTGAGTTTGTCGAGTAAATTCATATGTTCAGTTGACAGTTCACGATTGATGATTGACAGTTAATAGTTGTTTTAATAACGATACAAAGATATGGATTGTTCAAAGAAAAAGAAACTTTGGAAGATTGATAATCCCTATCACCCCATAAATCCCCCTTCTTCTTTAACTGTCACCTGTCACCTGTCAATTGTCAACTTGTTTACGTGAACGTCAGTATAAATGTAGTCTTTTTCGCCGCCGGTGCGCTTTTCAGGGCAATGCTTCCGCCGGACAGGCGCATGATTTGGCGGGAGATAGAAAGCCCGATGCCGCTTCCGCCTTCTTTGGTGGTGAAGAAAGGAATGAAGATATGTTCCGCCTCTTCGGGTGGGATAACAGGGCCGTTGTTGCTGACCTCTATCAGAACGGCTTCGTCTTCGTTGCAATAGGCCTTTATTTCGATAAACCCGTCGGTTTGTTCGCTGCCGATGGCTTGCATGGCATTTTTCAGCAGGTTCAATACCACCTGTGATATCAGGTTCTCGTCGGCATACACAATCAGGTCTTCCGGTTCGACTTGTATGCTGAATGTGATGTTCGGGAAGTTGTTGTGGTGACGTGCCAGTTGTGCCATGCGTTCCACAAACTTATGCACATAGAACAGCGAAGGTTCCGGGGTAGGGATATGGGTAAACTTGCGGTAGGATTTCACGAAGGAAATCAAACTCTTTCCGGTCGTACTGATTACTTCCAGCCCGTTGCGTATTTCGCTGTCTGCATCTTCGTGCATGGACAGTAGCGTATCGCTGAGGGAAGTGATGGGAGTGACCGAGTTCATGATTTCGTGTGTCAATACACGGGTCAGGCGTATCCACGAGTCGATTTCCTTTTCATCCAGCTCACTGTTTATATCGTTGATGGCAAGGATACGGACATGTTTCTCCTGCAAGGTCATTTCCGATACACGGATGGAAAGATGTACGTTTCCCCGCTCGTTTGTGAATGAAACCTGCTGCTTGGTGCCCGGTTGGATATTGGTAATCATTTGTTCCAGTCCGTCGTCAATACGCCCTAATTGGCGGACATTGGTGAATACTGTCATACCGAGCAGGCGAAGCGCCTCGTTGTTGGTCTGGTAAATAGTCCCTTTGTCGTCGAGAACGATAATCCCCGTATTGACGGAATTCATAATCAGCTCGTAGTATTTCTCTTTCTGTACGGCGTCGGCTTTTGCCTGAAACAGGATTTGTGTGATACGGTTCAGCGATTCGCTTACCATCTTGTCGTTGGACGAGCGTCCGCGTGTGGCATAGCGGAAAGCATAATCGCTGTTGTCGATAGCATCGAACATAAATGCTACTTTCTGGGCATACCGTTTGTCGGAAAGCAACATCAACCGCAGGTAAAATAGCCAGAAACCACAGGTTGGAACGAAACATACCCAATTTTGTTTCATGGCGAAACAGGTGCCGAGTATGGTCAATCCGATAAAGATGACGAAGCGGAAGATGAAGTTATGGTACAACCCTTTCAGCATAGTTCGCAGTTATAACCCGTAACGTTTGATCTTATTATATAATGTCTGCCGGGATACGCCCAACTGGCTGGCAACTAAAGAAAGGTTGCCGCCGCATTTATCCATTGCATTCTTAATCATGTTGTATTCCATCTCTTCCAGCGTGGTGATTTCCTTTTCAAGAGTATTCTTCTGTTTGGGAAAATCGAAGTCGGAGGCTTCCAGCACATCCCCTTCAGAGATGATAACGGCTTTTTCTATGGTATGTTCCAGCTCGCGGATATTTCCGTACCACGGTTGTTCTTTCAACTTCTCCTGGGCATCGTTGCTGAGGCTGATTGCTTTTTTTCCATAGATATTGGCATATTTGGATAGGAATATCTCTGTGAGCGGTACAATATCTTCCGGACGTTCCCGCAGGGCGGGTATCTTTACATGGATGGTATTGATACGGTAAAGCAAGTCCTCGCGGAACTGTTCTTTCCAGACCATATCCTGTAAATCACGGTTGGTCGCACATATCAGGCGGATGTTGATGGGAATAGGTTTGTTGCTTCCTACACGGACGATGCTGCGTCGTTGTAAGGCGGTGAGCAGTTTCGCTTGCAAGTGATAGGAGAGGTTTCCTATCTCGTCAAGGAAAAGGCTGCCGTTGTTGGCTACTTCAAACTTACCCGGCCGGTCGGCACGTGCATCGGTAAAGGCCCCTTTTACGTGACCGAACAGTTCGCTCTCGAACAAAGTCTCGGTGATTGCTCCCATATCGACAGGGACCATAGCCTCTTTCTTGCGGGTAGACAGCAGATGGATTTCGCGTGCCAGCATTTCTTTACCGGTGCCGTTCTCTCCGGTAATCAGGATATTGGCATCTGTTTTAGCAACCTTCTCTATCAGTATCCGGAGTTGTTGCATCGCACTGCTTTCTCCCCAGAACATGCCGCTCTCTTTGGAAATAACTTGCTTCTGCTGCTCCATGGACGAACCTTTGCGCTTAGCGGTGCGTATGTTGTATGCGGATTGCAATGTCTCCAGCAGTTTTGCATTATTCCAGGGTTTCACGATGAAATCGGTTGCTCCTTCCTTGATGCCCCGTATGGCGAGGTCGATATCTGCATAAGCGGTAAAAAGGACTACCTGCACGGATGGGTCTTCCTTCTTTATTTCAGCCAGCCAGAACAGGCCTTCGTTCCCGGTGTTGATACCGGCGCTGAAATTCATATCCAGAAGGACAACGTCTACGGTTTCGTCGTGAAGTATTGTTTTTATCTTATTGGGGGTGGAGATGGTGATTACCTTCTCGAAACAGGTGCCTACCAACATCTGTACAGCGGTAAGAATCCCTTTGTTATCGTCTACTACCAGTATGGTACCTTGTTTTGCCATTTGTTATTTGTATCTGAAAAGAATGTTGCAAAGATACATGATAGGATGGGAAATAGAGCACTTTTGCAATACAAAAACTGTATTTTGTTTCTATTGCAGCTAAAAATAATTGTCAATTGTCACATGCCTGCTGTCAATTGCTTTCCGACTGTCAACTATTTTTACATCAGTGTCTAATTTTTTGACACAGGTAGATTAAGACGGATTAGTTTAATTTGTTGCAGTATAGTATTTTACCTGTTTTGGCACGCTCTTTGCATTTTATAGGATAGAAAATAATATAGCAATGAAACAAATAGTACTAACAACAGTTCTTTCTATTAGCCTGGCAATGCCGGGTATGGCACAGGAAAAAAGCTGGGACATGAATGATTGTATGCGGTATGCCGTGGAGAATAGTCCGAAAGTAAGGCAGCAGATATATACCAATAATACGTATAAAGCCGAACATCAGTCTGCCATCGCCTCTTTCCTGCCGGCTATTTCGACTTCAGTAGATGCACAATACCGTTATGGCCGTTCTGTAGACCCTAAGACAAATACTTATACCAATACCTCTACATTTAATAATGGGTACGGTGCTTCTTTAAGTATTCCTTTATTCCAGGGAGGAGAACTGATTAACCAGTGGAGATTGGCAAATGTGAACCGCCATATGGGTAGAAATGATTTGCGGAAACAAAAGGATGACCTTGCTATTAATGTGATGTCTGCGTATGTAGATGTCCTTTATTATCAGGGAACCGTAAAGATGTCCGTTGAAAAATTGGAAGAAAGCCGCCGTACTTTATATAAAGCCCAGCGTCAGGAAGAACTGGGATTGAAGGGTAAAGCGGATGTGGCACAGTTGGAAGCCCAGGTTGCAACCGACGATTATAACCTGACCCATCAGCAAAATCTGTACAATACGGCAATGATGACTTTGAAAAATGCAATGAATTTTCCTACCGACTCTGTTTTATCTGTCGATACTGTTGTGCCGGTTAATGAGTATGTATTCTTTGACGAATCGGTAAGCGATATATACGAACGGGCATTGGATAATGACCCTACTGCTTTGCAAGCCGCTTTCCAATATAAGGCAAAACGAATCAGCTATCAGATGACAAAAGGAAGGTTACTTCCGAGTATCTCGTTCCAGGCAGGTATTTCTACCAGCTATTTCAAAGATTTGAAAACAGGTGATGAGACTACTCCATTCCGCGAACAGTTCAAGAATAACCGGGGTGAATATCTGTATTTCAATTTAAGTTTTCCGCTGTTTGATGGTTTGAGCCGTATAACCAACGTGCGCCGTGCCCGTAATAATATGCGGATTGCTTATGAGCAGCAGACGGAAGTGAACCGCCAGTTACAGATGGATATAGAGCGTGCAATCCTGGATCGTGAAGGCTATGCGAAAGAAGCGATCCAGATGGAAAAGAAAGTAAAAGCGGAAACGCTTTCTTACATGGTTACGCTCCGTAAGTTCGAGGAAGGGCTGATGAGCCCGCTGGATTTGCAGACCAGTGCCAATACGTTGTTGACTTCTAAAGCCGATTTGTTGCAAAAGAAATTATTATATATCATAAAATGCCGCCAGGTGGATTACTATAAAGGGCAACCACTGATTTCGGAATAACAGGTTTACTCAATTAGCAAATAATAAAAACAGATAATCATGGATATACAATTAGAAAAAAAGAAAGGTATTCAGAAAAAGCATATTCCTTATATCGCAGGCGGAGCTTTTATTCTCATCTTGGTTGGATGGATTATTTTCGGAGACCATGCATCGACCCTGAAAATAGATGCACGTGGTATCAATATCGGTAATGTGACTAAGGAACAGTTTAATGATTTTGTTCGTGTAGACGGACAGGTTCAACCTATCACCGTAGTACAGCTTAGCCCAGAAGAGGGAGGTATCGTACAGGAAAGGGTAGTGGAAGAAGGTGCACAGGTGAAAAAGGGTGATATCATCGTACGTCTCTCCAACTCGAACCTCGATTTACAGATATTGGATGCAGAAGCTCAGTTGGCTGAAAAACAGAATTTCCTGCGTAATACACAGGTGACAATGGAACAAGACCGTTTGAGCAATATGACGGAGCGCCTGCAATTGGATGCCGATATGACCCGCTTCCGTCGTGCTTATAACCAGCAGAAACGTTTGTATGAAGAAAACTTGATTGCCAAGGAAGAGTATCTGAAAGCGAAAGAAGACTATGAACTGGCAAGTAACAAATATGACCTGGTGGTAGAACGTCTGCGTCAGGATTCTATTTCCCGTACCATTCAGATGGACGAAATGGAAACCAGTTTGGCGAATATGCGTCGTAATATCCAGCTGGTTCATGAGCGTAAGGAACATTTGAATATCCGTTCACAGATTAATGGCGAGCTGGGTTTACTGGATGTCGTACTGGGACAAAATGTATCTCCGGGACAGAAAATAGGCCAGATTAACGACCTTTCCGATTACAAGATTGAAGCGATGATAGACGAACATTATATCGACCGTGTAAAACAGGGCTTGAGTGCAACCTTCGACCGCCAGGGAACAAACTTTGCCCTTACCGTGCGCAAAGTATATCCGGAAGTTCGTGAAGGTAAGTTCCGTACCGATTTCGTCTTTACCGGCGAACGTCCCGATAATATCCGTAGCGGACAGACCTACTACATCAACTTGGAACTGGGGCAACCTACCGAAAGCGTAATCATTCCTCGCGGAACTTTCTTCCAGAGCACAGGTGGAAACTGGATATTTGTTCTTGATAAGGATGGCAAGAAGGCTTATCGCCGTAAAATCCGTATCGGACGCCAGAACCCGCAGTATTACGAAGTTGTGGAAGGTCTTGAACCGGGCGAGAAAGTGATCGTTTCCAGCTACGAAAGCTATAAGGATAACGAAGTATTAGTTTTGGAATAAATAAGATATAGTACATTCTTTCCTGATTGTCGGGAGAATTTATAATAAAGCATGTATGTTTTGCGTTTAAAACATACATGCTTTATTTTATTTGAACCTTATCCATACGTTCATTCGGATGGGAAGGAGTGTACTGATATATTTATACTAAAACAATAGAAAAATGGAGATTCAAAACCAAATCTTTAATTATGCAACTTTACTTAAACAGGTAAAGGCGCAGGTTACACTTGCACAGAAAAAAGCTATCTATGCAGCCAATGAGGAAATGCTTTCCATGTATTGGGATATAGGTAAACTTCTGTATGAAAGCCAGCAACAAATCGGTTGGGGAAACAATGCACTTGAACAACTATCTAATGACCTAAAGAACGATTATCCGAAAGTAAAAGGTTTTTCTTCCCGTAATTGCAGGTGCATGGTTCAGTTCTACAAAGAATATAATCAGGAACTTACAATTTGGCAACGGCCCGTTGCCAAATTAGGTGCATCCGATATTATCCTTCCAATAAAGCAATTAAGCTGGTCACATAATATTGCTTTAGTGCAGAAGGTTAAAGATTTGAAAGCTCGTTATTGGTATATGATTCAGAGCATAAAAAGCGGATGGACTCGTGATTTTCTGATTGAAGCCATTAATCAGGATTATTATCATAGATATGGAGCATTGGCAAATAACTTTGATGCTACCCTTTATTTTTGTTGAAATAAATTGTGTGTCTAATTATTATACAATCTTGTCAAATAATTAGACACCTGATTTTTTTAGGGGTAAGGTTAATTTGTTGGGCTTTAGTGAATAAGGTGCTTTGGCATGTTTTTTGATATATTTTAAGAAAAATATAAAAAGAACAGGGGTATGAAAAACATTATTGTCTCATTTCGCTCATTATTTAGGAAAGGACGGCATAACGGATTTAAGATATTGTCTCTTGGAGTTGGATTGGCTGTAGGTATGGTACTTATTGCCAAAGTATGTTTTGAAGTTTCTTTTGATAATTTTTACCCGGAAGCAAGCCGCATTTACAATGTCCGTGAGAATGTATCCGTCGGTGATAGGGATTTGGAGGCCTTTCATTATGTGAGCGGTGGAGTTGCACCGGGAATGAAAGCGGAAATACCGGGTGTTGAGGCGGCAACCCGTTGCCAGAGAATGGGTGTGGAATTGATTCTTACTCCTGATAAAAACAAATACAAAGCACGTTTTATAATGGCGGACAGTTGCTTCTTTGATGTCCTGCCCCGTGAAATATTGGTGGGGAATGCCACCGAAGTTCTTTCCCGTCCGTTGTATGCATTGGTCTCCGAGCATATGGCAGAAGTAATCGGAAAAGGTAAAGATGTGGTGGGCACTTCTTTCGAGATGGCTTCCTTTCCGGGAATAGAAATTACGATCGGTGGTATATTCAAAAATGTACCGAAGAATACCCATTTATACTATGATATAGCTGTTTCCTTGTCGTCTTTAAGGAAGGTGTCAGGATGGTCTAATGAAGATGATTGGTTCGGAGGCGACAGCTATGCAGCCTATGTCCGGTTGGCTCCGGGACTTCGTGGCGAAGCACTTGAAAAACCGATGGCGGAAATGTTGGACAGGCATGTCGATTCGGAAAAACTGAAAGAGAACGGGATAAATTACAGTTTGTTTCTGACTCCTTTGGAAAAGGTTTATGCCAGTTCGCCGGAAACAAAGCAGATGGCTGTAATGCTTTTACTGATAGCGTTTGCCATTATTTTTGCTTCTTTGATGAATTATGTATTATTGGAAATTTCATCGTTGGTGACCCGCTCGAAGGATATTGCAGTTCATAAATGTTACGGTGCTTCCGGAAAAAGCATTTCGAATATGATATTCTCGGAAACCTTCCTGAATTTGATTTTGTCTATCATTATAGCTATCCTGCTGATTTTTGCATTTCGTGGAATAGTGGAAGAACAGTTGAATACCTCTTTAAGAGTGATGTTTACGCTGAATACCATACTTCTGTTAGCTGGGGTGTGCCTGTTGGTTTTCTTGTTGGCTACCTTGTTACCTTCCCAATTATTTTCAAGGATACTGGTGGCAACTGTATTTCGTTCTTATACCGAATCCCGTCGTTCCTGGAAAAAGGTGTTACTCTTTATCCAGTTTATTGCCGTTGGCTTTTTAGTGTCGTTACTTGCTATTATAGGTTTACAATATGAGCGAATGATAACCGACGATCCCGGATATTCATACGACCGGTTGGCATATTGCCGGATTGATGGCGTGAAGTCTTCAGCCCGGAAAGCCGTTATAAACGAATTAAATAAATTACCGGAAGTAGAAGGCGTGGCTACATGCGAGAACCTGCCTATGCGTAGTGGCTCCGGAGATATTGTATATCGTGAAGGAACGGATGAAAGTGTATTGCATTTTGTAGACCTTTACGAAGCGGATATCAATTATGTCCCTTTAATGGAAATGGATGTCATTCAGGGTAAGGCGTTTGATGAATCTTATACGGATTCTTCCCGTGTGATGATGGTTAGCCGGATGATGGCAGACAAACTTGCCATAGCTATGGGATGGAAAGACGGTGTGGTAGGGAAGACATTGCGTGTGAGTGGACATTCCGACCCCAGTTATGAGGTAATTGGCGTATATGATGATATCCGTACCGATGCTATAAACAGCGAATTAATGGCTCCGTCCGCTTTGTTCTACGGAAATTATGCAGCAAGGAACTTAGTGATAAAGTTTCATGAATTGACCGCTGAAAGTTTGAAGAAAGCAGATGAACTGATAAAAGGGATGCTTCCGGATAAGGATGTATCGGTTGTCTCTTATTCCGTAGGAATGAAAGATTTATATGCTGACTCTCTCCAATTCCGTAATTCTGTTTTATTGGGTGGAATTATTACATTGATTATTACGCTGGTAGGATTGATTGGTTATATCAGTGATGAAACAAACCGTCGTGGGAAAGAGATTGCCGTACGTAAGATAAACGGTGCTACGGAAAAGAATATTCTCTCATTGATTTCTTTGGATGTATTATATATGGCATTGCCGGCTGTTATAATCGGAACTATTATTTCCCGTTTTGTCGGGGAGAAGTGGTTACAACAATTTTCGGAAAAGATACCGTTGAGTGCAGGTTTGTTTATATTCTGTTCTGTTGCGGTGATAGTGGTTATATTAGCAACAGTCGTATATCGTTCATGGCAGGTTGCGATAGCTAATCCAGTGTTGAGCCTGAAATCCGAATGACCATCTTGAACCTGTGTCTAATAATTATACATCATTGTCAAATTATTGGACAGTGTCCTGCTGGAATGCATTTTGTATGATTCTGTTAGTCATTTGATTATGCGTTTTGGCATGCTTTTTGGATATTTTTTGGAAGAAAGATAATAGACACAAGATATGAAAAACTTCATGATTGCACTTCGTTCTCTTTTTAAAAAAGGAAGAAGTAATGGTATTAAGATTTTATCCCTCGGTGTCGGGTTGGCAATGGGATTGGTTTTGATTTCTAAAGTTTGTTTTGAAAGTTCTTTTGATTCCTTCTATCCGGACAACGAACGTATCTACCGGATGAATGAACAAATAGAACGGGATGGCCAGTTGAAGACCTTTAACCAGGTGAGTGGTGCTGTTGCCACAGGGATGAAAGAGGAGATACCCGAAGTGGAACTGGCTACCCGTCTAACCTATATAGGCGGCGACAATACATTGTTTACGACGGAAGACAAGGCCCGTTATTCAGCGAATTGTGTGCTGATGGCTGATTCGAACGTATTTGACGTATTGCCGGTTCCTATTTTATTAGGAAACCCGAAAGAAGTATTGGCGCGTCCCGGTTATGTGATGATTTCACGTAAACTGGCGGAAAAGATGGGAGGTGTCGGTAGTGTGGAAGGGAAAACATTTCAAATGGATTCCAATCCCAGTAAAAAATATATAATAGGTGGTGTTTTCGAGAATATACCCGAAAACTCCCATCTTCGTTACGATATGCTTGTTTCCCTAAATGGCATGAACGAATGGAGTTTGAAGAACTGGGTAGGCAACGACCGCTATCTCGCCTATATCAAGTTATATCCTGGGGTTTCTCCTGAAAACCTAAAAGTTCCCATACGTGCGATGATGGAACGGCATGTAGATATGAATGAATTGCAAAAGGCAGGTGTGGATTATAATTACGGATTGACTCCGTTGGCAAAAATGCATAGTGCGACCGATGAGGTCAGGAATATGAATAATATGCTTCTATTCCTTGCTTTCGTTCTGATATTGACAGCCGTTATGAATTATGTCCTGATTGTTCTTTCTACATTAATGGGGCGGACAAAAGAAGTCGCTGTCCATAAATGTTATGGTGCTTCAGACAATAATTTGTTGGGAATGATTATGTCGGAGACTTGTTTGCATATGCTATTGTCACTGGTTGTTGCAGCATTCTTAATCTTGTTGTTTAAGACGAAAGTGGAAGTCTTGCTGGGGGCTTCATTAGGCGCCTTGTTTACACCTCAGACCCTTATCCTATTGATAGGCATTTGTCTCCTTGTATTTTTAATAACAGGGCTGATTCCGACCTATATGTTCCTGCGTATTCCGGTGGCGGCTGCTTTTCGCAGTTACAGAGAGTCGAAACGGTATTGGAAATTATGCCTGCTTTTTGTCCAGTTTGCCGCAACAGCTTATTTAGTGGCTTTGTTAGGGGTAATCAACCGTCAATATGATAAGATGATAAATGATAATCCGGGATACAGTTATGAAAAACTATTTTATTATGAAGGTTCGGGATTAAGTGAAACAACCCGTGAAAGTCTCCTTCAGGAGTTGGCAAAATTACCGGTAGTAGAAGAAGTCTCATCCTCTTGTGGTCTGCCTATTTATGGAGCTTCGGGAAACAATGTTTCTTTACCGAACGATGACCGGGAACTGTTTAATATCGCTGATTTGTATTGGGTGAATGATAATTTCTTTTCATTGATGGAAGTTCCTGTTATAGAAGGGGAAGCGTTCCGCCAGGATGGTTCGTCGAGCGATAAGGTAATGGTGAGCCGTTCGTTTGCCGAAAAAATATCAAAGATGGTAGGTTGGCAAGATGGAGTTGTAGGCAAAGGCCTCCATATTTCAGAACACAGCCAGTCCAGCAATGACATATTTACGATTTGTGGCGTATATGATGATATTCGTATAGGGTCTATAGCAGATGCAGACCCCGATTTACGTCCTACCATTGTATTCTGGGGAAAACAGCAGCCTTCAACCCTGTTAGTGAAATTACGTGAAGTAACGCCCGAAAACGTACAGAAGATTACAGACCTGTTGGCGGAAATGTTGCCGGACCGGGATATTACAGTAGGCTCTTATAAGATGGATATGGTGAATTTGTATCAGGAATCAGGTAATTTCCGTGATGCAATCCTGATTGGCGGTGTGGTTACTTTGATTATTGCATTGATTGGTTTGTTAGGGTATACGGCAGACGAAACGAATCGTCGCGGACGTGAGATTGCCATTCGTAAAGTGAACGGGGCAACTTCTATGAACATATTGCATATGATTTCTAAGGATGTTTCTTTGATTGCTGTACCTGCTCTGATTGTCGGAATTTCTGTGGCCGGTTTCTCTGGGGAAGGATGGCTAAAGCAGTTTGTAGATAAGGTTCCGCTTAATTTGCCGTTATTCGTTATAAGTGCATTTTGTATTTATCTGGTGATAATAGCCTGTGTATTCTACCGTACCTGGAAAGTCGCCAATGATAATCCGGTGGAGAGTTTGAAGGCAGAGTGATTCTGAATAAATTAATACTACATAATGATGAAACAGTTCTTTTATGCTGTCAGTTACCTGAAAAACACATGGGGAAATAATCTGATTAAGATATTTACCCTTACGTTGGGGCTTGCTATCGGATTGATATTATTTGCCCGCATTTCTTTTGACCTGAGCTATGATAAATTTTTGCCGGGAGCGGAGAACATCTATCAGGTACAAACCGTATATACAACGGGTGTGGGTACGGAAGAATCCAATACGATGGATTATTCGAATACTTTCCAGCCTGTGGCTCCGACTATGCCTTTCGAAATACCGGGTGTTGTAGCAGGGACTTCTATACTGGAGAGCGGCGAGACGGTTGTTTTTGAAGGTGTGGACCGGTATACGGTAAAAACGATTTATGCCGATACGATGTTCTTCAAAGCACTTCCGTTTAAAGTGTTGTCCGGCGACCCGCAGGAATTGAAAGTAGACCGGAATGTGATGTTGTCAAAATCATTGGCTGAAACTATATTTAAAGGAGAAGACCCTGTCGGGAAAACTCTTTTCGACGACAAGGCGCATAAAGTAATATTGACGGTAGTAGGTATATTTGAAGATGTTCCCGAAAACAGCCATATGGACTTTAATTTGATTTATTCGATAGCCGGTCGCAGCCGTAATAGCTGGAATGGGGGTGACGGATATGCCGGATATGTGCGTCTGCAGCCCGGGACAAATGTGGATAAGCTGAACCGGGAGGATATACCTGCCATGCTTGCCCGCCATATGGATCGTGAATCGATGAAAAAAGGAGGGTACTCTTTTGATTGTTATTTAAAGCCGCTTGTAAATTTGCATACGGATAATAAGGAAACGAAGCAGACACTGGTTGTTTTGTCCATCCTTGCCACCTTGATTTTGCTATCGGTTTCGTTGAACTATGTGATGATATCCATTTCTTCACTTGCCACACGTGCCCGTACAATGGCTATCTATAAAAGTAACGGCGCGACTTCGGGGAATATATTTTCTATGGCGATGATAGAGACATTATTACTGGTATTAATCGCTCTGATATGTACAGCTTTGCTTATTCTATTATTTCAGGGGCAGGTCGCTTCATTGACAGGCGTTTCTTTGAGTGCATTGTTCTCAGGAAAACAATTGCTGATAGGAGCGGGATTAGTCTTGTTTGTCATATTGCTGTCCGGCATTATTCCTGCCCGTATTTTTGCAGCAATACCGGTAACGCAGGCTTTCCGTTTTTATAATTATAGTAAAAGAGGATGGAAACAAGGTTTGCTGTGCGTGCAGGTTATATGTGCTGTTTTCATGGTTACTTTCCTGTCTATTATCCTGTTGCAATACCACCAGGTATTAGATAAGGATATGGGATATGAATCGGATAACCTTGTCTTTTGCAAACTGGATAGTGTCCCTTATGTAAGGCAACAGGTATTAAGGGCTGAATTGCTCCGTTCCCCGGAAGTAAAAGAAATCGCTTTTTCGGTGTCTTTAGCTTGCGAATTTTTTTCAGGGACTCCGTTGATGGACGAGGATTTAAGGGAAATATGTACCGTACGTTTTGATTATGTGGATACCAGTTATGTGAACACTTTAGGTCTGAAGCTGATGATGGGACAAAACCTCCCGCATGAAATGGGGGAACCGCAGCCTATATTGGTAAACCGGCGTTTAGTTGAAAAAATGCATTGGAAAGATGATCCGGTAGGTAAAAAGATACACGTAAGTAAGAATCTTCAAAATGCAGGAGTGATTGTTGGTGTTGTGGATAATTTTGTGGTCGGTTCGCTTTTTACGGAGCAAACACCTGTGATGCTTTATGGCATTCCGGAAGAATGGAGGAGTTTATTCCTGACAGTACGTTTGCAGGAAATGTCGCCCTCTTCAAGGAGTTCTCTCGAAAACCGTTTGCGCGAGCTATTGCCGGACGAAGATATTGTTCTGATATCTTATCGGGATTACCTGCATGAATCCTATCGGGATACCGAACGTTTTCGTGGTTCGGTTGCCATTGCCGCAGTCTTTATGTTACTTATCACGTTGATGGGATTAATCGGGTATGTATCCGACGAGATCCGGCGCCGGAGCAAAGAAATTGCCATCCGTAAAGTAAACGGGGCAACAGCTACGGATGTTTTCAGGCTTCTTTTACGGAATATAGCTTGGTTGAGCATACCTTCGGCAGTTATCGGTTTGTTAGGCTCTTATATGGCAGCATCCAAATGGCTTGAACAGTTTGCAGAGAAGATTTCCTTGAATCCGTTTATCTTTATCACATCCGGAATCGTTTTACTCTGCGTTATATTTATTTGCGTAGTATTACGTTCCTGGCATGCAGCCAATGAGAATCCAGTAAAAAGCATTAAGCTGGAATAATTAGGGATACAGATTATAAATAGAAGTCCCCCAATGTATTCAGATTTGCATCGGGGGATTTTTATTTTTTATCCCGTATTAATTTGTTTTCGGCGTGGTCGATAATATTCGCGGCACCCTCGAAAATATGAATGACGTGGCCGAAATTATTTTCGACCACGTCGAAAACAGATTTTTTGCTGTAGTTTTTGAAAAAGGTACGGGTATAAAATAAAAATACTTCCGGTAGGAGAAACACTTCCTTTGATAGAAATAAATTTTATTAGATACAATCTATCCCTTTATTTGTAAAGCATAACCCTTTTCGTACATTTGTGAAAAATAACAACGTAAATCGATATTATGATTAACACTTTGACATCATTGCGATTTCTATTTGCATTGATGGTTTTTGGAGCACATTGTTATGTTATTGACAATTTCTTCAGTACCCATTTCTTTAAAGAAGGATTTGTTGGGGTTAGTTTCTTTTTCATACTGAGCGGTTTTATTATAGCCTATAATTACCAGGAAAAATTTGAGGAAAACAGAATAACCAAGCGTACATTTTGGGTGGCACGTTTTGCACGTATTTATCCTTTGCACTGGCTGACGTTGTTCATTGCCGCCGCATTAGGAAATTATGTGATTGCATCGGACGCACTGGATTGGTGCAAGCACTTTCTGGCCTCGTTTACATTGACAAATGCCTATATACCCCAAGCAGATTATTTTTTCTCATTCAACAGTCCTTCGTGGAGTTTGTGTTGTGAACAGCTTTTCTACCTCTGTTTCCCATTCTTTATCCCCATCACAAAGAATTATAAACATTTGACCTGCTTTTTTGTAATTGCTGCCCTATTGGTTCTTGTCGGAATGTATTTCACTCCCGAGAACTATATAAAGGAATATTGGTACGTTAATCCGATTACCCGATTGCCTGATTTTATTGTAGGGATATT
The DNA here is from genome assembly GCA_900541965.1 of uncultured Parabacteroides sp. Lineage (GTDB taxonomy): Bacteria > Bacteroidota > Bacteroidia > Bacteroidales > Tannerellaceae > Parabacteroides. Next base: position 51,863 of record UQLN01000022.1, on the reverse strand, counting down.
ACTTTTCAGGTTATATAAATATCTAAAGAACAAAAATATAACATCCCGGCAAGGGAGCATACTCGAAGTTGTATCTGTAATCCTGTTTTTGGCATTTTATTTCTATGCGGCCGAAGTGCCTAAAGTGTACCGGTATTCTTGCTACTACTGGTTGCCCGTAGCATTGGTTCTGGTTAGTTTTGCCTTGCAAAAAGGCATTTTGTCTCGTATTTTGTCTAATTGTTTGTTGGTGATTGGCGGAGAAATCAGTTACAGTTTCTACCTGATTCACCTGTTTATCTTGTTGTCTTATGCCGAATGGCAAAAAGGGAGTAGTATCCATATAGCCTGGTACATCTCTGTCCCGGTGCTTTTCTGTATCACTGTCTTATTGAGCCTGCTTTCATATTATTATTTTGAAAAGCCAATGAACAAACGCATTAAAATAGTATGGAACAAATAACGGTTACTTTTTGCGATTCGTCCGTCTTATTGCTTGTTCTGCTCTGACTTTCGGTTTTATTGATTACCTTTGCATTTCAAAATCCGAAACAAAGTAGACTGAATGATAGATTTTAATGCAATCCCATCTCCCTGCTATGTGATGCAGGAGGACTTACTTCGCCGGAACCTTTCGCTTATTAAAAATGTAAAGGAACGTGCAGGTGTTAATATCATATTAGCATTTAAGGCTTTTGCCATGTGGAAGGCTTTCCCGATTGTACGCGAATATATCCCGTATTCTACCGCCAGTTCCAAATATGAGGCACAGCTTGCTTATGAGGAAATGGGCAGTCCGGCACATACTTATTCGCCGGCATATACCGAAGCCGATTTTCCGCTTATATTAAAATATAGCAGTCATGTGACGTTTAATTCGTTATCGCAGTTTGAACGGTTTTATCCGATGGTACAGGCGGACGGTAACCGGGTGTCGTGCGGTTTGCGGATCAATCCTGAATATTCGGATGTAGAGACGGATTTATATAATCCGTGTGCCCCGGGTTCAAGGATGGGAGTCATCAGTGATTTGCTCGGAGATACATTGCCGGAAGGTATTGAAGGCCTTCATTTCCATACGTTATGCGAGTCTATGTCTTATGATTTGGAGAAAACGCTGGCTGAAGTGGAAAAACGTTTCGGCCGGTTCCTGCCCCATATCAAATGGTTGAATATGGGAGGCGGCCATTTAATGACACGGGAAGGGTATGATACCGGACATCTTATTTCTTTGTTGCAATCCTTCAAAGCCAAATATCCCAATTTGGAAATAATAATGGAACCGGGCAGTGCATTTGCCTGGCAGACCGGATTCTTGCTGACTACCGTTGTCGATATTGTAGAGAATCATGGAATAAAGACGGCTATTATCGACGCCTCTTTTACCTGCCATATGCCGGATTGCCTGGAAATGCCCTATAAGCCGGTTATCCGGAATGCAACGGAGCCGCAGGAGGGAAAGCCGACTTACCGTATCGGTGGAAACAGTTGCCTGAGTGGCGATTATATGGGAGACTGGTCGTTTGAAGAACCGCTCAAGGTGGGCGACAAGCTGATATTCGAAGATATGATTCACTATACGATTGTGAAAACAAATATGTTTAATGGAATCCCTCATCCGTCGCTTGCTTTGTGGAATCAAAAGAATGAATTAGTCATGTACCGTACATTCGGTTACGAAGACTATAAAAACAGGATGAGCTAAGTTGAGTTAACGCATGGGTAGTAGACAACAGGCAGCAGAAAAAGGGAAAATGAAGAATAATTGCCGGCTGTCCATTGTCAATTGTCAACTGTTTAGTAATTTAGCGCACTCGTTGCATCAGAAAACAATTTTTAGCTTTTATAGATATGGGAATTTTTAGCTTTTTCAGTAAAGAGAAGAAAGAGACTTTAGACAAAGGGTTATCAAAAACAAAAGAGAATGTATTCTCTAAGCTAACCAGAGCCATTGCCGGAAAAAGCAAGGTAGATGACGAAGTACTGGATGATCTGGAAGAAGTATTGATCACTTCCGATGTCGGGGTAGATACTACACTGAAAATAATATCCCGTATTGAAGAAAGAGTAGCAAAAGACAAATATGTCACGACCCAGGAGCTTACGGCTATCCTGCGTGAAGAGATTGCCGCTTTGCTGACGGAGAATAATACCGAAGATGCCGAGACATTCACTCTTCCCGAAGATAAGAAACCGTATGTGATTATGGTGGTAGGTGTCAATGGGGTAGGCAAGACTACGACTATCGGCAAACTGGCTTACCAGTTCAAGAAAGCCGGTAAGAATGTTTATCTGGGAGCTGCCGATACGTTCCGTGCCGCTGCTGTGGAGCAGCTTGTTATCTGGAGTGAACGGGTAGGAGTGCCTATCGTAAAACAGAAGATGGGTTCGGACCCTGCTTCGGTTGCATTCGATACGCTGAGCTCGGCAAAAGCCAATGGTGCGGATGTGGTGATTATCGATACCGCCGGACGTTTGCATAACAAGATAAACCTGATGAACGAGCTTACCAAGATAAAGAACGTAATGAAGAAGGTGATACCCGATGCGCCCCATGAGATATTGTTGGTGCTGGACGGTTCTACCGGACAAAATGCGTTCGAGCAGGCAAAGCAGTTTACTGCCGCTACCGAAGTAAATGCTTTGGCGGTTACCAAACTGGACGGAACGGCGAAAGGCGGTGTGGTAATCGGTATTTCCGACCATTTCCGTATCCCGGTGAAATACATCGGACTGGGAGAAGGGATGGAAGATTTGCAGGTATTTAACAAGAAAGAATTTGTAAACTCTCTCTTCGGAGAATAAATAATGACGCGGATGGCGCGAAAAACACGGGTTAAAGGAAATGATAAAACTTCTATCCGCGTTTTTCGCGTCATTTTGTGTTTATATCATACAGATAGAATATGCGGAAAAATAAGGTAGATATTATCACTTTGGGTTGTTCCAAAAACCTGGTGGATTCCGAACAACTTATGCGCCAGTTTGTAGCTAATGGGTATACGGTAGAACATGACCCCCATAAGATAAACGGGGAAATAGTCGTAGTGAATACCTGCGGCTTTATCGGTGATGCACAGGAAGAATCTGTAAATATGATTCTGGAACTTGGCGAAGCGAAGAAAAAAGGCAAGATAGGCAAGCTTTTCGTAATGGGATGCCTCTCCGAGCGTTTCCTGAAAGACCTCGAAAATGAGTTGCCGGAAGTAGACCATTTTTATGGGAAGTTCAATTGGAAGGAACTGCTTTCCGACCTGGGTAAATCTTACTATCGGGAACTTGCATCCGACCGTGTACTGACTACTCCTAAACATTATGCTTACTTGAAGATAGCGGAAGGTTGCAACCGGACCTGTTCTTATTGTGCAATCCCTATCAGTACGGGACATTACCAATCCATTCCGATGGAAGATATAGAGAATGAAGTACGCCTGCTGGTAAAACAAGGCGTAAAAGAGTTTCAGGTGATTGCACAGGACCTGACGTATTACGGGCTGGATTTATACAAACGGTACGCTTTGCCGGAACTGGTTGAACGTATTTCCGATATACCGGGCGTCGAATGGATACGCCTGCATTACGGTTATCCGTCCCATTTTCCCTATGATTTGTTGCGGGTAATGCGTGAGCGCGATAATGTCTGCAAATATATGGATATCGCTTTGCAGCATATCAGCAATCCGATGTTGAAGAAGATGCGCCGCAACATCACCAAGGAAGAAACCTATGCCCTGATAGAACGGATGCGGGAAGAAGTGCCGGGAATCCATCTGCGTACGACTTTGATGGTCGGGCATCCGGGGGAAACGGAACAGGACTTTGAAGAACTGGTGGAATTTGTCCGGAAAGCCCGTTTCGAACGTATGGGAGCTTTTGCTTACAGCCATGAGGAAGGTACTTATTCCTATAAACATTATTCAGATGATATAGACCCAGAAATCAAGCAGGAGCGCCTGGACACGCTGATGCGGATACAGGAACGCATTTCAGCCGAGACAAATGCGTCTAAAATAGGCAAAACATTTAAAGTAATCCTCGACCGTGAGGAAGAAGACTTTTATGTGGGGCGAACCGAATTCGATTCGCCTGAAGTTGACCCTGAGATATTAATCTATAAGGACCGCGAACTTGTCCCCGGAGAGTTCTACCAGGTGGAAATCGAAGATGCACAAGCATTTGACTTGTACGGAAAAGTGTTGTAATGATATAAAAACTGTAAACAAATTTGCCTGTTTACGAAAAAATAACTAATATAGCTGCATAATCTATTAATGGATGCGGACATGAAAAATAAGGAGCTGATAACGGAGCTATCCCACCGTATGGGGTGGACTGCGCAGGAGGTGACCGATACACTTTCTGTATTGAGCTCTGTGGTAGGTTCTCGTTTGGTAGACAACGATACGCTCTGCCTGCAAGGTTTCGGACAATTTGAAGTAAAGAAGAAAGCAGAGCGGATTTCTGTCAACCCTTCCAATGGCAAACGCTATCTGGTCCCTCCTAAACTTGTTCCTGTGTTTAAACCGGGCAGTACCTTGAAAAATAAACTAAAAGACTTGGGTGACAATGAATAATCGGCTGACCATACAGGATTTGGCCGGTTTACTGGCAGACCATACCGGAAAAGATAAAAACGTAACCGAACGTTTCCTGAGAGAGTTTATCGCGATTGTGTCTGAAGGTGTCTTTGCCGATAAAATCGTAAAGATTAAGGGGCTGGGAACATTTAAGATAATTGCCGTGGAGAAACGGGAGAGCATCCATGTGAATACCGGCGAACGTTTTCTTATTCCTGCACATTATAAATTTTCTTTCCTGCCTGATAAGGAACTGAAAGAACTCGTCAATAAACCATTCTCCTTTTTTGAAACAACAGAAATAGGAGAGGATGTGGACTTTTCGGATATGGATGTTTCGGAAGACACAGAAGAAAGAGAAACGGAAGACGAATCTGTGGAAGAAGTCATGCCGGAAGAGCAATTACTTTCTCCGCCAGTAACGGAATTCTCAGATGAAACAGAGGAGGAGCTTCCTGTAGTGGAAGAGGAGGCTATTGTGGAGAATGAAACTTCCCTTGAAGAAGAAGCTATTACAGAAACTGTAGAAGAAACAATCCCTGAAAATAAAGAAGAGGCAGCAGACAGTACGGTTGCAGCAGAAGATGCGTTAATCGCTGAAGAGCCTGTTGTAGAAGAATCTGTTATAGAAGAACCAATCGTACAGGAATCAACTATAGAGGAAATTCTGGAAGATACCGCTGTGAAAGAAGAAGTAGTCTCGGAAGATGAAGCTACACCGGAAGTATCTGTTTCCGAAGAAACTGCCGTACAACCTGAAGAACCGGTATCCTCTAAAAAAATAATACTGAACAGTCGTACCCTGATAATTTCCGCAATTGTTTTACTGCTTGTCGGTATCAATATAGGACTTTATCTGAATCGTGAATTTTTCAAGAAAGAGGAGGTGGAACTTCCGGTTGCAGAAGATGAAAATATAGCTGTGGCAACCCCTTCCGATTCTCTGAATTTGGTGAAACAAGCCGTGGAAAATGATAAAGATACGATTCAAAAGCATTCCGCTACGGATACAGTTGCTCCGGCTTCCGGTATTCCGGCCAAAGAAGAAAAAGTCCCGGTTGAAACCTCTGCCAAGAAAGAAATAGGAGTCGTGAAAATTGCTTCGGGCGACCGGCTTACATTGATTTCCCTGAAATATTACGGACATAAGATATTCTGGGTATACCTCTATGAATATAATAAAGATGCGATTAAAGATCCGAACAATGTGCCGATAGGGACTGTTATTAGAGTCCCGGCGCCTGAACTGTATGGGATTAATGCGCAAAGCCGTTCGTCTATGGAAAAAGCTGCTGCACTTCAAACTCAAATACTGGCGGGAGCCTTGTAATTGAAACCTTTGCTTTTAAGTAAAATAAAACAAAATAGGAACCTGTCGGTTAGTATTATTTAACTGCGAAAGTATAAAATACGAATTTAACATTTCTAATTTTGTGCATCTCAAAAAAATAAGTAGAAACAGTAACAATAAAAAGAAATAAAAACTATGAGTCAGACAGTAGACATTCGCGAGCTGAACGCGCGAATTGAAAGCAAAAGTTCGTTTGTGAACATGATTACCATGGGAATGGACCAGGTGATTGTAGGACAAAAGCATTTGGTTGAATCATTATTAATCGGTTTGCTTTCGGATGGACATATTTTGCTGGAAGGTGTTCCCGGTTTGGCAAAAACATTGGCAATTAAAACACTGGCATCGTTGATTGATGCAAAATATAGCCGTATCCAGTTCACCCCGGACTTGTTGCCTGCCGATGTGATCGGTACAATGATTTACAGTCAGAAAAGCGAAGAGTTTCAGGTAAAACAAGGCCCGGTCTTCGCTAATTTTGTATTAGCGGATGAAATAAATCGTGCTCCTGCTAAAGTACAGAGTGCTTTGCTGGAAGCGATGCAGGAACGCCAGGTTACTATCAGCGAAAACACTTACAAGCTGCCGGAACCATTCCTTGTAATGGCAACCCAGAACCCGATCGAGCAGGAAGGTACGTATCCGCTGCCGGAAGCACAGGTAGACCGTTTCATGCTGAAGGTTATCATTAACTATCCGAAGAAAGAAGAAGAAAAACTGATTATCCGCCAGAATATTTCAGGTATTAAGCCGGATATCAAGCCGATATTGACAAAAGATGAAATTCTGGAAGCCCGCAAGGTAGTCCGTGAAGTGTATCTGGATGAAAAGATTGAACGTTATATCGTCGACATCGTGTTTGCAACCCGTTTCCCGCAGGAACATGGTCTGGCTAACCTGTCAAACATGATTTCGTTCGGTGCTTCTCCCCGTGCATCCATCAACCTGGCATTGGCAGCCCGCGCATATGCATTCATTAAGCGCAGAGGCTATGTGATTCCGGAAGATGTACGTGCTGTTTGTCACGACGTAATGCGTCACCGTATCGGTTTGAGCTATGAAGCAGAGGCAAACAACCTGACTTCGGAAGAAGTAATCAGCGAAATCCTGAATAAGGTTGAAGTTCCCTAATATATCTTCTGAATGGGGATGCAATATACCCTGTATTCAAAACATATATGATTTGATTTCAAAACATGTATGTTTTAAACGCAAAGCATATATGTTTTAAAAACGGAACATATATCTTTTGAAATTGGAGTATTTATATTAGAGAGAAAGCGTATTCTATGGAAACAAGTGAACTATTAAAGAAGGTTCGTCGGATTGAGATAAAAACGCGTGGCTTGTCCCGCAATATCTTCGCCGGTCAGTACCACTCCGCATTCAAAGGACGCGGTATGGCATTCAGCGAAGTGCGTGAGTACCAGTACGGCGATGATATCCGCGACATCGACTGGAATGTTACCGCACGCTATGTACGCCCTTATATAAAGGTGTTTGAAGAAGAGCGTGAGTTGACGGTAATGTTGCTGATTGATGTGTCGGGTAGCCGGGATTTCGGTTCCGTGAATGTAATGAAGAAAGAAGTCATTACGGAGATTGCCGCAACACTTGCTTTCTCGGCGATTCAGAATAATGATAAAATCGGTGTGATATTCTTTTCCGATAAGATAGAGAAGTTTATTCCTCCGCAGAAAGGGAAAAAGCATATCCTTTATATTATCCGCGAGCTGATAGACTTTCAGCCGGATGATAAGAAAACGGATATTACCCAGGTCCTGAAATACCTGACGAATGCAATAAAGAAACGTTGCACGGCATTCCTGATTTCCGACTTTATCGACAAAGACGGTTTTAAGGATGCACTTACAATCGCAAACCGCAAGCATGACGTGGTGGCTATCCAGGTATACGACCGCCGTGAAACGGAACTTCCGTCTGTCGGTCTGATGAAAATCAAGGATGCGGAAACCGGAGCGGAACGTTGGATCGATACTTCTTCGGCGAGCGTACGCGAAACCTATAAAAAATGGTGGGACCGCCGTCAGGCTGCAATGAACGACTCGTTCAAGAAATGCCGCGTAGACTCCGTGTCTATCCGTACGGAAGATGATTATGTGAAGGCATTAATTGCTCTTTTTGATAAACGTAATTAAAGCATACAAATGAAATTGATACATAAAAGCATTCTGTTTCTCGCTCTTATAGGGCTGTCCTTTTCCGGGGGAAAGGCATCTGCACAGAATACGCTGTTGGATGTGAAGGTAGACTCGGCAGCGATACTCATCGGAGAGCAGACTGTTTTACATTTAACGGTGACAGCCGATAAAAATAAGGAGGTACAGCTTGTTATCCCCCGCGATACATTGATGGCAGGGGTAGAGGTATTGGATATACCGAAAGCGGATACTACCGAGATAGATAACGACCGCCTGTTAATCAAACAGGATTTGCTGGTTACTTCTTTTGATTCATCGCTTTACCTGCTTCCTCCGTTCAAGGTGATAGATGGCAAGGATACGGTCTATTCCAATCAGATAGCACTGAAAGTATCTACCATTCCTGTGAATACGGATAAGCCGGAAGAGTTTTTTGATATAAAGAATGTATGGAAGCCGCCTTTCGTGCTGGCAGATTACTATCCGATAATCTTCGGCGTGTTGCTGGCTCTGTTCCTGATTTGTGTAATCGCTTATGTAATCAAGCGTTTGCGCAACCGCCAGTCGCTTATCCCGTTCAAGAAGCCGGAACCGAAGTTGCCGCCTCATGAACAGGCCGTGAAGGAACTGGATGAAATCAAGCAGCAGAAGCTCTGGCAGCAGGGACGCAGCAAGGAGTATTTTACAATGATAACGGATACATTGCGCCGTTATATTGTGGAACGTTTCGGTATCAATGCCATGGAAATGACTTCCGGCGAGATATTGGATATTATCCGCAAAACACCGGATGCATCTTCTGTGTATGACAACCTGCAACAGATTCTGTTATTATCGGATTTCGTGAAATTCGCCAAGATGAATCCGTTGCCTGATGAAAACGACTTGAGTATGACGAATGCTTATCTGTTTGTCGACAAGACCAAACAGGAAGTGGTAGAGGTGGCTCCGGAAGAACAAAAAGAAGAGAAACCTGTTGAAACGAATGATACAACTGTAATTAAAGAATAAAATGGTATTTGCAAATCCTACATATCTGTATTTGTTATTACTGCTCATCCCGATGATTGGATGGTATATCTACAAACTCAGCAAAAACCAGGCAAGTTTGCAGGTATCCTCTTCGCAGGCATTCGATGTTCCGGGAGCGGCATCATGGAAGGTGTATCTGCGCCATGTCCCGTTTATATTGCGTATGGCTGCCGTTGGCGTATTGATAGTCATACTTGCGCGCCCGCAGTCGACCAATAGCTGGCAGAACTCGTCGACCGAAGGTATCGATATTGTACTGGCAATGGATATTTCCAGCAGTATGTTGGCGCAGGACTTGAAACCTAACCGTTTGGAAGCTGCCAAGGATGTGGCTGCCTCTTTCATCAACGGACGTCCGAACGATAATATCGGCTTGGTCGTTTTTGCAGGAGAGAGCTTTACACAATGTCCGCTGACAACCGACCACTCCGTATTGTTGAACCTGTTCAAGGATATCCAACCGGGTCTTATTGAAGATGGTACTGCGATTGGTTTGGGACTGGCAAATGCCGTGAGCCGTATTAAAGACAGCCAGGCTAAGTCGAAAGTGATTATTCTGCTTACCGATGGTATGAATAATATGGGAGAGATTGCTCCGGTAACCGCTGCCGAGATTGCCCAGACATTCGGTGTACGTGTTTATACGATTGGTGTCGGTACGAAAGGGGAAGCGCCTTATCCGTTCCAGACAGCATTCGGCGTACAATACCAGAATATCCCGGTAGAGATTGACGAGCCTACTTTGAAGCAAATCTCGGCAACTACAGGCGGACAGTATTTCCGTGCTACGGACAATGCCAGCCTGAAAGAGATTTATTCGGAAATCGATAAGATGGAGAAAACGAAAATCAGTGTACAGGAATACAGTAAGAAACAGGAAGAATATAAGAACTGGGCTTTGCTGTTGTTCGCTCTGTTGCTGGTTGAGATTTTATTGAGAAATACATTGTTAAGAAATATACCGTAAAGAAAGAAGCTTATGTTTCGTTTTGCACATCCGGACTTTTTATACTTGCTGTTCGTTCTTCCCGTATTGATCGCATTCTATGTGTATGCAATCGTGTTAAAGAAGAAGGCAATCAAGAAATATGGTAATCCAGAACTGTTGTCGGAGTTGATGCCTGAGGTATCTCCTAAACGCCAGCACTTGAAATTTTGGCTGTTGTTCGGGGCCATTGCCATGGTTATTATTGTTATTGCAGGACCGCAGTTCGGTTCCAAGCTGGAAACAGTAAAACGCCAGGGCGTGGAAGTGATGGTCTGCCTCGACGTATCCAATTCCATGATGGCGGAGGATGTTTCCCCGAACCGTTTGGAGAAAGCCAAACAAATGTTGTCTAAGTTGACAGACGGTCTGTCGAATGATAAAGTCGGTTTGATTGTATTTGCCGGTGATGCTTTTACGCAGCTTCCGATTACTTCCGATTATATTTCGGCAAAGATGTTCCTTTCGTCCATCAACCCGTCGATGGTTTCGGCTCAGGGAACGGCTATCGGCTCGGCTATCAATCTGGCGATGCGCTCATTTACCCCGAGTGAAACTTCCGACAAGGCAATCATCCTGATTACCGATGGTGAGAACCACGAAGGAGATGCAGTGAAAGCGGCGGCAGCGGCGGCTGAAAAAGGTATCCATGTGAATATTGTAGGTATGGGAGACCCGAAAGGTTCGCCTATCCCGGTTGGCGGCAACAATGACTATATGAAAGATAAGGAAGGAAATGTAGTCATCACCAAACTGAACGAAGAGATGTGCCGTGAGATTGCTGCGGCAGGACATGGCACTTACGTGCGTGCCGACAATACCAACTCTGCATTAAGAGCCTTGCAAAAGGAAATCGATAAAATGAATAAATCGGAACTGGATAGCAAAGTCTATTCGGAATACGACGAACGTTTCCAGACTTTTGCCTGGATAGCTCTGATATTGCTGTTGGCCGACTTTATGACGCTCGACAGGAAGAACCGTATATTCAGAAAAGTGAAACTGTTTTCTTAATGGAATGAATGAGATGAAGCGTATGCAAAAATCAATAATATGGATGACCGCTTTTATGTTTTGCTCAGGTGCCGTGTTTGCACAGAAAGCGGAACGTAAAAATGTGCGTGAAGGGAATAAACTGTACGAACAGGAAAAATATACCGAAGCGGAGATTGCTTATCGAAGAGCTTGGAAGTAAATCCCCGCTCTGCGGAAGGAACCTATGATTTGGGAAATGCTTTATATAAGCAGAAGAAATTTCCGGAAGCTGCCGAGCAGTATCAGTTGATAGCGGGGCAGGCAGAAAAGATGATGGAGACTCCTGAAGGCAAGGCTCGTTTATCCGAGATTTTCCATAATCTCGGAAATATCGGCATGCAGAATAAAGAATATGCCAAAAGTGTTGAAGCCTATAAACAATCCCTGCGTTTTAATCCGAAAGATGACGAAACGCGCTATAATTTAGCTTTGGCACAAAAATTGTTGGAAGACCAGCAGCAACAGCAACAAGATCAGGATAAAAACCAGGATCAGGATAAAAAAGACGATAAGAAAGATGAACAGCAGCAGGATCAGCAACAACAACAGCAGGACCAGCAGCAACAGGATGATAAAAAAGACAATAAGACTCAGGAACAACAGCAGCAAAACGAACAGATGAGCCAGGATAATGCTCAACAGATGCTGGATGCCTTCCTGCAGGACGAAAAAGACACTCAGGAGAAAGTGAAGAAAGCGCAGGCCCAGCAGCAACAGCGCCGTAGAGTTGAAAAAGAGTGGTAATAAAGGGATAAACAAAAAATAACGATATAATAATGAGGAAATTAGTTTTCTTATTTGTGCTCTTCGCTACATTCGGGTTGGCAGCAAAAGCAGCCGATGTAACGTTTAAAGCATCTGCGCCTCCTGTGGTTGCCATGGGAGAACGGTTTAATCTGACGTATACGGTAAATGCTGATGGGAAGGATTTGCGTGTACCGGAACTTTCTGATTTTGATGTATTGATGGGACCGTCCACTTCGACAAGTATGAGTACCCAGCTTATCAATGGCAGTTTGAGTACGGAAACGTCATTGACCTTTACGTATGTTTTAATGCCGAAGAAAGAAGGTACGTTCAATGTCGCTCCGGCTACAATCAAAGTGAAAGGTTCCAATTATTCATCAAATGCATTGGTTATAAAAGTTCTTCCTGCTGAAAAGGCAGACGAGGTTGCCAAGCAAAATAATGATGGAACCCTCCGTGTATCTAATGATGATATATTCCTCCGTATCAATGTTTCAGATAAAAATGTATATGAACAGGAAGGTATATTGGTTACATTCAAGCTGTATACCAGAGTTGATATAGCAGGAATCAATCCTCCTAAATTTCCGGAATTCGACGGCTTTCTGGCTCAGGAAATAGAATTGCCTGAACAAAAACAATGGACACTTGAAGATTATAATGGAAAACGTTATAAAGCGGTTGTTATCCGGCAAACTGTCCTTTATCCGCAACGCTCCGGTAAGATAACGATTCCGTCGGGAAAGATGGATGTTATAGTACGGGTTCCGGCTCCACAGAAAAGGAGAGGTAGTATATTCGATGACTTTTTCGAATCTTCTGTGGATTTGAATAAGATGTTGACGACGCCTGCCGTTGCAATCGATGTGAAGCCTTTGCCTTCCGGTAAGCCTGCTTCATACGGTGGGGCTGTCGGTAATTATACAATGACTTCCAGTATCAGTTCCAACAATGTGAAAACGGATGAAGCGGTTACTGTTAAGGTGAATATATCCGGTAATGGAAATATTAAGCTGGTGAAGAATCCGGAAGTTGTTTTCCCGAATGATTTTGATGTGTATGATCCGAAGGTTACTTCCGATATTAAAGTAACCTCTTCCGGTGCATCCGGCAGCAAGACGATCGAATATATGGCAATTCCCCGTTATGCCGGCGATTTTGAAATACCGGCGATAGCCTTCTCTTATTTTGATCCGAAGTCAGGTACGTATAAAACAATCAAGTCCGAACCTTATAAATTGCATGTAGAGCAAGGTCAGGGGGGAGGAACGGCTGCTCCTGTCGTATCTAATTTCAGCAATAAGGAAAGTGTAAAATATCTGGGAAAAGATATCCGTTACCTGAAAGTGAACGGTATTCATTTTATTACGAATAACGAAATATTCTTCGGCTCCTTCATGTACATTTTATGTTACCTGATTCCGGCTATCCTCTTTATTGTATTCTTTATCATTTACCGTAAACAGGTAAAAGAAAATTCAGACCTTGCCTTGGTTCGTACCAAGAAAGCAAACAAAATGGCTGTACGCCGTTTGAAGAATGCCGGCAAGTTGCTGAAAGAAAACAAGAAGGAAGAATTTTATGATGAAGTACTTCGTGCAGTTTGGGGATATCTGAGTGATAAGTTGAACATTCCACAGTCTAATTTGAGTAAAGATAATGTAGAGGCCGAGTTGACCCAGTACGGTGTGGACGATGCGTTGATTAATGAATTTATGGAAATTCTGAATACTTGCGAGTTTGCCCGTTATGCACCTACACAAGCATCGGATGCTATGGATAAATTATATGAACAGACTGTAGATGCCATTGGAAAAATGGAGAATACAATTAAAAAGTAATCGCATGAAGATGAATATCAATATGAAAAAAATACTGTTCTTCCTCTTGGTACAGTTCGTAGCTTTGGGCGTGTATGCGCAGGAAACTGCTATCAAGGAGGCGGAAACTGCCTATACGCAGGAAGATTATAATAAAGCAATTGAATTATACGAAGGTATTATTAAAAGCCATGGCGAGTCTGCCGCAATCTTCTATAATCTGGGGAATGCCTATTATAAGGCAGGCAAGATTGCTCCGGCTATCCTGAATTACGAACGGGCTTTAGTATTGGATCCGGGAGATAAGGACATCCGTTTCAACCTGCAGATGGCACGTCAGAAAACCGTAGATAAGATTGAACCTGTAGGCGGCTTCTTTTTAAGCCAGTGGTTTGACTCTATCCAGAATATGGCCGGAGCCGATTCCTGGGGAAAGATAGGTATTCTTTGTTTTATCTTGTTTATCGGATGTCTGATTATGTTTTTCTTCTCCAAATGGATTCATTTGAAAAAGATAGGCTTCTATGTAGGTCTTCTATTGTTGGTCTTGGTGATATTTGCCAATATCTTTGGCCAGCACCAGAAAGCGGAAATGCTTAACCGGAACAGTGCCATTATTTTTGCTCCGACTGTTACCATAAAAAGTTCTCCGGATGCAAGCGGTACGGATTTGTTCATCTTGCATGAAGGGACGAAGGTTTCCATAAAGAGCAAATTAGGGGATTGGAGCGAAATAGAAATGGAAGATGGCAGTGTCGGATGGATGCCTACAAAAGATATACAAGTAATTTGACAAACTCTGTAATTTTAAATCTAACCCTATTATGGTAGAAAGAATATTGACTTATGAACGCGATTTGTTCTTAGCGCTTAACGGCAGCGATAGTGCTTTCCTGGACCGCTTTATGTGGTTGTATACAGGAAAGTTTATCTGGTTGCCGTTGATTGCTTTTATACTCGTCGTACTTATCTATAAAAAGAATTGGAGAGAATCGGTACTGGTTTTACTGGCTATCGGTTTGGTTGTATTATTGTGCGACCAGTTTACATCCCATTTGTGTAAACCTTATTTTATGCGTTTCCGCCCGACCCATCATCCTGACTTTATGGAACAGGTAAAAGTAGTGTTCGACTATCGAGGCGGGTTATACGGGTTTATATCCGGACATGCAGCTAACTCTTTTGGTGTTGCCCTTCTGCTTTCCTGTATAATGAAGAATAAGTTGTTCACCTGGACTGTCTTTCTTTGGGCGGTTCTGATGTCTTATACGCGTATTTATCTGGGCGTACATTTTATCTCGGATATTGTTCCGGGAGCGATTTCCGGGCTTATTTTCGGATATATTGTTTATCTGGTTTACCGTTACGCCAGAGGAAGGCTGGTTCCCGGTGCGGATTTGAGTAAATCTCCTTATTCGGTACTGCGGGGAAACCTGATTGTCTATGGAATCTGGGTAATGACGCTGATAGTTATTGTTTTTAATGTCCCATTGGTTTCCTGTTTTCTGAGGTAAACGGAATAAGAAACCGGGCAAACAACTCTACACAAATATGAAACTAACATCTCCGTGGACAGGAATCCTGTCTTTTATCATCGTACTTTTTATGATGCCGTTAGGACATGCTGCCATGATTCTGATGGAAAAAATACTGGGACATAACCTGCTTTATCTGGCTGCCCTTTTATTGGGCGTGATAGGGGTGGGTTTGCTTGTTTTGGGTATTTATTCCAAGAAAGAAATAACCGCTACTTTTGCCGGGTTATTCGGCGGAATGCTCGTTTGGACCGGATGGGTTGAATTTGCTTATGTGTATTATGCAAACCGTTACGGGGTTCAGCCTCTCATTGAAAACGGGGAAATCGTTACCAAGCCGGAATATTTAATCATGCCTTCGTCGGTCGGTTTCTGGGCGATTATCATGTTGTTTTATATTTTCAGTATCAAATCAAACTGCGTTTTGTTTACCTGGATACAGGATAAGTTGCATTATGGAACAGCAAAGAAGGCAGTTCTGGATGAACAACAGGTAAGCCGTCTTCAACCGGTTGTGCGCAACCATGCGATGACTACATTTATGGAAATGAATATCATCATGTGGACTTGTTATATCGTACTTCTCTTTGTTTACGATGAACGGTTCTTTGGCGATCATCATCCGGTTACATCCATTATAGCATTCGGTTCGCTCGCCTGGTCTATTTATCTGTTCGTCAAATTATTGAAGATAAAGAAACTGGGATATGCTATCCGTTATGCTATTCCTACTGTGATTATATTCTGGACGTTTGTGGAAATCATGGGAAGATGGGATATGCTGAAAGAAATCTGGATTGAGCCGTCCCATTACTGGATGGAGATGACAGTCATGCTTGTTGCATTTGTCGTTCTGTCGGTTGTCCTGTTCTGGAAGCACAGGAAATAAGGTACCTATAAGGTAGAAAAGGAACTATATATCCTAAGTTGCCCGACTCAAATCTGTGAGTCGGGCAACTTGGTTTTCTGAGTCGGGCAACTCAAGTTTGCGAGTTGAGCAACTCAGACTTGTGAGTCGGGCAACTCAGGATTTTGAATTGAGCAACCCGGAAATAACACCTGTTGCAACGATATTTCATTTTAATCCGAAGTAATGCTGTGTGTGGCTTGTTCCCGGATTTGCGAAGGGGACAAACCGCATTGTTGCTTGGTAAATTTGGTCAGGTGGGCCTGTGAAGAGAAATTCCAGTCAAGTGAAATTGTCAGGAAGGTTTTGTTTGTGTTCTGAATATCGTCCAAGACTCTTTCCGTTTTGCGCCTCAGCATCCATTGGTAAGCCGATTCGTTAAAATGTTTTTTGAATTTACGGTTGAAAGTCGAAAGACTGATATTAGCCATTTTGGCAAACTCCTCTACGTTCATTACCGACCGGTAGTTGGAGAGGATGAAATGGCTGAAGTCCGTATCCTGACTTAAAATAGGATAGAAGAAATTGACCAGTTGCTCTTTTGTGTAATAGGCTCTGAACAAAATAAAGAGTTCCTGAAGTTTGAGCTCTTGCAAATGTTTGCATCCGATGTCGTCTTCCAGGTAATTATTGAGTAAAGAGAGAAATAGATGTATTTCTTTCTGGATTCTTAAAGTGCTATAGTTATAAACCGATTCTTTTTTATATTCGGACAATGATTCGAGATGAATACGGTTACATAATTTGATGTCATTGCTGAAACAGCAAGAAGTTATACGGCTGTCTTTTTTCACTTCGATGGAATAGTTACTGCCTGCCGGTATCAACACAATTTCATTTTTGTGCAGGATTCGGTTATAGACTGTATCCGTACTGAGTTCAATTTCTCCTTCAAGGATGAAAAGAAGGATTGATTGGGGAGTATCGATTTCATTATGTTTTAGCCCGGATTGTAGAAGGAAAATCTGAAAAGAGCGTTTTGTGGATTGGCAAAAATTGTTACATGCAAGATGTTCATTTTTATAAAGAATTCCCATAATCGATAGTTACTTTATGCTTTGTTCTAGAATAAAACAAAAATATTAGACCTTTGTTAATATTAAAGTGTGTTAACTGATTGCGTGCGTGACAGATCAGTTCATTGTGAAGGAATGAATAGCCTATTCCCCAGGACAATTTCCTCAATCATCCAAGCCCATAGATTTGCCATGATTAAGGAATAATTATTTGTCAGATCTCCGTTAGAGTTGTCAATACGCGAACTTTTTTTCAACTCATTACCGGAACCTATACCGAAAAACTCCGAATCACCGACATAAACGATTCGTTTTTTCTTATCTATCCCCAGTATCATACGTCCATCGCCTCCCGGATTTGGGGAATAAAGAGGGGGACGACCGGAGCCATCGTCTCTCACCACGTCCTTAAATACGATGAGTGGTACAATGTCCGGGCTATGCACTTCCATACGTCCCCACCATACATCTTCCAGCCAATATCCGCAACTTGTAATTTCTATATTCTGTAAGGCCGTGAAGGGACCTGTCCGGAAGAAATAACTATTGTCGGCATTGACGGCAAATGAAGCGATCATATCTTCGCGTACCGGACCAGTGTCGCCTATTGACGTGTTTGTCCCTCCGTTATACCAGTAAGGTGTGACATCGTCCCGCAATAGTTTCAAGACCTGATAATTGGTAGTCGTGGCATATTCGGGATGCCGGCTACTGTAATTGTCGGTAATGCCAGGGTCTTTCCAGTCGAATCCAAGAATAAGGACCCGGTTGTTACGGGCTCCGAGCCAGTCCAATATGCGGCGTGCAGTAATGGAATCCGGACGGGTATTGTTGGCTAAAACAACAATATCTTGTTGCGCCAGCTTCTCATAGGTCAGTGCATCCTTGATCGCTATGCCTGGAACTACGGAAGTATATTCGATACCTCCGAGCTGGATGGTCTTTCCTGGTCCGAAATGCTTATCGAGTATTGCCCGCATCGCTTTTGCACTGCTGTGATGCAGGCCTCCGATTTCATCGGAACTCAATACACGGATGATTTCGTTCCGGTTACGATTGGCGGATTGGGTAATCGTAATCATTATTTTCCACCGGTTGACGTGTATCATCAGATATTCGGAATAATCGGAATAGCTGTTGTTAGCCTGCCTGGCGCTGAACTTGAGTTGTTTCTGTATTTTATTGTTTGCATCGGGAATTTCAATAAATGAAACATCAAACCGCTCGCTCGATAAAGAAGGGGACGGTTCGTCTGTGTTGATCGGATGCCCTTCCATATCTACCCATTGCAGCCGTTCGCCGGTTAAATCAGTATCGATAAGAATAAGTCCTTGCGAATTTTCCCTGTATTGCAACCTGACATGCCGGCTGGATACTCCATAATGATGTTCCCCGTCGAAATGCATGCCGGTTGTATATTCCTCCCAGGATTCGACGGTGGCTACCATCCCGAAAGATGCATTTTGAGCCGCTTCTAACGGAGTATCCCAGCCGGCAGCCGATACTTTTTGTATGGCGAACAGATAACGGTGGTTCCGTAAGATTTGTCCGAAAGGTTGCCCTGAAGGATTGAAGTCTATCCGGTAGTATACCTTTTTAGAGGGATAAATGCCATCATTGTAAATACCTCCTGCTACAAGGCAGGTCGCATCACTGATTTGCCTGTCGGTTGCTGGTGCCGGAGCTTCCGGAAGGTATATCTGTTCGATGGCAGTACTTTCGTTTGCCACATTTTGTTGAGGCATAGGGAAGTCTGCCGGATAGAAACTTGCCTGGTCGGGAAGAGAAGGGATGTCAACTTTGGGACCTCCTGTGTTATTGGAGGTTATTTGATTAGGTATAAGTTGTAACTGGTTATACGGCCGGAATATTTGTATGCTTTGTAGGGTAAACTTTCCGGTTGCATCATAATTATAGACATCGGCTCTGGCAACGGAGCGCAACATCTTTATATAGATGTTATCGTTGACTTTCCCAGCTTCAAGTCCGGGCAATACATATTCGCCATACATAGGCAGGCAGCCTGTGATCTGTTCGGGATTGCCATCTCCCTTGCCTGATTCACGGATAAGCTTTTTTTTGATTTGGGCTTCTGTGTCGCCTGCAGATGGATGCCTTTCTGCTACTGTTTGGTTGGCATTGGCTATCAGTATCAGTTTAATCGGATTATCTGAGGATTTGAGCATAGCCGAGAAGGTGGTCGTATAGCTGTCGGGACGGCTTATATGGGTTCCTTCCACACTGTATAGAAACCGGTATTCGGAATCGGCAGACGTTTTGGAAAAGACCAGTATACGTATTTCCTCTATTCGTTCTTCCACATTCAGACTTTTAGTCTCTTGCTTTCGGGCGGCAGGCATATTGATACTCAGCCGGACAGCGATCCGGTCTTCTACCTGTTTGCTGTTCCCGTCGCCAATAAGTGACAGGTCGGAACAGGACAGGACTGACAGGCTGGATACGAATAAAAAAAGCAACTTGCCTGTGATTCGGTTAAAAGCTTGATTTCTTGTGTTCATTTTATTACCATTCAACCCATTGTTCTATTTTATCCCAGGGACTCGTTTTGACATATACACTTACTGCCTGACGTAAGTCGATTAGCAAGTTGGTTGTCTGCCCGGACGGAAGAACAATAGGATTTCCGTTTAAATCAGAATTTACACTAGCTATCAGTATATCAGCTCCGCTTCTGCTGCCTGTCTCTTTTCTGTAAAGATATACCATTACGTAATCTTCCATTTTATCGTTTGTATGAATCAGGTTGAAAACCGGCGGAGACACAAAATCGTTATTTTCGAGCGTAATGCCACTTTGCTTAATTTCTATTACATGCGGGACAGGTGTTCCTCTGAAGTCGTATCCGCTATTATTAAGACGGATCACGAAGTAATAATTTTCAGCGTTGTAAAAGGAGGGGAGTCCGCGGGCGGTAATATATATCCGGGCATTCTTTCTGGAAATGACAATTTCTCTGTTTTCTGTTCCGTTATACGGGTCTTTCATGACCGGCAGAATACCGAAAAAGAGGTCGTCCATTCCTTTGTGGATGTTCTCATTATTTTCGGAAATAATGGAAACTGTCGAATTATCAAGAGTGTTCGAGGAAGTAATCTCGGTAACTTGCTGATTCCCGCCCAGATTCCCCCAGACAGATATCCAATTATGGCTGTTTTTTTCCAATTTGATTGAAACTGGTATCTTTTGCCTGATCTGAAGGGAATCCATGCTGATTGTGTAGAGGAACTGTTCATGTTCATTGAAGATGAACAGTTTGGCATGGTTTACTTCCCCGGACGCTGTGATATCTTTCCCGGTAACTGCATCAACGACTTTGATTGTAATAGAATATTCATCTTCACATTCCTGCAGTCCTTCGCGAATACAACTTATCTGCAATAGGATTATCAATAGTGGAATAATGCTTCCGACTGTTGATTTTACCATTCCACATCTTGTACCAACGGACCTTCCCAACCTTCTGTAGTAACCGTAACATCGATAGCTGCCGGATCGCCCGGACCATCCGGATCGGTTGTTCCACTACCTAATTTTTTCAAGGTGACATTCAGGATATAGCGGGTGTTTCGTTTGATAAGTGTCCCGTCTGCGCTGCCGGTAATCGCATTATTAATACGGAACGGGAAGTGGGTGACATTTCCTTTGTAGGTTCCGGTTATTGTCAATAATGTTTCGGAGCCTGTTTCCTGATTGGGAAATACATAGAAGAAATTGTCAAATACTTTGGGGCTGCCATTCGGTTGGTCGGTAGATATCTCGTCCTGCAAATAATTGGGGGTGGGTACTATGCTTTCAGTCCCATTGGAACCTCCGTAGAATGGTCCTTCGGAAACAATGGTTACAGGGCCTATATTTGCTTTCGACTTTGCTTTTTGAATGCTTACATGCGTCAGGATAAACGGATCGGTGTGTCCGCTTTCAGGAGCGATTGTGACCGAGCCGAGTTCGATTTTTGCCACTATACGTCTGATGCCGACTGTTATAGGGACAGGTGCTCCGCTTGTCAATGTCAGTTCCGTGGACTCGCCGCTCATGACTAAGCCTGTTGTTGCCCGGTTAGCCGGGTTTTGCAGGCTAAGATCGAAGGTGGCAGTTTGGAAATCGGAGTAGTTACTGATTGTTGGGAATCCGACTGGAAGATTGGCTACGATAACGATCCGTTTTGTTCCGGCTGTATTCAGCTCGTCTACCAATGTCGATCCTGCTGCACCATTGCTGACAATACCGTCTGCCTCTTTTTCCAGTACGCCGCTGTTATAATTGAACACGTATACTTTATAGTTGACAATCTTGCGTTCGTCTGTTTCTGTATCGGAAGTACTTCCGGTTGCTTTTGAAGATAGGCTTTCGCCTCTTAGGGTAATAAAGACAGAGGCTTTTTCGCCATTACTTTTTTCATTCATTTCATCATTATTACAGGCTACGAACAAAGCCAATGTAAATAGTCCGGTGATTAAATTACTTTTTGTTCTCATTTTTAATTTGGTTGAAATGTAACAATTCGTTATTATGATTTTATGTGTACAAATTTACGGTGCCGGAAGTGCTTGTTTCTTATATAAAAATGGCGTTATATTATATATTTCAATCAAATAGAAAAAGTGGTTTATTATCAGTTGTTTAGGTTTTGTTAAAGGCAGAAAGACTTAACAAAAGGGAAAAATATGCAGATATATTTTTTGTGGTATTTTATTAAATTACAAAAAGAGGCTATCTAATAAATATGAAGTGAATCAATTCTCCAATTTAGATAGTCTCTTTTAATATTTATAAGCCGGGTCGCTCCGGATTATTCCGGAACATAGATGATTTCCCCGTTTTCCAATTCATAGGCGATACCCACCTTTTTCCCTTTCTTTCCGGACTTCTCCTGGCTTTCGGACGGTTTGTATTTCGTGATGTTTTGTCCTTCTTTCGTAATGATTTCCATATTTTCTTTGCCCGGGTTCTTTACCATGGTGTAATCTTCCTGTGAGAAGATTTCCGTCATGTTGAATTTGGATACGAGGGCGACCATTAAAGCAACGGCGAAAACCATGGCTACGTCGAACAGATTCGATAACATAGCTACCGGGTCATGGTCTTCAGGGGCATTTAATATTCTTCGGCGGCTCATTCGTTTACGGCTTTAGTAGTTGTTAATTTTGTCTGGACAGTAAATGCTCTCTCTTTCTGCAGTTCCGACAGGAAATCCAGATAAACGAGGTCGGATGTGAACCAGCGTTGCTTTACTTGCAGTAGGATGAAACCCACAGCACCGGAAAATAGGCCGAGCACTGTTGTGGCAAATGCCACCTGCATGTTGTACGCCATGGAAGAAATGTCACCGGTAGACAATCCGGCCAAAGCCGGGCCCATCGGAATCAGCGTCCCCATCAATCCTAAAATCGGTCCGAACTTAACCAACACTTTGTATTTACCCAATTCGGCATCGGCTATTATTTCATATTCGGAAAGGATGCGGTTGGCGGTAGCTGTACTCGATACGGAAAGGATTGAACGTGCCGTATTGTTAAACAGGTTGTCCGGTTCGTCATTCAATTCTTCTGAGAAATTGCGGATGGAAGATGAATCCAGCCCTGCCATACGCATGCGTAGTTGTTTGTCTTGTTTGGCCCGTTGGATATATTGGTTTACGAAGCTGCCCAGCATAATAATGCTTTTGGCAAAAAAGAAAAGCAGTCCTACAATAACAGGTACGAGCAACCCGCTTGAAATCCAGAATAAAAGATTAGATACTTGTTCCATGATGATATGAATGTTTTGAATTTTTGATACGTTTATAATAACGGACAACCTGTGTCCATATATATCCTGCAATAAAGATGGCAAACAGGACAGCCAGTGTTCCGGCACATCCTATCCAGTCGACCGGTGTTGCATGGTTGTAGACAGTTGCAGACGGATGAAAGATCGTACAGCAGATAACCAGCATACAGACAAAAAATGTCAGCAGCACAATCAGTTCGATTAATAAATCCTTTTCTGCAATCAGTTTGCGCATAAAGAAAGAAGCGCCTCCGAAAAGTAAGACCACCCCGATTGCCAGTCCGGCACTTGTCCGGAAGAAATCGACCCCCGTCAGATTGAAGAACAGGCTGATATGGATGTAGTACAGAGCAGGGAAGACCAGCAATGACGGCATATACCTGAAAAAGACCGTATACCAGGAAAATGCTTTATTTTCGTCCCTGTCTTTGAACCGGGCAATACAAAAGTAGCAGGAGAGGAGCATGTCGACCATTACAAACAGTGAGATGTTCATCATAGCCGATTGCGTGGACAATATACGTTGCAGTTCCAGTTTATTGACTTCCATCGCGTAGGGATGGCAAAGCAGTACGAATATACCAAGCTGGAGACTGAAGGCAAGCCTGTACCAACGGTTGGGTAGCAGGCTTGTCATAAACAGGCTTTTCAGAACTGCGAAAAGTGAAAGTAGAAGCAGAATATATTCCATCGCTATTTTCTCTTTTTATTTTTTTGATTCTTTTTCCGAATAAAGAATACCAGCAGGAACAGTATGATAACCAGGCAGAAACTGATGAGCGTCCGTGTGAATGATGTTAACTGGTTCGGTTTATCCGTTTCATTTATTTTCATGCTTTTATCTTTCTTCAGGACGACGCTTTTATCGTCGCCGGCTACGGTTTCATTACATGCCGTTTCTATTTTGCTTTGGTATGCTTTTGCTTGTTCCTGTGGCATTTGCTGTGCAATAAACGATTGAAGTTTGCCATTGTCACAAACAAAGCCACTGCATCCTGCATCATATTTCTTAACCAGTTCGCTATGCAGTTCGGCCAGTCCTTTCAATTGTTCGGGGCTTGCTTTCCAGTATCCTTTGCGTGCCGTTTCCATCATGACAGCCGTAACTTCCTGTAAAGCTGCCGGATTTTCCTTCTCAAAGAAAGATTGGATACCTACGTTCAGTTTATCATTGACAAAGATGTCGTAATACTGGTTCCAGATTTCGTTGTCGATAGCTTTCGGTTTCATTACGTTCCAGCCGTAGGTATTACGTATGGTTTCCATCATGGCATTGGCTGCGGAAGCTCCTTCTTTTACCTGTTCCTTCATATAGGCCGGGTTGAAGAGGGTAGAGCGGGTTTCCACTCCGATAGCCGTAGTCAAATCCTGCAAGCGGGCTTTATGCCGGTTACGGAGGTCGTTGAAATAAGCATCCGGGTCGTTTCCTGTCAGGTTGCGTACGGTAAGGCTGATACCTCCCATAAACTCATACACATGGTCGAGGCTTAGTGCACCCCACGTATTACTTTGGCGGGGTTGTACAACCGCTTCCGTATTCTGTAGAGCCGCCTCGAAAATACCTGCCTTGAAATTGCCGAAATC
The DNA here is from genome assembly GCA_900541965.1 of uncultured Parabacteroides sp. Classification (GTDB taxonomy): domain Bacteria; phylum Bacteroidota; class Bacteroidia; order Bacteroidales; family Tannerellaceae; genus Parabacteroides. The sequence continues at coordinate 27,343 of UQLN01000022.1, read as the reverse complement.
TTTGTCATTGCCATATACGGCACCCATGTTATTCAGGTACACATTGGCTATTTCAGATTCGTTTTCCCACCGGTCGCCACTTTCCACCATCGCAGTGATACCTGTTCCGTACATACCGTTGGCACCTCCGAATACTCTCTGGGTGGCATACTCGCGGGCTTCTTTAGGGCTGAATCCCTTATCCAAAAGGAGGCGTTCCGCATCATTTCTTCCTTTGGCAACGAAGTTGTCGCCGCTATCTTCCGCACTGGCAGCCATATCCACCGCTTTTTGTATCAGCGTAAGGCGTGAGGCGGCAACATCACGGAACTGGCCGGAAGTCTGTATAACGACATCTACACGCGGGCGGCCTAACTCTTTCACATCAATCAAACGGATATCCAATACACGGTTGAACTGGTCGCGTACCGGTTCAACCCCCAGCAGGTACAGGATTTGTGCAATGGTAGCACCTTCACTTTCGATGAAGCTGCCGGACCAGAGTGTAAAGCTGACCTTCTGGGGTGTTTTGCCTCCATGTGCCTTGGCATGTGCAGCCAGCAAACTGTTTGCCAGTTCTTTTCCTTTCTCCCAGGCGGTTGGCGTGGGAGTAGCTTCTGCGTTGATACCGTATAAATTGCGTCCTGTAGGCAATACATTCGGGTCGGCAATCACGTCTCCTCCGGGAGTCGGCGCTACATAGTGGCCATTCAATGCGTTGACAAAAGCATCCAGCTCGGATTTCGGACTGTTGCGTAAGTAGTCGCGGTAAGTATTTACATTTTGGATGGCCTGACGGATATTCAGGACTGCATCGGCAAACACGATATCTTCCTTGCTGACACTGTCCATCTGTTGGGAAGCACCGCTCATTCCGTCGGCAGGTTTCTTCCGGGTGGTTGTATCTTTGGCTTGCTGTGCTTCTTTTTCAAGCATCTTTTTTACAGCTTCCGGCATCTTGCCAGTCTTTGGAATACCGGCAGGATGTCCATGTCCTTTGATGGCAGGTTTCTTTCCTTCTTTAGCGTCTTTCTGCATTTTTTGCATCATGGCAGCCATCATCCGGTTCATTTTGGGTTCGGATGCTTTCTTTATTCTCTCCGCTTTCGCTACCGTTTCGTTCGAAACGCCGAGGCTTGCCAGCAGCGAAGGGTCGTTGGCGAGAGACGGATTTTCTATTACGCGCTTCACGGCAGCTTGTGCTTTTGTACGGTAGTGTTCGTTGAAGAATGCCTGGCTCTCAATCTCTTTTTGTGTTACTTTATGTTGTACTTTATCGAGGTTGGCAAGGCTGAAGGCAATCGGCTCCGTACACATCAGCTTGACGGAAGATGTGATTTTGCTTTCTTCATAAGGAACACCCAGTGTATAGACACCCCCTGTAATCTTTTCGCTACAAAGCTCTTCGGCGAAGTTCTCTATTTTCTCGATGGCTTCATCGGAATAGGCTACCGTGCGGACACTGTCCAGTTGCAGGTCGCGGTGCAAGCCCATGCGAATGGTTTGATTCTTGATTTTGAGGTTTAGCGCTTCATCGCGGATATCGGTGGCCAGATAGCGTTTGATATCATTTAATAAACCGTTGACTTCACTTCTCAATCCGGTTTCCATAAACGGGGGAGTCAGATGGCTGATAGTTACCGCATAACTGCGTCGTTTGGCAATCAATGCTTCACCTACGTCACTGATAGTATAGAGGTAGAAGTGGGGAAGCGAACCGACCAGGCGGTCTGTCCAGTCCTCAGAAGAAAGCGCCACTTGTTTGCCGGGAATAAATTCCAGGCTACCGTGTGTTCCGAAATGTATCAGGGCATCAGCCTGGAAATCTTTTTGTGTCCATAAATAAGATGCAATATAATGGTGAGGGGGAACTTCGTTGGAACCATGTACGGCGGCAAAAGAGTTTTCACCCGTACCTTGTGTGGGCTGGGGAAGCAATACTACATTACCTAAATCGATACGGGTAACAGCTATTTCATTGATACCGTTTTCTTCTTTCGTGTAAAAGTCTCCCAAATGATTTCCGTGGCGGTTCGTCAGCGTATCCAGCATGGCAGGTGTCAGTATATCTTCCAGCCAGCCATAATATGCCGGTTCGGTAACCCATGCCGGATAACCAGATTCAAGGTATTTCTTTATGTTGCCTTCGACATAATGGTTGAAAACGGGACCCTGTTCCATCAGCATTTTCTCAAATTTCGCTTCGCTATCCGGCAGGTTGGAGACATCGTATCCTTCCGTTTTCAACCTTTTCAGGAAATTATAAAGAGACGGGGTCACTTCCAGTCCGGCAGCGGTCAGCGCATTTTTGCCCGGTCCTTTGTAGTAGTAGATGGCTATCTTTTTATCCTTATTCGGCAAGGTCTGGAGTTTCAGGTAATTGGCTACCGTATTGCTGAATTGTTCCAGCCTACCCGGAATGTTTTTGAACAGATACAGTCCGTCTTCGTCGATGAATTGTGCATTCAGGGCAAACGGGGCAAATCCTCCGTCCAATTCAGGAGTTACGATGCTCTGGCTCATAAAACCGCCCGACATGCCTTTCTTGTCGGCCATCCAGTTATCGTATGTATCATTGATTGTGATGGGGCAGAACATCGGGATATTCTCCTGCTTTAACCATTCCACCGCTTTTTCGCCTTGTCCCATCAACAAGCGTCCGTGAGGCATATAGATAACGGCCGCCGGATGTATTTCCTGTAATATTTCAAGGCGTTTGGCAAATGACGAAATCGGGTATACATTCATGTTCCGTTGTTCCAGACTGCATATCAGGGAGTCCAGATGGTCTTTGTTCGTATCGAACGGACCAGCCATCCCGACCATCAAGGCTACTTTGGGGGCGCCTTCCTTATAGAAGCCTTTTTCCTTATAATACTTCTCAAAAGCATCTACGGTTTCGAATATTTGTTCGTCATCCAGATGAAACAGCGCGTCGGAACTGATTTCTACAGGTTCTTTAATTTCTCCTGTGAAGAATTTCTTACCGGTCAGGTCTTTCCGGATATAATTAAACAGGCTGCGGTAGTTAACCGACCCCCCGTTCGACAGATAATCTCCTGTCTTTTTTTCCTGTAGGGAATCGAGACTGCATATCTTGTTCATCGGGTCGGTTGCCGCCGTCGAGATAATAGGAATATTCTTTTCTTTAAGCTGTTCCAGCAGCGCACGGTGTTCATCCGTCATACGGATACCCATGGCGAAAACCAATATGGCATCGTAGTCTCCCAGTTTGTTGAAATCATCAAGGCCCACTTGTTCCAGCTTGATAAAATTGTTGTCTAAAGATTTACTCATGCGGGCCTCCTGGTAGTTCGGGAAGTTGACCAGCGCGACCTTGGTTGTCCCGGCCACTCCGTTCCAGATGATCCAGATGATGATAAGAAGGAGAAGTGTACCTCCTAATAAAATTTTCTTTCTCATATTATATCGCTAATTTTTTATCATTTAAAATATTTCGTCAATGTCGATGGATATCCCGGCCATAAAAGTCGTTCCCGGAGAAATAGGGGAATTGGCTGCATATACCTTCGGTTGGTAGTTGAAGATATTGTCGACACTCAACTGGAGCATATATGCTTTGTATATGCGTTGGGAAAGGACTATTTTCCACATCTGATATCCCGGATAATGGACAAAGCTATAGCTGCTGCCCTGTGTATCGTTGGCTTCGTAAGTATCCAATTTGCTTAGGAAACGTCCGTTCAGAGCCACATTCAGATTGTAATTTTTACGTGAAAGTTCGTAGTTGACACCGACAGTGGCGGAATGGGGACGGGTAGAACTTACATTCAATCCGTTTTGTTTCAGGTTCTCATGTACATAGGCATAAGCTGTTTTTATTGTGAAACCGTACGGGCATTTTACTGCAATATTCGCATCCAAACCTCCGATTCCGGAATTATCCACATTGGTATATACGGCTGTTTTATCCGTAGAGTTATATACCGTTGTTATTTTCCGGTGGATGTCATTGTAATAACCGATTACAGAAACATTTACACGGTTGCGGGTATATTCCGCAGAAACGCTGAAATTATTGCTAAGCTCCGGTTTCAGGTCAGGATTACCAATGATGCGGAACCATCCTAATCCTCCCATGTCCCAGTTCGTATACATCTCTTTCAGGGACGGAGCACGGAAACCGCGGGAGTATGAAGCACGCAGGGTAAAAGGTTTCAGCTTATACATAAGCGATGCACTTGGACTGAAATGTGCTCCGAACGAAGAGTAACAGTCCATACGTAAGCCGTATACAACATTGAATTTCTTTGTAATATTATAGTCGTGCTGTGCATACAGAATGTAGTCGTTGGTCGAGTAGGTATCTCCACTGAACTGGTATGACATCAACTCGTCCCTGAAAAATTCGGCACCTCCGATCAGCGTATTCCCTTCGGTGAAAGAGTGGGTGTATTGTGCCCGTGCTGTCTGTTGGGTGTTCCGGTAATTGAGCGTATCCACATTTTTTTTGATGTACCGGTCGTACTTGTTATACCGGTCGAACAGGTAAGAAACATCCAGATTCTGTTTTTCGGAAATGTTGTAATTCATCCGGAGGCTTCCGTTAAAGTTACGGTAGCTGTCTTTTACATTTTCTTCGTAATTGTCTACATCCCGGAAATAGAGTCCTCCTTTTCCTGTCAGCGTTATTTTTTTATTAACAGTCCAGGTTAGTTTCTCGTTCACATTATAGTCGTGCCCACCGTTTACCGGAGAGGATTTGCCTGTCGTATCGGTCAGCAGGTAGGTATCTTTGTTTTTGTAATTTACGGAGGTCAAACTGCTGATGTTTTGTTTTTTCAGTCCGACTGTAGCTCCGTAGCGCTGTTCATTTTTACTTCCGTAATTGCCATAAACATTCACGCTATACGGTTTATCCGCATTCTTTGTGATGATATTTACAACTCCTCCGATTGCATTGGAACCATACAGGGCGGAAACTGTACCTTTTACGATTTCGATACGTTCTATTTCGGAAGCATTCAGGCGGTTATAATCTACATTATTCAGCGTTTCGCCCGCCATACGTTCTCCATCTATCAGGAACAGGATATATTTACCGCTCATACCCTGGAGGTGGATAGAAGTCTGCCCGTCCATTTCGCGGGTAAATTCCAGCCCCGGTAATTCGGTTTCCAGCAAATCCTGAACGGTAACAGCATTGATACGCTGTATATCCTCTGTTGTAATGACGCGGGTAATAACCGGTGCGTCTTTTAATAGTTTGGGTGTACGGGTAGCTGTTACGGTTACTTCATTCAGGTTCAGGGCATCTTCCTTCAACTTGAAATTGATGATGGTGTCTTTATGCAGGTAGAAGCTTTGTTCAAAAGGAACGAAGCCGGCATATTTTACAAGGATGGAGTATTTGCCCGGACGGGGGATGATTAATTTGTATTTCCCGTTTGTATCCGTTGCCACTCCATAGGCCGTCCCTTTAATAAGAATATTGGCATAAGGAAGTGTTTCTCCTTTTTCATCGGTAACAGAACCAAGAACCTGCCGGGGAGGTTCATTCGCCGACAGGTTACCAAATATCAGTGTTGAAGCTAACACCAATAATGCTATTTTCATATAAGATTGAATTTTATTTTACAGGATATACATAGTTGAACGTAAAGACACCCTTGTTTCCTTCCTCATCCATATAATCGGTGAATTTGATTTTAGCATATTCGCCGGATTTGGTTTTAACGATGTAGACAAGGTCTGTCTTGGAGTAAAGCGGCGGCATATTGCTCAGGTCACGCAAAGTTGCTGCGCTTAGCACTTCGTTGACGGAACCGCGTGCATATCCGATACCTATATTCTTGTCCATCATGCCGCCCATGTCCACGATTAAGCTGTCACTCTTTATGTCTTGTATATAATCACCTGTCGGGATTGTAGTTACGTTGGATATTTCTTTTTCTGTAGTTGCCAATACGGAACCGCCGTTTGTCTTTTTATCATAGCTGTGGAAAGCAATATCCCAGTCGAAAGTGCTTTCATCTACGTTGGCCGACTGTTCCATCGTTCCTTTGTAGGTCGCTTCGATAGGCCCCATTCCCATAGCCTGCATTGCTTTTACCACAATACTCATCTGCAAGTCGATATTCGAATCGGCTTCAATAGTTCCGGTACAGGAAATGGTATAGCTGCCTACTGTCTTATTTTCTGCTTTTAATGTCCATTTGCTTTTTTCAACGGAGACAGTCGCTTCTGTTTCAATATTGCCCATTGATTGATTTCCGCTTTTGAAATCTTTCAGGATTATCTTTACCGTATTCTTATTTATGCGGCTGATTTCTAATTTTTGGTTATCGCTGGAACCTTCATTTGTTCCGCCTGAGGGAAGTGTGAGCGAATAGTCAAGCTTTCCATTGTATGTTCCGCTAATCGGTTCAATCTCATGTTCTACAGTGGAACCGTCTGAAAATTTGAAATAGATCCATTTGTCATAGGCTTTGGAATTTACGGTTGCCGTTTTTATATCCTCCTCCAGAGGACCTTCCCCTTCGTTATTATTTTTATCACAGGACACCAGTGTCAAAGCACCTGTAAATAAAACAGCTGTTAAATAAAGAACTTTTTTCATTTTGCGTTTGATATTAAAATATAGTTATTTTTTTCAGTTGCAAAGTTCCGGGTTTTGTAGAATGTCTGAAATACCGATAATTGAGTAAAATAAAGCCGTGAATACCTTAAAATAGGTATATCATAATTAAAAAAAATAAGATGAATAGGTTTCGGCTTGCCGTTATGTTGTAGTAGCCTTATATTTCTTAATCCGCGTCTAATAAATTAAATTCCGCTTTATAATAAAAAAGGGAACTGTCTGAAAAAAGACAATTCCCTTTATACTAAGATTTAAATCTTATTCTTTATTCTATTCTCCTTTTCAGGCATGCATTACCAATAGCGGTGTATCGGTGTGGAATAACATCTTTCGTGCAATGCTCGGGTTGAACATTCTTGCCAATATATTCCTGCGATAGGTGCTTAACGCAATAATTTCAATCTGGTTATCTCTTACAAACTTCTCGATTGCCAGCAATAGATCGCCATCAGCCAATACGGTATGGGTAATGTTTGCTTCCGGATATTGTTTTTTGAAATATTCGTTTACCCCGGTTAAGCGGATTTCGTTCCATTCATTACGGCTTGTAGAAATATTGAACAGATGAATATGGAAATTGTATGGTTTGATGATTTCCATAAATTCATCGAAGGCCACTAAATCACGCTGGTTGAAAGAGGTGGCAAATGCAATGTTTTTAGCTTCGCCTAAATCTCCAAACGGAACATTTTCGGGAATGGCAAGAATCGGAACCTTATTTACTTCAATTACTTCACCTGTTACACTACCAATCAGGTCCATATCCTTCTGGCTCTTACCGCGGGTACCCATGACTATCAGGGTAGGGTGGTATTCCTTACTGTATGCAATAATTTCTTCTTCGGGTAATCCTTCGCGAAGAACATAATTGTATTTTACTTTAGGCAGTTCGCCGGATTTCATTTTCCGGTTGATATGGGTACAGATATTTTCCATATCCACATGAACCCGTTTCAATATATTCTGTACGGTTTCTTCTTCACCAATCTGGTAAGTCAGGGTATCACCCATTGGAATGGCGGATGGGAAATAGGGACTGAAATAGGCATGCATAATCATTACTTCGGCGCCAATTTTATGTGCATGATTGATACCGAGTTCGCATGCTTTGATCGAGTAGTCGGAAAAGTCTACCGGAATAAGGACTTTCTTAACCTGGTTGCTCTTGTCTTCCTCTTCTTCTTTTTCCTCACTGAACCATTTGCTGTCTTCGATGATGCGCAATGCGTGAGGCAGATCACTTTCTTTAATACGCACACGTACTCCTGCCGAAACAACCGGCTGGATTTGGTTTACATTATGTATGTATACCTCAATTCCTTCTGTTTCAAGTAATGTTTTGAGAATTTGAGCTTTCTCGAACGTGTGAATCGCTAACGTTACTAATTTATCTTCCATATGCGTGTGTTTTTATTAATGAAACAATCGGAAATACAAATAAGTTGATTAAAACAAAAAATCCCACAGCAACTATTTCTTTTTAGCTATGGGATTTTCCTGTAATGTTGAATTTCTTTACGCTTGCTGTGCTTCTTCAGATACAGGATTTTTCTCTGCCAATATCTGTAAAGCACGGTCAAGTATAGTAGTGTCGTCTAATACAACCAAACCACCGTCTGGTCCTGGTTCTATATGTATCCCACAACTTTTTCCATCTTTATAATTATACCCACCGAAATAATTACGTACTGTTTCAACAGTCAGTCCTAATTCATCAGCAATACGGTGGGTACTTCCGTCAGGCAGACTGTCTTTCAGTCTACGAAGTTCATTGAATGTAATAGTCTTTGCCATGGCTTCATTATTTTGAAGGTTAATATTTTGTTTGTTTTAATGGCACTAACTTAGGTATTAAAAATTACAGGAACAAATTATTTCCGGAAAATAAAGTAAAATGCAAATATGCTTTACGGCATGTAATTTTAACATATTCATTTTCAGTAAACCCGTAAAATCCATTTACCATTCTTCTTCTTTTTGCTCTATCGGCAGATTATCATGGAAATGCATCGAGTTAAGAGCTATTTGCTCTGGACTGGAAAAAGTTCGAGCCTCGTCAAACAACAGTCCGGCGAGGCTCGAATGAAAAGTTCTCCGGATGGTTTTGGTTGATTTCCGGAGGAAGGTAAAAGTAGTATTTTAGAGGTAAGGTATAATAGTTATATAAATACCCGTAATAATAGCAGAGGTGATAACCCCTGAAATGTTAGCGCCCAGTGCGTCTCCTAAAATAAAGGAGTCCGGATTTTCTTTGCTTACCAGCTTTTGGGCAACTTTAGCCGTTGTCGGCACACAGCTTACCGCAGCGATACCGATAACCGGGTTATAGTTTCCACGCTTGATGAAATACATGATGTAACCACCCATAATACCGCCGATACCGGATAATAACAAGGCTGTAACACCTAATACCAGTAATTTCAGGATTTTCGGGTCGAGCAACAGTTTGGCATCACAAAGTACGCCTAGCAACAGACCTAACATAAATGTGGAACCGTATAATAACGGACCACTAACGAAATCATAAATATGTTTCATTCCGGATTCGCGGACAGCCACACCCAGGAACAAAGAGAAGAACAGGGGAGATGCTACCGGGAAAAGGAAACATAATACACCACAAAGGATCACTGAGAATGCCAGTTTCACTTTTGCGTCATAGTTCTTAGGCGGTTTGGTCGATGTCATCTTGATTGCACGTAAGCGCTGTGGTATCAGAAGCTTTACCAGATAAGGGTATCCGCCATAAGTTAATCCTAAATATAAATAAGCGACGACTGTAATCGGAACGAAAAGATGTTTTGCCAGAACCAGGGAAGTAAACAATACCATCGGTCCATCGGCTCCACCTACCATGGCAACAGATGCGCTTTCACTCAGCGTCAGTCCCAATGCACTGGCTATAGGTAAAGTCAGGAATGTACCCAGTTCGGCACATAAGGCAAGGAAAAGACTGGCAAAAGGTTTTTGAAGCAGGAAACCGACATCCAGCAGAGTGCCGATTCCCATAAAAACAAAACAGGCAATCAATCCGTTACTGAATGTGAGTGTGTAGACCGGTTGCAGAAAGTCTATCTGCATGGTCGTCATCAAAGCATCCGTGTCTTCAAGCATCGGATCAAGGAACAGGTTTCCCAATCCACCTTCCGGCATAATCAGGGTTCCGCAGTTTATGGCAAGCATACCTAATCCCATCGGTATCATGACCATCGGTTCGAGTACGCCTTTCCATCCTAAATATACAAGCAAGCCTCCAAGGCAAATGAGAAAGACACGGGTTACAGCCAGTATCCATCCACCGGCAACCATTGTTCCAAAACCTTGGAACAAACTAAAAAAATCAATATTTTCCATATAAATTTATTCCTTTTCTGTAGGAGGATTATTTTTATCTTCTTTATTCTTCTTTAAAAACTGTTCTTTCTTGTGGAGATACATCATATGCGTATCACGCGGATAATAGTAGTCCATCAGGTTGAGCCGGGAGGAACCGTGGCTAACTCCATGATAGTATCCTCCCTGTTTTTTCTTTAACATGTCGGTATTAATACCACGGCGGAATTCTTCCCGTTCATCTTCCTGGGAAATATTTTCTTCCACGTCGTTAAATCCTAATAATTCTCCGATTTTTGCGCGTAGTTTGTTTATTTTGGAAATTTGGGCCATTTCTTCGTTATGGGAGTGATAATAATCCATTGAATCTGCGCTGATTGCAATAATTTTAATCACGCCGGCTACAAAAAAGCCAATAGCGAAGGTTAGCCCCATCATTTCCAATGTAGAAAGAAGTAGACTTAACATAATTTTATGATTTTAAATTTGTCTGATAATATAATATGTAACAAAACACAACTATATAAATGTTTTGAATACAACCGGGTTAGGCTGACAATCTCAGTTTTTTAAATAAAGAGGTCTAAAGTAAAATGGGATAAGAATTGCTAAATAACAATCTTTCGTATAACGTATATCCAGTGTCCGGAACGAATACGAAGTGAAGAACATTCATAAGAGCGGTTTATCGATAATATTTCTGAGGTCTTATTCAGTATTTCCTGTCCTTTCTGATAGAATAGGGTTAATTGTTTTACTGTTTCTTTGATTAATCTCTCGCTGCCTCTGCCTTGTGTTTGGAGTTGGCGGCAATTTGTGAAAATAGCAGCGCTTTGTGAGGAAGAAAATTCTTCATTCGTTAACGTATCCTGCTTCGGTTCCTGTTGGAGATGGTTTGTTACCATCATTTCCTGTTGGGAGAAAATATGGGATTCTTCAATAGTTTTACTTTTCTGATTCAAGAAAAACAAGAAGCACAACGATACTATGAATAAAATCTTTCTAATCACGTGACGAAGGTATGAATAGTTACTGAATAAAAAAGTTTCTGTTGGAAGTTTTTAGGTTAAAAAAAACAACCATTATTTAATCTCCGTGATGCTATGTTTATGCATGCTAAAAAGAACAAACGGCATTCTATGCAAATAAACAATATATTATATAACCCTGTTTCATAGGACATCTAAACAAAAAACTTATGAATTACGGTATTAGTGTTTTATTTAGGGCAATTCCATTGCTTATGGCGTTGTTTTGTTTCGGATACGGATGGTTCGTCACCTCCTACGGAACAGACCCGAACCGGATGGTTGCAGGTCCGGTAGTATTTTCCTTAGGAATGATTTGTATAGCTCTTTTTTCTACTGCGGCAACAATTATCAGGCAACTGATCGGTACATTCGGTTCCGTTAGTAAATATGTACTGCCCGCAGTAGGCTATTTGTCTGCAATCCTTACGGTAATAGGAGGTATATCGGTGATACACGGTTCTCCGGATACGGCTTCATTTGTTGCAGGGCATGTAATATGTGGTGTAGGTTTAATTACGGCATGTGTCGCAACAACGGCGACTTCATCTACCCGTTTCACAATGATTACTGTCAACTCGAAAAAAAGTGATCATGTGGTGCCATCCGGGGCCTTCAGTAAAGAACAGGGTGCGCTATTGATGGGGCTGGCAATTACTTTTTCTTTAATTGCCTGGATATGGGCTTTTGTTCTTTTATCGAAAGGTAATGTGCATCCGATGTATTTTGTGGCGGGTCATGTGATGGTAGGTCTGGCTTGTATTTGTACGAGTCTTATCGCTTTGGTTGTTACGATTGTCCGGCAGATACAAAACCTGTACTCTTCTTCAGAGCGGACATTGTGGCCGGTACTGGTCTTAATCATGGGTTCTCTCTGCATTATTTGGGGAATAATCTTGGCTGCAGGAAGCCTCGACCCCTCTATCGGTTCTACCGGTTACATCATGATTGGATTAGGCCTGGTCTGTTTGAGTATTTCCAGTAAGGTCATATTGCTTTCAAAAATATGGAGACATGAATTCAAGTTGGCAAACCGTATACCACTGATACCGGTCTTTACTGCATTGACTTGCCTTTTCTTGTCGGCATTCATTTTTGAAATGGGCACATTGCATGGATATAGTTTTGTACCGGCACGGGTTTTAGCCGGATTAGGAGGAATTTGTTTTACATTATTCTCTATTGTCAGTATTTTGGAAAGCGGTACCTCTTCCAAATAGAGGCTGTGCCGGCATCTAATAAATAATGAATCCGATAGCTATCAAGCTAAGATTTTTATGAATGGGATGGTTCAAAAAGAGCCATCTCTGTTTTTAAGAAAAGATATTCCGTTATTCATACTATCCGTATCGTATATCCCTTTGGAGTATCTTTACTTCAACTTATATAATTATGGATAGTGACTTTATAAAACTAGATATTTCAAAGGATTTCGTTGTACGGGATAAAGCAGGTAAAGAGGAGTTAACTAAATATTGTTTTATCCTTTGTAAAATGAGGGCAGGGGGATTTATCCTATGTACAAAAGGCACTATCCGGATAAAAATCAATTTAGGGTTGTTCACGATTCAACCGAATGATTTTATAACTTTATTACCCAATACTTTTTTCTATGTATCTGAACTCTCGGATGATGCAGAAGTTTCCTTTGCCGCATTTTCATCCCGTTTTTTGGAGGGAACCAATTATATTAAAACAATATCGAGCCTCATACTTAATCTTACAAGGAATCCGGTTATACATTTATCGGACGATATAATAGAAGTGTACAGAATGTTTTTTCAGTTGCTTGCCAAGACTCAGAGCGAACCGGGTTCTATCTTGTTTGAGGATTGCATGTGTTCTGTACAGGATATATTGTATAAAGGGGTTATTAATATGTATAAAAAGTATAGTACCTGGAAGGAGCCTGTGATGAATCGGGAAAAAGAGATTGTACATGAATTTATACAACTTGTCTGGATGAATTATACGCATGAGCATAAGGTTTCTTTTTATACTGCACAACTCCGTATCTCTTTTCCTCATTTTTGTTTTGTGATTAAAAAGGTGACGGGAATGACGCCTCGGGACATTATTGCTACTGTTATTATATCCGACGCGAAAGTACAGTTGAGGTCGACCACATCATCAATAAAAGAGATTGCAATAAATCTGGGTTACCATAATGTATCCTTTTTTGATAAATATTTTAGGCGGTATGTAGGTATGTCTCCTTTGGAATATCGAAATACAAAGTAAAGGTAAACAAATTTATATAGGGTTATGGAAGATATAAATACGGATGAAATAGCTGGAGTTCATTCAGTTTCAATGACAGAAACGGATTTGGAAAATTTACGGTCATGTACATTAAGGGATTGTGTGATTGTCCTAAAGGCAGACGGTTCGATAGATTTTATTAATCCTCAGGCGCAAGAGGAACTTTACATATCGGATGCCAAGGTTGTAGGCATGCATTATAGCTCATTCTTTATTCTTAAGTATAAAGAGTATGATTGTTTTCCGGAGGTTTTGGCTTCCCTGAAAGATAAAGCCGGTTTTATACAATATCAGAATGACTTATTTATACATTGCCTGAAAAATGGAAGCCGTTTTCCTGCTATCTGTAAAATAACGGGGCTGTTTGATCAGGGCAGCCTAAAGAAAATTGTTATTTTATTCCTCAATATAAAAGAGGAACGGATGCAGTCTTATTTTTTAAATATGACACTTAACTCTACAAAAATATTCCCTTGGTTCTATGATATGGAGCGTTCTGTTTATGTTATGACTCCTGAATATTTTACCTATTTGAAACTCCCTAACGACCATCATAATGAATTGACAGCAGAAGAGTTTGTCGATTTGGTATTTCCTGATGACCGTGAATCTTTGTTTTCCGCTTTATCCGATCAGATGGGAGGCGACTTATATACGGCTCCGGTTTCTTTTCGACTTCGTCGTGGGGATGGTACCTACGAGTGGATGGAAGGACGTTCCACTTATCTGGCACAGGAGGTATCCGGACTTCCTTACCGGATTATCGGTATCGTTATGAGTATCCAGAAAATGAAGGATAAAGAAGAGGAAGTAGCTATAGCTAAACGGAATGATGCTCAAAAGAGTGCGTTTCTTGCTAATATGAGCCATGAGATACGTACTCCGCTGAATTCGATTGTCGGTTTCTCCATGTTACTACGCGATATTGAAGGCTTGGAAAAGAGTGAAATTGTTGAATTTGTAGATATTATCAATAAAAATTGCGAACTTCTTTTAAGTCTGATAAGTGACATTTTGGATATATCCAAAATCGAAGCAGGGACAATGGAGTTCCGTTATTCCGAGCAATCTTTAAATAAATTATTGGATGAGATTTATGTTTCTCAACAATTGAATATGCCGTCAGGTGTTGAACTTAAGTTGGAAGTAGCCGAAAAGGATAAGATAATTTTTATAGACCCTGTCCGTTTGAAGCAAGTGGTTAATAACCTCATAAATAATGCGGTTAAATTTACAACTAGGGGATATATCATGTTCGGTTATTCATCTGAAACACCGGGGTGTATAACACTTTTTGTAAAAGACACAGGCAAGGGGATTTCGGAAGAAGATCAGAAACATGTATTTGACCGCTTTTATAAGATAGACCATTTTTCACAGGGAGCCGGTTTGGGACTTGCTATTTGCCGGACTATTGTGGAGTCTTTTAATGGAATGATCCATATAGAATCAAAAAAGGGAGTGGGGACTTGTTTTAAAATAGTGATACCGGAAAAGCTATAATTACTATTTTTGTACATAAAACAATTTTGTATGTACAAAGAATACCTGCCATCTCCGATTCTTCTTCCTTATATTGATAAGTATTGGGAATTTGAAGGTGAGTCCCAACCTGGGATGCGTATTAATATTCTGCCGGATGGTTGTACGGATTTTATTTTTACTCTTGGCGAAGCTTTCGAAGCTGTCAACGGCGGTTTACTTATGCAGCCATATCATTCTTATTTCGTGGGACCGATGAGAAAGTATTCGGAGTTGTTTACGCATTCCCGAACGGTTCATATGTTCGGTATCCGCTTTCTGCCTTGCGGGGTTTCTTGTTTTATGACTCTGCCTCTCTGTGAGCTTGCCGACCGGAGGTTAAGCGTTAACGATATGGATACCTTTTGGGATGATTCTTTTGCGGAACAACTCTATGAAAAACAACACACCCGGAAACGGATTGACTTTGTAGAGACTTTTCTTTTAAAAAGATTGGCAGGGAGCAACCTGGCAGCGGATACACGAATAAGATATGCCGTAGATTATATCAACCGGTATAAAGGGCAACAGCCGATTCGCTTTTTAGCCGATGAAGTTTGTCTCTGTCAACGTCATTTTGAGCGTACATTTAAAATGTATACAGGATTTTCTCCGAAAGAATATAGCCGGATTATAAAATTCAGGCATGCTGTGGATTTGTTGAGGGCAACATCTTCTGATAATTTGATTTCGGTCGCTGTTGATGCCGGATATTATGACGTTTCGCATCTTTCGAAAGAAATAAAAAATATGTCAGGCAGTACTGCCGGCTCATTTCTTTCGATACCACAGGATGATATAACCTTAACCTATGTGGAACGGTAAAAGTCGTTTTTTTACAATATAAAGTTTTTTCCGCTTTTTATCTTTGCCACAATCAAATAAGTAAACAGTTATTTTAATGGAAACGATTAAAGAAAAAGCAGAAGCTCTATTAGAAAATAGTGAAGTGGTAGTTCTTACCTCGGTAAATAAAGAGGGGTATCCCAGACCTGTACCTATGAGTAAAATCAAATCGGAAGGACTTTCTGCCATTTGGTTTGCTACGGGACGTAATTCCTTAAAGACAAAGGATTTTCGTTTGAATCCGAATGGAGGGGTCTGTTTTTATGAAAAAGGGAATAGTGTTGCTTTGACCGGAGAGGTAGAAATCGTTACGGATAAAACGATGAAGGAAGCACTTTGGCAAGATTGGTTTATAGAGCATTTTACCAAGGGAGCAACCGATCCTGATTATATCCTGCTAAAGTTTAAGCCGAACCATGCGACCTTATGGATAGACGGGGGCTTTGTTCATAAAAAACTTAAATGAATAAAATAAAAAAAGGTAGTGCCTGGTTCAAAGTCTATTTGCCTGGGCACCCCTTACATGGTATATTTCTACAGGTCTATTTATATTCCGAACAGGAATGCAAGCGGTTTGCCGGTTTGAAACTTGCCGGCTGCATTTCCTGCATATATCTCTCCGTTTGTCAATGTCAGTTTCTTGATCGGTGCGCTGGCATTGAAGTCTAAATCTTTAAAATTAATCCAGAAAATGTCTGGGCTTAAGGTCGATTCGAAATAATATACTTTATTCTTTTGGTCTGCCACTGTACGCCAACGGGTGGACGAAATATTCGGTTGTTCCGGGATGGATATTCCCAACGGAACAGAAACATTTCTCATTACACTGAATACGCCGGCTACAGCTTGCCGGTAATCGGATATCTGGGGAAGAGCCTGAATATAGAAGGAAGCACGGACAAAGCGGTCTGAAGCACGATTTGTTCCCGGCAACATTACCAAGCCACCGATTTGTTTCCAATAATCATTTAGTGTCAGTTGTTTCTCGTAGGTAGGGGAATTTGTCATAATCTGGCATTCTCTGCCTTCATGAATAATCAGATTCCCATCGATATATTCGAATATGGCACTGTTTCCGGTTGCATCGGAAATAGAAAGATGCAAGGTCGATTTGGAACCATTAGGTAAATCCGGCGCATCTATCCGGAATAAGTCTTTACTGAGTTCTTGTACAGCTTCATCTACGGTGGCAAAATTATCCAGTACATATTGTGTCCAGATACTTATCCCCATGACCGGACGATTATCATTGGAGCGGTCATAACGTGATTCTGTAAGGAAGAGCAGGTTTGCTACCAGCCCTTTTTCATTCATGCCGTCGCAGACTCCTATATCATATCCGGCTGTCGCCACACTCCCGTATTTGGAAGTCCATTTGATTGTATTGTTTGTATTTCCGGCTTGCTTTTGTATTCCTCTGGGAAAAAGATAGATATTGGATTGAGGATCTTCTTTCCAGTCCATTGTTCGTCCTGTAACAATCATATTATCAGGTCCCAGATAGACTGCCCGTGTACAAGCTTCGTTTTGTTCGGGAAAAGCAACTAAAAAGATAGTTGCCAGAGCTGTAATTAATAAACCCCTTGTTATCATATGAATGATTTTTTGTTTAGAATACATATATAACAAAGGGTTTAGTGAATATGTTTAATTTGTGTCCAGAAGTTCCGGTTCTTTAATCCGTGATCCCCAAAGGGCATAGTAAAGCATTACCAGTTCACATATGATAACCAGTATCCATGTCCATTGCCATGAGCCGAAAAGGTCAGCTAAAGCTCCTTGTATCACAGGAAAGACAGCACCTCCGAAAACGCCCATCATGAAGACTCCGGATGCTTTGGATGTATATTTCTTCAATCCTTTTATGGCAAGTGTAAAAATACATCCCCACATAACCGAATGGAATAGTCCGATAGCGACCAGTACCCACAAATTATGTGTAAGGATACCGACTACTGCAAATACTGTTGCTAAGACAGTCGTTACTGTCAACTGGATACGTGGGGATATATTGGTTATCATGCTGGATATAATACGCCCGACCATCAATCCTCCCCAATACAATGTGGCCAGTAATGCCGGAATGCCTAAATCATATCCCCACAACATTAAATGCTTGTTCCCGAGAAAAGATAATCCTTGTCCGGACAGTTCCAGTTCTTGTGCATGCAAATTGATATTAACCCCGATGGAGACTTCGGCTCCTACATAAAAGAAGATGGCAATTACACCCAACTTCAAATGCCTGAACGACCAGATACTGCGCTCCAATGTTTCATCTCCGGAGGTTTTAGTGCCTTGCAGGTCCGGTAACGACAGCCGTTGTGTAATAAAGGCAGTCAGTGCGATAAATGTAGCCAGTAAAATAAAAGGGAACATCAGTTGGCGCACATGAACTTCTTCTATCGGTACTCCGCGGAACATCACTCCCGTTACGAAGAACGGGGCAATCGTGGTTCCGAAGGAATTAAAGGCACAGACTATGTTCATGCGCTGTACAGGCTGTGTACCCGGTACATCATAAGCCGCCACATAGGGATTAATAACTACTTGCAAAAGAGTTGCCGAAGTTCCCATCAGATAGGAGCCGCATAGAAACATGAAGTATCCGTAAGGAATCTGTGCCGAGGCGATTCTGACGTAGTAATCCGGATAGTTTACAGTGAACCATGAGGAGAAAAAGAAAACCATGAGTCCGGCTACCATTATACCTAATGCGCGCAACAATGTTTTCTTATATCCATAGGCATTGATCCATTTGCCGCCAAGTGTCCCGTTTAATAAATAAGCCAGAAAAAAGAAAAAGGATATAAGGGTGATGAACGTATTTTTCAGTTCACCGGCATTATCCAGAAAAGCTATTTTCAGCGGGGCCTGGCATTGTCCGTTTACCGTAGTCAGGAAACCGACGATGAAATAGATAAATATTAATACGATAAACGGTCCGAGTGTATACGTCTGCTGTGTTTTCATGCTCGTACAGGTCTTTTTAGAGGATACTTTCGAGAGTCGCCATAGTGCCTTTCCGTTCAATGTCATCTACCATTTTCAGGAATAAGGAAACGAATGCTTCGCTTTTCTGAAGGTCGGTACTGCGGAATGGGGAGATTTTAAGGAAATCAACCGGTTGGGATGCTATTAGCTGGTAATCTTCATCGGTGAGCCATGGATCGTTTATTTCATAAGATGCTCCGTGGTCGTCTACCGGGCGGTTTAAATATCGCCGATAGGCGGCAGCCCAGAAGGTAATGCGGGTCAGATCGGCTTTGTCTGCTATCATCTTTATCAGATTGGGCATGATATATACGGGCGTTTTGGATGCTCCGTCAAAACAAAGGCGGCTTAACTGGTCGCTTACGCTACGATTTGCAAAGCGCTCGATGAGTGTTTGTTTGTATACTTCCAAATCAGTTGTTCCCGGTGCCGGAACATAAGGGGTAATATCTTTGTCCATAAAAGTACGCAAATAGTTGGCAAAACGTTTGTCGCGCATTGCATCGTCCACTTTACGGTAACCGCTAAGGAATGCCGGATAAGAGAGTAAGGTATGGGAAGCATTGAGTAAGCTCAGTTTCATATTTTCATAGGCGGTTACATCATCGGTGAACTCTACACCGACGCGTTCCCACGCCGGGCGTCCGGCTATGAAATTGTCTTCGATTACCCACTGGATGAAATCTTCGCAATAAACCGGAGCTTCATCGTTCGTTCCATTCTTTTCGTTTAAGCGGGCAATATCATTCGGAGCGACAGCAGGGGTTATACGGTCCACCATCGCATTCGGGAAAGTAACATTCGTTTCTACCCAGGAGGCGAGTTCCGGGTCTTGTGCTTTGATGAAGGAGGTAAATGCTTTACGGGCTGTATTGCCATTATGCTGGAGGTTATCGCAGGAGAGGATTGTCACAGGTCCGTGTCCGGTTATTTTACGGCGGCGTAAACCTTCGGCGATATATCCGAATACGGTTTTAGGTGATGCCGGATTCTGTAAATCATGTTGTATGTCCGGATTATCCAGTATAAATTGTCCGCTTGCTTTATCTATATTATATCCGCCTTCAGTAATAGTCAGGGTGATGATGCGGATAGATTTGTCCGCCATTTTGTTTAATATGGCTTCCGAAGATTCTCCCGCCCAGAGTAATTTCACGATAGAACCTATTTGATAGGCTTCATCATGCCCGTCTCGTCCGCATACGGTCAGCGTATAAAGATTATCTTGTTTATGCAGAGCCTGGTATAAACGTTGGTCGTTAGGTAATAGGGCTACTCCACAGATACCCCAGTCCCGCTGGTCTTCATCCTTGAGTAAAAGATGGGTATAAAAAGCCTGGTGTGCACGGTGGAAATTACCTACGCCAATGTGCATGATGCCGGTTTGTACTTGCGTACGATCGTAACTTACAGGAATAACTGATGTTTTCATGATTGTTATATGTTTAATGGTGAATTTAGATTTAAACTGTAGAAGCAAATTAAGAAAAATAGAAAGTAGGGTAGACACAGTTCTGGCTTGTATTTTTATGCAATCGTTCTCGCAAACGTTCCCAAAATCTGCAAACGTTTTCATATATGGTATTGTATCAACAAATGCTAATCCCTTTTACAGGCTTGCAAATGAGAACCGAAACGATTATATTTGAATTCTTAACTCAATACATGTTATGAAGCACGTAACAATAAAGGAGATAGCGCAACAATTGAATTTATCCGTCTCGACAGTGTCAAGAGCATTGGCTGATGATAAGAATATACGCCGGGAAACCAAAGAAAAGATTTTGGCGCTGGCGGAAATGTTAGGTTATAAACCCAATCCGGTAGCATTAAACTTGAAATATGGGCGTACAAATACCATCGGAGTGATTGTCCCTGAGATGGTGACGCCTTTTGCGTCATCTGTAATAGAGGGTGTTCAGCAGGTTTTATATCCTCAGGGTGCGAAAGTGATTATCGCCCAATCGAATGAGGATTGGGAGAGGGAGAAAGATAATTTGTTGCTGATGGAGCGGTTCCGGGTAGATGGCATTATTATGGCTTTATGCCATCAGGATGCGAATGTCGAAGAGTGTGTACGTATCCGGAACGGAGGTACACCGATTGTTTTTTACGACCGTGTCCCCTCAAAATTAGATGTAACGAAGGTTGTAATAGACGACTATAGTAAATCTTTCCTTTTGACGGAGCATTTGATCCGCAGTGGTAGGAAACGTATTCTTTATTTGCAGGGACCGTCCTACATTCATAATACAAATGACCGGTTGTTTGGCTTTAAGGATGCATTGGATAAGTTTCATATCGTCCACGACCCTTCATTGATAGTACGGACCCACGTAAGTATTCATGACGGAAGGGTGGCTATAGAGGAAATTTTGTCTAAAGGCATAACTTTTGATGCTGTTTATGCATTTACAGACACGCTGGCTATCGGAGCAATGAATGTGCTAACCGAAAAAGGATTCCGGATTCCGGAGCAGGTTGCCGTAGCCGGTTTCTCCGGTACCATACTTTCAACCATTGTAAATCCTCATCTGACGACAGTCGAACAGCCGCTTATCCGGATGGGACAAACGGCTGCCGAATTATTGCTTGAAAAGATAAAAGATCCGTCAATTCTTCCTAAAACGGTTGTACTTGATGCTGAAATTAAACTTCGTGCATCGACCGAAGGTTTAGTATGAGGGATTGGGGATTTTCAGAAATTAAATTGGATAACGGCTTGTATACGGTTGGCATATCCGGATTGATTATCTTGATTGGTTCTGCTTCCATGTAAATATTCAATACCTGTATACCAGTAAGGTGAAAATCTGTAGAAAAGGTTGCTTACATAGAAATCACCACACCGGTAATCTTTTCCAGACAGGTTTTCTTCTTCATTGGTTATACCAGCATGACTGTAACCAAAAGTAAATGGCATTTGAGGAAGGATATTATATTGAATGCCGGCAAACCATGCAAAGGTTTTGGGGGCAATCATTTCTCCTAACTTATTTACATCATTTATAAGATCGAATTTGGATGTGCTCAAATCCGATATATAGGCTGCCAATCCTCGTCCGATCGTACCTTCTCCAAATAGTTGGACTTTGGAACCTATTTTAAAGGTACTACTTAATTTTATCCCCCAACCGATAGCCCTGTCAACCTCTGCTATTGTATTATTATAATAAAACAAGTTTCTCACAATGCCGGATAGACGGACATGGCCATCTTTCCATGCATAATTTATGTAAGCCGGAATATCCGGAATTCGTTGGAAAATATCATGGTTTAAATCTCCGTGTGTTATCAGTACACTGGGATATTCTAAAGATGCAGCGATTTTAATTCCGTTTTTCCAACTATGTTCGTAACGAATTAATAAGTTACGCGTAAGGGCGAAACCATTGGGACCCTCAAAGTCGATAGTAGAAAAAGAGGCTTTCAGGTCACAAAATGTAGAAAATGTTTGTCCGAAAGTGGCTCCCATATAAGAAATATAGGCTTCTCGTAACCGAAGTGTTTTATTTGCCCCTCGGAAGTCCGTAGACAAATATCCTTCAAGTACTCCTTTTTTTGTTTGAATCAGAGTTTTAAAATAAAGCCGTGAGGTCGAGGCATCCATCAGGAATCTCCGGTCGTTTCCATCCAAAGGTTCAACCGCAATAGAATAAGGTATAAAATCCAAATGATCTATAACTCCCCCGAAATCATATCCTGTACGGAATTGAACGAATCCGCCGATAGCAAAGATAGCGTTGGCTTTGGAGTCTGTTATCAGGAATCGTGGTATACCATCCGACTGTAGACCGGCACGGACGTTTTCTTCAAAGGATTTAATGGCTTTGCTTTTTACAGATGGGTCATTATCTTGTCCTAAAACAATGACCGTAGCGGAATCCTTTTCTTCTTTTTTCCCTTTGCTATTTTGGGCATAAGTCACTCCGTTAATACTTATCAGGAGTATTAATAACTTGGTAAAGTTGGGTGTTTTCATGAGTCTTTTTCTTAGTCGGGTGTTTATTTAGAAAGTCTTTTTCTGTAAGGAACAGGAATCTAAGTATTCTCTTGTTAAGTTCCTTGTGTGGGGCATATCAAAACTATATCTTTCTATCCATAGGCTCTCCTTTCATTGATTAAAATTGGGTTAGTTAATAATTTTCGGGAAATTCTATGCCTTTATTGCTTCATGCACTGCCCATAAGCGTTTTCTATGGCGGAAATTACCCTATTGTAAACATTCTGAATATCAACAATGTTCAACCCTTTTTCCTCCCATGAAGGTATTTGGCTGTTAAATGTATCGAAAACCATATCTTCTGTTTTTTGAAGTTCCTGGATATATCCGGTTCCGTCATTATTCCATAAAAGCCTCCAATTCAGATATTTTTGTCCGTTTCCTTTATGGATGGAATACACCTTGTCTTTCAATTGGGATGCATATGAACAGAGCGGTGCTGTTTTTATATTTTTATCATAAATTACCAGTTTCGGTTGGTTTTCTCCCATTTTTACCCAAAGAGGAATGGCTATGGATGTCGGAGGATATCCTAATGCTGTCCAAAGGGTGGTGAGTTCTGGATTTGTTCCGGGTTTAACTCCTTGTATGACAATGGCAGCAGTCGATTCGCTTCTCGGAATCATATCCTGCTCGACGAACCATCCGCTTGCATGATTCGGGCTTTGCTGTTCGTTCTTAAGGTCTATATCCAACTGGCTGTTATAGAAAGAGCGGGAGGCTTCCTGTAAAATCCGTTGAGGAGTATATCCTTCGTGCTGCATTTTCAGGAAAATGGCAGTAGCCGTGTTATAACGTATATATCCGAGCCCTTTGTCTTTCTGTCCTTCAAAAGAGAAGTTCGTATAAATCAGATAACCGTTGGGGGCCAGTTTTTCATCATTTACATCCTTCTTGAAATACCGGTCGTTTTTTGTTTCAAAATAAGCCGCCCCTCCATAAGCATCGATTACTCCGAAATTTGCTTCCACGCGCATAGGGCGGGCTAATGTATCCAGGAAATGTTCGAAATCCTGTACGGTTTTGCATATGTTTAAAGCTTTCCGCATCAAGGAACCTTCATGGTCCATCACCTTTACGTCATCATCTTTCAGGTTGAATGAGGCTGTATTCATGATACAGAAACCGGCTTCATTACTTCCTGTCCAGACAGCATCGTCAGTATTATTGCTATTTACCAGTCCCAAAGAGTTATACCCTCCGTCATTAAAAAATGCCATATGGTTGAAAGGTGTTTCTGTGTCCCGGTGTTTCCACATAAGCGGACGTCCGTCCGGAGTTGCTTTACCAGAAATAATAATGGAAGTGCAAGCTGCTATATCCTGTATGGATATAAGCAGGCATGCCGAAATAAGGCCGATAATTGTTTTCATAAAGTGTGTTTGTTATTTAGTTTTGTCTATAAAGAAATGATTTTTCCTTCTTTTCTGCTTTCTTCTGCAGCAAATGCCATCAGATGGCTCGCCTGTGAATCATCCAGCGGGGTACTCATCAGAGATGCATCTTGTTGACGGATAGCTTCTATCCAGTCGTGAATCATACCGGCATCGCCTCCTCCGTGTCCTACACCTTCATAATTGAGGGCATCTTCTGCTTTTGTATCGTAAACTTCAGAAACTCCTGTGGCAAAATTCGTATAGGTAAACGTTTCCATGTCGCCTACAATATCGCCGTGTGTTCCCATAATACGGGTACGCCGTCCTCCATAAGAGGTAAATGCTTCTATTGAAAAATTGACGGTAACGCCTCCTTCGAAGTCCATCAGCATCATATAATGGTCGGGCTGATTGTTCCGGCAGTGGTAGACGCATTTGCCGTAATTACCTGTTTTCAGGTTTTCAAGAATAGCTTCCCCTTGTTTGTCCGGCTCTTCCGGCAGGTCGAATACATAGAGCCAGGTCCGGTCGCGGTAATAAATTTTCAGGGCGGAGTAGGGGCAGGTTGCTTCTGCCGGGCATCCATCCGTACAACGTTGGGGCGCGCCTTCCGGGGCTTTGTCTGCTTTGAAATGGGACAAATCCCCGAATGCAACTATTTTCTTACAGGGCTTACCGATAATCCAATGTAAAATATCGAGGTCGTGACTGGATTTTGCCAAAACCAACGGTGTACTTGCTTTGGAATCCCTCCAGCTTCCCCGGACGTATGAATGGCTCATATGAACATGGTCTACCGGTTCGAAATGCTGGATACTGACTAATTCTCCTATTTTTTTACTGTGGACCATTTCCTTCAATTTTATGAAGTACGGGGAGTAACGCAGCACGTGGGTAAGGCAAACGATTCTTCCTTTTTCTTTCGCATAGGCAACCAAACGGCGGCATTCTTCTTTTGTTTGTGCAATCGGTTTTTCCAGCAGGATATCATACCCTAAATCCAGTGCTTTCATACAAGGGGCATAATGCAGATGGTCCGGAGTGGCAATAATTACAGCATCTGCGAATTTGGGGCGGTTTAATAATTCTTCCCAGGTGGCCACGCGGTTTTCCTGCGGTACGTGATATTTGTCGCCATAGATATTCCTGCGTATTTCCACTAATTCGGCAATACCTGTAATTTTTAAATCTTGAGGATGTTCGAGGGAGTAATCTCCGTACAATTTACCTCTTCCGCTGGCTCCTAATACAATAGCCGTGACAGGAGTTGTCATGTCTTTCTTCATGGTATTTTTTCTTGTAATAAATAAAGGGAACTAATTGCTCAAATATACGTGTTAATAGAAGAGTTTACAAATACGCGAACCGAAAAAGATTGAAATTCTACTGTTCTTCTGAATAGAAACTCTGATAAAATGTTAGCGTTTTGCTTTTATAAATGATATTTTGATGGGATATAGCCTTTTCTGTTGACGTGCAATGTATGCATAAAAGCCTTTTTAGGGAAGAACCGGCTCTTTTTTGTGTTAAAACGGAGCATTTTCTCTACTATCCGGCACTTTTTCCCATTTACTCTGGGGTTAATTTCAATTACCTGCGGTACTAATTCCAATAATCTGCGCACAAAAAAACAATAATCTGCGCGGCAAAACACCTATATTTTAACTTTAAAACATATATGTTTCGATTTTAAAGCATATATGCTTTGTTTTTGGAGGATATTGGGTAGGGATGCGGTTCTGGAATGGTTTGAAAACCAAGCCTTATTTGAGTATCAAAAAGATTGTTATTATCCACTGAATACAACAATATGTTTAGGTATGGATTTCACGGATTTTGCGGATTGATAAAAATACAACATGTATTAATCAGCGAAATTCGTGAATTCTGTGCCTGATAACTGATATCACCGTTATATCAATTAGTAATTATTCTATCATATATATTGACAAACTGATAAAACTAAACTCTGTGAGAGTCGCGTATTTGCAATCGATCCCGGATATAGCTTCGTACAGGCGATATGGGAGAGGGGTGGTTTGTCAAAATGTCAATTTGTCATTTTAAGTTTCCTGTCGGCTGGATATGTAGAGTGACGCCACCATTGGAAGCGAGCGGTAATATCTCCTACACATGTTCCTTAATGGATTACCGTTCGTTTTTTAATTGTAGAAACAGAAAAATGGTTCCGGGTATTAGTATGATGCTGGCGGTAACCAGTAAGGCGGTTTTCAAAGAGTAAAAGTCGTTCATCCATCCGATAAAAGGGGCGATTGCTGCAAACATCAGGCGGATTACGAAATTACGGATGGAAAGGACGGTAGCCCGCATTTCCGAAAAAGTCATCTGGTTGATGTAGCCTTTAAGGATAGGCGTCGCGAATCCTCTGAAAATATAGAATATAAGAAGAATTGCCAGACCAGTATAAGAGAGATTGAAAGCCAGAGCGATGTATCCTCCGGAGATGATAGTCAATATAAGTATTCCCATTTTTTTAGGACCGAAGAAATTGTCTATCCGATCTGACCAAAGCGCAGCAAAACCTACCGTTAGATTTAGCACTGTCCAAATAACGCCGTACCATGATATGGGTGTTTTCAGATAAATCAGTACCGGTTGTACAAACCATGCCATAGTCAGGGTAGCTGCGCCGATGACTCCGGAAAACATAATATTGTAACACAGCTTTTTATTAGTGACAAGCGAATATTTGATAATCCTTATAATCTCGCTTGCCGGATTTTGCAGTTTATTCTGGATTTTCCACTCCTGTAGTGCGAAAGCCGCAGGAATACCTGTAAAAGCAATGCCGGCCTGGGCATAGAATGGCAGACGCAATGAGTATGCTGCTAATAATCCTCCGAATATGCCGGCAAGCGCTTCTGCAAAATTGCCTATCATTGTAATCCTGCCTTCATAACGAAGGTATAGGTTTTCTTTTTTATAATGGGCGGTCGTATCGTATAATAAAGCGGAATCTGCTCCGTTTACCAAGGTCTGTCCGGTTCCCAACAGGATTTCTGCAATCAGGAATGCTTCAAAAGTAGAGGTAAAAGAATAACAGAGGTAACCGAAGAAGAATAAGATACATCCGGAAATCAAGCAATTGCGCCGTCCCCATACATCTGCCAGGTAACCGGAAGGTATTTCCAAAGCTACGGCGGCTACGGAATATACGCTTTTAAGAATGAACACATCTTGCAACCCTAATCCATGTTTTTCATAAAACAATACGATGATAGGCATTACCAGGGTGAACCATTTGGATAATTTAATAATGTAGAGTGCAAGTATATTTCGTTTCATTCCAAGGCGTATTATTCTCTTCGGCAGACAAACTTACACAAAAATGCTGGAATAACCTCGAAAAAAGGGAGAAATGACGCTAAATGACTTAACA
>UQLN01000021.1 GCA_900541965.1 uncultured Parabacteroides sp. | reverse complement strand
CTCCGCCATTTCTTGGTTGGCTTCCGCATCGGCAGCATTGTAAGACGAACTACTGATACTGAACAAACCTAAGCCACTACTGGAACTATCTTCAGAACGGTTTTGCGGTACGGTCTGTACCGCTTCCTCTCTCGGTTGCCGGATGGTTGCCTGTCTGTAGTTGAAATCATCCTCAAAAGCATTCCGCCTTAATTGGTAATCGATGTTCATGTAACTGAACTCCCGACTGACCTTTGAGCCGGAAAAGGAAATACCGCCATATTCAAACTTTACGCCCTGTTTTTCTCTTGTTGTCCGGCTTACCTTGAATTTTAGTTCTATGTCCCTACGGGAAAGTGCATCTTTCAGCTCTTCCCAATTTCGAGCATTGGGCAGTTCCTCTTTCAGTGCCTTGTAAACCTCATGCTTCGCTTTGTCGTATGGTCGCAAGCGTTCCTCTTTGATGTTATCCTTGCCGTTGGCAAAGTGAAGTCTGTATTTGGCTGTAAGCATCTTACAAACTTTCTCATTGCGGTAAAAATCATTCTTGTCGCTGATGGTCTTGCCGTCATTATCCACACGGTTGAAAACGATATGGCAATGTGGATGTTCCCTATCAGTATGTCGGGCTACAACGTACTGCGTGTTGGCTATTCCCATTTTCTCCATATAGTCATGGGCTATCTGCAACATGAGTGCATCATCGTGGTGCAACCGTTCGCCGTCTTCGGGCGAGAAGTTGAGCGAAGTATGTCCGACCGTGTTCTTCACCTTGTCATTGAGCAACGTCTGTAACTCGAATTGCTCCGCCATCTGTTCAGGTGTTCCCTCTATTCCAATTGCTTCCAGCAACTTGGACTTATCTTCTCTCAGCACATAGCACACGCAACCGCTGAACGATCTCCCTTTCGTCTGCTTACCTATCATCTTTCAATCGGTTTATGAGTTGCGACACATCCTTTGCCATGTTCTCACACTTCTCGGCTACGGCAAAGAAACCGTAGGTGTTCGCCTGTCTTGCCAACTGGTTAAGATTGGTGCTTTCGCCAATCAACTGACGGATGACCGCAAGGTGTTCTTTGCTGATTCGTTCCCGTACCGTACCGTTCATGATGAGCGAGCGGATGGTTTCGCTCTTGCTCTGCTTGCCTCGTCTGCACAAAGCACCCAGCCAGCCGAGTTCATCGTCTGTCAGGCGCAAGGTGACTATGTTGTTTTTCTTCATCTGTTCTATCTGTTTTTTTAGTGAATAATCTGGTTAACGTAATTTGAAATATCCGTGACCATCGGGAGCCGTTCCCCTCATCTTTTGAGGGGCAAGTGGTCGGGATTTGTAATACACCGACATTAACTTGCTAACCTAAAAAAAATGTGATTTTTGGCTTAGATGCGGAATCCTTTCTTCTTCGTTTTTGGTCGGACAGAAACCTCGCTTGCTTTATTCTCCACCGCTCTTTTGCCACATAGGAAATCGTTCAAATCCTTGTGCCCTACGTAGTGGATGGAAGCATCCCGAACCCGATAGGAGAACGTTCGTTGCAATTCCCAGTAAGCCCTATTTCCTGCTTGGTCGTTGTCGAAAAAACAGTGAATGCGCTCATAATGCGATAAGCGTTCAATCGCCTTGTCTAAATTAGAAACGGAGTTGAGAACCATGTAGCCCTGTCCTTTCAAGTCAGGATATTGCGGATTCTTCCGTTTGCGGATAGTCAGGAAAGACAGATAATCCATGAAACCCTCGAACAGGTAGCATGTATCTGTCTGTCGTTCCTGTTGCCGTATGTGCGTGATGTCTTTTGGAGCGATGCAGCCTTTGAAGAATTGGTTACGTACTTCATAACCTCCTGCCATATTCTCAAAACCGATGGCAAAATAAGGTTTGCTGTTATGGGTGAAGTGCAGTTCCTTACATTCGTTCTTGGCTACTGTCATATCAATACCTCGCTCCTGTAAGTATCGGAGCAATGCAGGGTGTACAAGTTCTCTTACTTCCAACTGCTGGAAACTCGGCTCGGATGGTTGCTGGCGAAAAGGAAATGATGTGGAACGAATATGCGGTGTCTGCCGTTCGATGCGTTCCAACAGGGCAGGTACGTAATCATCCTGATAGAGTTCTTTCGCCAATGCAAGGATATTACCGCCTTTGCCAAGCCCGAAGTCAAACCATTGGTTCAACTCTGTATTGACTTTGAAAGATGCTTCAGTCTCCTGTCGGAATGGTGATTTGTACCAAAGGCTGTTTCCCTGTTGCTTTACGGGTGAATAGCCTATGCTTTGCAGATAATCTGCCAATCTGATTGTTTTTGCTTCTTGTATGTCCATTGTATGATTTACTACGGATTTAGTGATGAGTAAAAAAACTGATGATTTGATGAGTGTAACAGAATACTGTGTGAAAATCAGTGAAATAACAACTCATCATGCTTTCATCAAACTGCTTACCAAAAGAGAAACGATGTTCGGCATTGCTTTCTCTTTTCATCAGTACAATAACTTTGATGTTTATTTGATGAGGATATATCATTCTGTTGCTCAGTGCATTTATATTCTTATTCATCATTTCATCAAATAATCATAGTATTTCCAACTGTTCTTTCGTTACCGTGTAGAACCTGCCCGTTCTCCGTATCGGTGAATAATGGTAGTCACGTGTGTAATCTACTTGATAGGTGGTGTAGGTAAGGGTATTGTGCGCCGGAATGAGTTTCCAACACTCCTGCACCACTTTCCTAACTTGATGTTTCTCCGCCTTTACCTGCGTGTTCATCAGCAATGGCATCATATCGTTCAGACAAAAGGAGAAGCTTTCAATACCCACACTTTCCATCATGTCAAGTATGAGTTCGGACATTTCTATCTCTATCCGGTTGCGGTTGCTGCGGATAATGCGTTGTAGGGCTGCGGTATGCAGCAACATCGGATTGAACCACATACGGCTTTCTTTTTTCGTTGATAACACCCTATGGGCAAGGAAGTAGAGGAAAGCAGGGATTTCCTCTTTCAGCTTTTCCAGAAAACTTGTATCATCGTTTTCCAATCTGTTAATCTTCCGTGCCCAATAACGTGTTTCTCCTGCGTCAATGATTACGGGTAAGTGCTCATTGTTGGAGCACAGCACGAACTTTGCAAAGAATGCAATCTCGTCACGGTCTTTGCCTTTGGCTTCCACCTTGTAGGATAGTGTGGTGCTGAGGTTCTTCAATCTTTCGCTATCTTCCCTACGGCTCAATAACACTTCATCCACCACTATCAGCAACTTTCCTGCCCAATCGGAATTGAACTGGCTGCGAAAGTCTTCGTTGGTGTTGAATGTGACGTTGTTCTGAAAGATGACTTTCAGAAAGTTCAGAAACGTGCTTTTGCCTGTATTTCGCTCTTCCGACACCAATAGCAGGATTGGCAGTTTCTGCACAGGCTGCAGATAGAGCAGTTGTAGGTAGTCCATGCCTAACTCGTATTGCTCCCCGAAGATATGCCGTACCAATGAGCAGATATGGGGAAAGTCCCCTTGTACGGGTTTGTGTCCTATCGGTTCGTACAGGTTTAGAAACTTGTCCACTACAAGCTGATAGTTTACATGGTTGGGGACAGTACAGAAACCGTCATATTTCGGAACAGTTGCCATAAAGCCCTTTCCATAGTCCTGACGGAGCGTTTCGGCATTCCACGGAATTCGTTTCTTCACATAGCCGCCATTCAATCGGGGCTGGTTCACTAACTTGTAGAGAGTTGTACCCACACGGATAAATTCCTCTCTCTTAATGTTGATTTTTGTCATACTCCATTCGCTTAATCGATTAATAATTAGACGGCTGCAAAATTATCGGGTATTACACGAAACATTGATACGCAAACCTAAGCGGAACGGTGCAAACAAATCTTAGAATAAAAAAATGCACTTGTTGTAGAGGATGTTCAAGCGAAAGAAAAGAAGAAAGCCCGAAGAAACGCACTGGTACAGAGTACTTCCTCGGACTATATTGTTTATGTCTGCCGATTGGTTAATAAATCGGTTTATTGATAAATCAGCCAGTTAATCAACTAATCGTTCGGTCGTCTTATCGTATGGATGTATGTATGGTTATACATACTAATGTCATGCGTTTATCATACAAGATTTTAATTCAGTTCATCGGTGAAGCTTTTTCACCCATATTCAGCGAAAAGTAAATGTTTGTTTTCTCTTTTCGCAAGTACATTCTTTCTAATAAGATATTGCGTACTTGTTCCGCACCATAGGAGTTGATGCGGAAAGCAAGAGCGACAACCATAGGAAAATTGTACACATCGGCAAAACACCCATTCTCCAACAGGATATACTTCTGAGCTTCGTATTCTTTCAGTATACCGTTTTTGTAAATGGCTCGGATTGCAGCACGGACAGTCGGGGCAATTACCCCGAACAAATCCGTCAATTCCATTTCATTCATCCATATCTCGCCATTCGGTATAGACACTATACCGTGCTCATTCATTGTAATAATTCCCCTTTCCATAATGCTATGTCATTGATACATCATTAAATGCCTTATTAAGTTTGTTTCCGAACATTGTCAGGTCATTATCCAATTTCTGCGTGGTTATCTTCGCATAGATTTGGGTTGTGACAATGTTTGTATGCCCTAAGACACGGCTTACACTCTCTATTGGCATGCCTTTGGTCAAAGCCAGCGTTCCGAAGGTATGGCGAGCACAATGGTATGAGATTTGCTTCTCAATGCCACATTCCTTAATCACCTTTTTCAACTGCTTGCACATCGTCCAATAGTTGATTTCTCCGAATACCAGCTTGCCTTTGGATAGATGTTTGTATCGTTCGATTATCTGCAAAGGGATGTCAAGCAACTTCACTTGAAAGGGAACATCCGTCTTGTGGCGTTTGCCGATTATCCACTTCTCACCGTTTACTTCCACGATTTCATCCGTTGTCAGTTCTTTCATATCCACAAAGCTAAGTGCAGTGAAACAGGCGAACACGAACAAGTCACGGACAAAGGCTAACGAAAGGTTTTCAAACTCGTGCGTCATGACGGTTCTGATTTCGTCCTCCGTCAGATACTCACGCTCTTTCACGTTCGGGCTGATATGGAACTGTGCGAATGGATTTCTTGGTATCAGTCCGTTATAATGTGCCCTCATCACCACACCTTTCAGCCACATGCAGTTGAGCCATATCGTGGCGTTCTTCAGGTTGCGTTCCGCTGTGAGGTAGGCTGCAAACTCCTTGATGAAATCGGGGGTAAGCTCCAGCATGGACATATCGTTTCGTTTATAGAACGATTTGATAAAGGCGGCTACATAGTTCCGTGCCCTCATCATCACCTTGTATGTCCCGATGGTGCGGTCTTTACCCACACGTTTCAGAAAGTTGGCGCAATCCTTGTCGAATGCTTTGATAAGTGTTTCATATTCGCTGCCGATACCCTGATAGGCATTACGCACCATCTCTGCCGTTACAAACGCCTCACGGTCGGATATGCGTTGGTAATGCTTGATGATTTGCGCCTTGATGTTGTCCAAGACAAGATTGATTTCCCTTGCTTCTAGTCCCTTGCCTTTCGCCTTGTTCCCTTTCACGTCCCAAAGCGTTTTCGGGATGCTCTGCTTGCAACTGAACTGCGATACAGTCCCGTTGATTGTTACTCGTCCCATAATGGGAACAATTCCGTCTTTCTCCTTGCTGCCGTTCACGTAGAACAGCACCTTGAATGTGCTTCTGCTCATGTCTAACTTTTTTAGGTTGCAAAACTAATTATCAATGAGTTAAACCTTGATAAGCAAACCTAAGCAGAGCAGCGCAAACGGTACGGAGACTGTTAAATATCACTTTTGAACAGGTAATGATTTGAAAACCTAACTGCTTCCTAAATCCGCTTTTCTTTGCGTTTTACCGTTTTCTCCGTTGGCTTCATCTGGCACCGCAAACGCTTTATTCATAAGCCATTCAGTGCCATTTCTCCCTTTTTATTCGTTTATTCCAGAGATTTTTAGTATGTTTGCATTACATATGGCAGTCATTAATGACAGTCGCAGAAGTGGATAAAACCACCTATAGTTTAGTATGTATAGATTAAGTAATTTATTAACAAACAAAATATCAAAAACTATGAGTACAACAACCATTATTTTAATAGCAGTCATCGTAATCCTTGTATTCTGGATTATCTCCCTTTACAACTCACTGGTTAAGCTACGCAACAATCGCGAAAATGCGTTTGCCGACATCGATGTACAGCTCAAACAGCGCCACGACCTCATTCCTCAACTGGTGGAAACGGTAAAAGGATACGCTTCACACGAAAAAGAAACACTGGAAAGAGTTATCAATGCTCGTAATGGTGCCATGAGTGCAAAAACAATCGATGAAAAAATTGCAGCAGAAAATGTATTGACCTCTGCCCTTTCCGGACTGAAAATAACATTGGAAGCATATCCGGACCTGAAAGCAAACCAGAATTTCCTCCAATTGCAGGAAGAAATTGCTGATCTGGAAAATAAACTATCAGCAGTCCGCCGTTATTTCAATTCCGCTACGAAAGAGCTGAACAATGCCGTACAGACATTCCCGTCCAATTTAATAGCTGGCATGTTCGGTTTCCATAAAGAAGTAATGTTCGACCTGGGAGAACAACGTGCCACATTGGAAGAAGCTCCCAAAATCAAATTCTAAAATATGGAGTACGTTGGTATTCAAACCCAGCAGAGCAGAAACAATATCAAGTCATTGTTTCTGCTGCTTTTATTTCCTTGCCTGATCATAGGGTTGACATATCTATTCTGTTTTTTGCTGAATATGCTGGCTTATAATGACGACGGAGTGACTACTCCTCAACTGCTGGCTTATTCTACAGAAATGTTCGTTCATATTGCTCCTTATGTAATAGGCGGAGTGCTTATCTGGTTCATCATCGCTTACTTCGCCAATACAAGCATCATCAATTCTGCCACAGGCTCAGAGCCTTTAAGCAGAAAAGACAATAAACGGGTATACAACCTTGTGGAAAACCTGTGTATGAGCCAAGGGATGGCAATGCCGCAAATCAACATTATCAATGATGATTCACTGAATGCCTTTGCCAGCGGGATAAATAAACGGACATATACAGTAACTCTTTCCAAAGGGATTATAGAGAAACTGGATGACCAGGAACTGGAAGCCGTAATTGCACACGAACTTTCCCATATACGCAACCATGATGTCCGCCTGCTTATTATTTCTATTGTCTTCGTTGGAATCTTTGCCATGATTTCACAAATGGCTATGCGTTCGGTCTACTATTCCAATTTTTCCCGTAGCAGAAGAGACGATAAAAATAACACGGCGCTGATATTAGTGCTTATTATGATCATCTCGGCTATCGGTTATTTCTTCTCGATATTAATGCGGTTTGCAATCTCCCGCAAGCGGGAATATCTTGCAGATGCCGGTTCTGCTGAAATGACAAAGAACCCTTTGGCGTTGGCAAGTGCATTACGTAAAATATCCGCCGACCCGGATATTGAAGCCGTACAGCGCGAAGATGTGGCACAACTCTTTATTCAACATCCGGGTAAACAAGCAAGCAGCGCATTAAGCGGACTGAGTGGACTTTTCGCCACCCATCCTCCTATTGAAAAAAGGATTCAGGTACTGGAACAGTTCTGATAAACAGTTATGAGGACATCTATTCTTTTATTTTTCCTATTGCTAGGCATTTGCTCTAACAGTAAGGCTTCCGATAAAACGTCCCGTTATGGAGATGCCTCCTATTGGTATCAAAGTGCCCGGGAAACAGACATCACTCCAAAAGCAAAAAAGACACACAAAAATAACATCTTCTTCATATCTTGCTTAACTTAATTTTTTTACCTTTGAAGCTTGATAAATGAAAATGTAGAAGATGATACAACAAGAATTAATCAGCGATTTCCAACTCAAATGGGATCGCATACAGCAGGCAATGAAGCAAATAAATGCTGATGGTTGCCTGCTTACAGTAGATGTGAATCTGTATTATACAACCGGACGTATTTATAGCGGATATTTTTATCTGCCAGTAGAAGGAGCTCCCTGGTTCTTCATTAAACGTCCGAACGGATTGAGTGGCAATCAGGTAGAATATATACGCAAACCGGAGCAAATGCCGGAGCTATTTGCTACTCATGGACTGAAAATGCCTGATAAACTTTTACTGGAAGCAGACGAGCTGACTTATAATGATTATGTTCGTTTACAAAACGTATTCAATCCGAAAGAGACTGCAAATGCCACAGCATTGATACGTACACTCAGAGAAATAAAAACACCTTGGGAAATCTCCCAATTCCGTATCTCCGCCAAACAGCATGCTAAAACATATGCCGAAATACCCGAATGTTTCCGTCCGGGAATGACAGACCTGGAATTTCAATATGAGATAGAAAAAAGGATGCGTAAAAACGGTTCTATCGGATTATTCCGTGCATTCGGTGCTAATATGGATATATTCATGGGAAGTATCCTTGCCGGAGAAAATGCTGAAACTCCCTCTCCTTTTGATTTCGCATTAGGCGGTGGTGGAATAGATGCCTCCTGTCCATTAGGTGCAAATGGAACTCTGCTAAAAGAAGGCACAGCTATTATGGTAGACATGGCAGGAAACTATACTTCTTACATGACTGACATGACTCGTGTATTTGCCGTAGGACGTCTTACGGACCTTGCTTACCGGGCTCATGAAACTTCACGTTTTATACAAAGCGAAATAGAAAATGTTGCACGCCCGGGAACAGCATGTGCCGAGTTATACAATATTGCTGAAAAAATCGCCGGAAATGAAGGGCTCCTTCCCTATTTCATGGGAACAAAGCAACAGGCAAAATTTGTAGGCCATGGCATCGGTATCCAGATTAACGAGTTGCCGGTTCTGACTCCCCGGTCGAAAGAAGTACTGGCTCCCAACATGGTATTTGCCCTCGAACCTAAATTCGTTATTCCGGGTGTAGGTGCTGTCGGTATCGAAAATAGTTTCCTTGTTACGGAAAACGGTATTGAAAAACTCACTCTGTTCAAAGAAGAAATTATTCACCTATAAACTATATTCTCATGAAAAAAACGGTTGCATTTTTATTACTGTTGGCAATCATTTTTATTCCGGCAAAAGCTCAGGATGTGGAAAACGTCAAGCCGGTCAAAAATGTTATTCTCCTTATTCCGGATGGAACATCTCTATCTACCGTATCTATGGCACGCTGGTTGCAATGGTATACAAATCCGGATAAGCCGAAATTAAATATCGACCCTTATTTGTGCGGAACAGTTCGTACTCACTCATCGAATGCTCCGATTGGAGATTCTGCTCCTACAACCTCCTGCTATATGACCGGCCAGCCCAGCCGTACCGGATATGTTTCCACCTATCCGGAAAGTGATGTCGAAGATGATATTTACCCGACAGATCCTAAACGTGCATTCCAACCCCTGACGACAGTACTGGAAGCAGCCAAAATACTACAAGGGAAATCTACCGGATTGGTATTTACATGTGAATTTCCACACGCAACTCCGGCCGACTGCTCCGCACATAGTTACAACCGTGGTAAATACGAATGGATTGCACCACAAATGGCTCATAATGACCTGAATGTTGTCATCGGAGGTGGTGTTTCTTTATTACCTGCAGAAAGTGAAGCTTATTTAAAAGAAAACGGATGGGGTGTTTTCAAAAATGACATCAACTCCATGCGTACTTACACCGGAGATAAAATGTGGGCTTTATTTGCTGACCGGGAAATGGATTACGACATCGACCGCGACCCGGCTCAACAGCCTTCATTGGAAGAAATGACTCGTAAAGCAATTGAAAAACTGTCCAAAAACCCTCAAGGATTCTTTCTTATGGTTGAAGGTAGTAAAATAGACTGGGCAGCTCATGCCAACGATCCTGTAGGTATGGCTACAGACTTCCTCGCATTCGACCGCGCATGTGGTGCAGCTTTGGAATTTGCCCGCCAAAACGGTGAAACAGCCGTAGTTATTGTTCCTGACCACGGTAATGGCGGAGTCAGTATCGGACAAGCACGTTGTAAAGGTTATGACAAGTTGAGTAAAGACCAACTTTTCTATCAGTTCTCATTATATAAACTGACAGCAGAAGGTTTCGCCAATAAAGTAAACAGCGTTCCCGCTTCCGAAGTACAAGATGTATTCCGTACCTATGCAGGCTTCGAACTGACCCCCGAAGAACAGAATGCACTGAACAACTGTAAAGATTATAAAAACAGTCCTATTCCGAAAGACAAACGTTCTTCCGATAATGTGGAAGGTTCCTTATATAGTGGCTCTCTGACATCTTTCATGTCCAAATTGATTACCTCCAAAACCTGTTTTGGTTTTACGACAGGAGGCCATACCGGTGAAGACGTATTTCTGGCGGCTTACCATCCTCAGGATACACGTACATTAGGAATGCTTACAAATATTGAATTGAATCATTACCTCTGTTCCCTGTTTGGTATTAATGGAAAACTGGAAGAACTGACTGCTCAGAATTTTGCCCCTCATACGGAAGTATTCAAAGACTTCAAATGTGAAATCATTCCGGCAAAAGATGAAAAAGGCTCTCCTTCTTTAGTTGTTAAGAACAAAAAGAAACAAATCAATATCACTCCGTTCAGCAACATCGTAACGATAGGTAAAAAAGGGCAGGATGAAGTACGCCTGAATTCTGTTGTTGTGTATGTGGATAAAAACAACACATTCTATCTACCGACAAAGCTGGTTGAATATTTACAATAAATAAAATAGTTATAACGTGCCAATCGATTCCAAAATCTTGAATTGATTGGCACGTTATTTTTATGACAGTTCCCCTACCTCTTCCAGGCAAATTGCCTTTTTAATTAACCAACTGGAAATCAGCATCCACTTTCATGATTTCAACCATATTCCCATTCTTATCTTCAACAGAAACAGTAACGATGCCATCTTTATCTTCCGTTATTTCAATTTCCCATTCTTCCGGGTCGCTTTCTCCTGTCAACTGTACTATTTTTTCTTTCTGCTCAGAAGTTAGGATTTTATCGATTAGCTGTAGCAATACCTCATCGTCGAGTTCTATTTCAGCAGCCACAAATTGATAGTCTTTGTTGAAAATCAATTCTTTTTCAATCTCAAGATTATTCTTCCGGACAAGGATTTCGACCTCATAAATTACCCCGTTCTTATCTTCGTCTTTTTCAAAATCTACAAGAACCGCTCCCGGGTAGTTTTTTTCTATATATGCCACCAATTCCTGCGGGCAAGGTTCATTATCATCACTATCGTCTTCTCCAATCACATCTTTTACCAGTTTTCCTTCTAATGTAAAATAAAGACTACGTTCGGATTCTCCCTTCTCGATTTCGATTTTCACAATTTTATCATCCTTATTTTCCGTTCTTTGCAATAAATCAATATCATCAATTACATATCCTTCGGCAAAATAAGCAGTAGCTTTCCAGGCTACAAAAACATTGGCATAATCTGATTCCAATTCTGCAGATGATAAATCCAGTTCACTAAGATTACATTTACCTTCCGGAGTATACCATGCTTCATTTTTCTGTGCATCGGAAACAGTTGCACGGCTTTTTGTACCCAGTTCAAAACTGGCAACATAGTATTTGTTTCTTTCCTTCCACTTTACATTAGTTGCATTAGGAAACTGTTTTTCAAAAGCAGCACTTACCACCTGTGGCACATTGTCTGCCCCGTCACCACCCTTCGGCTCATCATCTTTGCTACATGCAGCAAAAAGAATTATTGCCATAATAAACAACACTCTTGATAAATTCATTTTTCTTGTCATATTTGCAAACTTTTAAAGTTTAGAATTCACAAAGAAAAGAAGTAAATCTAAAGTAATTCTGAAGTTGGACTATATTTGCAATTAACGCCGCTTATCCTTGATATATAAATGCTGAATACATATTTTTGTTCTTATGAATATATTAATTATAGAAGACGAATATGAACTGTCCGAATCGGTCGCTTATTATATGAGTTCAGAAGGCTACCATACAGAATGTGCATATAATTATGCTCAGGGAAAAGAGAAACTTGAACTGTATGAGTACGATTGTGTTGTTATCGACATCACATTACCCGACGGCAATGGTCTTAACCTGATCCATTATCTCAAAAAACAGAAGAATCCGACAGGTATCATTATTATATCAGCACGTAACTCCACAGACGATAAAATACACGGGCTCGATATTGGCGCCGATGACTATTTAGCCAAACCTTTCAGCCTTTCGGAATTAAATGCCCGCATAAAATCCGTCATCCGCCGCCGTTGTTTTAACGGATCGAATGAATATCAATTTCATGAAATCAGTATTCAGATGGATTCGCGCAAAGTTTTTATCCAGCAACGAGAACTACTGCTAACGCGTAAAGAATATGATTTACTCCTCTTTCTTATAATGAATAAAGAGCGCATTTTGACAAAAGAAATGATTGTTGAACATCTTTGGGGAGATATGATGGGGCTATCTTCAGACTCGTTGGATTTCATTTATACCCATATCCGTAACCTGCGAAAGAAAATGCTGGATTGCGGGTCACATGATTACATTAAAACGGTCTACGGAGTAGGCTATACATTTACCGGCGAATGAAACTGACAGGAATTTACAGGAAATATACCATCTATACTCTTTTAGTAGTATTGATATTGGGTTGCATAACACATTATTATATATTCCGCTATTCTATCCATCGTTCTACGGATGATGTATTGCAGGAATACAAACTCGATGTGCTGGAATATGCTGCTGAAAAGGATACTATAATTTCCCTTCAGGAATTGGAAATGCAACATAGCCGTATGTATTCTTATAAAGTAGACTTTGGTAAAGAGCAGGAATACCCCATCTACGATTCTCTGATTTACAGCAATCATGAAAAAGAGAAAGTAGTTTATCGTGTTTTGCGCTTCGATGTCAAAGCCGGTAAAGAAATGTACCATGTAATGTTCTGCCAGCCGACATTGGAGGAAGACGATCTGATGTCGGCTGTGGTTCTTTCACTACTATTATTGCTATTATTCTTCATTATAGCTTCGTTTCTGATGACCAATTATTACACCCGCATATTGTGGACGCCTTTTTATAAATTACTATCTCAGTTGCAACGCTACAAAATGGACCACTTGTTACCGTCTCCCCTGCCAACTTGCGGTATTGACGAATTTGATGAAATGAACGATGTAATGCAGACAATGATGGGTAAAATACATAACGATTACATTTCGCTAAAGGAATTTACCGAAAACACTTCCCACGAGCTACAAACCCCGCTTTCCATTATAAAAGCAAAACTTGAACTATTGCAGCAAACAGAAATGAACAACCCGAAAAGTATGGAACTTATTCAAGGAATGCAAAATGCCGTTAGCCGGATGTCACATTTCAACCATGCCCTTTTGTTCATTGCTAAAATCAATAACAATCAGTTTGCGGAAGAAAAGGATATTGTGCTGAATAAACCTATTGAAGAATATCTGATATCATATGAAGATATTCTTATGAATCGAAACATAAAAGTTAATTATCAATCTATTGCCCCTTTCAACGCTCGAATAAATCCGATGCTGGCTGACCGGTTAATTATGAATTTACTCTCAAATGCCGTCCGCTATAATATACCCAACGGTCAGCTCTCCATTATCACAAATAAAAATAACATAAAAATATGCAACACTTATGGGAATGAACTACCTAAAGGAGACCTGTTCGGACGTTTTATCAAATCATACCAAAACAAAGATGCTACGGGACTCGGATTAACTATCGTTCAAAATATTTGTCAGAAAAGCCATCTGAAAATAAAACTGGCAATCGATGATGTTACTTTTTGCGTAGTGATAGAAAAAGAATGAACTCTATTATTCTCTTCAAAATATCACCCCTATTCACTCCTTAACGCATCCACCGGATTATGGGAAGCAGCCCTGTAACTATGCCAACTTATAGTAAGCAGAGTCAGCGCCAATACAATTCCTCCGGAAAACAAACATATTCCAAAGGAAACACTTACCCGGTATACAAAATTTTCCAGCCAACGATTTAATAGATACCAGGTAACCGGAGCCGAAACGACAAAAGCTATCCCTACCCAAACAACAAACCGGCGGTTCAATAATTGTAGAATTTCTCCGGTCGTAGCTCCGTTAACCTTACGGATACCGATTTCTTTCGTACGTTGTTCGATTGCATAAAGAGCCATGCCAAATAATCCGAAGGCTGTCAATAAAAGGCTAATGATTGAATACATGGTAAGTAATTTCGCTAATTCGAATGTTTTCCTGTTTGCCACCACAAATTCCTCATATATATCTTTATAATCGAAGGGTGCATTCGGATTAATTTTTTCCCAGGTTTTCTTCAATAGCTCCAAAGTCTCTGCTTTATTCCCTTCTTTAAGCCGGACATGGACAGCACTATAAGGCGGAGTTTGCGACAAATAAGTTAAGCTCGGATAAACTTCCTGCCGTAAAGTTCCCGTATATAGGTTTTCGACAACCCCGGCAATAATAGAAATTGGTTCTCCCTCCTTGTTTTCTTTTTCATATTCCTTATCGTAAAGACAAACAGGTTTGCCTACAGGATTCTCACCGTCGGGTACAAATAGATGTACATATTGTTCGTTAATATATACGGGAGTGGCATATAGCTTTAATGCTTCTTGTTCGGGAAGTCCTTGCAATACATGCACTTTCATAATCTTTAAGAATGAGCTATCTCCACAGAATTGGGCGAGAGAATAATAATTTTCACTGCCATTCCCGTTCTTTAGGATAATTTGCCGTAATCCGAAATTAATAATCGAACCTTTTGACAGACACATCTCTTCGATAGAAGGAAAACGTTGGATTTCTTTCGCGAACGTTTGTATATAAGGAATATTATTTCCTGTCCAATCGCCAACTTCTATCAGGTTCCGATAACGTTCGCCATTCATTTGAGTAAGATTCAATTGTTCCCGTACTGTTAAGGTAGCGAATACCAAACTAATGGATATGGCAAACTGTGCGATAGACAGTCCGGCAATGATTGTACGTTTTTGGGAACCCGTGGTAAATGATTTATACTCAGTATGGGATAAAGTGGTAATTTTATGGCTCATATAAAGAGAAGGAATAACGGATAGCAAGAGGATTAATACTCCTATAACCGGTAAAACCTGCCCGCTAAAGAAAAACGCTATAGAAATACGCCCGGATACGGTATGGTTAAATAACGGAAGAAAGTCCAGAGTAAGCAATAAAGATAAAAAGAAAGCAATGAGTACGGTAAGGAATGTATCCGTAAATAGTTGACGATGGATTTGTCCGGAGGATGCTCCCGTCACTTTCTGGATATAAATCACCTTTACCTGCTGAAAAATGCGGGAAAAACTTAGATTGACATAATTAAAACAAGCAATTACCAATATAAGAATAGCCGAAAATAACCCTACGTACAACAAGTCTTTCTGATTCCGGTTGATGTAGGGAATAGTCTCTTGTATATATTCCTGTTCCTGGAAATAACTTTCTTGAAGCGTATAGAAATAATATTGCCCGATTTCATTTTGAAAAGTCGGGACCTTGTCGGCCTTAAGTTTTCCGGCAAAAGTATCGATATTGAATAAATCGTTTACCAGCAATAATGTAGGGCCACCTGGAAAGTCTTTGGGGGCACCGGTTATCGCATCGAACTTTAAGAAAGACTGGGGATAGTCTTTAATAATAGCTGCAACCTCATAGGTAATTGTTTCATTTTCATAGAGGAGTTTCGCCGAAAAGATTTTCCCGATGGCATCCTCGTTTCCGAAAAAAATCTTTGCACAATTCTCATTTAAAGCAATCGCATTCGGTTGGGTTAATGCCTTGTTTAAATCTCCGGCCAACACCTCATAGGGGAAAAAGCGGGGGAAAGACGGGTCAGCCATAAGTATTGTGATTGGGTCGAAATGTTTTTCACCGATAGTGATAAAAGGTGTATTTCCAATATTCATACGCAAGTAATCCTCCACTTCAGGATATTGGTCCTTCAAGAGTACGGGAATATCACCGACTATATAAGAAACTTTCTGCCCTGTGGTCATCGGAGAATCCTGCGCCATATAGACAATATGTGATTTATTCGGATTTCCGGATTCTATCCCTGACTCATAAATAACATAAGCAATCAATAAATTTGTACAGGCAATGCCAACGGCAAGACTCAACAGAGAAATGACTGCAAATATTTTATTCCGCCACCAACTACGGAAGATTAGTTTCAAAGATACAGCTCTCATTTTTTTGATTTTTATACATCAAAACTATTCCAAACCCGAACATACCACAAACAAAAAGGACAAAAAAGAAATATTCACCCATTATTTGTCCAAATATTGGACAAAGCGTCTTTTTCAGGAAGAGAATAGAAATGTATAGCCTCCTTTTCCAGCCAAATAAATATATTTGTATATCCTTATATGGAGAAAGTAAATAACATGCGTGACGGAAAAATAATAATTGTAGACGATAATGAAGCCGTATTAAAAAGTTTGCGAACCATACTGGCTCATGAATTTAAAACAATAATAGCGGTTTCTTCCCCCACTTTACTTCCTGCCTTACTCATAAACGGCAACGTAGATATTGTTTTGCTGGATATGAATTTCGGTACAGGCCAGCAAAATGGCAGGGAAGGCATTTTTTGGTTGGAACGTATTCTCGAATATAAAAATCCGCCGGCTGTTATCCTTATAACGGCATTTGGAGATATCGAACTTGCTATTGCCTCCCTGAAAAAAGGAGCATCCGATTTTATCGTAAAACCATGGGATAACGATAAGCTAATAGATACTGTAATAAATGTATGGGAACATAAACCGAAAGGTATAAATACGATACCGGAACAAATCATCAAAGCCTTATTAAAAAAATATGCAACAGCCTATGCCAAACCTTTCCCGGAATTAACCCCGGAAGCATTCAGAAAACTTTCCGACATGGCAGGAAGAGGCGATTTATCCCTTCTCCAGCAATCCGTAGAAAGAGCCCTTTTATTTGCTGATTCCGACATGCTTGACATTGATGATTTTTATGATGAACCGGATACTGTTTCCTCCCATAATTATACGCTGGAAGAGATGGAGAAACAATTTATTTCAGAAGTGATGAAAGAAAAAAAGGGAAACCTCTCCCTTGTTGCCCAGCAATTAGACATCAGCCGCCAGACTTTATATAATAAAATCAAGAAGTATGGTTTATAATCCGAAAGACTATGGTAAATCGTAAACTATATTTGAAAATTATCGGAAGTGTCTTTCTGATTGTAGTCTGCTCGGTTCTCGGCTCTGCCTTACTAACGACGGGCACGTCTTATTTTCTTTCTCTGATATGCCTGATAATTGTCGTATTAACCGCTTTATCACAAATCCGGTGGATGAATACGATGAATC
Organism: uncultured Parabacteroides sp.; assembly: GCA_900541965.1. Taxonomy (GTDB): domain Bacteria; phylum Bacteroidota; class Bacteroidia; order Bacteroidales; family Tannerellaceae; genus Parabacteroides. The sequence goes on along the minus strand of UQLN01000021.1, from coordinate 51,035 downwards.
GTAAAATATCCGTATTCTTCGAGTCTATCCGCAATGAAGATACAAGTCTGAGATACCTCGGAACAACAGATGATCCGTTCTTAAAAAGTTTATGCACGGAGATGAACCGGATTGTGGAACTCTTTAGTAAAAACCGGAACGAAACAGAAGAAAAACGTCTGTACTATGAAAGTATTTTACGTGTATTGACACATGAAATACGTAACTCTATCACTCCCATCCGTACCTTATCTGCCGATTTACTAAAATACTCCAACATATATACCCCCGAACAAATGCAGGAAGGGCTGGACGTAATCCATAGCCAAGCCAAAAATCTTTCTTCATTTCTGGATTCCTATCACAGGTTAACCCACCTGCCGGAACCGGAACGAACCGAAATATGTATAACCCAATTATTCCATAAGCTGGAACGTTTGCTGCATGCAGAGCCGGAGGGTAACAAAATACATTTTAAAGCCCCGGATGATTTAATACTTCACGCCGACCAGAATTTATTAACACTGGCATTAATTAACCTGATACGTAATGCCCTGCAAGCGATAAAAGGGCAAACAGACGGAACAATTTTAATAGAAGCCTTTTCCGCTTCCGGGCAAGTCCAAATAACAATAACCGATAATGGGCCGGGCATTTTACCGGAACAAATACCTGTTATTTTTACCCCATTCTTTTCCACAAAACCCGGAGGAAGCGGTATCGGTTTAAGTATATCCCACCGTATCATGCAATTGCACGGAGGAACTCTGACGGTTGAATCCCAACCTGATATTCGTACTGTTTTCCGTATGAGTTTTTAAAAAATGAAATATTCGCATACAGATTATTTATAATAAAGATAGTTTACGTACCTTTGTTAATACAATTCGCACATATAGACAGAATATACACATTACAATGAAAAGTAAAAGTTTAGTTTCTATTGATCAATGTTCCAAAGAGGACATTCTTCGTATTCTGGAAAACGCCAGGAAGTTTGAGGAAAATCCCAACCGGAAAGTACTGGAAGGTAAAGTGGCTGCGACTCTCTTCTTCGAACCTTCCACACGTACTCGCCTGAGTTTTGAAACGGCAGTCAACAGGCTTGGCGGACGCGTAATCGGATTTTCCGATGCTTCGACCACCAGTTCATCCAAAGGCGAAACACTGAAAGATACAATCCTGATGGTCAGCAATTATGTGGATCTTATCATCATGAGGCACCATCTTGAAGGTGCTGCACGTTATGCTTCGGAAATAACAGACGTTCCCATCATCAATGCCGGAGACGGAGCCAATCAGCATCCTTCGCAGACTATGCTGGATTTATATTCCATCCAAAAAACACAGGGAAAACTGACAGATCTCACTATTACGATGGTAGGCGACCTGAAATATGGCCGTACGGTTCACTCCCTGATTGTCGGAATGTCTCACTTTAATCCTACTTTCAATTTCGTAGCGCCTAAAGAACTGCGCATGCCCGACGAACAAAAAAACTTCTGCGACAAGCATGGAATCAAATACAACGAGTGTACGGATTTTACCGAAGATATTATCAATCAAACGGATATTCTGTATATGACTCGTGTACAACGCGAACGCTTCACCGACCTGGAAGAATACGAACGGGTAAAGAATGTGTATATTCTTAAAAACGACATGCTGAAAAACAGCCGCGAAAACCTGCGTATCCTGCACCCGCTGCCTCGCGTGAACGAAATTGCTTACGATGTGGATGATAATCCAAAAGCTTATTATATCCAGCAAGCCCGCAACGGACTGTTTGCCCGTCAGGCTATTATCAGCGAAGTGCTAAACTTATCAGTTGACGAGTAACAATTTACAGATGACAGATGATTGCCTTTTTTTTCAATTGCCAACTGTCACTTGTCAACTGTCAACTGCTACTTGTCAATTATCATTTACCAATTTCAATTAATAAAGTTATGTCAGCAGAAAAGAAAAAAGAATTGCAGGTAGCCGCATTAGAAAACGGAACTGCTATCGACCATATCCCCCCCAGCCAGTTATTTAAAGTCGCAAAGTTACTGGGACTGGAAAATATGGACAATACAATCACTATTGGGAATAATCTTCACAGCAACAAAATGGGTTGTAAGGGAATGATTAAAATCTCGGATAAATTTTTTGAAGAAGATGAGATCAACCGGATAGCCCTGATTGCTCCCAACGTCATTCTGAACATTATACGTGACTATGAAGTGGTGGAAAAGAAGACGGTTACCCTGCCGGACGAGCTAATCGGTCTGGTAAAATGTAACAATCCGAAATGTATTACCAATAATGAACCGATGCCTACCCGCTTCGAAGTAATCGACAGAGAAAAAGGTACCGTTAAATGCCATTATTGCGAACGTAAAATCAATAAAGAAGATATTATCGTAAAATGAAACACGACTGGAAGCCGGGAACAATGATATATCCATTGCCGGCGGTAATGATAAGTTGCGGCTCGGAGCCTTCAGAATATAATATTATAACCGTCTCATGGGTTGGTACAATCTGTACTAACCCTGCGATGTGCTATATTTCCGTTCGCCCGGAACGTCACTCCTATCCCATTCTGAAAAAGAACATGGAGTTTGTCATCAATCTTACCAATAAAGAATTGGCATACGCAACCGATTGGTGCGGAGTAAATTCAGGAAAAGACCATAACAAATTTGAAGAAATGAAGCTGACACCGGGTAAAGCTTCAGTTGTGAAGGCTCCTATTATTGAAGAAGCACCTCTATGCATCGAATGCCGGGTAAAAGAAGTTATAGCTTTAGGCAGCCACGATATGTTTATTGCTGAGGTTGTAAATGTACAGGCTGACGACAAATATCTGGACCTCGAAACCGGAGCTTTCGACATGCAACGGGCAGAACTGTTGGCCTATTCGCATGGTAAATATTATGAATTAGGAGAACTGGTCGGTAAATTCGGCTGGTCAGTGAAAAAGAAAAAATAACCAATGAGAAAAATCCACTTTATAGGGCTGTTTGTGTTTTTATTCCTGATACCCGTAAATGCCCAGAAGTTTATACAAATCAAGGATAAATCATTTAACTGGGGAGGAAAAGTTGGTTTCAGTGCCACCCTTCCCGTTATCAATTCATTGACAATTAATGATATTGAAGCTGAAAATATCAGTCAGAAATATAAAGTGGGTTTTCTTGCCGCTGCTTTTGCACGAATAAATATCGACCGTTTTTTCATACAACCCAGTTTATCCTGGCGTTATGCAGAAGGTGCTATCCGTTTCACTATACCTTTAGCATCCATGAACACACCAACTTCTACAGTAAAAGAAAACAGTAAACTGGAATATAAAACGACTTCGCTGGAAATCCCGATTATGATCGGATATTATCTTGTTAAGCAAGGACCTTATGCACTCAGCCTGATGGTAGGCCCGAATCTCAAATACAATTACAAAACCCGTTATTCGGCCAGTTTTGTAGAAACACCCAGTGAGTACATAAGCGAAAGCACCCCCTACGGCATCAATATTGCAACCGGTATCGGGGTTAGTATCTGGCGTCTATTCTTTGATTTCACGTATGAGTTTGGGCTAAACGAAGTCGAATCTAATTTCAGGGAAATACAAACCAATACAACTCAAACAGGATTAATGTCTATCGACAAACGGACCAATGTAATGAGTTTTTCGCTTGGGTTTCTTTTCTAAAACCTATTCGATATGGTAAGCCTTTAATTTATTATAAAGCGTTTTCCTGTCTATCCCCAGCAACTGGGCTGCTTTCGTTTTATTATTGCCGGCTTTCTGTAAAGCTTTTATTATCAATTCACTCTCATGTGCTTCGCTCTTCAGTTGGATATTTGAAGATACCGGCTGTACCTCTGTCAGTTCTTCCGGCAACTCTTTGCGTGTAATATAACTTCCGGTAGCCAGCAAGGTCGCATACTTGATTGCATTCTTCATCTGACGAAGATTCCCCGGCCATGAATAAGATTGGAATATACGGATTGTTTCCGCATCAAAACCGATAATATCTTTCTGTAATTCACTGTTAGACTGGTCGAGAAAACTATCGGCAAACAATAATAAGTCTTCCTGGCGTTCTTTCAAGTCCGGAATACGAATTGTAAATTCATTGATCCGGTGATATAAATCCTCGCGGAAATCTCCTTTTTCTATTGCCGTTCGCAAATTCTCATTCGTAGCAGAAATCAAGCGGACATTAATAGGAATTTCCTGGTTACTACCGATAGGCTTGACTTTGCGTTCCTGCAAAGCCCGCAATAATTGAACCTGTACTTCATAAGAAAGATTCCCTATTTCATCCAGAAATATGGTACCCCCTTGGGCCGCAATAAAGGCACCTTCCTTATTATCTATTGCACCTGTAAACGAACCTTTGACATGGCCGAAAAATTCAGAAGCTGCCAGATCCTTAGGAATAGCGCCACAATCTACAGCAACGAAAGGAGCCTTCTTACGGTTACTCTGCTCATGGATACGGCGTGCCACATACTCCTTACCTGTTCCACTCGAACCGGTAATAAGTACAGACATATCGGTCGGCGCAACCAATCCTACATGTTCATACAGCAGACGGGCAGCCGGGCTCTTACCTTCTATATATTGTGAGTTTTCAGCCGGACGCCGCTCCGCTTTTTTAGGAGAAGCAACCGGAGGCACAGCATGTCCTTCTTTTAGTAAATCATGAATCTTTCCCAGCAGTTCATCCGGATTCAAAGGTTTGCTTATATAATCGGAAGCCCCCAGTTTAATGGCTTGTACGGCTGTTTGTATATCCGCATAGCTTGTCATCATTATCAAAGGAACCGAGGTATTCCGTTCTCTTATCCATTTCAGCAAATCGATACCATCCCCATCCGGTAGACGCAAGTCCGAAAGGATAAGATCCAAAGAAACGTTTTCCATCCGGTTCTTCGCATCAGAAACCGACGCAGATGTAACAACTTCAAACCCTTTCTTACCAAGCCAGGTTGTCAACATCAAAGAAAACGTTATATCATCTTCTATAATAAGTATAGACGGCATAGTATTTATTTTTATTCCGCATACAAAGATATAGATTTTAACGAAATCTCAGGAGAAAATCCAGGTAGCTTTACGCCATACGCCTTCAAACGGACCTTGTTTATATTTCTTTAACCACCAATGACAGAAACCCAATTGCAGGACAAATAATAAAACGGATACCCCAAAACTGGCAGTAACACATAAATCATCGTACAGGGAAAGCCCGTAGCCAAAGTAGATAAATGAGCCTATTATAGACTGTGTCAGGTAATTAGTCAGACTCATCTTCCCATATGGTACCAGCCCATACAGGACTTTATTTACAGAAGCCTGCTGCCACAAGAAAATAAACAAAGAGACAAGTACCGACATGAAGGCAAAATTACGCCAGGAAGAAACAACGGTAGAAATAGGTGTCAGCATTTCTTTATTACTAAACAATGCCGGTAAAGAGAGTGACAGATAATATAAAGGGACAAATGCAACCAATCCTATCAGTAAAGCCCGCTTCCAGAACACACGATTCTCAGACAAGTTTAGAAATAAACGGCGACGTCCAAGCAACATCCCAAGCATAAACAGAGAAGCGGTCTGGAAAAAACGCCCATATCCCCATGCCCATAACAGGCTGAACAATTGTCCATCCCATAAATTGGATTTTACCATTGCCCAGAAATCAGGCTGAGTGAGGAACTTCGACATACGGTCGCCATGTATCTGCCATTGTTGTACACCTCCGACATAATCGGGATTCATCATCGCATAAAAGAACTTGGCCAATTCCAGCGGCTGGAGCATCAGGATAATCGCTGTAATCAGCACAGCCCGGTCGCTCCACTTACAAACGAGGACCAGCACAACCCCTATAATCGAATAGAGAACCAATATATCCCCCGGGAAAAAGGCTCCGTTGAAACAACCGATAATAAACAACAGGAAAAGCCTCCACAAGAAACGCAGACGGAAGTCTTTTCCTCTTTGTGCCTGATTGTTGAACTGAATAAAAAAACTAAAACCGAACAACAGGGAGAAGATGGCATATGCTTTACCGGAAAAGAGAAAAAACAAAGTATTCCAGGTGTATCCATCCATCATTTTTATAAAAGGAGACGAAGGGGTGGGAAAATCATACAGATTAAAATGCTCGATATTATGCAACATCATAATAGCCATTACAGCAAAGCCACGTAATGCATCCACCACCTCGATACGCGGGGATTTACTTTGAAGTCCGATATTCATGGTATTAACAAGTAAAATTTATAATTGCGGCAAAAGTAATTAAAGATATGGCATAAAACAAAAAAAGTACCCTTGCGGAGGTACTCTTCTTGTTTTGCAGACTTAATTCAATACTCGGACTTATTACTACTTAATAAAACGGTTTAAATGTAGAAACGCTTATAGCCTTTCGTATTTAATATACTACGAAATTCGTGCCAGAACCGTACAATCCCGGCATTTGTTTTTCTAAACTCTTATAATTGAACAGATAAAACGATATGAATGTTCCGGACAAGAGATGAAGATGTATCGTTTATGGGGAAACAGGCATCACAGGTGTGGAAAATTTCCACACTTGTTTCTACAGGTTATCCACTGCTTGTTGCAGGACCTGCCGCGCCTGACCAATTACATCAGACAATATTCTTTTCCAACCATCGTCAGACAAAGCCTCATCATTCTTATCCAGCATCCGGAGAAGAGGAACCAGCGTAGTTGCACCAAGCATCGTGAAAAGAGGAAGCAGTTTATGTGAAACTTTGGCTGCCGACTCTCTATCCATTGTCTTCAATGCCTCTTCCAGCAAGGTGAGATTCTTGCCTGTTTCTTCTGTAAATGTCCGGATAATAGAGGCTGAAGCCTCCTTATCATCTCCTGCAAAAGCGGTAAGGGAGGTAAAATCCAATCCGGTAGAAGTATTTGTATGGATATCGACTGCCAACAATTTATTTAGCAAAGTAATCAATTGTTCCGCCGTAAATGGTTTATTCAGGAATCCGGTAAAACCAGCTTCCAGATAATGGTTATGCTCGTTCTCCAGACTCGCAGATAAAGCAACTACCGGTACCGTATCCGTACCGGGTATACCGGACTTACGAATTATATCAAGCAGTTGGTATCCATCTACTCCCGGCATTTGTATATCGGTAACGACTACATCAAAAGAGGCTTGTTCGAACAATTCGATAACGGAAGAAGAATCCGTACAACAAGTAACCAGCACATGATGCTGCTTCAAATACTCTTCTGTCAAAGCCAACTGTAAAGGATCGTCGTCTACTAAAAGGCAATGTATATCACGCCCGTTTGATTCAGGTACAGCTTCAACAGTTTCCTCCGGCAACGAATTTGCAGGCAAAGATTGTACATCTGATTTTTCAAGAGGCAGGTTTACCGTGAAATCGCTTCCTTTATCCGGCACACTTTCCAGAGTCAGTTCCCCTCCCATCAATTCGATCAATTTCCTGGTAATGGAAAGGCCCAGGCCGAAACCTTCTTCTTTCTCCGTTCCGGATAAACGGGCAAATTCCCCGAATATCTTTTCTTGTTCTTCTTTCGGGATACCCGGTCCCGAATCGCAGACAATAACCACCAGCCGCGCAAAATCATCTACCAGTTTCACAATCAAAACAACACGTCCTTTACGGGTAAACTTTATTGCATTTGAAAGCAGGTTGCCTACTACCTGGCGGATACGAATCGGATCACCTGAATAAAGATACTCCATTCCTTCCTCTTTCATATTCAGGATAAAATCCAATCCTTTAGCATCCGCTATCGGTTTGAAACTTCCATAAATTTCATTAAAAAGAATCCGCACATCAAATGGGACTGCCTGAATTTCCATCTGTCCGGATTCCAAACGGTGAAAGTCTAACAATCCGTTTACAAGCGATAAAATATGGTCGGCCGAACCAGCCATATTCTCTAAATAATAACGTTGCCGTTCGTCCGGACGACGTCTCAATGATAAATCGATATATCCGATAATAGAAGAAAGCGGGGCACGAATATCATGGCTGATTGTAAGCATCAGTTTTTCCCGCTTATGCAGCAAATCTTCCGCATACAATTTAGCCTTTTCCAATTGTTGCCGAAAATACTGGCTACGGGAAATATCCCGGGTAATCATAATAATAAAGATAACCACAACGACAAGTGCCGCAATAGCAATTCCCCCTATCAGAACAGAGGTCTCACTCAATAAATCCTGTTTTTTTTGTATCCTTTCCAACGAGACATTCATCTCTTCTTCTTCTATATCCCGGAGCATCTGATTGATACGGCTCGTTATCACACTGTTATCATAGCGGAGCACTGCCGCACGTTCCAATAACCGGTCCATCAACAACTTCCGCTGGTCGGCCACACTGTCACGTAAATTATTCAGAACCGAAACAATCGTATCCGACGGATTAAAAGCCCGGACTAACGTATCGGTAACGACCTGACGGGTTGTGTTCAACACAAGTGTCGTATCCACTTTGGGAGGCGAGAATACATCGGCAAGACGACGGAAGAACCCGCGAGGCTTCTTTACGATTGGAGAAACGACAGAATCCTGACGTACAATCACTCGCTCCTGAACATCCAGTTGCTTGATTACGGTATCCTGCCGGGCAATGACTTTCTCAATATTTTGATTATATAAATGCTCCGTATTCGTTTCTTTCCAGGTATCCAGCAACACCCGGGTATTCCGCCTTTTCTGTTCAATCAAGGCTTTTATCTTATCGATTTTCGGAGATAAATCAGGAGAGACCAAAGTACTTAAGGTATCCATATTATGGATAGCCTTATTCAATGTCCGGTTAAAATGGGAAATTTGACCTTGAGGCATACCTATTAACTGTCCCAATGCTTCACTTTCATAAAGCAGAGACAATGTATTGGTAACCAAATATACTTTTTTATGGGATAAACTATCCGGAGTTTGTTCTTCCGCTATCTTGCCTATTACGTCATAAATATACACAACCGAACCCACTGCCATTGCCACCAGCAACAGGTATCCTAATATTACTTTAAGCGTAATATGTCCGTTCGGTCCAGCCATTAATTTTTACCGTAGGCAATCTTCATTTTATCCAACATTATAAAATCAGCCTTCTTCAAACCAATCTTCCAGAAAGGAACCGGTTCATCGTGGTCACCCAGATACATACGATCACGTACAACAAATCCTTTATTTGTCAGAGCCAAGGTAGAATCCGTCTGGTCTGTCTTTACACTGGCAATATCCAGCATCGTATGGAATACGCTGTTCGTACTAACCGGAACAGCCTCATGTGCAAGAGCTGTCTGGTATTTATCCGGGAATGTTTCCCGGTAGGACTCGGAGAACCAGATAATATAAGGGATGTGAAGCTGGTAGTAAGTCGGTATCGGAGATGCATGCAAATACCGTTCGCGGGAGTCGTCAAAAATATCTTCTCCATGGTCGCTCAGGTAAAGCATGGAAGAACATGCATTGGTACGGGCAAGCATATCAGCAACCTCGCCCAATACATAATCCGTATAATGGATAGAGTTGTCATACGCATTCCTCAATTCCTTTTTATAAGAGGCACTGATATTTCTGGCCTTATCCGGTGTATAAAATTTGAAATCATCCGGATAACGTTCATGATAATTGAAGTGGGAACCATATGTATGAAGAACGATAAACATATTATCATCCGTTTTATTGAGTTCTTTTTCCAGATAGGGTAATAAAGCCCCGTCATGCAATGATGTCAGATAAGACCCCGTGTTAAAACTACTCATATCGATGAAGGTATCAGCCTCACGGTAAAAAGCACCGATCATAGAGGTGGTAAGTTTCTGGTTGGCTATAACCAATGTACGGAAACCGGCCTCCTTGAAAGCCGTCACAATACTTTTTTCATCATATATGATGTTATAATTTTCGGCACTTGCTGCCGAAAGTATAATCGGAACACTCTTATGTGTATTGTTTGACTGCGTTACCACATCTTTAAAATGCACCAAACCATCCAGTTTCTCCATGCGGGGAGTAGTCTGCCGTTCATAACCATACAGGCTCCATTCCATAGCCCGTGAAGTCTCGCCTACAACAAGCACATAGATTTCACGCTTCCCGTCGGCATGCGCCGTCCGTGTAGAATTGAATTTAAAATCTGCGGATGTCTTATGATAATTGGAGTTCTTGCCGGCCTTATTTATTGCAAAATATAAATTATACAGTGCATTGGCGGGATAGACATCATCTTTCCATGAGAAAGGATGTCCCTGAAGGGGTGACAGGCAACATAACAAGATGCCAACAAGAAACATTGCCAAACTTCTCAACGCCCATTTCTTGCGGAAACCGGATTGTAATTTATCTTTCAACCGTATGGAATAAACCGCCAGCCATAAAGTAGGCAACGTATAAAAAAAGAAGACGCAAATAATAATTACAAATATATTCCCCAATAATTCACTGGCTTCCGAGGCATTGGAACTTGTCAGGTTCAGAAACATATCCACTGCAATAACCGACTCGCCAAACAAATGCAACAACACCAACTGCCCTCCGTCCAATATTACTTTCGGCAACAAACACCAGACAACAATTCCGGGTTTACGGGCCAGCAGCAACATGGCAAACCAGAATGCCAAAGGCAATATGATAGAAGCGATACCTACCGTCACAGGCAATGGTTCCGTAAAAAACAGAAAACAGTTAGGGATAATAAATAACAATCCGAACAAAAAGAATAAATGTTCTTGTGAGGACAACCAGTGTCCTATCTTAGCAAAATATCTCATCTAAATTTTGTATAAACCCAAATAAACCAATCACTCTCTTCAACTTCCCAAGCAGAGTCAGGCAACCCACAAAATTAGAGGTTATTCTGCACATACAGGCACAGTTTGTGCAAAAAAAAGTTATTTAATCAACTTTGGGCTATCTTTTGGATGATTCCGACAAAGTCTTCATTTGTTATATCTAATTCCGGTGTCCTGTAATTTACATAGTCTTCAAAATAGTCGCTGGCAATATCGGCTATGATTTCTTCTCCTTCCAAGCCGAATGAGGTAACCATTTTCTCTACAAGGCTTCGTATCCGGCGTATTACCTGCAAGCGGTCTTCATAGCGTTCGGGTTTTTCCTGGTCGGTGACATGCTCATTACGCGCAATCAGATATACTACTGTATAAAATTTATCGATAGTACCGAATACCGGTACAAATAATGCTTTCTTTTCTTCCGGCAATGCAGCCAATGTTTCTTGTACTTTCGTCATTATTTTCTTCATTTATTCAAACAATCTGATAGTACAAAGATAAAATATTTCCTTGACAGGAATGACAATCTCTCGATAAATCTATTAACTTTGACACCTATAATATAACTTAGATAATATAAACTCAACCTGATTAAAAACTTAATGATTATGATTAAAAGAGAAAAAAGCATCGAACTGCTGAATAAAGCGGTTGCAGACGAAATGACTGCCGTAAACCAGTACATGTATTTCCATTTCCGTCTGGACGACATGGGATATGATTTGTTATCCAGCCTGTTCAAACGTACGGCTATCACAGAAATGATGCATGTGGAACGTTTGGCCGAACGTATCCTTTTCCTGAAAGGGGAAGTTGAAATGAAATGTTCAGGTCCGGTAGAAAAAATTCATGATGTGAAAGCGATGCTTGAAAAAGCTGCACAGATGGAAACCGGAAGCGTTGACGATTATAACAACTGGGCCAACGAATGTGCTCAGCATGCAGACTCTGCTACGAAGAAGATTTTCGAAGGTCTTGTTGTAGAAGAAGAAGCACACCTCGACCAGTTCGAAACAGAAATCGACAACCTGCAAAACTTCGGAGACAACTATCTGGCTCTGCAATCTATCGAACGCAGCAAAACTGTTTCTTCCGGAGGTACTCCAGCTGAATAAGTGTAAGATTTTTCTTATAGAATAAAAAGGAAAGGATGTGTCAAAATACCTGTAAGGGTATTCCGGCACATCCCTTTCTTTTTTGTTTAAACAGACAGGTACGCTTTACGGATTACGACAAAATGATATTTTGACATTTTGACAATACACCTATGTCGTGCTTCTTCTGTACGGAGGGAGAGGCGGCACCTCTTGCAAATATGCGGCTCTAGCGAAGTTTAGGTTTGTCTATTTGTCATAAGAAATAATGAAGAGATTACTAATTAATAGAGTGCGGAAATTAATTTATCAGGCACGGATTTCGCGGATTACATGGATTAATATATGATTGTATTTATTAATCTGTGTAATCCGCGAATTCCGTACCTAAACATATTGTTGTGTTTTATGGGAAATAATAATCTATTTAATATTCGTGTCAAGTTTGGTTTTCAGACCATTCCAGAACCGCGTCCATGCTCAATAACATCTAAAAACGAAACATATATGCTTTAAAATCGAAACATATATGTTTTGAAGTTAAAATATAGGTGTTTTGCCGCGCAGATTATTGTATTTTTATGCGCAGATAGTTGGAATTAATAGCGATACTAATTGGAATTACCCTCAGGGTAAATGTAAAAAGTCGCCGGATTCTACTGAAATGTCTCCTTTTTAACATAAAAAAGACTCCCATTCCTCCCGAAATGAGTCCTATGCATATATTACAAGTCATCACAAAAGGGATAATACGACAATAATGACACAAATAAAGAGGAAACAATATCATTCTGACATTCCGGATTACTCTGCCGAATACTGTATTGCCAGGATTATCTCCGGTATGTTTTTTTTATTAGCTTTGTAGGCTGAAAGAAATCCGACAAGCAATCAATATGAAGCAGTCTCTTAAACCGATTATGTTCGTAGGCACCTGTTCCGATGCAGGAAAAAGTGTAATCAATGCAGCTTTTTGCCGTATTTTCAAACAAGACGGCTACACCCCGGCCCCCTTTAAAGCGCAAAATATGTCTCTTAACTCCTACTCTACTCCGGAAGGCGGCGAGATGGGACGCGCCCAGGTAGTACAGGCGGAAGCATGCGGGATTGCTCCACATACGGATATGAATCCCATTTTGTTAAAACCTACAAATGACAAAAGCTCGCAAGTCGTGCTCAACGGACGTCCTGTAGGAAACATGTCGGCAAAGGATTATTTCGGGATACAAAACCAGAAGGAAGAATTGTTTAAAGAAGCCATCCGGGCATTCAAACGCCTCGAAGACAAATATAATCCGATTGTACTGGAAGGTGCAGGCAGTATTTCTGAATTAAACCTTCGCGACCGGGACATAACAAATATGCGAATGGCTATGCAAGCGGATGCTGCCACTTATTTGATTGCTGACATAGACCGCGGAGGAGTTTTCGGTTCTGTTTACGGAACCATTGCTTTGCTGAAGCCGGAAGAACGAGCCTTGATGAAGGGTATCATCATCAACAAATTCCGCGGTGATGCTTCTTTGTTTGAAGAAGGGAAGAAAATATTGGAAGAGTTGACAGGCCTTCCGGTAGTAGGCGTTATCCCCTACTTCCGGGATATAAAGATTGAAGAAGAAGATTCCGTTGCGCTCGATATGAAAACCAATACCTACCGGGACGGTAAAATTAATGTGGCAATTATTCTGCTGAAACGGATGTCTAACTTTACAGACTTCGACGTGCTGGACATGGACCCTCGTTTCAATGCCTATTATACGAATAATATAGAGGAGATAGAAAAGGCGGATATTATCCTGTTGCCAGGTTCTAAAAATACGCTTTCCGATTTACAAAGCCTACGTGCAAACGGTACGGCCGAAGCAATTATAAGAGCGTATAAAAACGGGAAAAAAGTAATCGGTATCTGCGGAGGCTATCAAATGATGGGAGCACGCCTGGAAGACCCCGAAGGTCTGGAAGGTAATATCCCGGCAGTCCCGGGACTCGGACTACTCCCCCAATGCACAATCATCGAACAGGAAAAAATAACCAAACAAAGCACTTTTTCCTTTATACCAAAACAAAAGAATACAATCTCCCCTGAGACTCAGCACAATTGTAAAGGATACGAAATACATATGGGACGCACTACCCTGTTGAACAATACCCCCGATAGCCCCGTCGCCTTACTGGAAGACGGACGGACAGACGGATATTACCTGAACAACCGGTGTTGGGGAAGTTATATGCACGGTATCCTCGACAATACGGAAGTATTGGACAACCTTGCCTTTGGATTTGATAAGGAAACAGACTCAACTCCTTTCAACTACGAAGCTTTCAAGGAAGAGCAATATGATAAACTGGCCGATTGGGTAAGAGCCAATGTCGACATGGAGAAGATTTACTTGACTCTCTTAACACGCGCCACATCATCCAGCCGGACACAAACGGTAGCTCCCAACTGCTCCAAATAAAGCAGCAAGTGATTCTTTTTAATCTTCTTGACTTTTCCGGACACATGCTTCATGGCTCCGCAAAGGATTTCCACTTCTTCGCCGGGGCAAAGCACATGATTGGACGCCTTTTCAAGAAATTCCCGGATAGAGTCTATTTCTTTCTCCCGCACAATGGCAGGCTTGCCATTATAATAGACAATGCGTGCGACACCGTATACACGGGTTAAAGTCCTTAACACCGGGTCTGTACAACGTACAAACAAATAGGAATTAAACAAAGGGATGTCGACCATTTTAACCCGGTCGGACCATACACGGGGAGTATGAAGAAGTGGAAGCCAGCATTCTACGCCCAGTGCGTCAATTCTGCTTTTCACTTGTTTTTCAGCCCTTGGTGATGTATATAATACATACCAATTTATATCATTATTTTTTGTCATGTAATCTAATCCCAGTCTTCTTTATAGATAGACAAAGATACAACTATTTCCCTCAATAAGCAAACGTCAAAGATTCGTTGCCTGTTATGAACAATCGGTTACAAAATATTCATAATAATAATTCATACACATATACATTGAATATCAAATACATTGTATAAATTTGTAGTATTAAAAATAGACCAGAATGGACATGTATGAGAATTATTCCAAAGAGGATTTAATACGTGAGATAAAACAGTTAAAACAAAAAAAGTTTTCGGATGAGAAAGATAACATAAATGAAAATCATGTGTTTGTCAATTTAATTTCATTAAGAAAAACCATGTCTGAAGTTCTTTCTCTGTTACTGAGACAAGACAATGATGATGTTATCGACCAGGCACTCCTCTTAATTCTCCGTTTTTTTAAAGCTGACAGAGTATACATCGGTATTCTGGATGAAGAAAATCATCTGCTTGACTTTACCCATGAAGTAACAAGCAGCGGCATCGTATCTATGCGCGAAGACATATTGCGTAAGTTGCCCACAGAAGAAATTACCTGGTGGGTTGATAAAATAAAGAATGCCGAGCATATTATTGTAAACGATGTTTCTCAAATGCCGGAAGATGCTGCTCCCGTACAATATTTATTACAAATGCAAAATATTGCCTCCCTACTTGCCTTGCCGGTAGTATGCAATGGCAAGTCTGTTGGCTTTATCGGATTGGATGCAGTAGAAACTCCCCGTGTATGGAATTCGTTGGATATAGAGAACCTGCTTATGTTCGCCGACATAGTTTCCATAGCCATAGAACAGGAGCACAGCAAATTCCAGCTCGAATATTCGGCTAAATTAATACTGAAAAGCGAAGCTAAATTCCGCCTCATTTTTGAAAAGCTGCCGTGGGGAGTCGAATTATATGATGAAGAAGGAAATCTGTTGGACTTGAATAATGCCGATTTGGATATATTCGGAACCACCCGGGATGTGATAGGTGTCAACATCTTCCAAAATCCAAATATCCCGGAATGGGTAAAACAAAAGCAGAAACAAGGTGAAGATGTGGAATTCTCACTCGATTACAACTTTGTAACAGTCAAAAATACCGGCTATTACCAAAGTGATGTAGCAGAGACGGTTAAACACCTGCTGGTAAAAGCCATTATCCTGAAGGATTTGCAAGAACAGGTTTTCGGTTATTTATACATTGTATATGATAATACGGAAAACCATCATAAAGCTGAAGTTATCCAAGACAACCTTGCCAAATTAAAAGTGGCGGTCGATACCGGGGAATCTTTTATGTGGGAATATACTGTTGCCACTGAAAAACTAACCGTAGATTTCAGCTTGAATGACGACCTGGAAAAAAGTGAAACTTTATCTTATATAAAGGAGCAGCAACCGACCTGCCTGCAGGACTTCATCAGCACTTTGCATCCCGAAGATATGGATAAAGTCTATTACAATTTATTCAGACGCCTGATAAATGGAGAGATAAATAATTATGTAGCTACTTATCGCCGCATCCTGAACGGTAGATTGTTTTGGTTCAATTCAAACGTCCGGGCATATAAGTTCAATGAGGACGGTACACCGAGCAAAATTGTTAGCTATACTTCCAATATAACCAAACAGCGGGAAGGTGAAAATGAATTGATACGTATCAAAGAAGCCGACAAACTGAAGTCTGCATTCCTTGCCAATATGAGCCATGAGATACGAACTCCTTTAAATGCAATCGTCGGTTTTTCTGATATAGCGGCAGAAACAAATGACGCCGACGAACGTAGAATGTATCTGAATATTATTCATAAAAATAATGACTTGCTGTTGCATCTGATTGACGATATTCTGGATTTCTCCAAAATAGAGGCGGGAACGTTCAATTATCATATTACAGATACCAATATCAAAGAAATATGTGGAGAGATATATCTGGCTAATCTGGATAATACCAATCCGAATGTCAAATTATTGTTTGACCAGAACCTGCCTTCCATTCACCTGCAAACAGACCCGCAAAGAATCACACAGGTTATTGCAAACTTTGTAAATAATGCTATCAAGTTTACAGAAGAAGGTTTCATCACCCTGTCCTATCACATAGAAGGGAGCCATTTACGTATGAGCGTCAGCGATACAGGAATCGGCATTTCAGAAAAAGATGCAAACCGTATTTTCGAACGTTTCATCAAAGTAAATGATTTCAAGCCCGGCACAGGCTTGGGGCTGACTATCAGTAAAACGATTATCGAAAGCCTGGGAGGAAAAATAGGAGTAACATCAAAAGCCGATTCAGGTTCGACATTCTGGTTTACATTACCACTTAAATAGTTGACAAGTGACAGTTGACAAATGTTTCGGCATTTTGCGTAGCATTATTATCGGAGAACTCTTTCAAAGGTAACTCTATCCTTTTAATCGAGTGCAAAGCCTAACTGTCAATTGTCATTTGTCAACTGTCACTTGTCAACTATTTGGGCATCGGTGCTGCAGAAGGAGGAGGAGTTGCAATCCCCCATTCTTTATTCGCTTTCGGTCCCATTTCCAGTTCCAGAATACCGCCAGAAGCGATTTCGCTATGATCAAACCAAGGCTGGTTCAATACTTTACCGTTCAATTTGGCAGACTGAACATATTTATTTTCAGCAGAAGCATTATTTGCTTTTACTTCAAATACGTTGCCGTTGCCTAAATCTACTTTCACATCAGTGAAGAACGGACTGCCTATATTATAAGTAGGAGAACCAGGAGTCACAGGATAGAAACCCATCTGGCTGAAAACAACAAATGCAGACATACCACCACCGTCTTCATCTCCGGGAACCCCCATCAAATCGTTACGGAACCACTGGTTAAGCAATGTACGGATACGCTTCTGTGTCTTCCACGGCTGACCTGCATAGTTATACAGATAAGGTATATGCAAACTTGGTTCGTTGGCCATTGAGAACTGACCTACATTCCCGGTATGGTCGGGCAATGTAGAATAGAATTGCCATTTGGACATACCCAGCGGAGTATCAAACATGGAATCCAATGCTGCGGTAAACACTTCATTGCCTCCAATCATAGAAACCAAATCACCAATATTGTGCTGTACATCCCAACGGTAAACATATCCGTTGTTTTCATCATAATAATCGCGTGCTCCTAATCCTCCGGAATAACGATAATCGATACCCTCTATAAACTTGCCGTCTTTATCCTTCGGATGGAAGAAACGAGTTTCAGGATTGAACAGGTTACGATAATTATAAGACTGGCGCAAATAATAGTCCGCCTCATCGGATTTTCCTAATTCTGCGGCTATTTGTGACAAGCACCACTGGTCATAAGCCGTACCCAAAGTGACAGCCACCGGCTGACGTTTTTCCCAGATAGATACATTCGGAACGGTTTCCTGTTCCCCCGGTTTCAATGCCGGAATATATCCATGTTCCTTATAGAACTCATCCAACCAACCGGCCGGTGCGGCAGACCAGGGAATTAATGTTTTTTCTTCTATACCCTTCTTGGCTGCAATATAAGCTTTCTCCAGGTTAAAACCACGGACACCTTTACGGTAGGCATCGATAACGGTTGCTACAGCATGGTTGGAGTTCATACGGCGCGAGTCCCCTGTTACTTCCGGGAAAGTTGGCATCCAGTTTGTCCCCATTTGTTCTGCCATTAACAGGAAAGAATTGATAATATCACTTTCTTTCTCGTTATCAATCAGGACACGAAGCGGATGAGTAGCACGGTAAGTATCCCAAATCCAATCATCCGTATAGAACGGGCGTCCGTTGTCTTCATGAATCTTACCATCGAATGCACTGTAATAACGTCCGTCTTCACTCAAGTTCACCGGACGCTCATAGCAACGGTACAAAGAAGTATAGAATATCACTTTATCGTCCTGGCTTCCGCCTTGAACCTGAATTTTACTTAAAGCATCATTCCAATCGTTCTTAGCTTCTTTCGCTACGACGTCTACATTATATGCAGCAATTTCACGATCCAGATTTTTCTTTGCCTGTTCTTCGCTGATAAATGAAATACCGTAACGAACACCCAAAGTCTTTACATCATTACCGAAGGAAAGAGCAATCGCAGCGTTTCTTCCTTCTACCGATGTCTGGTCATAGTTTACATTTTCAGCCGATAGAACACCGGATTTTAAAGGCTTCCGGTCGGTTTCGGCATACAGGTAAACTTTTGTCTTTTTATCTACATATTGGTAACCGCTAACGGCATTACCATTTACCTGCAATTGCCCGTTGCGGCTATTGAATATCAGATAAGCAGGGCCGTCTTTCTCAAAAGTGATTGCATAAACAGCGCTTTGATGAGATGGAGCAAAGTCTACATCTATATTCTCGTTATCCAGATAAACCCGGTAACGGTATGGATGGATTTTCTCCTGGTCGTAACTATAATTAATCACAGGTTTCAAACCGGCTTCATCCCCCTGGTACGGACTCAGATTAAATGCCGAACTTCCGCGATGGCTGGTTACAATGATTGGCAATCCACCTAAAAGGTCACCTGTGAAATCAGCACGTTCGGGATAAACACGCAACATACTGTTTGGCAGGTGCACTGTAGGATAAGTAGGCACCAATAAGTGGCTGATGTTACCCATATAGGGGTTCACATAGTCTACCGGATCAAGGGCAGAACCTTTGCCACCACTCTGAGCGCAGGCACCCAGCAAGAATGCGGATGCCAGTAACGCTACTGTTGTCTTGATTGTCTTGTTCATACGTTTTTATTTTAATTTTGGACTTAGGACAGATTATTCTGCTGTCTTCGGACGATTTTCCGGAGCGGCCCCGAAATCCTTATTCGGAGTATTCCCCATTACAAAGGTAAGATTTCCTCCCTTCATAACGTCATCATACAGGATATAAGAATTGTTATACGGCTTTCCATTTAATAACACGGACTGGATATAAATATTATCCTTACTATTGTTCTGTGCCACAATATCAAATGTCTTTCCTTCCGGCAAGCGGACAGAAGCCTTGTCAAACAACGGGCTACCGAACACAAGTACACCATTCGACGGATTAACCTGGTAGAATCCTAAAGCAGACATGATATGCCATGCGGACATCTGACCACAATCTTCATTACCGATAACACCTTCCGGCTTATCTGTATAAAACTCATCCTGAATAAAGCGAACTTTTTCCGCAGTCTTCCATTGTTCACCGGCATACGGATATAAATAAGCCACATGATGACTGGGTTCGTTCCCATGTGCATACTGGCCAATCAGACCGCTGATATCGCTGGATGCTCCTTCTCCCATATCTCCTTCTACAATAAACAAGGAATCCAGTTTGGAAACAAACTTCGCATCTCCTCCCATTAAGGCAATCAATCCTTCCGGATGTTGCGGAACAAAGAATGTATACTGCCAGCCGGTACCTTCCGTGAAATCACCAACACCGTGGACTGAACGGAACGGATTGTAAGGAGTACGCCAGCTTCCGTCATTCATTTTCGGGCGGATGAAGTTGATATCCTTATCATAATATTGTTCATAATATTTACCGCGTTTCAGGAATGTCTGATAATCTTCGGTCTTACCCATTTTCTTTGCCATTTGCGAAATGCCCCAATCGTCGGCAGCATATTCCATAGCAATAGAGGTTGCTTCATGAATCTTATCACAAGGGATATACCCTTTTTCCAGTACATAAGGCACGCCATTCTGTTTCTCATAAGTAGCGGAAGAAACCATATCGGCATATGCTCGTTCCGCATCAAAACCTGTAAAGCCTTTTAAATAAGCATCTGCAATAATGGGAACTGCACTGTAACCGGGCATACATTCGGTTTCTCCTCCTACCAACGGCCAGATAGGCAATTTACCTTGCTGATCATAGATGCTCAGGAATGAGTTCACAATGTCGCCAACCATTTCCGGCTTAATAATAGTAAACAACGGATTTAATGTACGGTAGGTATCCCACAAAGAGAAGGTAGAATAGTTCTTCCAGTTATTGTTTGTATAAACCTTATCATCATGTCCACGGAAGTCTCCATTCACATCACAATATAACGTCGGCGCAATGAATGCATGGTACATAGATGTGTAGAAAATCCTTTTGGCACGTTCATCTTTGGTATCGATAACAACAGATGCCAATTGGTTGTTCCATTTATCAATTGCGTCCTTGTGTACCCGGTCGAAATCCCAATGCTCAACTTCGGCATTCATATTTGCCAATGCATTTGCACAGCTTACAGACGAAATTGCAATCTTTACCTGTACATTCGGAGTATTGTTCTTGAAAGTTACGACACCTTTTACCGATTCGCCACTCAACTCATCGTTACCAGCCACTGCATCATCATTAAATACAGCTAATGATTCGATAGGTTGGTCTGTTTTCATAGTGAAATACACTTTATGCCGCGGGCTCCAACCTTTGGAAAAACGGAATCCTTCAATTGTATTATCATCTATCTTTTTCAGATAAGTCTCATATGCCCTGTCGCCATTACCCTCTTTCAGGTTAATCAATAAACGTTGCTCACTTCCTTCCGGATAAGTATAACGATGCAAAGCCGTACGTTCTGTTGTTGTAAGTTCAACTTTCACACCATTATCCATCAACAGAGAATAATAACCCGGAGATACGGTCTCATTTGCATGTTTATAATAGGAAGAAGCTGTTCCTTCAATATTATCCTGTTCGCCACGGGCAGTACGAACCTCACCAGTATAGGGCATTAATAAAATATCCCCCAAATCAGCACAGCCGGTTCCACTCAGATGAGTATGGCTGAAACCAATAATTACACTGTCAGAATAATGATAACCGGAGCACCAGTCCCATCCTTTATGGATATTCTGAGGTCCGGCTTGTATAGCTCCGAACGGGACATTCGCGCCAACGAATACATGTCCGTGTTCACCTGATCCGATATAAGGATCTACATATACAGTATAGTCTGTTTTGTTTTCTACTTTCTCTTGTGTGGTACAAGAAAATGCGAAAAATGTCAGGCACATTGCTATGCCTGACATTATCGGTTTATGAATAAAATTCATTGTACTTGTTTTATTTTTTCTTTTTACTCGGTTTTACTGATATCGGAGAAAGTTTACTGATTCCTTCCTCGTTTACAGAAAATGAATAAGGCATATCTTCCGGATTGATACCGCGTTTCAAATTAGGTTTGTCACCCATTACGATATCGATAACACCGCCTTTGAACAAATCATTATGATCCAAATAATTCTTCGTATAATTTTTACCGTTAAACGTCATCGACTCGATATAAATATTTTTGTCGCTGTTGTTCGGAGCATTAATTACCAAATTATTTCCGTTTTCAAAATGAAGAGTAGCCTTCTTAAACAGAGGTGCACCCAAAATATATTGAGTTGTACCAGGAGCAACCGGATAGAAACCTAAAGCTGAGAATACATACCAGGCTGAAGTCTGTCCGTTATCTTCATCACCGCAATAACCATCAGGTCCCGGAGTATACATACGGTCCATAACCTGACGCAACCAATATTGCGCTTTCCATGGCTGACCGGCATAGTTATACAAATAAATCATATGCTGTATCGGCTGGTTACCATGTGCATAGTTACCCATATTCATTACGGTCATTTCACGGATTTCGTGAATTACTCCACCATAATAGCTATCATCGAACAATGGCGGAACAGCAAATACGGAATCAAGCATCATTACGAAAGAATCTTTACCGCCCATCAGGTTAATTAATCCCTGAGGATCATGGAATACAGACCAGGAATAATGCCAGCTGTTTCCTTCTGTAAAGGCATCACCCCACTTCAGCGGAGAGAATGGAGACTGGAATTCTCCGTTTTCATTCTTACCACGCATCAATTTACTTTCTTTGTCATACAGGTTCTTGTAATTCAATGCACGGCGGGCATATAATTCCAATTCTTTTTTCGGACGGCCTAATTCCTTAGCTATCTTCCAGATACACCAGTCATTGTAAGCATATTCCAATGTACGGGCTGCATTCTCATTAATCTTTACATCGTAAGGAACATACCCTAATTTGTTGTAATATTCATGTCCTAAGCGACCTGTTGAAGAAACTGTAGGATGAACATTTTCAGTTCCATGGATTAAGCCTTTATATAAAGTTTCCAAATCATCTACTTTTACACCCTTCATATAAGCATCCACCAGAATAGATGCAGAGTTGTTACCAACCATGCAACCACGGTGTCCCGGACTTGCCCATTCAGGGAAGAAACCGCTTTCCTTATATGTATTGATCAAACCTTCCTGCATTTCCTTATTCATAGAAGGATACATCAGGTTCAGGAATGGGAACAGACAACGGAATGTATCCCAGAAGCCTGTATCTGTAAACATATAACCCGGCAATACTTCTCCATTATAAGGGCTGTAGTGGACAACCTGTCCCGCTGCATCAATTTCGTAGAACTTACGTGGAAACAATAAAGAACGGTACATGCAAGAATAGAATGTACGATACTGGTCTAAGTTACCACCTTCAACTTCTATCTTTCCTAATTCCTTATTCCAAACGTCCTTACCCTTCTGTACCAATGTATCGAAATTATCATTGCCTAACTCTTTCAGGTTGATAGCAGCCTGGTCAAAACTAATGAAAGAAGAAGCGACTTTTGCATGAACGATTTCACCTTTTTTAGTTTTGAAACCAATTACAGCACCTACATGGTTGCTTGATTGTTCTTTAGCACCTTCTTTTAATGTCGCATCAGCGAAAGTTGCTTCATAAGTAAACGGTTTGTCGAACTCTATTACAAAGTAATTCTTGAAGTTATCAGGAACACCACCGCTATTCTTTGTCGAATAACCGATAATCTTATTTTCTTCCGGTATTACTTTAATGTAAGAACCTTTATCCAAAGCATCGACAACAATATATGAATGTTCGTTTTCCGGGAAAGTAAAACGGAACATAGCTGCACGATCTGTCGGAGTAAGCTCGGTTACAATATCATGTTCAGCCAAATATACTTTATAATAATAAGCTTTAGCAATCTCACCTTTATGAGAGAACCAACTGGCACGTTTTTCCTGATCGAATTCCGGTTTACCTACTATCGGCATAATAGCAAACTGTCCGTAGTCATTAATCCACGGGCTTGGTTGATGGGTTTGCTTGAAACCACGAATTTTATTTGCAGTATATACATATTGCCATCCGTCTCCCATCTTGCCTGTTTGCGGAGTCCAGAAGTTCATACCCCAAGGACGTGCAATTGCAGGATACGTATTTCCCGTTGATAATTCAAAAGTAGACTGTGTTCCCATTAACGGGTTTACATACTCCACCGGATCAAAAGCTCCGCTTTCAGCCGCCGAAGCAGGTTTCCCCACCCACATCAAAGTGGCAGCCAAAGCCAAAGCCCAAACACTTTTTTTCTTCATGATATAACACTTATTAATTAATACAAAAATCTTAAACGCTTTAAATTTATTACCCACAACTGCTGGCAATACGTTACAAAGATAGGAACAATATGGAGCAAAAAGAATACAAATAATTAAAAAAAGGGAGAAGAACAGTCATTTTGATTGAAATTTGAAAAGGTTGAATTTAAATCAAAGATGTATCCCTTAAAATTCAATGTACTTAGGAGCACTTTTATAAAAATACGGCTCAATATACTTACAAAAAGGGGAGAATGAAAAAAGTCACCCTCCCCTTTTATATTACTCAGTTATAGTTCCTTTTATAGATTTCTATTAATTAATTTTCATATCCTTCATTCTGAGTCAAGTTCGGATTTCTCTGTCTTTCATTTACAGATATCGGCCATAACAGGTCTGTCTTTTTAAATGTTGCACCAGAAGCATTCTTTGCACCTATTAAATCTACATAACTTACTTGGCCTGGAGTTGTTGTTGAAATTACAGGGAATTTGCCGGTACGTACGCAGTCATCCCAAATCTTATATTCCAATGGGAATTCACGCAGGCGTTCTGTCCAGCAAGCTTCAATAAAGGCTTGTTTAGATAATGCAAGTAATGTAGGCTTAATATCTTCTGCGGTCTTACCATCCAAGCGTGCACGTGCTTGTACCTGAGCTAAATAACCTGCAGCCTCATCCGTCACACCCGTACTTTGAGCAATTGCTTCCGCACCATCCAACAGAGCTTCGGCATACCGGAATATATTCCAGTCTTTCGTACCCTTACCTGTATTCAACAAAGCGTCTTCATCGAAATAATACCAGCAACCTGCCACTTTAGACTCCCAAACCGCTCCATTAACCGGATTGGTATATTTCCAGTGGAAAAATTGATTAGGCTGGATACGTAAATCATTATCCTTGTCATATACATTCAAAAATCCATCAGTAGGACCATATACTCTTTCAAAGATGGAATATTTTTTAAATACGGAAACTGCACTTGAACTAACCGAATATGTCGGGAACCAATCACTTGTATTGACTGCATTATCATATTCCTGAGCATAAATAACTTCATCCAAGTCATCAATTGAACGTAATTTATTAAAAGCACTCTTATCTGTCAAATTATCATTCTGTGTCAATCCATGAGGAGAGTTTATCACAATTCTCGCATATGGAACGGCCTCTGCATATTTACCTTGCTGCATATAAACAGTAGTCAACATCATAGCAGCAGCATACTTGGTAATCCGGTGAGCATTATCCGCAAATTTAGCTTCAGGCAAGACAGCTATAGCATCTTGCAAATCTTTCTCTACCTGAGCATAAACAGTCGCTGCCGCAGTACGTTCCAACTCCATATTTTCTGCAATGACATAAGGTTCTGTATAGAAAGGAACATCTCCAAATGTTTTCACCAGATAGTAATAGTTAAATGCACGGAAAAATTTTGCTTCGGCAACATACTTATTTGCCACATTCTCGTCCATCTTTATTCCGGGAATATTTTTGATTGCAGCATTAGCTACATTTATAGCCTTATAACAAGCGTCCCAAACACCATCCATCGTTCCTGAAATCTGCATGGTATATTGCTGACGATTCAGTTCACGGGAATATTTACAAACTATTTCTTGTCCTTCATAGCTATTAGAAAAATAGCCTGTCAGGAAACCTGTAATAGAAGCAAAACTTCCTACATATGCACTTGGTGCCGATGCTATTTGGCGAATAGCTCCTGTACGATATAAATAGTTTACGTTAGCTAACGCCTGCGCTTCCGTTGTATAGTAGCCAACGGTTGTCAACTCTGTTTTCGGAGTTTCTTCCAAAAAGTCGCTACAAGCCGTAAAGCTCATTAAGCCAGCACATAAAATGGCTGTTGTTAATATCTTTTTCATATATATATTCAATTTAATGAGTTAATTAAAAGGTTACATTGACACCAAATGTAAATGTTCTTGCTCTCGGATAAGAGAAGAATGTCATATTCTGACCAAACTTACCACTCGTTTCAGAAGTTGATTCGGGATCATAACCTAAGAAATCCTTAGATACAATCTGGAATAAGTTATTAGCACTTGCATACAAACGTAACCCAGACAAACCAATACCTTTAATTACTTTTGAATCAAATGTATAACCTACCTGCAATAAATTGCAGCGCAAATAAGAACCATTAGCAACCCATTGAGAATCAGTTGTTGTGTCCTGACCTGCATGTTTTTCACCGTTGTGTTCGCCACTTTGCAAATAAATCATCTGTTGCATTGCATCCGGATTTGTTCCGTCATAAGCATCAGTTAAAATATTCTTTAAACCGTTGGTTATACCGAAACGGTCATAAGTTGAGTGGAAGAAACGCTGTAATGTTTCAACTCCCCATACAAACTGTAAATCCAGTGTCAAATCGAAGTTCTTATATGACAAGTTATTAATCCAGCTACCAGTCCAATCAGGTAAACCTTTTCCAATAATTGTTTTGTCTTTTGAACGTTTTGCACGGCCTACCTGGTCTTGCGTACAGTTACCGGCTTGCCAGTCTTCTTTAGTATAAACGCCATAACGTTCCAGACCATAGAAACTACCCATACTTTCGCCAACGCGCAAGATACTGCCGCCGCCTACCCAGTCGTACAGATAAACATCTGCATCCGTATCACCTAATGCAAGAATTTTATTCTTATTAAAGTTCAGGTTAATTGTTGAGCTCCAATTAAAGTCTTTATTCTGTACTGGAATAGCTGTTACCATGATATCAGCACCCTGGTTTCTTACAGCACCAATGTTTTTGTAAATGGAATTGAAACCTGTAGAATGAGGAACCGGGCAATCTAGCAGCAAATCGGTAGTTTTCTTGTTATAATAAGCGACATCAAAACTCAAACGGTTCTGGAACAAACCTAAATTAATACCAATATCAAACTGTCCTGTTTTTTCCCATTTCAAATCAGGATTTGACATTGTGCTAATATAGGAATAAGGAGCACGTTTCGCATCAATCAAATGTGTACCGGCTGCTGTTTTTCCTAACGATTTATAGGAGCCGATTTCAGAGTTACCAGTCAAACCATAACTTGTATGGATTTTCAACATACTGATGGTCTTGTTATCTTTCAAGAAATCTTCCTGAGAAATATTCCATGCCAAACCTGCAGACGGGAAAAATGCATATTTATTGTTTTCACCAAACTTAGAAGATCCATCGACACGACCTGTTAAAGTTGCAGAATAACGATCTTTATAAGTGTACGCAAAACGTAAGAAATAAGAGTTCATAGCCCAACGGTTCCAACTGGATTCCGGAGAATTAGGATTAGTACCTACGACCATATTATTATCTTCGTAGAAGTCATCGGCAAAACCTTCCGTACGGGACTTGTTCCAGCGCTCTGTACGTTCCTGCCAAGACAAACCGGCCATAGCATTCAATCGATGTTCACCGAAAGCTTTGTTATAAGTCAGATAAGTTTCTTCCTGCCAGTACATTGTATTCCAATTCTGATATTCAGCCCAACCATTAGGCATTGAAATATTATTCAAAGAAATAGAAGAATAACCTCTATAAGTAATATTATGGTGGTCAATACCGAACTGAGTCTTTAAATCCAGACCATCAAGAAGGTGGAAGGTCAAAGCAGCATTACCAAAAATCTGAGTATTATACTTCATACGTTTCTGCAAATCCAGAATCATAACCGGATTTGACATTCCTTCCAAACCGAAATAATTACTTTCAGTCAAAGAAGTTGTACTTGTCGTATAATCTCCATTTTTATCTCTGACAGGCAACCAAGGTACCATTTCAATCATAGTACGGCGAGCTTCCTGGCCTCCACCATCTTCCGGTGTATACCGGCCCCAAGTATGGTTGACCAATACGTTAACGGCTGTAGATAACCACTTTGTAGGATTTGCATCGTAGGCAACCTTTGCATTCAAACGTTTATTATACGTATTCATTACAATACCCTGCTGATCCGTATAGTTCAGGAATGCACCCATTGATGAATTTTTACCTGCTTGCTGAATATTCAACTGATGGTTATGAGATACAGCAGTACGCGTTGACTCATCCTGCCAATCCGTATCATACAACGGATTACCATTTGCATCAAAATAATCGCGGTCATGGAACCAATAGGTACGGTCTAACGACCAGTTTTTACCCATATAAGTGTTTTCATTTTCCAACCCCTTCATAAAAGTATCGCACCATTCCTGAGCGTTCAACAAATCCATCTTACGTGCAATATGGCTGGCACTAACAGATCCCTGATATCTGAACTCCTTCTCCACCTTTTTTACCACGTTTTGTTGTAACCATGATAACACCATTTGCACCACGAGCACCATA
Organism: uncultured Parabacteroides sp.; assembly: GCA_900541965.1. Classification (GTDB taxonomy): domain Bacteria; phylum Bacteroidota; class Bacteroidia; order Bacteroidales; family Tannerellaceae; genus Parabacteroides. Next base: position 22,510 of record UQLN01000021.1, on the reverse strand, counting down.
AATAGCAGTAGCAGAAGCATCTTTCAGTACTTCCATGGATTCGATATCATTTGGGTTGACTAATCCGAAATTCTCCATTACCACACCATCCACAACATACAAGGGGTCCGAAGATGAATTGATTGTTGCCATACCACGGATAATAACACGGTTATTATAAGCACCCGGCTGACTGGAGTTTGAGAAGATATTTACACCGGAAACTTTACCTCGCAAGTTTTCTAATGCACTAAAGTTCTGGTTTTTAGTCAAATCTTCGCCTTTAGCTACACCGATAGAACCGGTAACGTCGGACTTACGCATTGTACCGTAACCTACTACCACTACTTCATCTAGAGATTGAGTATCCTCTGCCAATATAACATTGATTGCAGATTGATTCCCTACAGTAACGTCTTTTGTTAAATAACCGATATAGGAAATTTGCAGGATTGCTCCAGCGGGAACTCCTTCCAAAGAATAATTTCCATCAATATCAGTAATAGTACCGTTTGTTGTACCTTTTACAACAACATTTGCCCCAATAACAGGCTCTCCGTTCATGTCTTTTACAACACCCTTTACAACCTTGCCCTGTTGGGCAACCGGAGACGCATTATTTACTTCATTCTTATTGTAAACAGACAAATCATCTGCCTGTTTTCCCACTGGATCAATAGATTCATCGATCGTAATTTCATTTCCGTCGATATTACCTTTCATATTCTGCGAGCTTGTTGGAGCGGCAAATGTTGAAAAAGCACAAGCGGAAAGAAGAAAGGTTGAAATTTTCATGATATTCAGAAATTTCGGTTCTTTTTTCATAACTTACTTGATTAATTCGTTAATACTTAATTGTGTTTGAATTTGTGTATTTATAGACCTGAAAGACGCACAACACTTTCCGGTCTTCTTTTATCCGGACTTCTCTTATCTCATAGGCAATAAAAAGATTTAGAGGTTATACATTAATATTTAAATCACTAATCATTTTTATCGGCATCCTGTATATTTCCTCGTTGGATTAACAATCCTATCGAAAATATAGCAACATACTATTGAAGAAGTATACCCAAGGATATGCGGGAGGCGGATATCCTGAAGAACAGTATATTGCACACCGAATAGCAAGAAATACCAGTAAAAACCCAAGGCTGGACTTCTGGTATCACCCACAAAAATCGTTCGAGAATATTCAATATTCCCGAATACATTAGAATAAATCCACACACAAACATTAGAAAGTTAAGGGTAGTGGTAAGAATGGTATGTCCTAACTGATAACGCAAACCCGTTGTAAAGCGAGAAACTTCTTTACTGCGTATTTTACTTTTATCGGGTATGTTAAGCAATCGCTTTTTATATGCAACCACGAATGGGTGCGGAATAAACATAGATGATACTATGATTGCTATGACTAAACACAACAAAATCAACATATAAGGTATTATACAGAGTTTATTTTAGAGGATGAAAAAGTTCGTCAGTCCCATAACAGACAAACGAAAAAGGACTAAAAAAACGGTCGTTTATTTTAGTCATTGCAAATATATGTATTAAAAACCGTAAAACCAAAAGAAAAAATTATACAAATCTGTAACTCTTTAAGTTAGGTAAAATGTAATAATCCTATTATTAGTGACTTACGTGGAACATAAAGGACTAAAATAAACGACCGTTTTTTTAGTCATTGCAAAACAAAGATATAAACTATATATATCAATAGATATAAGACAAAACAGTTAAGCACAAGCTCAAAAAACACCAATTAAACATAGCTCTCCATACAAAAACACAGCTCTATTGATGGCCTGTGTTTTTAATTCATTTTATCATAATAGTTATTTAATTTATAATATACAAGAAAAATCCACCTAAATCAGTCCAATCAGTGTCACCTACGCACTTGTTTTCTCCATACTCGCCAATAGGTATTTATACTATATACCCTTACTCTTTTAAAACTTCACCCCATACTTTAAAAAAAACAGCCGTACTTTTTTCAAAAACCACGTTTAAAAATATTCTTTTGATAACTATCAAAAGAAAGTATAATAATTATCAAACTTAAAAATTACAATGTGAAATATACTTTTTACAATTGTCAAAAGTATATTTCTAAAGAATGAAATTGGTAAAAGATGCCGATGAATTGCAGAAAGATGCGAATGATAACCATCATTTCATTCGGATAATGTTTAGAGATGTTTTTCTGAAAAATATTTGTATCTAAAGAAAAGCAGCGAGAAACCCGGTGGGAACGTACCTTTAATGTGCCGTCTGACAGTGGACAGAGAAATCAAACAGATCAGTTGTAAGATGGACGTGCCGCCTTGTCGGATTCAGTGATGAACATACGACAACCCATGCAGCAGCAAAGGAAAAGCAGAGGGATAAAGTTTTAATATCTCACCTCATTGAAAATCAATAAAAAAGCACCACCCATCATACATAATGAACGGTACTTTTTATATATTTGCAAAGAGAGTAAAAAAGTATTCGGAAAGATACACGTGAATACGGAGTTAGAACACTGAATCTCAAAATATAATATGCGGTTCTATTTGCCAATAAGATAACAAAAAACAGCAACCAATATGAAGACAAAAATCATCATCATAGCCGTGTTGTGCGTTGCCCTGGCTGCCTGTGGCAATCATTCGCGTAAAGAACAAAACCAGTCCACGCAGGAATCGGAAACTTCCCCGCAGGAGCTGGCCATGGCCGAGATTGGAGAGATTGGAGATACCAAAACCCCGCAGGATGACTCCCGCGAGAAAGTATCCGGTGCCGAACCTTACGTGACGCACAAACACTACTCGCAGGACGATGGCTATACGAACATCTTTGAAGATACCTACAAAGGTAAAACGCTGAAAGAAGTGTACGACATCATTGTCCGGAACGAATGCCGTTTCAATTATCACCTGCGGGAAAAACTGCCGTCCGGCAATACGGATTACAAAAGCGACGAACGGGATGAGAATGTGGAAGTAACATACCGTTTCAAAACCCGGAAACACCTGTCCATCGAACTGAACTATCCGGGCGGGGTAACCACCGTCGAAATAGCCGAATCGCCGGGAAAAACCGTGTCGAAGATAACCTATTCGGCAGACTAACCATATCCCAAAACTTCAATCAATATAAAAAGATCCTTTCGAAATCCGCGTTGGTGCTTGGTCTTGGAGTAACCTCTACTTCTTAAAAACTCTGCAAAGTGTTTATTTCTCATTTGGTTAAATCAAACCAAGAATAATCTAAAATAAACTAATCGCTTTAAGGAAAGATAAAAAAGAGGATCATAAAAAAGTTTCGTTTTTTATGATCCTCTGATATACTCTCTTTTTAGAGAGCACCTGTCAATTTTTATAAATCAGCGTATCTGTTATTTAGACAAAGAGAATGGACGATCAGCCATTGAAGTCCCTCTGTTAAGAGCTGGTGTATTACCCATCTGATAACGAATAACACCACCATTCATCAACTCGTCATATTGCAGATAGTTTCTTGTGAATGGTTTGCCATTCAAAGATGCAGACTGTATATACACATTTTCAGGACTATTGCCTTCTGCTTCAATAACCAACTTCTTACCATTTTCAAGTTGTATCGTCATTTTCGGGAATACCGGACTACCTATTACATATTCCGTTGTACCCGGACAAACTGAATACAAGCCCATTGCACTGATAACATACCAAGAAGAAGTCTGCCCCTGGTCCTCATCACCCGGATAACCATCAGGAGTCGAATTATACAGATCGTTCATTATCTTACGTGCCCATTTCTGTGATTTCCAAGGCTCCCCAGCATAGTTATACAAATAAATCATGTGCTGAATCGGCTGATTTCCATGAGCATATTGTCCCATATTAATCATTTCCATTTCTGCCATTTCATGGATAACGCGGTTGTAAGTTCCAACTTTAAATGTATTAGGAGAAGAAAATACAGCGTCCAATTTAGCGACAAAAGATTTATCACCCCCTATCAAATCAATCAATCCCTTTACATCATGGAACACAGACCATACATAATGCCATGCACAACCTTCCGTAAACGGACCGCCCCATTCTGTCGGATCAAAATTAGGATACCAGTTACCATCATTCTGACGTCCACGCATAAATCCTACAGAAGGATCGAATACATTTTTGTAGTTGTATATTTGCTTTTTAAACTGTTCTTCATAGAATGGCTGTCCTGTCATCTTTGCAAACTCCATTGCACACCAGTCATTATAGCAATATTCCAATGTTTTAGCTGTTGCTTCACGTACATCAGGATATGGAACATACCCATAAATGAAATACTCTTTCCAACCTTCACGACCATTAGCCGGTCCACCAGGTCCCTTATTAGTTACTTCATGGAACATTGCTTCCATGGCATGTTTCGGATCATAAGAGCGGAAACCTTTAGCCCAGGCATCTGCAATCAACGATAATGCATGATTACCAATCATACCGCCCTGATGACCAGGGAAAGACCATGAAGGTAACCAGCCGCTCTGATCGTAAGCCGTAATCAAGCTTGTAATATAATTGTTATGAAATTCAGGATGCAAAATTGCATTCAAAGGAAATTGAGCTCTGAATGTATCCCAGAATCCATTATCCGTATACATCAATCCCTCATGAACTTTTCCATCATACGGACTGTAATATATCGGATTACCAGCTTCATCATGCTCATAGAACTTACGCGGGAAAAGCATAGAACGGAAGAAGCAAGAATAAAATGTAGATTTCAATTCTTCCGAGCCACCTTCTACCTGAATTTTACCTAACTGTTTGTTCCAGGCTTCTTTTGCGGCTGCACGTGTCTGTTCCAATGATTTAAATGAACCCAGCTCCTTCTTCAGATTCAATTCCGCCTGTTCATAGCTAATAAAAGAAGATGCTATTTTAGCCTGTACCTTAGAACCTTTTTTAAATTGGATATAAGCACCAGTATATTCACTTTCTGCATCAGTATTACCTTCTGCAATCAAACCTTCATTACCGGTCCATGTTCCGTACGATTCAAAAGGTTTATCAAATTCAATAACAAAATAGTTCGCGAAATTTTTAGGAACGCTATGGTTTGCATTTTTATTGTAACCAATTATTTTACGTTCTGTGGGTATAATTTTAACACAACTGCCTCTATTATTTGCATCTAACACTACATAAGAATCTCCTTTTCCCGGAAATGAAAAACGCATATGTACACCTCTTTCCGTAGGCGACATTTCTGTAGTAATTTTATTATCAAAAGTAACTTTATAATAATCCGGATGAGCTATCTCATTTTTATGGCTGAATTTAGCTGCTCTTTTATACTGATTTACCTCTAATTTGCCAGTAACAGGCATCAAAGAAAAAGCGGAATAGTCATTTGTCCAGGAGCTGCACTGGTGTGTCTGCCTGAACCCACGGATAGAATCTTTAAAGTGTTGATAAATCCATCCGCTACCATTCGGGCCAGTCTGTGGTGTCCAGAAATTCATACCCCAAGGTAATGCGGTCGTGGCATAGGTATTTCCCCTTGTCAATTCATGTTTTGAATTTGTTCCTTGTAAAGTATTCACATATTTTGTCAAATCCGTTTTTTGAGCCGAGGCATCAAATCCTAAACCGGCAATAAGGCATAAAGAAATAAGAATTTGTTTCATGTTATAATTTTTAAAGGTTAAAAAAGAAGGGTATAGCTGAATCAGCTATACCCTTCCATATAGATATAGATCAGCCCGTTACACAGGTGGATCAATATGTCAATTAATAACCAGGGTTCTGTGCCAAGCTAGGATTACGTTCCATTGCACCTTGTGGTATCGGCCATAATAACATATGCAAGTTATTCTTAAAGGTCTTACCATCACGTTTATTATACGTTTCAGCAGTTGCTATATCAACCCATTCCAAAGAATTATCAGATTGAACCTGTGGATATAAGCGGTTTCTACGAATATCATCCCAAACCTTTAATTCTAACGGGAACTCGTGCAAACGTTCTGTCAAAACATCACCAACTGTAATTGTTGTAGGCAAATCATAGCCAGTATCCAAAGTTCCATTTACAGTAAATGCACGTTTACGAACAGTCTCCAAATAAGTTCTTGCTTTTCCTTGATCTGGAGTAGCCTGTTTCAATAATGCTTCAGCAGCAATCAGATAAACGTCAGATAAACGAAATACCGGGAAATTCCAGCTACCGCCTTTTGAATTGACCATAGCATAATCTTCATACCAGAACCAGTTATCATATTGATTGCAATGGAATTCTTTTCCTGTGGATGATTTATAAGTCGTAAAGAAAAAGTTCTTTTCCTTAATACGAACATCTCCATCTACATAGCTATCAAGAACAACATCGCTGGCATGATACATATTCGCCAATACACTTGTCGCAAACACTTTAGAATTATCATTCTCTGTCCAAGCTGTTGCTTGATTAGTCATACAAGCATTAATGTACGGATTACCACGATCCAGAGATTGATCATATTCTATTGCATAGATAATCTCTTTTGACGTTTTACTATTTCTAATTTTATTAAACGCACTCTTCTGGTTTTCTCCGGCATCTTCACTCTTTTCCAGTTCATGTCCAGCTCCACCTGTAAGCACAGCTTCTGCCATTTTAGCGGCCTGCTCATACATAGCTGTATTTTGTAAAGGATATCCAGCCCACTGTAAATATACAGAAGCTAATAAAGTTTGTGCTGCAGGTTTTGTTATGCGACAACCATTATCATAAAACGTTTTATTAGGCAAATATTTAATTGCTTCTATCAAGTCCTTTTCTATTTGCTTATACACTTCTGTTATGGAAGCACGTGGCTTATTAATAACTGATGGGTCTGTTGTTTCATAAGGTTCCAAAACCAAAGGAACACCACCATTACCGCCATCCTGAGCTTCGCCATCTTTACAACCGAACTCTTTGATTAGGAAAAAATAAGACCATGCACGGAAAAAGTATGCCTGTGCCAGTAATTCATTTTTTCTATCTTCTGAAATAATACCAGCAGCAACCATTTCAGGCAATCTCAAATCCAATACATTACACCGACCTATACAAACATAAGGTTCACGCCAAATTTCACCAACATCACCAGCAACTGTCTGGAAATTTATATTTAATGTTTCAGCATTAGAAGAAAAGTCTCCATCTTTCTTATCATCTGTAAATAAACCAGACAACAAGCCATTATACATAAGTCTAGTAGGCTGCCAACCATTATTACGACCACCATACAAATATGGAACACCTCCATAATACACCATGTTCACGGCTGATTGCGCATCTGTATCAGAAGTCCAAAATTGGCCATCTGTCTTAAGATCCAATGGTTCTTCTTCCAAAAAATCAGTACATGACGTAGTTGCTAATGTAAGTAAACTTACTGCACTAAATACAATATATTTTATCTTTTTCATACGATCATTTTTTTATTAGAATGTAACATTTGCACCTAATGTAAACGTACGAGCCTTCGGATAAGCGAAGAACATAACATTTTGTCCCCATGCTGAAGTTCCTTTAGAGGATGATTCCGGATCATATCCTTTAAAGTCTTTAGAACAGAGCATAAATGCATTGTTTACATTGAAATACACTCGCAAACTTTTTAATCCTATTTTCTGAACAGCAGACTGGCTCAATGTATATCCTAACTGTACAAGATTAAGACGGAAATAAGAACCGTCAGAAATCCAAGATGAGTTAAAATTCTGATCACTATATCCATCACCATAAGGACGGTTATAAATCATCTGTACATTTGTATCTGTATTTGTCGGAGTCCAAGCATCGGTCAAAATTGTAGAAAGACCCGATGTTAAGAAACGAGACTGAGTTGAGTGAAGGAAGTCTTGCAATACATCAACCCCCCACATAAACTGCATATCCAAAGTAAGATCAAAGTTTTTATAACTAAAATTGTTAATAAAGCTACCAGTCCAGTCAGGTAAACCTTTTCCTAAAATAGTTTTTTCCGTTGCAATTTTACTACGTCCAATCTGGTCTCCTGAATCATAAATTCCTAACCATTCGTATCCACCGAAAGAAGAAAGAGATTCACCCACTTTTAAAGTACCCCAGTTGTTCCAGATAGTCTCATCATTAGCTCCTAACTTTTCAACTTTATTTTTGTTGTAGTTCAAATTTAGTGTTGTAGACCATGTAAAATCACGATTCATAACAGGAGTTGCATTAACCATGAAGTCAAGACCTCTATTGGATACCTCTCCAATATTTGCTGTTATATCAGAAAATCCTGTGGAATAAGGTAACGGACGGCTATATAACAAATCACTTGTATATTTATGATAGAATGATACATCAAATGACAAACGATCTTTAAACAAACCTAAGTTTACACCTAAATCGAATTGAGCAGTCTTTTCCCACTTCAAATCCTTATTAGCCATTTTACTTACATAAGCAGTAGTTACAGTTTCACCACCAATTACAGTTGTTCCCTGGCCTATTGTTGCTAATGAAGAATATGTTCCGATTTCACTATTACCCATTATACCATAACTTGTATGCAATTTCAATGTACTGATAGCAGATACATCTTTCATAAAGCCTTCATTAGAAATTAACCAAGCTAAACCGGCAGATGGGAAGAATGCATATTTGTTATTCTTACCAAACTTGGATGAACCATCATAACGACCTGTTACAGTTGCCATATATTTGTCATCAAAAGTATAACCTACACGCAAGAAATAAGAGTTCATAGCCCAACGGTCATGATCTGAGCCGACAGAAGGGCGCTGTGTTCCTGCTCCCATATTATGATAGCCATAATAATCATCAGCAAACGTTTTAGCAGTAGCATTGAAAGATTCATATGTGCGTTCTTGCCATGATAAACCAGCCATAGCATTAACACGATGTTTGCCAAACACATTCTGATATGTCAAATATGTTTCTTCCTGCCAATAAAGAGTATTTGAATTTGACTGATATGCATTACCCTGATCACCTTTTCCAAAGTCATGTACATCACGAGGTCCATATTCACGATTAGTATTTATATGGCTATCAATACCAAATTGAGTTCTTAAATCTAAATTCGGAAGAATATGGAATGTTAAACCGACATTACCAAATATTTGTGTACGATATTGTTTCCGTTGTACAGAATTTAAGAAATGTACGGGATTAGCTCCGTCTTCAGAAGAAAAACGTACCATCTGAGCGTCCTTTTCTGCTGTAGCTGCATATTTTACAACTTCCTGGAAAACAGCCGTGTTATCATCTGCCCATGAACCATCAGGATTTTTAACAGGATACCATGCAGGCATTTCAATCATTGTACGAAGAGCATTTTGTCCACCGTCACCATGGTCAGTATTATTACCCCATGAATGGTTAACCAATAAGTTAACAGAAGTAGATAACCATGTAGTCGGTTTCGCATCATAAGCAATCTTGGCATTCATACGCTTCATATATGAATTAAGCATCAAACCCTGTTGATCTGTGTAATTCAAGAAAGCACCCATCGTTGAGTTCTTACCTGACTGCTGGATATTTAACTGATGATTATGTGATACAGAAGTACGTGTCGCTTCTTTTTGCCAGTCTGTATCATAAATTGCATTACCATTCGCATCAAAATAACGTCGATCAGTAAAATGGTCTGCTTTATTCAAAGAATAACTAGTTCCATGATACGTATTTGCATTAGATAAACCTTGCATGAAAGCTTCCTGCCATTGAGAAGCAGACAAAGTTTCCATATAACGGGCCATAGTTCCAAAGCTTACAGATCCTTGATAAGAAACAGAAACCCCTTCTCCATCTTTTTTACCACGTTTAGTTGTTACCAAAATAACACCATTAGCACCGCGAGCACCATAGATAGCAGCAGAAGAAGCATCTTTCAAAACTTCAATATTCTCAATATCATTAGGGTTAAGAAGACGGAAATCTTCCATAACCACACCATCCACAACATACAATGGATTTGTTGAGGCATTAATGGTACTTACACCACGGATAAGAACGCGAATTTCAGCACCCGGCTGTCCAGAGTTTGAGAAAATATTGACACCCGATGCTTTACCCTTCAAGCCATCCAATGCACTAAACGATTGAGCTTTAAGAATATCTGCACCTCTTGTACTAGCAATAGAACCAGTTACATCAGATTTACGCATAGTACCATAACCCACTACGACAACTTCATCTAACGCTTGAGTATCTTCTGCCAATTCTACATTAATTGATGATTGATTTCCAACAGTAACCTCCTTAGTTAAATAACCAATGTAGGATATCTGCAATACAGCACCGGCCGGAACGCCTTCTATTGAATAATTACCATCAATATCTGTAATTGAACCATTTGTGGTTCCTTTTACAACAACGTTTGCACCAATTACAGGATCTCCATTTATGTCTTTTACAACACCTTTTACTTTTTTACCCTGTTGAACAACCGGAGAAGCATTTTTTGTTAAAACGATATAATCGTTTTCAAAAGCAAACTTAACGTTGGAATTTCCAAACGCTTCATTCAAATATTGAGAAACTGTTTTGTTTCCAGATTTTACAGCTAGCGTTTCGTTAGTATTGACTTCATTTTTACTATAAACAAACAAATAATCTGTCTGTTTTTCTACTTGATCGATAAAATCACCGATCGTAATCCCATTCCCGTTAATATTGACCTTCGCATTCTGCGAGCTTGTTGGAGCTGCAAATGTCGAAAAAGCACAAGCGGAAAGAAGAAAGGTTGAAATTTTCATGACATCTAGAAATTTCGATTCTTTTTTCATAACTTTACCTCGTTAATTTCGTTAATACATTAATAATGTGTGAATTTTGTGTTAGCGTCGACCGGAGAGTGCTGCAACACTTTCCGGTCCTTTTTGTTAGGACCTCTTTTTTATATCATAGGCAATAATAAAGATTTATAGGTTATACATATTTATATCACTTACTAATTATTACCGTATTGTTATTTTATTGTGTTCTTCATCTTTTACATAAGAGAAATATTTCACCTTCCTCAAAGTATGAAGGACATTTTCAACGCCATCTCTTTGACGAAACTTTCCACTAAATTTATATGCATTCAAATTAGAATTTTTCACTTCTATATTTATATCATAATACAATTCCAACTTATTGATAATCTCGGCAAAAGAGACATCGTCAAATGAATAAATGCCATCTCTCCATAAAAGGAAATCCATACTATCAAAATTCCGCTTGATAAGCTTGTTTCCAACCAAATCAACACGTTCATTCGGCTTTAATGAAACAGCATGTTCTTCATCTTTCGAATGATAAATCTTAACAGCCCCTTCTACCAGAGACGTATTGAACTCTTTACGCCCTTTATATGCAAATACATTGAACTTCGTCCCTAATACTTTTATATCCAAATCTTCAGTCGAAACGATAAATGGCTTCTTAGCATCATGAGCCACTTCAAAAAAAGCTTCTCCATTCAGCTCCACCTTACGCTCCCCGTTTTCAAACCTATTCGGATATTTTAGAACAGACCGGGCATTTAACCATACTGTAGTTCCATCATGCAATCTTACCATAGCCCGTTGACCGGACGGAGTAATAAATTCTTCATATGTAACAGGAGATACATCCTGTATTTTCTCCGGCTGCATCAACATCCATGTCGAAAATATAGCGATACAAATCGAAGCAGCATATCCTAGAATATGTATATATGGTATCCTAAATGCATTCTTTATACGTGTCTGCTTAAAAACAGATAGTTGATTCAATCCTTCAATAGTATCTTCCTTCTGGGGTAAACAAGATGTCAATGCACCCAAATTCTGAGCAGCCACGAATTCTTTTCTTAAATCCGCATCTGTATCCATCATGGAGAATAACAGTTTTTTTTCTTCTTCTGTTAATTCTCCGTTAAAATATCTTACTATTAATTGGTGCATTCTTTTCGCTTTTGTAGAATAGAGCGATTTAAGATTTATTTACCACCAAAAGGGTATTTAAAATAAATATTATTTAACATTTATATGATAAATAACAGGGGAAGATAGTCCTTCAATTCGGCCCTGAGTTTCTTCAGAGCAATTGTCATCTGATTTTCGACAGTATTCACGGATAAATGGAGTTCTTCCGCTATTTCGCGATATTTCTTTCCGTCTAAACGACTTTTAATAAAAATTTCACGACATCGTTCCGGTAATTTATCAATTGCTGATGAAAATAATCGCTCCAAATCTTCATCTGTATTAAAAGTATAATTAAATTGCTCTAATGCAATTAACTTAGCGCTTAACTCTTGTTTGTAGTCTTCTACTACTATTTGATGACGTAAAAAATCCAGACAACGATTTTTCACTAAAGAAAAAAGATAAGAGAGCAAGCTCACTTGCACATCTAAGACCGTCCTTTTTTCCCATAACATTAAGAAAACATCTTGCACGATATTTTCAGCATCCTCATCTGAAAGAACATATTCTTTTGCAAAACGGTGCATACGGGAAAAATACATGACATAGATTTTGTCAAAATCGGTCTGAATATCAACATTGTTATAACCAAGATCTCCCATTACCATTCCTACTTGATATTTAACATGAGTTCAGATAGAACTAATCCTTTTCACACTACAAATATAGAAAAATTTCCCAATAAACTAAAAACTAACTAAAACACATTACTATTTCTGTCCATACATATACCTCATTATTCCATATTTGAGGTACAAATATAGCATCCCTGACTGATTGTTATGCTTTTTTTAACATATAACTGTCAGTAGGGATGCTATATTTATGAGAACATCGTCCAAAATTATCTTAGTTCTATCTGAACTCTGTCCTATTTTCCTTTTTTTTAAAAAATATCTACCAGGATAATTTTATAAATTTATTTTCCCACGGTGCAAATGCTAATGAAGAATTAGAAGAAACCGGTTCACCCACCACATCACAAACTACTAGTTTTTTAAAGTTTACCTTATCTGAAGTAACAGCAAATTGACAAGACTTACCTCCTATTTCGCGAAGTTGAAGCATAACCGCATTTTCACCTTCTACAGGCTTCATATTCACTAATAGAATATTCTCCGGAACAATATTAAAAATAGAAGCAGATTGTACAATAGCTGTTTCCTTATTACCAGCCGGTAGTACACGAGTCAGGAATGGGATTCTATTCTCCCAGGCAAACTTGGTTGCATACTCAATCGAATTATCTTTTGATGAATTAATGAAATAACTCCATTGTAATTCTCCCATTTGATCCGCATTAAAGTTTGTTACCCAATAATTATTCATAGGCCATGAATACATGTTTGTCGATTGGGGAACTGCACCCGCCTTATAACGTCCGGTATTAATTGCACCAAACTGCATCAAAGGGATTTCCTGGCTACCCATCACAACCTGTGACTCACCATTTCGTGCCGTTGCAAAGTTCTGTACGGTATACCAATCATTAGACGAACCCGGGATCTGATCTACACCAGCTTCTATTGTTCCGCCCGGTACATCTAAATGAATCTTTCCTTTTTCCACTTCGAACGGGAAAGATATGTAGACTGCTTCCGGATCTGTTACAGCTTTCTTACGTAAACGATAAACGACTTCTATTTTCTTAGCAACATTAAACACACGAAATTCAACCATCAAATTATTCGGTTCACGGCCGGCAACAGTTTCTCCACGGAAACGATAAGTATCCCAAATAGGACCTTGCTCATATCGTTCAAAACGAATCTTTTCCGGACGGCGACGTAAGAACTGAGGAGCCCGATATTGTTCCATCGGATGGCGGCTATCGATGATCTCATAAATAAATTCCCCCATCTCCCACTCCGCATTCGGAGTTGTTAATTGTTTATTCAATTCTTTATCGAATAATTTACTAATCGTACCTTTCCTGATATTAAAATCTATAGCATACCAAGGATTTTCCACATGTGTTTGCTCCAATGCCGGAAGAGTTTTCATTTCCGGACGTGGAGAATTCTTTACCTTTATATAATATTGAGCATATCCTAATGCCGGTACATCTTTTACATACAAACTCCAATAAGTTCCGTCCGAACGATTTTCTCCTGCTTGTGCAGGTATCACATTACCTTGTGCATCGACTATTTCAAAATCTTTATCCAAAGGTAAAATCTGATGGTCGATATAAGCTTTTGCTATGCCGCTATAACTCCAATTCAAGGTATTGAATACAGCAATTGAGGGTACATTACTTTTAGGAACGAACGATTGAAGGATACCCAATGTCGCCTCCCCTAACAATCCGGAGTGGCGGTAAGCTTCCCAGGCATATGACTGCTTTAAAGAACGTTGTTCCCAAGTTTCCAATCCATAGGGATTGCGAACGCTTTCACTATGGCCGAATGTATGTTCATCGTAAAACAATAATGCTTTATTAATATTGTCAATTTGCTCATTGATATTCACAGGCAACTTTGCTCCCATCATTTTTGCGAAAGAAAGTCCTGCCTGATTGGAAATAATATCAGAATGAGTCACACGTGAAATTGCAGCTTCGCGGGCACCAGATGCAAAACCGTCTGTCCACCAATCAGGCCATGCACCACGGATTGTCTGTATCTGGTCTGCATACTGAGTTTCTACTATTTTAAAGAACTCGCTGGCTACAGCCGTACGTAATTTCGGCCATTCATATTTATCGTTCCATTTCTTCAACATCTCACAGCTCTTCGTTGATGGAGGTGCATTGTCTGTAAAATATCCGGAATGTTGTGCCGCAAGAATATCATACGGATAATTTTTTGCCTGCATTTGGTCCAAATAAGCCAATACCCGTTCTTCGAACTGTTCAAAATTATCTGTATGTATACCGAAAAAGTTTCCCTGATTATAATGTTCGGCACGATAGGTCAAAACTTTCTTACCGGAAGGAGACTCCCACCAAAAGACAGTCGGTTTATCAAAACAGATCAATGCGCGGTGACCATGTGTCCCCATATTGACATATTTTACTCCCGCATCCGCAAAATACTCACTAAAGCACCAACCGATACCATTCACATCATCTTGCATGGCAAGTTCGGCACGCATTCCATTTTCCCTGAACTGTTTTAATGGATATAAGGAAGCAGCAAGCGTTTGCTCGTCGGGCAACTCATCAAAATTCAGATACATGGTTGCCAACTCTATACGTCCCTCTTTCACCCGCTGTTTCAAACGGGCAATCTGTTCGGCAGGACGGCATTTCAGATATTCGCTAACCGCCCAGGAAATTTCGCAAGTCCAACGAAACTTGGCAAAATCCGGATAATTATCCGTTGCATCGCAATAATCCAGTGCATAATCGATATAACGAAGATGCTCCGCCAATATTTCCATTTGCGAACGGGTATATCCTATATCCGTATGCGTATGCTGAACCATATTCATCTGCCAGTGACGGGCTGGCTCTACTGTTACAGAAGAAGTTTCCTTCTCCTTTCCGGACGTAAACACCAATGGTATTTCTCTCGCAGACTGAACCTGCGGTATTTCAAAAACCAGCACATTATCCCCGGGAAGCAGTTTTATTTTCCGGTTTTGCCCATCAAACTGAACCGTAGCCATTGCCGGCTCGCCTTCATGTTTAACGGATATTTCTACCTTCTGTGTCAATCCTCCTTTCGATTTATAGACAGCAGGCAACGTTCGGACTTTAACTCCCGAAAAATCCGGAGAAGCCTGAATAGCAAATACACTTGCCATGATTGCCATTCCAACTAATAACAAACCTCGTTTTCTCATTTTATTGTGTTTTTAATGATATGAAACCTATATAAAACATGCACACTAACAGGAGTATCAAACCAGCAACCTGACCGAAAGCATCTGCAAGACCTCCCATGCAGGGAGTAATCAACGCTCCCCCCGATACCCCCATAATCATCAGGGCTGAAACTTCGTTAGACTGTTCCGGCTTATGCTCCAATGCGAATGAAAACAGGATAGAAAAGACATTTGAGCAAGCTAACCCCACAACCACAATCATTGCGCCCATCATCCACAATACATCCGAAACCAGCAATCCTATAAAAGCGATAATCGCCAACAACATGCTTATCCGCAAGAACGGGCGAGCCGGCAACTTTGCCAATAAGATAGCACCCAAAAAAGAACCGCCTGTACGGGCAGCAAAATACAGACTTGTCCCCAACCCTGCTTCATGCAACGGTATATTCACCTTTTCCATCAACAATTTAGGGATAGTAGTATTCAATCCTACATCTATACCCACAATACACAAAATACCTAAAAACAGCATCAATATTTTTGTGTCTTTAAATAAAAACAAGGTCGATGCAAAAGAGGCATCAGACTCTTCCCTCCGTTCGTCTTTCGGGATAGCTATCACCAACCATAAAATGGATAATAACGAGGTCAAGGAATAGACAATAAAGATCAATTTCCAATCTCCCCAGAAAGAAGAGGCTACCCCTGCAATAATCGGACCTAAAAAAGAAGAAATCGCCTTAATAAACTGTCCTAACGTCAGAACACTTGTTACTTTTCCCGGATTGACCACCTGAGCTACCATCGGGTTCAAAGAAACTTGCAAGATTGTATTGCCTATGCCAAGTAAGGCAAAGGCAAGCAAAATACAAATGAAATCATAGAAAAAGAGGGGTATCAGCATGGCCACTGCGGTAATGGCAAAAGCAATTACCACAGTTTTCCTCCGACCATGCCGCCCCATCCAAATACCGGTCGGAATTGAGAATAAGGCAAACCAAAGAAATACCATCATAGGCAGTAAGTTTGCCAACGTATCTGACAAGCCGAAATCCATTTTCACATAGTTTGTAGCAATTCCCACAACATCTACAAACCCCATGATAAAGAAACCGAATAAAATAGGGAAAATAGCGGAACCGGATTTCGTATATTGATTCAATTGAGCTTCCATAATACAGATTTAGTTATTTGTATATACATCTCTCGGCTGGCTGCCCATTTCCATTATCAAATGTCCTCCATTAATAATAGCCTCAAACGGGATATGGGTATCTGTCCAGACTTTACCATTCAGGTTCATCGATTGTATATAATCATTTTGCAGATTATTATTCTTTGTTTCAATCACAAATTCTTTTCCCTGATAGTATCGGTTATTCAAGGAAACCGTAATCTTGTCAAACAATGGACTGCCTAACGCAAAACCCGGTTGTTCATCAGTCAATCCTTTTATATCAAATAATCCCATAGAGGCTATAACATACCAGGCACCAAGCTGTCCCTGATCTTCATCTTGTCCGTACCCATATCCATGAATGCCATCTATACCATAAAACTCATTCAGTATGGCACGCACCCATTTCTGTGTCAAAGACGGACGTCCTGCTTCATTAAACATCCATGAAATATGCAAACAAGGCTGGTTGCCATGGTTATACAAAGTCTGCAAGCCGGCAAAAGCTCCAACTTCCTTTCCTCCGCTAAAAATAAGCTTCCGTGATACGGTAAAGATACTGTCCAACCGTTGGTTGAAAACATCGATTCCAACTTTCCCTGCCAATCCTTTTACATCATGAGGCACATAAAATGTATATTGCCAGGCATTACCTTCCTGGAATCCTCTCCAGACCTCCATCGGTTCAAACTTATCGATAAACGAACCGTCTTTCTTTTTAGGACGGACGAAATTTACGGACGGATCATAAATCCGTTCCCAACCTTTCGACAAATCCATCAAACGGTTATAATCTTCAGTCTTCCCCAATTGTTTAGCCCATTGAGCCAGCGCCCAGGCACTATAAGAGTATTCCAACGTATGGGAAGCAGAGAACATAAATGCTTCATGAGGACCGTCGCCATCTTCCAAATGAGGGACATAACCATATTTTACAAATTCACGGGTATCTACTTTACCTGCACCTAACGGACGTTTTTCCCCATCCAGTTCATTTTTCAAGCAAGCCTCATATCCTTTCTTTATATCAAAATCCCGAATACCACATTGATAAGCTCCTGCAATAATTGTGCTCAACAAGTTTGTCCCGACTCCCGAAACATACCGGCTATTAGCGATACCGTCTGCCAGCCAACCGGCATCCTGGTAAACCAACAAATGACTACTTACATAATCCGAATAGTATTCAGGATAAGCTAATGCCCAGAGTTGTGACAAATTCCATTGCGCTCCCCAGGCGGCATCCGTATTATATAGATTATGTACCGGTTTTCCATCCTGCAAAGGAATCTGTCCGACAGTACCGTCATGGCGAGGATAAGCCCCATTTATATCACTCGCAAGACCTCTTCCTAACAGCGCATGATATAAACCGGTATAAAACTTCACCTTATTTTCTTTCACCTGAGTTTCTACCCGGATACGCCCTAAATATTCTTCCCAAGTTTTATGAGAAAGTTCCAGAGCATCATCAAAAGATAGAGTTTCCGCTTCTGCATCCAGATTCAAACGCGCATTCTCCACAGAAGTATAAGACAAACCGACCTTAGCTGTTACGCTTTCTTCTTTTTCCGTCCGGAATGTCAAATATAAACCGGCACCTGCTCCTGAAGTTTCTTTTCGGTCGGCCTGTATATTTTCTCCATTAAAGACACCATATTCAGAAGGTTCTTTATCCAGTACCGCAGAAAAATATAAAGGAACCGTTGCGCCCTTCTGATATTTCTTTACATATTCCGGTTCCGTGATTACCCAACCTTCTATCCGTCCATCCGGTTTGAGTTCCACACTGGCATCTTTTACGGCACCACTTTCTCCCTGACGGTTTCCTATATCAAAAAGAATATGGTTATCATTTCCTGCCGGAAATGTAAATCGTTGAAAAGCAACACGAGGCGTAGCTGTCAATTCTGCACGAATTGAATAGTCTTTTAGAAGAACAGAGTAATACCCTGCCGTTGCAATCTCATCCTTCCGGTCAAAGCGGGAACGGTAGCCTGTGCCAGTCGTATCCCCTACAGCTCCAGGAACGGTTTTCAGCGTGCCACAAGTCGGCATCAATACAATTCCACCTATCTGAAACTCATGCAGGCAAGGAAAACCTTCTATTGTATTATCCCGATAATCATATCCTGTAGCTTCCCAACCAGACTTATTTCCTATATGCCCATTCGTAGAAGGAGCCGGTTTAGCCATACCAAAAGGCATAGCGCCGGGAGTAAAATGGAACCAACGGCAATGTGCAGTTCCAATACGAGGCTCCACATACTGGCTTAATTCTTCAAGCGAGGTATTCTTTTCTGAAACAGAACAGGCTGTAATACCCAAAAGAAGAGAAAACAATAATCCTCCTGTTATTTTATGTATCATGGTATTTATATTCTTTATTTATTTTAAATGATTCAATGCATAAACATAGGCACCCATTGCAATAGAACGGCTTGCACCTTGCTTACTGACAGTCACGCCTATTCGTTTCATCGGATCATAATCCACTAAAGTATTACATCCGGGAACAGGTATTTTCAAAGCTTCACCTTTTGCAAAGCGGGCAAATTCTTCCTCATCATCCAGATTGAACGCTTTCATTTGTATACGTCCGAACCGGCTTCCATCCATCATACCGATCGTACTATTCAAATTAGCCAGCAAAGACGGAAGAATATATTTGGATGCCCCCGATAAACCGCCTCCTATAACAACGATACCATCAATCAAAGTAATTGCAGATGCTATCGCCTCTCCTGCCAGTTCTCCCATTTCTGCAAAAGAAGCAATTGCAGCTTCTTTGTTCCCCGGGCAAAGCCCTTCGGCGATATCGAATATTTCTTTGGGCGTTTTATCGGACAAGTCTCCGGATTGTTCTGCATACACCCGTTTCACGGCACGGATACTTACACTTTCTTCCACAATATAATCCGGATATTTTCTATTCCGCAAACACCAAACATCTCCCCCGGCACCATTATCACCGGATAAAAGTTCACCGTTAATCACAACTCCGGCACCAAAACCTGTGCCTAAAGTAACGCCTAAAAGATTTTTATACCGTTTCTTGCTCCCTGCCGTTTCCAATCGATGATTCAATTCCGGCAGTGCACCAGCCAGTGCTTCTCCGTAAGCAAATAAGTTCCCGTCATTATTGATAAAAACAGGTATGCCAAAGAGATTTTCAAGGAACGGGCCTAATGCCACACCTCCCCGGAAACAGGGAAAGTTAGGAAGATCCCCGATTATCCCTGCCTCATAATCGGCAGGTCCGGGGAAAGCGAAGCTAATAGCAACCGGTGGCTCAGACAAATGCTCCTGAACTATTTTAAATCCATTTGCCAAACTATCTAAACACAACTCCAAATTACAAGCTTTCGCCTGAAAAGTCACCGGTGCTACTACCTCTCTCCCTCCCTGGATAGCAGAAAATACAAAATTCGTACCTCCTGCATCTAATGTCATTACTATACGACTGTCATTTATATACATAGATTATGCCCTTTCTTCATTATTTATTGTCTGAACCGCACATATGCCTTGATCGTACCGCAATATTTTCCAACGGAAGAACCATAAGGACGGATCGTATACTGACCGACACATGCCGGTACAATAAACGTTTCCGCATAATGGACAACAAACGGTTTAAAAGCATTCGTAGGACTTTCCACAATCAGTTCGTCCCCTTTTATCACATTCAGGACATTTACTCCTCCGTCCGTATCATGGGGAACGATATCCGTAAACCAATGCCGGCGGGTTTCGATAAATTCATTTTCATGCAAACCGGTTTGTTCTTCACGCCATCCATCGCCTTCTGCTACCATTTCCACCTGGTTAATCAAGTGATGGCGAACAAAATCGGTCTGGCGCTCCCATTGGATTACGTGTGAACCATGCCCGATATTAATCGGACGAGGCAAGCCATCCAGCCCTAAACGTCCCCAGTCCCATAGTTTGAATGTGAAGATACTGGGAGTAGCGCTAATCTCTAATACCATGGCTCCAGCACCGGAACAATGAATCGTTCCTGCCGGAATCAGATAATGGTCATGACGCTTGGCTGGCCACTTATTGATATATTTTTCCGTATCGAATGCTTTTCCGGTTTCCTGCGACTCGTTTAGGGCAGCAATCATTTCTTCCGGATCGACTCCGGTCTTCAGGCCTAAATAAACAGTTGCATTTTCTTCCGCATCCAACAGGTAATAACTTTCATCCTGCGTATAATAAATACCGAACGTATCACGGATATACTGGGTGGTAGGATGCACTTGCAGGCTCAAATTGCCGCCCCCCATGGTATCCAGAAAGTCGAAACGTATCGGAAAATCCTGCCCGAACCGTGCTTCAACCGGACCGCCTAACAATTCTCTTGTTTTATAAAACACCAGATTATTGGAAGGCATTTCAAACAGTTCACCCGATACTTTCAGGTAAAGGCTGTTTTCCTCCGGCACACAGTCAAAACACCAACCGAAGTTCTCCTGCTTTTTATCCAAATCGCAAACTTCTTTCATCCATTGTCCGCCCCACGGAGCCGGATCGAAGAATGGGACAACACGGAAAGGGGTATGGGCCGTTTTCTCCAATCCCTCTTTCAAGGTATCCCCGGTAATCATTTTAGGATGCCCCGGCTGATGGGTATCCAGCCAGTAATCCACTTTCGGCAACAACTTTTTCTTCAGTGCATCACAAACATTCCAATCGATAAAGTAACCACGTTTATAATGGAAAGAAGGAGCCTCATCTTTATTGTTTACCCCCAGCCCATTAATTTCTTTCCTGCGCGAACGCATCTGGATTTCCCAACGGGCCATATCTGCGTACAATAGAACATCCGGATTCGCGACTATTTCTGCTGCTCCATGTCCATATATAATAATCCATCCTTGTGTCTGCTCTAACTTCTTTTGGCAGGCAGACACCTTTTCGGCATCCAAAAAATCCTTATACAAAAACGGAGCACGGAATCCGAACAGGCGGTCGTCGGTAAGGAAGGGATAAGTCATTGCACCTATTTCTTCCTGCGTTTTAAAAAGTTCTTCCGTATCAATAAACCCATCAGGCTGAAGAGCCTCCAGCTCACTTATTAACTCTTTATGGTGAACGCCCTGATAACATTCAACAACCCATATCTGGCGGCCTTTACGTTTTGCATGTTCCTCTGCCAGCTTTTCCCGGATTGAATCCCATCCTTTCCAAAGCATACCCTCTACTGATGTAGCAGGTACCTTATCGTAATTACTTTTTCTCATTCTGTTTATTTCGTCCTGATTTAACTATCCGAATTATCCTTCTGTATCATTCGATTTATTGAATGATATACATTCGACTCTTTGTTTGCAAAAATATTTCAATATTTCAGAAGGGTATAGTACATTTGTCCCGATTTACTTATACAATCTTACGATTTTAGAAGATGGCAAAGATTAAAGAGGGCTTTAAAGGTGAACGGCTGATTTTCCTTCCGGAAGATTTGCTGGCAAGTTATCGGCTGGAACCGTTAATCAGTAATTTATATGTACGCAAGATTGGATTCTTCCCCCGGGTCAAATACCATTTTGTTCAAAAGGATCAGGGTTGCGATTATGCAATGCTTATCTATTGTACCGAAGGAAAAGGTTGGTACCGTATT
>UQLN01000020.1 GCA_900541965.1 uncultured Parabacteroides sp. | reverse complement strand
ACGGCGACAAACCGGAAGAACTCTAAACCCATCTTTTGAGGGAGCCGCTTCAGCGCCTCGTCTGAAGGTGCTTCAGATTAGGCGCTGAAGCGGTGTCAGACGGGACGCTGAAGCACCGTCAGATTATACACTGAAGCCGTGTCAGATTAGGCTCTGACACGGCTCCCTTATATATAGTCGCTTGCTCTATATTCCTTTCGCCGGATTATTTCCCGATTTCGGATAAATAGCGTTCAGCTTCGATAGCAGCCTTGCATCCGCTACCGGCAGCAGTAATCGCCTGACGGTAATGTGGGTCTGCTACGTCTCCGGCAGCAAACACGCCCGGCACCCGGGTTTTCGGAGTTCCCGGAACCGTATTGATGTAGCCTACTTCGTCCGTATCCACCCACGGCTTGAAGATGTCCGAGTTCGGTTTATGGCCGATGGCAAGGAAGAAACCGTCGATGGCAATATCCACTTTTTCTTCATCCGGTTCGCCCATACGTTTTACCAGATGGGCACCTTCTACGCCGTCTTCACCAAACAAGCCCAGTGTGTTATGTTCGAACAAAACTGTGATGTTCGGAGCCTTCATCACCCGGTCTTGCATTACTTTCGATGCACGCAGGAATGGTTTGCGGACAATCAGGTATACCTGTTTGGCAAGGCTGGACAAATAAAGGGCTTCTTCACAAGCGGTATCCCCGCCTCCTACTACGGCTACGTTTTTCTTGCGATAGAAGAAACCGTCGCAGGTTGCACAGGCTGAAACACCCATGCCTGCATATTTCTGTTCGTCGGGTAATCCTAAATATTTAGCGGTGGCCCCGGTTGCGATAATCAGGGTTTCCGTTTCGATAACCTTTTCACCGTCTATGGTCACTTTATAGGGAGCAGCCGATAAATCCGCACTTGTGGCAATGCCGATACGCATATCCGCACCGAAACGGGCTGCCTGCTTTTTCAAATCTTCCATCAACTCCGGACCGGTGATACCTTCCGGATAGCCCGGGAAGTTTTCCACTTCCGTAGTGGTGGTCAACTGTCCGCCCGGTTGTATCCCTTCGTAAAGGACAGGAGACAAATTTGCACGGGATGCGTAAATGGCAGCCGTATATCCGGCAGGACCGGAACCAATAATCAGGCAACGAACTTTTTCGTTTGTAGAGTCACTCATAGTTTTTAAAATTGATAGTTGATAATGAATACTGTTAAGATTACCTCAAGTCTATGACTTCGGCATGCGGGTACTCTTTTTCGTTAAAAACAAAGAAACTGTCGGGTTGGTTTACCCCGGTTTTCATTTTGCCGATACGTATTGTATTGCTGATGCCGTTTTTAGCTGTAATAGAGATGGATACCGGAAGGTTGGAAAACTTGTCCACCTGCAAATCGATTTTGACAATCGTGCCTTTCTTTTTCGGAGTCAGCTCTATGTCGTGTGCCGTCTTCCCGTTGAAAGCCGTGCTGCTACCCATATATTTCGCATTGAACCCTTCTTTATAGGAACGCAACAGCAAGGTGGGATTTGTCATTTGCAACTCCTCTCCTGTCGGGTTGGAGACATTTACTTCTTCATTCTGTTCCAGATAGGTCCATTGCGTTGTTCCATCGAACCAGGTCACCATATCCGGAGTTTTCAGCACGAATTTATCTCCTTTAATATCTATGGTACCGTCGAAACTTTCGGATACGTTATCCATATCCGAACTTGCCTGCATGGTAAAGGCGGCCGACAGTCCGTTGGACTTTTCATAAATGGAAGCGGCTTTATCGAGTATGGATGCCACATTCTGTGCGCCTGCTTCCGAAAAGAGGCAGAACAGGGAAATAAACAGGTATATTACTTTCTTCATAAGATGAAAATTCAATAAACATTATACATAAAAGGCTTACTTGAGGGAGTTCAGTAATTGTTCCAGGTTGTACTCGTCCTGAATCAATACCTGGCGTGCCTTACTTCCTTCAAACGGCCCTACGATACCGGCAGCCTCCAACTGGTCCATCAGACGACCCGCACGGTTATATCCGATAGCAAACTTACGCTGGATTAAGGAGGTAGAACCTTGCTGCTGAATGACTATCAGACGTGCTGCCTCATCAAACAAGGGGTCGCGGTCGGACAAATCAACAGCGCCCGGAGCCTTGTCGTCGCCTCCTTCACCCACATATTCGGGCAGCATGAAGGCGGTAGGATAGCCGGGTTGTTCGGATATGTAATTTACGATTTGTTCTACTTCCGGGGTATCGACAAACGCACATTGCACACGGTTGGTTTCGCCGCCTTGCGAGAAGAGCAAGTCGCCACGGCCTATCAACTGGTTGGCACCCGGTGCATCCAGGATGGTTCGGGAGTCTACCATCTGCATCACACGGAACGCCATACGCGCCGGGAAGTTCGCCTTGATAATACCGGTAATGATATTGGTAGACGGACGCTGTGTCGCGATAATCATATGGATACCTACAGCACGCGCTTTCTGGGCGATACGGGCGATAGGGGTTTCGATTTCTTTTCCGGCCTGCATAATCAAATCGCCGAACTCGTCGATAATCACTACGATAAACGGCATGAACTTATGCCCTTTCTCGGGATTCAGGTGGCGGGAGATGAATTTAGCGTTGTATTCCTTTATATTACGGACATGGGCTTTCATCAGTAACTCATACCGGTCGTCCATTTCCTTACAGATGGAGTTTAAGGTCATAATAACCTTCGTACAGTCGGTAATCACGGCTTTGTCCGCATCCGGCAGCTTGGCAAGGTAATGGCGTTCCAGTTCCGAATAGATGCCGAACTCAACCATCTTCGGGTCTACCAGCACGAATTTCAACTCCGACGGATGTTTACGATATAATAAGGAAGTAATCACGGCATTCAGACCGACGGACTTACCCTGTCCGGTAGCACCAGCCACCAACAGGTGAGGCATCTTGCAGAGGTCGAACATGAAAATCTCGTTCGTAATGGTCTTACCCAACACAACAGGCAAATCGTATTTTGATTCCTGGAATTTGCGGGAAGCTACCACCGACTGCATGGATACAATCTGCGGGTCTTTATTCGGCACTTCGATACCGATGGTACCCTTACCCGGCATCGGGGCGATGATACGGATACCCAAAGCCGAAAGGTTCAGGGCGATGTCGTCTTCCAGATTCTTGATTTTGGAGATACGGACACCTGTATCAGGAATAACTTCATAAAGGGTAATGGTCGGTCCAACCGTTGCCTTGATAGAAGAGATGCTGATACCGAAACTTTCCAGTGTCTGCTTGATACGTTTCTGGTTAGCCATCTGTTCTTCCATATCGACCTGATGGTCGCTGACATCATATTTCTTCAGTAACTCGATTGTCGGGTTGCGGAAAGACGACAAGTCCAGTTTCGGGTCGTAATCGCCCTGCACCGAAGCATCGTAGGCTTCATCATCACCGGAAGCGACTTCTACTGTGAATTGGGGGTCGGCTTCGTTTTCGCTTGCATCCAAAGACGTATCGGGTTCATTGGAGTTATTGTATGTTTCTTCTTCTTCCGGGACGGTTACCACAAAACCGTCTTCTTCCACTTCGGCTCTATAAGCGGATGTTTGCTGTTTGACGGGGTTCTCTTTCCGGGCTTCCCGGATTTCTTTCTCAGTGTCGAATACAAAATCATCCATTTCCGGCTGTTCGTCCGGTTGTTCTGTCAACGAGGGGCTGACGGTTGTATCGTCTTCCTCATCTATTGCCGGTTCCTTTTTCAGGCGTTTCTTCAACCAGCCGAAAGAAAAGAAACTCTGAAGAAGAGGAATCGTCCGTTTACTGGTAAATATGGCGATAATCAGGAATATGCCCAGCAAAAACAACAGGGTGCCGGGTATACCTATATTATTCATCATCACTTCCGACAAATAATAACCGTGTTGTCCTCCTAAATAAATAAAGGTATCTTCATATCCTTCGATAAAGATAAAAGCAAAGAACAGGGACCCCCAGACAAGCATGGCTGCACAAAACAGGAAACGCTTCAATATAGAGGCCTTGCTCAGGTTCATCAGCTTGGCTCCCACAGTCCCTAAAAACAGTAATATAAGGAAAGATGAGATACCGAACCAGCGGTTCATCAATAAATCGGCAAGGAATGCACCTCTTACTCCGGTCCAGTTGTCCACAGCCCCACGGTTTGTTACCAAATCACCCAGAGGAACATTCTCTATCTTACTCTGGTCCGCTGCACCTGTAAAAAAGAAGGATATAAGGGCAAGCCCCACATATATTGTAATAATGGAAATAACTAATCCTGTTATAAAACGAGTCCGCTCACTCTTAAAAAAGATTTTAATCCGGCTCCACTTACTCTCCCCGTTATTGCTATTTTGCTTTGTAGTCGTTTTCTTAGCCATACTGATATATTTACAACCCGCAAATGTACACAGAATATTTTAATTAGCAGTCTTACGAATTTAGGTTCTCTATTTTAAATTCGGATACGCTTTTATTCAAGGCATGGAAACCTACGGACACACTTATCAGAATGTGAAATAGTGTATCCGGGCTATCCTTGCCATAATCCCTCCCAGGCCTTACAATTCATAAGCAACATGATATATTTAACATGGTTTTTGTATCAAAATCATAGTTAAACAGAGTTAAGGTTAGATTTTTTCATAGAAACTCCGACTTTGTATTACAAAAGTTTTCATATATTTGTAAGCGAAAAAGAAAAGGAACAATAACCATTAATGAATATGCGAACCCAAAAACGATGGACCAATCCAAAAGAACTTTTCAAGGACACTTTGATTCCCCTATCCGGAATCAACATCTCACAGTAATTTAAAGGAACAATATGTTTAAC
This sequence comes from uncultured Parabacteroides sp., assembly GCA_900541965.1. GTDB lineage: Bacteria > Bacteroidota > Bacteroidia > Bacteroidales > Tannerellaceae > Parabacteroides. The sequence goes on along the minus strand of UQLN01000020.1, from coordinate 67,069 downwards.
CCCTTATTAATAAAGATTTACTTAACTCTTAAAGAAAACTGATTTTCAACAAAAGATAGTATTAAAACAAAAGTACTTTAATCATTGTTTTAGTTTTAGTTTTTTATTCTCAAAACAGACACCCAGACTTTAAAAGTGTCAAATTAATATTAACAACAAAATCATTTAGTTAGATTATGAAACGATTATTGACTAGTTTAAGCGTAGTTTTTATGATGTGTTTAGTTCTCGTTGCTTGTAAAAAGGACGACAACAATTCATATCCGGCAACTATCGAAAGCAGTGTATGGAGCGGTGCTAACAGCTCTACAGGTTATACTTGCGATGTTGTATTTACCGTAAGCGGTAGCGTTGGCGATTATTGCGACATCACAATTACAAGTCCGTCAAATGAAGATCTTATTAACGGCCAGGGACATTTTACTTATGATGCTTCAGTAGGAACAATCAAAGTAACATTTGATAACCCGGCAGACGGAGCTCCAAGTGGTGCGACTTTACAATTTAATGAAGCAGGAAATGTTTTAACCGTATCCTTAACCGGTACTATAGAATATCCCAAATATGACGTGACTAAAGTCAATTTCCCTGCAAGTGTTGCCGGAAAATGGGCTGGAACAGGTAGTGACAAAGATGGTAAAGCAGCTACAATAAGTGCAAATATCGATACGAAAGCCATCAATGAAGGTCAGGTTTGTACTATTACAACACAGGTTACCGGTCTTCAGGCAAAAACTATGACAGGAACTTGCAGCTACACTAAAGACACTGGTAAAGTTGTATTTAAGGTAGCGGTTGAAGGTGAAGAAACTCAAACTTATGAATTCAAACTATCACCTGATGGTAAAATGAAAGGTGAAATTGATGGTTTCACATACACCTTGGCTAAAGGAAAATAAAACACTCTTTTCACATGAGAGTCGATTAAATTAATTATTCAGCAGGCGGGTAATCCCAAAAGGGTTACCTGCTTTTTTGTTTATACGTCTCAAAAACCAGAGAGTAAAAGAAAAAAAACATTCCCGTTTTTCGACAAATAATATTCCGATACGCCTCAAACAGTCTCATTTTCCCCCAAAAAAGTCCCATTCAAAACCGAGACAAGACATTTAACACCCTTTTATGAAATTTCCACCTATGTTTGCAGCAAAACTTTTAATTTCTTATTGTCACTCAGGTAATGAAAATAAAAGCACAAAACCTGGTAACACTAACAAACTAAAATATACAATTCAAATTATTAACAAACTAATTATTATTAAATTATGAAACAGATGTTGACAAAATTGGGGGTTATCCTTATGGTATGCCTTGCTTGCGTTTCTTGTAAAAAAGAGGATCCGACAACGTATCCGGCAACTCTTGATGGTGTATGGACCGGTGGTAATGGCTCCACAGGTTATACATGCGATGTTATTTTTTCAAGTAGTGCAAGCAGTGGTCAAATTTGTACCATCACAATTGCCGCTCCCGGTGAAAAAGAAAGTGGCTCATATGACGGACGGTATGTATATGATCAGACGACAGGTACAGCAACCGTAACTTTTGAAACAACAGACGGAGGACCGTCTAAAGCAACTTTACAATCTAACGGAAGCGACCAGTTAGCTGTCAGCTTTACAAGCACAGTCAATTTAGGGACTTATACGGTAACAAAAGCGACTTTTCCTAATTCCATAGCCGGTACTTGGGTGAATAAAGAAACAATAGCAGGTGGAATATCTGTGAATATCGTATTATACCCTTATGCGATTAATGGCGGTTTACCCGGAACGTTAAATGTAACATCTGCTGCAGGAGACATCCTCAAGGATCAGGCAATAACCTATACTTATGATGCCAAGAAAGGTACAGGCGAATTTTCTTTTGATTTAGCAGGCGCTCAAAAAGGCACATTTACGTATAACCCAAAAGACGGAACCCTTAATTGCAAACAAGCACTTATGGGAGATAATGCCATCGCATTAATTCGTAAATAAAAGACAACACCATCCTTAAACAGGATACAAACAACAAAAAAGAGATTGCCGGAAACGGTAATCTCTTTTTTGTTTACCCCTCCCCCTTTCAACTTTTATAAGGACATTTACCCACTCGTTCCAAATATAATTCTTACTTTTGCAAGGATAAATTATAAGGTCCTATACAGCAATGAGCACTGAAAAAAAGAATAGTCCGATATATGAACATAATACGCTGGAATTCGTAACGGTAGCATTGGAATTCTGTACATTCGCCGAGAATGCAGGAGAATCCGGTTGGTTGGATTTCGCCGACAAAGCTGTGAAGCTATTACCTTTGTTATACCTGAAGGCTAATTTACTTCCGCCTGTAGAAGAAAATGAAGACATCGAACCGGAACAATCCGTTACGGAAGATATGTATGAAGGTGTCCGTACCCGGATCGCCTCTCTTTTGGGAGACAAAGATTCCTATCTGGAAACATTCCATGCGGATATGCAATACAGCGATACTCCTATCGCTGCTTTTATTTCTGAAAATCTGGCAGACATATATCAGGATATGGGCAATTTTATTTCTTTATTCCGTCAGGGAAACGAGGAAGTTATGCTTGAAGCGATTGCCATATGCCGGACTAATTTCCGTGAATTCTGGGGACAACAATTATTAAACGCACTTAAAGCTCTTCATTTCATACGTTACAACGAAGAAGATGATTTAGAAACGAACGAAGAAAAATGATACAGCAATATACACATTCCATAAGCAAAGAAGAAATATCAAAATTATCCATAGAAGAATATACCGGAAGGATTATCGTCATCGACACCGAAGCGGATGCCCGGAAAGCAGTATGCTATCTGTCGCAATTTACAGAAGTCGGTTTCGATACGGAAACACGTCCCAGTTTCAAGAAAGGACAACGGTTCAAGATTTCTCTTATACAAATCTCAACCGATGAAGCCTGTTTCCTGTTCCGGGTAAACCGCATAGGCATTCCTGAAGCTTTGGAGGAATTTCTGGCGAACACGGATATTAAAAAAATAGGCCTCTCCCTACGGGACGACTTCGGTGCAATGAGAAAACGTACGGACATACAGCCGGAGAACTTCCTCGACCTTCAGAATTATGTAGGCCAGTTCGGGATTGAAGATGCAAGCCTTCAGAAGATTTATGCAATCCTCTTCAACAAAAAAATCTCGAAGGGACAACGCCTTACAAACTGGGAAGCAGACGTATTGACGGATGCACAAAAGAAATACGCAGCATTGGATGCATGGGCATGTCTTAGAATATATAATCAATTGAAACAAGTATAAATGAGCTATTGTAAAGTATTCCTTAAACCGAAAAAGGAAGAATCGTTATTGAGATTCCATCCCTGGGTCTTTTCCGGGGCTATCCAATCCATTGAAGGAAAACCGGAAGAGGGAGACCTGGTGGAAATATACGGAGCCAATCAACGTTTTCTGGGTATCGGACACTATCAGATCGGTAGTATTGCAGTACGTATTTTATCGTTTAAACAGGCTGTTATCGACAATCATTTCTGGGAAGAACGGATTCGTATCGCCTATACGCTTCGTCAGACCTTACAATTAGCAGGTGTAGACAATAATAATACATATCGCCTGGTGCATGGCGAAGGAGATAACCTGCCGGGATTAGTAATCGATATGTATGCTCACACGGCCGTTATGCAAGCCCATTCTGTAGGAATGCATTACGCCCGCCACCAAATAGCGGAAGCGCTGAAAGTGGTACTGGGAGAATCCTTACAGAATATCTATTATAAATCGGAAGCAACACTGCCCTACAAAGCCAACCTGGGCAGTGAAGACGGCTACCTGTACGGAGGTGATGTTGAAGACATCGCAATCGAGAAAGGGTTGAAATTCTGTGTAGACTGGCAAAAAGGACAAAAAACAGGTTTCTTCGTCGACCAGCGCGAGAACCGTGCCCTGCTGGAACATTACTCCAAGAACCGCTCTGTCCTGAATATGTTTTGCTATACCGGAGGCTTTTCTTTCTATGCAATGCGCGGAGGTGCAAAGATCGTACACTCTGTAGACAGCTCGGCCAAAGCAATCTCTTTGACAAATAAAAACGTAGAACTGAACTTCCCCGGAGATTCCCGCCACCAGGCATTTGCTGAAGATGCATTCAAATACCTTGAAAAGATGGGAGACAATTATGACCTTATCATACTGGACCCTCCTGCCTTTGCCAAACATAAAAATGTACTTCGCAATGCATTACAGGGATACCGCAAACTGAATGCTATCGCTTTTGAGAAAATCAAACCGGGCGGCATCCTTTTCACTTTCTCCTGCTCACAGGTCGTAAGCAAAGAAAACTTCCGCCTTGCCGTGTTTAGTGCCGCCGCACAATCAGGACGCAGTGTCCGTATCCTGCACCAGCTTACACAACCGGGCGACCATCCTGTAAACATATATCATCCCGAAGGCGAATACCTGAAAGGATTGGTTCTTTATGTAGAATAAACCTTTAGCGATAATTAATAATCAATGTATACAAAAATATACGGAAATATTTCTTTATTCGGCAATACATTGTACCTTTGTTCACGCTAAAAATGAGTAAGAGTATTATTATAAGTAAAACATATAAAACTTATTATTATGTCTAAAGTAACAGTTGTTGGCGCCGGTAATGTAGGTGCTACTTGCGCAAATGTTCTTGCCTTCAATGAAGTGGCAGACGAAGTTGTAATGCTTGACGTTAAGGAAGGTGTTTCCGAAGGTAAAGCAATGGATATGATGCAAACAGCTCAACTGCTGGGTTTCGATACTACAGTTGTAGGTTGCACTAACGACTACGAAAAAACAGCTAACTCAGATGTTGTTGTTATCACTTCTGGTATTCCTCGTAAACCGGGCATGACTCGTGAAGAACTGATCGGTGTTAACGCTGGTATCGTTAAAAGCGTGGCTCAGAATATCCTGAAATATTCACCTAATGCTATTTTAGTAGTTATCTCCAACCCGATGGATACAATGACTTACCTGTCATTGAAATCTTTGGGTCTGCCGAAAAACCGTATTATCGGTATGGGTGGTGCTTTGGATAGCTCTCGTTTCAAATATTTCTTGTCTCAGGCTTTAGGATGCAACGCAAACGAAGTAGAAGGCATGGTAATCGGTGGTCATGGCGACACAACTATGATTCCTTTGGCTCGCTTGGCTACATACAAAGGTATCCCTGTCAGCAAACTGCTGAGCGCAGAAAAATTGCAGGAAGTAGTTTCTTCTACTATGGTTGGTGGTGCTACACTGACTAAACTGTTGGGTACTTCTGCTTGGTATGCACCGGGTGCGGCAGGAGCATTTGTAGTTGAATCTATCATCCACAACCAGAATAAGATGGTTCCTTGCTCTGTATATCTGGAAGGCGAATATGGCGAATCAGATCTTTGCATCGGTGTTCCCGTAATCCTTGGTAAAAACGGTATCGAAAAGATCGTTGAACTGGAACTGACTACAGAAGAAAAAGAATTATTCGCTAAGAGTGCTGCTGCTGTTCACAAAACAAACGAAGCTTTGAAAGAAGTCGGTGCTCTTTAATCAGTAAATAAATTGATGATTATATAAAAGAGGATGACTCCGTGAGGGGTTATCCTCTTTTTGTTTGAAGCCAAGAGCACATATCAGGCAGAAAAACCGGAAAATCATAATAGATAAACCAGAAAAACAAGGAATACAAACTGGTTTACACCTGTATTTTGCTTGTAGCAACACCTGGGTCTCGCTACCCTCGCCATGCGGGTCTCAGTGGTTCCAACACCCGGATGTCAGGAACAATAACATACTATCTCTTTCATCTTAAGCAGTTTATTTAATAAGAAAAACAAGTATGTATCGTATTCCGGAACAGCGTTGCTATGATAGTTATGATAGTTGCCATGATAGTTAAACAGACAACTATCATAAGATAATAAGCTATTAAACAGAATATTAAACCTATTATGACAGTTATGTCAGTTATAATTACGTTAACTTTTTGCACCGGGTCAGCAGAAGATGGCGGCATAACGAAAAAGAAGCTGCCCGGCTTCAATTTACCAGACAGCTTCTTCTTTTATTTGGATATGTTTTTATCTTCCGATAATACCCAGTTTCGAATCATTAATAAAGTCGATAATATGCTGAATCTCCGCACTCATCGGAACCTGATCCTTAATCATCAACAAAGCATCGAAAATGCTGCTCTTTCCCTGGTAAACAATACGGTAAGCATGACCGATATGCTTAATAATTTTATCACTTACCCCTTGATGGGAAAGTATTACGGAACTGACCCCGTAATAGGTTACCGGTTCCTGGGCGGCAACAATATAAGGAGGTATATCTTTACGGACACGGCAACCGGTCTGTGTCATCGACCAGGTACCCAGACGACATCCCTGGCTTATCAGGACATTGCCACCGAAAATGACATAGTCTTCAAAAAAACAGTTCCCGGATACTTTGCTGCCGTAACCTAATACACAATGGTTGCCGATATGCGTATCATGCGAAATGTGTACCCCTTCATGCAGGAAGTTGCCGTTTCCTATAAAGGTTTGTCCTCCGGAATTCGTTGCACGGTTGATAACGACGTTTTCACGGATTACATTATCATCACCGATAACAGCAACCGTTTCATCACCTTTATACTCAAAGTCCTGAGGTTCCGCCGCAATAACGGCCCCCTGGAAGATACGGTTTCTTTTCCCCAAACGGGCACCACTCATAATGCTGACATGCGGCATAATCTCACAGCCGTCGCCAATTTCCACATTCTTATCAATATATGCAAACGGATGAACAATCACGTTCTCTCCCAACTTTGCACCGGCATCCACATAAGCTAACGGACTAATCATAATATTTGTATTTATTAAAAGGTTTTTACTCTCTTCCTCCACCTACGGCACTATACAGGTTGATTACAGCCTGCATACGCTGAACATTGTCGGATACTTCTGTCAGTTGTGCACTGAGTAAGCTCTGCTGAGCCGATAAGATTTCCAGATAAGTAGATTGTGCGGACTGGAACAAAGCCTTTGTATAGGTTACTGCCTTTTCCAGTTCTTCAATCTGCGACTTATCCTGTAGCAGCTTCCTGTTTGTTGCATCATACAGGTGCAAAGCATCACTGACTTCCTTGCCTGCTTCAAGAATTGCCTGCTGATAATTCATCTTGGCAATCTTCTCTTCAGCTTTCGATACCTTCAGGTTAGCTATCAGCTTGCCATTATTGAAGATGGGCTGTGCCAACGAAGCTAAAGCCTGGAACATAAACTGTCCCGGATTAGCCACCGTAACACCTGAACCGTTAGTCCAACCGGCTGTTGCAGTAATATTCAGTCCCGGATAAAAAGCGGCACGGGCTTTATTAGTCGTATAATACGCATTGGCAAGCGACATTTCGGCAATCTTTACATCCGGACGGTTTTCAAGTAATTGCAAAGGCACACCAGCCATAATTTCTTCCGGAATCGACTGTTCGTCAAGCGTTCCGCGGTCGATTTGCTGCGGAGCTTTAGCCAATAATACGGACAAGGAGTTTTCAACTTCACGAACCTGTCGTTTCAGTTCAATTAAAGAACCGGAAACCTGATGGTAGACAGCACGCGTCTGGACTACGGCTGCTTCGGTAGTCATGCCGGCTTCTTTCATCGCTTCCATAACCCGTACGTTTTCTTCATAGATACCAACTGTTTCAGAGGTTATTTCCACCTGGCGGTCGAGCATCAACAAAGTAAAATACGTATTGGCAATGCCACTGATAAGCTGCGAACGCACGGCCTGCTGTGAATATTGGCTCTGCAAATAAGTGGCTTTCTGTCCACGGCTTGCATTCAACAACTTGCCAAATAAATCAACCTCCCAGCTTGCGGCAGCCGGCAATGTATATGACTTCACATAACCGGTATTTTCCATCTTCGTTATCGCCCCCTGTGGAGCCAGGTTAATAGAGGGAAGGAAAGACAAACGGGCGGAAGTAAGTAATACTTTGGCCTCTTCCACACGAAGAACCGCAGCCTGCATATCCACGTTGTTTTCCAAACCTTCTTCTATCAAAGCCTGCAATTTAGGATCGCGGAAAATTTCTTTCCAGGATATATTACCCATATTAGTCGTATCTGCTGCCAACGTATCCGTTGCCGATACCGGGTCACGGTACATGCCGGCAGTCTCCAAATCTTTCGGGCGGTCGTATGCTTTATAGATATGGCAACTGCTCAGCAAAGCAGTTGCACATACCATATATATAATCTGTTTCTTCATTATCATCTCTCTTATTTTGTTTTTGCGTACTGTTCTATTTCCGTATTCAGATCGCTGTTGTCCAGGTCTTCCCATTCAATCGGCTTGAATTTTTCCTGTAAGTACTGGAATGCCACGAACAAAGCCGGAACAATAAATAACTGGAAGATCATACCGATAAACATACCGCCAATAGCAGCAGTACCCAATGTACGGTTACCATGGGCTCCTACACCGAAAGCGAACATCATAGGCAGCAATCCGACAACCATAGCCAAGGATGTCATCAGGATAGGACGCAAACGGGCTGCAGAACCTAACACAGCCGCCCATGTGATACTCATACCCATACGGCGGCGGTCGAGGGCGAACTCTACAATCAGAATCGCATTCTTTGCCAACAGACCGATCAACATAATCAAGGCAATCTGCATATAAATATTATTGGACATCGTACCCAATATCATTTTCAATGCAGGGATATTACCCAATGCCGCCCATCCCTGAACAAAGAGGAAGCTACCCATCAAACCGAACGGCACGGAAAGCAATACGGCCAACGGCAAAATATAACTTTCGTACTGGGCACTCAGCAATAAGTATACGAATACAAAGCAGAGCAAGAAAATCAAACCGGTTGTACTTCCGCTACTTTCAGCCTCTTCACGGGCCATACCTCCCAGTTCGTAACCGAACCCGGCAGGAAGTGTTGTGCGGGCCACTTCTTCAAGAGCTTTCAACGCCTGACCACTGGTGAAACCATCGGCAGGAGCAACCATCACTTTAATAGAGGTATACATATTAAAACGGCTGATAATATCCGGTCCGTATACTTTCTTGATAGAAACGAACTGCGAAATAGGTGCCATTTCATTGCCATTCTTCACTTTCACATTCTTCAGCGATTCCAGATTCGTACGTAATGAAGGATCTGCCTGAATCATTACACGGTACATCTTACCGAAACGGTTGAAGTTTGATGCATACAGACCACCATAATATCCCTGCATAGTCGCCAGGATATCACTCGGGCTGATACCTACTTTCTTACAAGCAGCGGCATCGATATCAATCATATACTGCGGGAAATCCGGATTAAAGGTACTCTGTGCGGATTTGATTTCCGGACGGGCCTTCAAAGCAGCCATATAATCTTTTGTCACATTGAAGAATCTCTCCAAACTACCTCCCGTTTTATCCTGCATATTCAACTCGATATCACTGGATGCGGAATATCCCGGAATCATAGGAGGAGTGAAGAACAATACCTGTGCATCTTTTATCACTTTCTGTGCACGCATAAACAAACTACTGTACACGATATCCGAACTCTGCGTCATGGAACGTTCATCCCAGTCTTTCAACTTAATAATGAATGAACCGTAAGAAGAGCCCTGGCCACCGATAAAACTGAAACCGGTAATAGCCGTACGGGATTTTACTGCCGGGTCGGAAGCAATCAGGCTATCCACCTTGCTCATCACTTCCATAGTACGTTCCTGTGAGGTTCCCGGAGGCAGTGTTACAGCTCCCATGATAGTTCCCGTATCTTCATTCGGCACCATTGCGGTCGGTGTAATATTCATCAAAACAACCAATAGTACAATAGCCCCGACTACAAAACCAAATGAAAGCCATTTCTTCTGAATAAAGAATACAACTCGTTTCTTATAGCTTGCCAGCAAAGAATCGTATGCAGCATTAAATGAAGCGTGGAAACGGGAAACAAAGGTAGTCTTCTTCGAATGTCCTTCTTCTTCATGCGGCTTCAGGAACATCGCACACAACGCCGGACTCAATGTCAATGCGTTCAGAGCCGACAAACCGATCGCGATAGCCATCGTTAAACCGAACTGCCGATAGAAAGTACCAGCCGTACCGCTCATGAAACTTACCGGGATAAACACGGACATCATAACCAATGTAATGGAAACGATAGCACCACCCAATTCATTCATGGCATCGATAGACGCCAGTTTCGCTGATTTATATCCCTGGTCCAGTTTTGCATGGACCCCCTCGACGACGACTATGGCATCATCGACCACAATTGCAATGGCGAGCACCATCGCACAAAGAGTCAGCAAGTTCAAACTGAAACCTATCAGCGACAGCAGGAAGAATGTACCAACCAATGCTACCGGAATCGCAATAGCCGGAATCAAGGTTGAACGCAAATCCTGCAAGAAAATATATACTACGATAAATACCAGAATAAATGCTTCCAGCAAGGTCTTGATAACCTCATGGATAGAAGCATACAAGAAATCGTTGGCATTCATGGAAACATCGACTTTCATGCCGGGAGGCATTGTCTTTTCTGTTTTCTCCAACAGTTCCAGAATGTTATTAATGGTTTCCGTAGCATTCGTTCCCGCCATCTGGTATACAATACAAGTAACAGCATCATGACCGTTTACTTTATTTACATAGTTATAAGTCAAACGACCCAATTCGATATCGGCAATATCTTTCAGGCGAAGCACCTCCCCGTCAGGCAATGCCTTGACAACCATATCTTCAAACTCGGTAGCAGTTTGCAAACGTCCTTTATAACGGATTGTATACTGGAACGACTGGTTACCCTGTTCACCGAACGAACCGGGAGCCGCTTCCACATTCTGTTCAGCCAAAACCGTCGATACATCCGAAGGAACCAGATGATACTGAGCCATCACATCCGGTTTCAACCAGATACGCATAGAGTAGTCCGTACCCAACACATTCGCATCACCTACACCGGGTACACGCTGTACTTCCGGAATCAGGTTAATCTTGGCATAGTTTTCAAGGAATTTCAAACCATAACGGTCTTCCGCATCATATACAGAGAATACAACCAGCATGGAGTTCTGGCGCTTTTGGGTCGTAACACCAATTTTAGTTACTTCGGCAGGCAAAAGGCCTTGTGCCATAGAAACACGGTTCTGCACATTGACTGCCGCCATATCCGGGTCCGTTCCCTGTTTAAAGTAAATGGAAATATCGGCAGATCCGTTGTTAGAGGCATTAGAAGTCATATACATCATGTTCTCAACACCGTTGATCTGGTCTTCCAGCGGTGCAATCACACTATTCAGTACAGTCTGTGCATTTGCTCCCGTATAAGTAGCTCTCACCGAAACGGTTGGAGGAGCAATATCCGGATATTGGGTAATAGGCAGGGATAGCAAGCCTAATATACCCAGGATAACTATCAGGATGGATATTACCGTAGAGAGCACCGGGCGGTTTATAAATCTATCTAATTTCATATTCTACGTTTTTATCGGACAAACAGCAATTTGCCCTATTCTTTACCTTATATATTAATTAAAAGCGGTTTTCAAATTACCGTCATGCTGGTCTTGTAATGCCTGCTGGTACTTTGCTTGTTGTTGTTCGGGAGAGATGGGCTTGATAGACTGACCGTCTTTCAGGTTTTGTACACCTTCAATCACGACCTTATCTCCTGATTTTAAACCGTTTGTTACAAGGTAATATTTACCATCATCCAAATTAGAAACCTGGATTTCCGTATTTTTTATCGTATTATCAGCCTGTAGCACGAAAACAAACTTCTTATCCTGGATTTCAACCGTTGCCGATTGAGGAATCATAATGATGTTATTCATTGTATACGGGAAAATAATATTTCCTGTACCGCCACTCCTCAATACATTCTTATCGTTCGGGAAGATAGCACGCATGCTCACAGAACCGGTAGACTGGTCGATAACACCGCTTACCGCATCGATCTTACCTTCTGCCGAATACATGGAACCGTCGGACAACCGAAGCTGTACAGCCGGCATCTTTTCCAACTGTTCTTTCAATGTACCTCCTGCACGTGTCAGTCCCAATAGTTCTTTTTCCGTCATGGAAAAATAAACATAAACATCACCGATTTCAGAAACGGTAGTCAACGGCTGGGAAATAGAAGCATTAACCAAACTACCCACACGATACGGGAATGTACCGACCACACCGTTTGAAGGACTTGTTACCGTACAGAATGACAAGTTCTGCTCTGCACTGATTAAAGAAGCTTCCGACTGTGCCAAGCTGGCTTTAGCGGACAATAACTGGTTCATTGCAGTCTGATACTCAAATTCACTGATGATTTGCTTATCAAACAATGCTTTTTTATTCTTTTCTGTTAACGTCAATGTATTTACATTTGCCTTAGCCATTTCTACTGCAGCCTTAGCCTGACGGACTGAAGCTGCATACTGCGTAGGATCAATCTGGAACAAAGCCTGTCCTTTACGAACCGTAGCTCCCTCATCAACACATAGTTTTACAATAAAACCCGAAACCTGGGGACGCACTTCGATATCCTGCGTACCTCTGATTGTAGCCGGATAAGAAGTTGTCTGATCGCTGGTTGCAGAATTCACCTCAATAACAGTAAATTCATCATCCCCCAATTTCATACCACTCTGACTGTTTCCACAGGCAGTTAACAAAGACATTCCCACAGCAAATAGCGCTATTTGCCTCAACGGGGTAACTGTAATTTTCAGCATTCGTTTATCCATATTTATAATTAATATATTTCAATCGATTTACTTGCCATATATTTTCTCATAATTATAATCTTCGGTTTTTGACGCTTCATACACAACTCTGCGTTTTTTCTTGAAAAAACGTACAAATGTAAAATCTTTTCACTTCACTTTCTTAGATTATACATTCTTTTATACTAAAAAACTTCTATTTTTCACATTTCAATATCAACCACATACCTCCAATTATGACCTTTCGAAAATCTATTCGTTCAAATTGCAACACAAAATGCGCGCAGTGTTTGTTTATTAAACAAATTGTCCTAATTTTACAGCTAAATATAACCTAATAAAATTTAATTCATATGGAATCTAAGTTTACCATTTCGGAAGTTTTCCACACATCATGGAAATCCGTCAAATCACAGATTTGGGTTTTGGTGGGATTATTGATCGGATTTTGTATTCTGTCCATGATTATCACACTGTTTACTACTCCGGCCCAGAAGTCTGTTTCCGGACAAATCATTGCATCACTGATTAATTTAATCATCTCCGGTCTTTTCACCATGGGATATTATAAAAACATATTCCAGACATTGGACGGTGAAGAGCCTCAATTCTCAGCTTACGGCCAGCAATCCCGCAAAATACTGACATATATTGTCGCTTCCATTTTAGTTTTTATAGCCATAGGTATCGGTTGCATTTTATTTATCATTCCGGGCATTTACCTGGCTATCCGCCTGCAATTTTTCATTGCGTTCATCGTTGAAGAGGACTGTGGCATTCTTGATTCATTGAAACGCAGTTGGGAAATTACAGACAAACAAGTGATGCCGTTATTCCTGCTCGGTTTAGCCATGATTGGTATAATGCTGGTCGGCTTAATCCTGCTGGTTGTGGGAATATTTGTAACCACACCTGTTGTTTACACAATGTATTGTTATACATTCAGAAAATTAAATACGATTAAATTAGAAACCCCCGAAGAAATTTAACAGCTGCTTTTCTATATCATGGGAAAGACATATAGAATTAAAGACATTGCTGAACTATCCGGCGTATCGACCGGAACGGTAGACCGCATCCTGCACAACCGCGGAAAAGTCTCGGAAGAAGCACAGAGAAAAGTAGAGCAAGTATTGAAAGAAATAGACTATCATCCCAATCTGATAGCCCGTTCACTTGCACTTAAAAAGACCTATCATTTCATTGTGCTGATACCTTCCTATACTCAAGGTGAATATTGGGAAAAATATTGCCTGGGGATAGACAAAATAGAGAAGGAACTGTTCAGCTACAACGTAGAGATTGAAAGAATGTTCTTTAATCAATATGACAAAAGTAGTTTCGACAAACTAATTCCCAAAGTTGAAAACTCAGATTGCCAAGGGGTCATTATTGCAACTCAATTTCAAAACAGCGTCCTGCAACTTACTCGGATACTGGATAAAAAAGAAATTCCGTATGTATTGATAGATGCTTTGATAGAAAATACCAATTGTATTGCCTATTATGGAACCAACTCATATGATTCCGGATATATTGCAGGACGTTTATTATTCGAGCAAATCACAAAGGATGAAGATGTTGCCATCTTCCGTTTTATCCGTAAAGGCGAAAAACAGGTGACGCAAATCATGAAACGTGAAGAAGGTTTCAAAAGCTACCTGTCGGAAAAAGGACATAAGGGACAGATTTACACCGTACAGCTTCATGCTGACGAACAAGAGGCAAACAAAACCATTCTGGATAATTTCATAAAAGGACATGATAAGATAAATGCCGGGATTATCTTCAATTCGAGGGTACATCTTCTCGGAGCCTATTTCGAAAGCCGGAACAGGAAATTTAAACTTATCGGTTATGATGTTATCGATACCAATGTTCATTACCTTCAAAACGGTCATATCACCCATCTGATTGCACAACGCCCGGAAGTACAGGGACTAAACTCCGTACGTGCTTTATTCAACCACTTGGTTTTAAAAGAAGAAGTATCTCAAATAAACTATATGCCTATAGATATACTGGTAAAAGAAAATATCAGTTACTATAATAATTATATCTAAAGACATCCGTTTTTTAAGAAATGTTTTTCCCTATTCATAGTTATGGTTTTTCACAATCATAGTTATGAATTGGTAAAATCATAACTATGAATTCCTGAATAATATTTGTGAGACTTACTTTGGTATATTACATTTGCAAACAATATGTGTGCGAGCACAACTTATGGAATTATCACAACAAAACAATAAAAATATGGCTAATTTATTTTGCGTAAAAGACAAAGTTGTCCTGATTACCGGCGGTGCCGGCATTTTAGGCAGTGCTATCGCCGGACACCTGGCTGAAGAAGGCGCTAAAATTGTTATCCTCGACCGTGCCGTAGAAACAGGGAAACAGCTTGTTGCCGGAATTAAGGCTAAAGGAGGAGATGCAAGCTTCTACTTAACAGACGTTTTAAATAAAGAGATTCTTGAACAAAACAAAAAAGATATTCTTTCAAAATACGGTCGTATCGATGCATTGTTGAACGCTGCCGGAGGAAATATGGCAGGCGCCACCATTCTCCCGGAAAAAACTATTTTTGACCTGGATATTGATGCTTTCCGAAAAGTGGTCGACCTGAACCTGTTCGGAACCGTGCTTCCGACCATAGTTTTTGCTGAAATCATGGCAAAACAGAAAGAGGGAGCGATTGTAAACTTTTCATCCGAATCCGCCTTACGCCCTCTTACACGTGTGGTAGGTTACGGAGCTGCCAAAGCGGCTATTTCCAATCTTACAAAATATCTTGCCGGTGAACTTGCCATCAAATTCGGAGAGGGATTACGTGTCAATGCCATTGCTCCCGGTTTCTTCCTGACAGAACAAAACCGGACGTTAATGACAAATCCGGATGGATCATATACGGAACGTGCTCTTTCTGTGATTGCCCATACCCCGTTCAGACGTTTAGGTACTCCTGACGAACTATTCGGTACGATTCAATATCTGATTAGCGACGCGTCCAAATTTGTAACTGGAACTGTAGCTGTCGTTGATGGTGGTTTCGATGCCTTTTCTATTTAATTTCATAAAAAACGGAACTATGTATTTATGTGAACAAACATGGCGCTGGTATGGCCCGAACGACCCTGTCAGCCTTTCAGATATCCGTCAGGCAGGCGCAACAGGAGTTGTTAATGCGTTACACCATATTCCAAACGGGGAAATATGGACCGTTGATGAAATCCGGAAACGGAAAGAACTGATAGAAGCAGCCGGTCTACGCTGGAGTGTTGTAGAAAGTGTGCCCGTACATGAACATATCAAAACACAAACCGGAGATTTTCAAAAGTATATCGATAATTATAAGGAAAGCCTTCGTAATCTGGCAGCCTGCGACATCCGGGTTGTAACCTATAATTTTATGCCTGTATTGGACTGGACGCGTACAGACCTTGCCTATACGATGCCCGACGGTTCCAAAGCCCTGCGTTTCGAACGTGCGGCATTTATAGCATTCGACCTGTATATCCTTCAACGTCCGGCTGCAGAACAAGAATACAGCGAGAATGACAAGGCCATAGCCAAAGCCCGTTACAATCAAATGAGTGAAGCTGAAAAAGAATTGCTTATCCGTAACATGATAGCAGGTCTGCCCGGCTCGGAAGAAAGTTTTACATTGGAACAATTCCGTGCAGAACTGGAACGTTATAAAGATATTGATGCTGAAAAATTACGTAACCACCTGATTTATTTTCTCAAAGAAATCACTCCGGTAGCCGATAAGGTTGGCGTACGTATGGTCATCCATCCGGACGATCCTCCCTACTCGATTCTCGGCCTGCCCCGCATACTGAGCACAGCGGATGATTTCCAGAAACTGATTGAAGCTGTCCCGAACCAAAGCAATGGTTTATGCCTGTGCACCGGTTCGTTTGGTGTCCGCAGCGACAACGACCTTGTCCGTATTATGGAGCGTTATGGTGACCGTATCGACTTTGTACATTTTCGCAGTACCAAACGGGACGAATACGGGAATTTCTATGAAGCCAACCATCTGGAGGGTGACGTCGATATGTATGGCGTAATGAAAGCATTGCTCGAATTACAGCAACGCCGGGGTTGCTCCATTGCCATGCGCCCGGACCACGGTCATCAGATGATTGATGATTTAAAAAAGAAAACGAATCCCGGATACTCCTGTATCGGACGTTTACGCGGATTGGCCGAACTACGCGGATTGGAAATGGGGATAGCCCGATCTTTTCCATTTTGGCAATAAAGCAGGCAACAAATAATATAAGGTATTCCAATAGCCGTAAGTTCGAGTCTTGCCCAAAAAGACATAAGAAATACAGTGATAATTAGTTGCGCAGACTGTGAACACAGTCTGCGCAATTCTGTTTTACTACCCGGAACATAGCCTGAACTATGTTCCGGGTAATGGAAACAATCTGCGCGGATGGACGAAAAGAAAATCCAAACAAATCCAAACAAATCAGAAGGTTTTGTAAAGTCCTGATTAATAAGGTGGAATTTCTCTGCACTTTTTCTTATTTTTGCAAATCATAAATTTTTACACGATGCAGAAAACACGCTATACACTGATAGTTCTATTAGGATTGTTTGCTTTGGGAGCATGTCATACCATTTTAAAGACCTCATCCAATACTACATTGGAACCGGTATCCCTGCAACCGATCACCACAGATATTCCTCTACCTACTACAGATATAGCTTTCCTGCTTCCCGAAACTCCCGAGCTGAATAAAGTAGTATCCCCACGTAAAAACATCAATGAAAATTTTTCCCCAAGGGAAAAAAATGATGTTGCGGTTCCCGACCCTGTATTAATGGCAGACAGTAAATCGCTTATTATTGATTTAGCATCTATCCAGAAAGAAGATTTTGCATTCCCGTTGCCGGGAGCAAAAGTAATCTCCCCATTTGGAGGACGCCGCAGGAACCATACGGGAATAGACATAAAAACATGTGCAAACGATACAGTGCTTGCCGCTTTTGACGGTATTGTCCGTTTGGCAAAAAGCTATTATGGCTACGGAAACTTAGTGGTAATCCGGCATTACAACGGATTGGAAACACTTTACAGCCACAACTCCAAAAATCTTGTAAAACCAGGAGAAAGAGTAAAAGCGGGTCAACCCATAGCACTTACCGGACGTACCGGAAGAGCTACTACCGAACACGTCCATCTGGAAGTCCGGGTAAACGGGCAGTATTTCGACCCGAATCTGGTATTCAATTTTGCAGAGCGTAAGTTAAAAGACCAGTGCTTGATTTTCAGTAAAAAAGGAAATAAAATTGCTGTTAAATCATATGAGCCGATGCCTCATCAATTTGCAGACAATTATACATATGCTCCTTTCAGAAAGAAGACTTCGGCAGAAACTGTCCATAAGCATAATTCGCTCTGATAATTATCATTTTCTGCACTTTATCAAGACTTTTTCTCCATCGGCAAGCGTAGTTGCAAACAGATAAATATCACCACCATCGGATATTTTTGTCCGCTTACGCAATTCTTCAACGGTAAGAGGAAAATTCCGGACTGTTATATTTGCACGAGGAATTTGTTTTGATAACCCTTTACATAACTTACCATTAAAAGGTAATACATCCTCTATCTGGAATATACGTCCCGGAAAACCGGACACTCTATCTTCTGAAGTATACAAATGGCTGCTTACATGTAATTTTTTTACATTTAAAGCAACCGCTACTTGCTTGAATGCCCCGGCTTTAAGTATGGAAGCGTTGGGTTCATACAACCAACTCTCTACTTTGCCGGACAATAACAAAGGTGCATTCTGTTCCTCTTCCAACGTAAACCGGAAAGTATCAGTAGAACCATCTGCCAGAAAATTTAAACAATGGACAGCCGGAGCATCCGAATATCCCCGTTCAATTACAAATAAGAGCTCTTTACACTCATTTTTTACAGAAAGAACATGAATGGAAGCTGTTCCCGGCAACAAATCCAATGTTAACCGGATATCTGCCATAGGCGACAATTTTGCGATTACTCTCGGAGCACGTTGCAAAAGAACAGGAAGCAATACGGGCAAATCCGGTTCACAATCAGACAGAGCAAATACCCGCTTATTACACTCGCCACGACGGGCCGGGTCTATATAAAAAACATCCACCACCGGAAGTTCATTCACATACTCCGTTGTGTCTGCATTTATAACATGGATATTATCTGCACCCAGCATCCGGAAGTTATGACGTGCTGCTTCACAGTACGCAGGAAACCGCTCTATATAAGTAAGATGCTTTACACAGCATGAGAAAAAATAACTGTCTATCCCCAATCCTCCTGTTAAATCACACATTGTATGTTTCCCGTCAACCAAAGACTGCTTATAACCAGCCGTCTGTTCGGATGAACATTGTTCCGCAGAGATGCGGGAAGGAAATATCAGAGATAAATTAGCATACCAAGAAGGCAGTTTCTCCTTAATCTGCCGCCTTGCAGCTATCTGGTCAGCCAAAAAAGGAATATCCAAATCCGGATATTTAGAAGCTGAAAGTAATAAACGGGTCAGGTCGTCCGCCAAGTGTTCTTTGATAAAATTTATCTGTACAGATGTTAGTTCCTTCATTGCATACCTTGTTTTAACACTATAAAGGAACAACAAAAAATGGAATTACAACAAAACATACCCCAATAATTAAATACATACACCCGGAGAATATACAAAACAGTAAAACAAAACACAACAGATAAAAATCAAATAAAGTTGTTTTTTAAATAGAAATATTTGTTTTTTTCGGTTTAACATTCATCTAATTATACGGATACAAGTATAAACTTTATAAATCTTGAAAATTATACGCCGCAAGCAGTGTACCGATTACATTTAATAGCTAAAAAAACCCGTAGTTCTGCTTGAACTAACAGCATACTTTCTTATTTTTACACAAAGATATAATATATTTCAAAAGGATAAGTATAGTCCTCTCTTTTATATTGACTTTTTTTATCTTTCAATCGTTTACTTAACCGTATATATTACAACCATAGACAATATTATAGATTATTTTACATGCAAGATTTGCATAAATGAGTATTTTCATATATGAATAATCAACAGATATAAGTCTCATTATATGTAGTTCAAGCAGAACTACGTTTTTGTTAAATCTTGTATCCATATAGATTGCTATATTTTACGATACTGATCTATATAAATCGAGACTAAAAACTAAGCAATGTTCTTATTCATTTAATTATACAAAATCTCATAAATCTTAAACTATCACACCTGTAAATATGAATAAAGTAGGATTAGCAAAACGAATATCTCAACGAACATCTTTACCATATAAAGAGATATTAGACTTCATTGATATACTCAATGATGAAATCATAGAAATATTTAAAGAAGATGAACGTCTTGTCTTAAAGGGATTTGGAGCATTCCATGTATGGAAACAAACCGAACGGGTCGGACGTAATCCAAAGACAGGAACAGCCTGTACTATTTCCCCTCGTTCAAGTATTAAGTTCAAACCAGGGAAAAAACTATTAGAGGAATTGAATAAATAACATCTTTTCAGGATATTAATTAATTGTATTTTTAAACAAGAGGATTACTCTTTTAAGAATCCCTATAACCCCGTTTAAAATAGTTCATAAATGGTCAGAATATCATGTTTTGAGTAAAAAAAAACTAATATTTGAATCCTTTTTATGCCAGATATAATTATTTACATACATTGCTTCCAATATCTAATTATACACTCACTTATTCTTTAACTATTAAAACAACTTAGAAAATGAGACATTTTAAAGAACTCAAGCAAGCCATACTTATGGATGGACGTATCGATGCACAAGAAGTTGAATTACTACAAGAACTTCTTTACGAAGACGGAGTTATAGACAAGGAAGAAGCTGAATTTCTTTTCGAACTGAATGATGAGGTCATAAAAGAAGACAATGATTTAAGTTGGGATGCTTTTTTTGTAAACGCAATAACCAATTTTATACTGGATGATAAAAAATCTCCGGGAGAAATTGATGAAGAAGAAGCCAAATGGTTACTTCTACATATACAAAAAGATGGTAAAATAGACGACAGAGAGAAAACTCTGTTGGCAAATCTCAAAAAACACTCAAAGAATTTTCCAGATATACTTAATTTATAAACAAAAACCTTACTGATTGATTGAAGCCGGGTTGCCCCTCTTATAAAACAGAGTCGTGCAACCCGGCTTTTTCATACCGGCTATTAAAGCTTATCCTAATTATTTAATTATTACGGTCCGCATCCATTATTTCCCTAAGCACACGGCAGGGATTTCCTACAGCAAGGACATTGGAGGGCATATCTTTTGTCACAACACTTCCCGCACCAATAACCGTATTGTCACCAATGGTTACCCCAGGCATGACACAAACCTGCGCACCTATCTGTCTGTTCCCATTGCTTTTCTAAAAAGGCAAAGTTGGGTTACGAGTTGTTTTACATTCTCATACGCAAAAGCCGGTTCCATGGCCTTTTCCAAAGACACAGGCCCTGGAGTAATAGAGAACACTCCGGAAAAGCCTGCCTTATTCAGCGCACCGGCATCCTCTATACTGCCAGCCAATAACACGACAGGAATACCTTGCTCTGTTGCTTCTTCCAAAATACCGGACGGGACTTTACCCATTGCTGTCTGGGGGTCAGCTCTCCCCTCACCGGTAATAATCAGGTCGGCACCTTTTATCTTATCTGAAAAGGCAAGCGTATCCAATAAAAGACGTATTCCCGGTTTCAATGCCGCATGTAGAAAAGCGAGCAATCCCCCTCCCATACCTCCGGCAGCTCCGGAACCGGGATAACCGGATATATCTTTCCCTGTATGCTGCTCTATCACTCTAGATAACGTACGCATAGCGACATCCAGTTCTTTCACCATCTCTGGCGTTGCTCCTTTCTGAGGAGCAAAAATACAGGCGGCTCCTTCCGGCCCGTAAAAGGGGTTACGCACATCACATGCCACAGTAAATTGAGACTCCTTCAATGCCGGATGTATAGATTCCATATCGATGGAAGCAACTTCCGCCATCATCCTGCCGCCAAGTCCCAATTCCTGTCCGGCTGTATCCAGAAAACGGAATCCTAAAGCCTGAAGCATCCCCAGACCGGCATCATTGGTAGCACTTCCTCCGATACCTATTACAAATTCACGGCATCCGCGTTCCAAAGCATCTTTAATCAATTCGCCCGTTCCAAAAGTTGTGGTCAGCATCGGGTTTCGTTTGTCCGGCGGTACAAGCGGCAGGCCACTGATTGCCGCCATTTCTATCAAAGCAGTCTTACCATCACCGGAAATGCCGTAGCGGGCTTCACGCAACTCCATCAAAGGGCCATGTGCCTGAATGGAGACATAGTGCCCTTTCGTTGCTGTAACCAGAACATCCAACATCCCTTCGCCACCATCGGCAACAGGAAGCATACAAATTTCGCAGTCAGGAAAAACAGCTTTCACGCCTTCGGTTGCTGCCTGTCCCACTTCTACAGAGGCCAGGCAACCTTTAAAAGAATCTATGGCGATAACGACTTTCTTCATATAGACACTACTTTACAGACAAGACCTGTTCGCCGGAATGTAGCTCATATTGTTCTCCTTTCCAGATAAATATTCCCGTAACACCATCCGGCAAAACCAGACGTGCCGTAAGTTTTCCCTTCTTGTCTACTTTATAACCGGCAAAGATAGTTCCGGCAGGATGCGGCATCGTACCGGACACCTCTTTCAATCCACCCAACGACGGGGCAATCCGTACTTTCCTAAAGCCGGGAGCCTTGCTGTCTATACCCAACAGAATACGGAAAAATTCAATATTCGGGCTTGCCCCCCAGGCATGGCAATCCGAACGGGATGGTTCCGGCATTTCAGCCCAGGTGGTCAGTCCCAAAGCCATCTGGTCCCGCCATATTTGCAGGTTGTCCAGCAGCAAATCTCCCATGCCTGCTTTTCCCAATGCCTGATGTACATAATAGCGGAAATAGATAGTGGACTGTATCAAATCCTCTTCACTCAACGTCTTCATCATCACCTCTGTAGCCTCTTTTCCCGTTACGATTCCTGCCAATACAGCCAGCGAGTTTACATGTTGGGAATAACTGCGATGGTCGTATGTATCGGCAAACAGGCCGCGTGCAGCGTCCCAATACTTTGCTTTTATCGTATTGCGTATGGAGGTTGCTACTTTTTGATAATGCACTCCCATCGTCAGCATACCGAAAGCCTGCTCCATTTCGGCCGCCGCTTCCAGAGTAAGGATATACATCAGGTCCTGGAAAGCGGAATTGCCATTCTCTTCGCGAACCGGTTCGCCATTCGGGAATCCGGCAGCCCAGTCGGCAAAGAACCAGTGAGGAACATATCCGAGGCTATGGTCCGGTTTCAGCCATTGTTCATACCAGGCAAGAATATTCCGGTAGGCCGGCAATAAAGACTTCATATACGCTTCGTCTCCCCTGTACATCCAATAGTCGTGCCCCATACAAATCCACCAAAGGGAAAAAGAAGAAATAAACTGGTGGACGGAAGAAGGATAACGGCTCATCGTAATTCCGTCTGCAACAATCGATTGCCGTCCCTGTTCGATGGCATTTTTCACCATATGGGCATCCCGCGTATTATACAAGCTAATCATTGCCTGGATACGGGTATCCCCAAAATATTGCAATTGTTCGTAATACGGGCAATCCATATAGGTCTCGTTCGCACAGAGGCGTGCCGTACGCCAGCCTATTTCCAGCATCTCGTTCAAATCACTATGTCCGGGAGCCGAGAAACTAATCTCTTTCTGAAACGGATAGGCGGAAAATATCCCGTATATATCTTCCAAAACCAAGGGTTCCGAGGATGTGGTGATATTCACATCCAAATACCGCCAGGTACGCCACCAGAGGGATGTAAAACTACGCCCGCTCCCTCCGTCGGCTATCACTTTGTCTTCATACCCCACAAAACGTTTCCCTTTTATATCATTCCTGTTTCCTTTTACGGGAAGAGAATAAGATTTTGTCGTACCGCTCACTTTATCTTCATACAGTGCTTCGGCATACCCCACTGAAATTTCGGCATCCCGTCCCTTACTGAATAGTAAAGAAAGATAGCCGGTAGTCAATTTCTCATTGTCCAATAAAAGATGGACCTTGGTATTCGCCGGAATAGTAAAAGTAGTTTTCTCTTTTAAAAAAGCGGCAGGGCATTTAACCCCTTCTGCCAAACGGACAGAGGCAAGCCGCTCCTGCTTGTATTCCATCGGAGGAATAGGAGAAGGAACAAGCAGCCTTCCGGGATAATCTCGTGCCCCCTTTGCTGCACCTTCCATGCCAGCACGCGCTTTCGCCCAACCGCTGTCATCATAGCCGGGCTGTTCCCATCCCCACGGATAGTTGGCAGCCGAAACCAATTCGCCCGGGCCAACCACAAAATAGCCGTAAACGGGTTTATGCCATGGGGAATAGGCTTTATTTTTCACACAAAGCCATGAATCTCCGGTATTCACGATTGCTTCTGTACCGGTATTTCCCTGCAATAAAAATCCGGTCTGGTTATAACTTATCTGTGCCACCGGCTTCTGTTCCGCATAATTCCAAACCACAGCAGCAAGCACATTCTTTCCTTTTTGCAGATAAGGCGCCAAATCTACCGTTTCATAATTCCAGTTGTAAATATCGCCGCGGGAGGGTCCCAACGACACAAATTTACCGTTCAGGTACAGTTTGTAGCGGTTGTCCGCCGTAACATGGACAATAAAACGAGACGGGATTTCAGACAGTTCAAATGTTTTACGCATATGGTAGACCCCATACGTATTGGCCGGTTCGTCCGGTACGGATATCCACCGTGCGCTCCAGCGCCCGGCAAATAAATCAGGATTGATGTCCGCCTGTTTATATCCCTCCAAACGTATCTGCGAGGACAGAGACAGGCTGCAACAGAAAAATAACAACAAGAAAAGGTGCGTTTTCATACTATACATTGGTATTAGTGGTTTTACAATCTCAAGATATTCACAAAGATAAAGTTTTCAGACTGTAAATAATCGCCCGGATTTCTCTTTTTATGCAGATTAAGGGAAAAAAACATATCAAAAAAATTGAAACCATGTCAATCGCCCGATTGAAACAGTGTCAATCACCCGGTTGAAGTCACGTCAACCGGGTAGTTGAATCCATCTCAATCGCCCGGTTGACACCGACTCCTCAAATAAAGGTAGATTCTCCGCCTTCTGTCATCTTCTGTTATTTAGTGTTACCACAGAAACCAGTACAGGGTAATCCATCTATATTTGCAGTATGAAATTGCAGATGCGCCTCATATTGATATTTGTATCCTTATCCGTACTGGGGATATTTTTCTTTCAGGGATACTGGTTATGGAATAGCTTCCGGATAGACAAGCAACAATTGCAAAGAACTATAAACGAAACTTTTCAGGTGGCTATCGGCGAAGAACTCACCCTTCGCCTGGAGAAACTGAAGAATGATTCGACTCCGGAGGCATTTCACGGAGAGATTGAATTTCAATTCACAGTAGACAGTACCTCTACCATCCAGAAACCGAGATTAAGTCCTTATACCCGTACGCGGCTACAGCAACAGGCAAAAAACGATAGCGTTATCTATAAACTTCATAATCCGGAAGACATACCATTGATGCGTACTGCATTTAAAGGGATATGGCAAGCGGTCAACGGCCTATCGCCTGTCGACCTGAATCAGGTAGACAGTTTATGGAATAGACATCTAGAACAGGAGAATATCACGAGCAAGCACTTTATTGACTTCACGCAAGGGCCCGATACCTTATTGGATACGACTTTACCCGATAATTACAACCCGACCGACCTGATGTCCACACAAAAATTCGGGGTAAGCACAGACGACAGTATCGGCATCCAGGGATTTATCATATCACCGGATAAGGCTATTTTTAAACAGATGGGTAGCCTGATGGTTGCCTCCTTGTTTCTTCTGATAATAACTACTGCCTGTTACCTTTTCCTGATACGGACTATTTTCAAACAAAAAACAATTGCACAAATCAAAAACGACTTCGTCAATAATATGACCCACGAGTTAAAAACCCCGATTACCATCACCTATTCGGCAATCGATGCTTTACAAACGTTTAAGCTCGTAGAACAAAAGGAAACACGGGACGAGTATTTTACACTTTGCCGGCAACAGTTAAAACATCTGTCAGGGCTGGTGGAAAAAATTCTAAGCATGGCTGTGGACGAACGAAAAAACTTCAGACTGCAAAAGGAACAGTTTCCGCTGCAACCTGTACTCGACAACCTGCTCCGGCAGTTCAAACTAAAGGCCGGGAAACCCGTTTCTTTCAGTATTGATATTTCCGACGAACTACTTATATACGCAGACAAACTGCACTTTACGAATGTAATCAGCAATTTGATAGATAATGCAATCAAATACTCAGGAGCTACCGTAGACATACAGATATCAGCCCGGCACGTAAACGGACAAACCCGGATAAGCGTAACCGATAACGGAACAGGAATCCCGGCCTCCCAGCAGAGCCGTATATTCGAACGCTTCTACCGTATCCCCAAAGGGAACATTCATGATGTAAAAGGTTTTGGTCTCGGCCTCAGCTATGTCAAGGACATCATAGAAAAACATAACGGCTGCATCACCGTACAAAGTAAAGAGAAACAAGGAAGTACATTCACCATCTTAATACCGGAAAAGAAATGATACACGTATTATTGGCAGAAGATGAAATCGCACTGGCTAAGATTATAAAAGACAGCCTGGAAAGCCGGAAAGAGTTTTCCATTACACTGGCGGCAAACGGAAACGAAGCACTCGAACTTTACCGTAAACAACAGCCGGATATTCTGGTTCTGGATGTTATGATGCCACAAACAGACGGCTTTACACTTGCCCGGATGATAAGGCAGATGGACCGACAGACCCCTATCCTTTTCCTGACAGCCCGTTCGTCGGTTGAAGATTTGGTTACCGGTTTTCGTATCGGAGGAAACGACTACCTGAAAAAGCCTTTTGATATGGAAGAGCTGATTGTCCGTATCCAGGCTTTATTGAACCGTCCGGTGTCGGTGGAAGACACAAAACAAGACCTATTCTCTATCGGACAATATACGTTCAATTATCCTCATCAAACCTTACAAATCGGCGACCAGAGTGAAACGCTTTCCCACCGGGAAGCCGAAATACTCCGCTTATTATGTGAACATGCCAACGATGTACTGCAACGTAAGCCCGTATTGCTTGAACTCTGGGGAGACGACAGCTTTTTCAATGCCAGAAGCATGGATGTATTTATTACGAAGCTGCGCAAAAAATTAAAAGCCGATCCCACGGTACAGATTATAAATATCCGTGGAATCGGCTATAAACTTATTTTTTAAAGAAGACTCAAATAAACAACTCCGGTTCGCGGCGGGCACTGAAATTCTGGAAAAGCATAGCCGTATAAGGCGTATCGAAAGAGCGGGCACCTAATGGACATTCTTTCACGCAAGCGCAACATTTGATGCAGGAAGCAGGGTCTGTAAAAGCCACCCCGTCGGTAAAGACGATGGCAGAAACAGGACATACCCCTTCACAATATTCGCACTGGTTGCAGATTTCTTCATTTACCACCGGAGCCTGAGGGGTGGAAGGGCCTTTCACCTTATAGGGAAAATTCCCTTTAACCGCTAATTTCTTTACTTCTTTCAATGAAGAGATTTTATCCATCTTCAGCAATATGTCGCGCCCGAAACGCATGGCTATCTGCAAATCATCCTCGTCCGGACGGCCTGCCGCTATCGGCATCTCTTCGCGGCTGTATGAATGTTCGCCGATAAAAGCACCACCGGATACTACAACAAAGCCTTGAGCGGTTAATGTATCGGACAATTCAAGAAGTGCATCCTCATAGTCCCGGTTTCCATAAAGGACAACCGGCACAATAGGAGATTTATGTCCCCTGAAAGCACAAAGCCGCTCCATAGCAGTCTCGGCAACACGCCCTCCATATACGGGAACAGCAACAATCGTCAGTTCATCATCATAGATATCCACTGTTCCCTTTGGAGTATTATAAGTGATGTCTGATTCCAACAAGGATTTAAAATGCATGCCCTCGGCAATGGCATAAGCTATTTTTGCAGAAGTATGTGTCGGAGAAAAATAGACGATATGTACGCTTTTACATTCCATGGTTATTTATTTTAATGCGGTCTCTATAGCTTTCATCAAAGAAGCAAAATCTTCGTCGTTATATCCTTTGGATGTATAGATTACTTTCCCGCTTTTATCAACCAGATAGCTGCGCGGAATCAGATTCTTCGCAAATGCGCCGTAGATGGAACGGTTTTTATCCGGATATAAAGGAAATGTAAATCCTTTCTTTTCGTTGTATTTGGAAAGGTCGGCATCCGTATGTTCACGCCCGATTACCAGCAGGGCAAAGTGTTTATTGTCTTTATACTTGGGCCAAAGTGTTTTCTGGACTTCCGCCAGCTCTTTCTGGCAAGGAGGACACCAGGTAGCAAAGAAGTTCACCAGGACCACTTTTCCCTTTAAAGAAGCGGAAGAAAGTTGCTGTCCGTTGTCCGAAACAATTGTGAAAGCCGGCATTTTATCGCCCACCTTTACAATGTCGCCATCATCCTGCGCTTTACAAACAAAGGCAAGTAGAGTTAATAAGCAGAGTAAGAGAGACTTTTTCATTCTATTTATGTGTTTTGTTTGACGGAAAAGCAGGGACGGGCTTTTTATCCGTCCCTGCCAATATATTATCGCATTGTTTGAGCGACATCAAAACCGGCTTTTAAAGCCTTGAGGTTCATTTCCACCACTTCCTCGCCTTTGCGTCCGAAGATATGGCGGATACCATCGGCTATCTTATCATATTCAATGCCGATAAAAGGAGCGGCAGCACCCAGCATCACGATATTGGCAGTACGGGGAGAACCGACGTTCTTTGCAATCGTTTCCACATCCAGTACTACTTTATGAGGTAATTTATCCAATTCGGCATTTACCTTCTCTATCTCCGGATAGTTCGGAATATTGATAAAAGGCTGTGAATTGGTCACCAGCCAACCCTCTTTTTTAAGGAACGGCAGATAGCGGAGACTTTCCATCGGTTCCAGTGAAATAATCAGGTCGGCCTGTCCTTTCGGAATCAAGTCGGATGCAATCGGCTGGTCGGACAGACGGAGGTTGGACTGTACGTCTCCCCCACGCTGGCTCATACCGTGTACTTCCGCCTGTTTCATATGCAGACCTTCCTTCAATGCAGCTTCGCCGATAACGGCAGCAATAGACAGGATACCTTGTCCCCCTACTCCTGATAGTATAATATCTGTTTTCATTTCTTGCTTGCTTTTTTCTTTCTTGTTAATGTCTGTATACACTCGCGGCGCGGAATCAATACGGAGACCCCTTTATATTCGATTTCTTCACGAATAATAGACTTCATTTCCTCGTAGTTTTTCTTCAGGGGAATCATCACGCGGATATGCGCAGGGTCCACTCCGATGCCAGCACAGATAGATTCCAGACGTCCGCTACCTGCCGAATCCTGGCCACCGGTCATAGCCGTTGTTTCATTATCGGAAATAACAATCGTGATATTGGTATTTTCATTTACGCAATCCAATAAGCCGGTCATGCCCGAATGAGTAAACGTAGAGTCCCCGATTACAGATACAGCAGGGTAAACTCCGGCATCCGAAGCGCCTTTTGCCATTGTAATGGAAGCACCCATATCGATACATGTGTCGATTGCACGGAACGGAGGCAAAGCTCCCAATGTATAGCAGCCTATATCACCAAAAACTTTGGCGCCTTTATATTCCGCCAGCACTTCATTCAATGCTTCATACATATCACGGTGTCCGCAACCCTGGCACAATGCGGGCGGACGCTGTTCTACCACTTCAGGCTGCGCATAATAACTGGTAATGTCCTTACCTAATGCTTTGCCCACTGCATCCGGAGTAAGTTCGCCATCACGCTGCAAGGTTCCGTCCAAACGTCCATGTACAGGGATAGTCAATCCCAGGAAACCTTTCAGTTGTTCTTCCACTACCGGATAGCCTTCTTCCAAAACCAGTATTTCCTTGCATTCGCTCACCAATTTCTCTATTTGCTTTTTAGGCAGCGGATACTGGCTGATTTTTAAAACAGGATTCTCAAAACCGTCCGGATAATTCTCAGACAGGTAGTTGAAAGCGATACCGGTTGTTATGATACCCAGTTCCTTATTCGGAGCATCGAAATACTGGTTATATTTAGATGATTCGGATTCTGCAACAAAACTTTCCTGAGCAGCCAATAACGTTTTAAAACGTTTACGTGCCAATGCCGGCAGAAGGATAAAACGTTGACGACCGTCTTCCGGTGTATGCATCCGGTTCATCGATTTCATTTCACGGCGTAACACACCGGCACGGGAATGTGCCATACGGGTAGTGATACGGACAAGGACAGGATAACCTAACTTTTCCGATAAATCAAAACCGTCATATACCATATCATACGCTTCCTGCTGACTGGAAGGTTCAAGCATCGGAATCATAGCGAAATTGCCGTATACACGGTTGTCCTGTTCGTTCTGGGAAGAGTGCATGGAAGGGTCATCGGCCGAAATAATAATCATTCCCCCGTTCACTCCACTCATAGCAGCATTCATAAAGCAATCGGCTGCCACATTCAGACCCACATGCTTCATGCAGCAAAGTGCACGTTTTCCGGCATAACTCATACCCAAAGCAGTCTCCATCGCAGTTTTTTCATTTGTGCTCCAACGGCTGTGGATACCTCTTTCCTGTGCGATTGCCGAGCCTTGGATATACTCGGTAATTTCAGTCGACGGAGTTCCGGGATAAGCATAAACACCGGACAATCCGGCATCAATAGCAGCTTGTGCTATTGCCTCATCCCCTAAAAATAGATGTTTTTCCATGAAATATTTTTTTGTTGAATTGATACAATTCTGTTATTCAATTGACAAAGATACTTTTTTTAGCCTAAAACAAAAGCTAAACGGATATTCTTCATCCGGTTGGTTCTACCTGATTCCTCTCCGGTTCAGTTCCGCCCGGTAACGATTGGCATTGCGATTATGTTCTGCCAGTGTTGCCGCAAAATTGTGCCTGCCTGAAAAATCTTCCTTGGCACACATATAAAGATAATTGTGCTGCATATAATTTAATACGGCATCCAATCCTTTGATTGTAGGAATGCGGAGCGGTCCCGGAGGAAGACCTGCATACTTATATGTATTGTAAGGTGAATCGATTTCAAGATGTTCAAACAAAATCCGTTGCAGCGAAAAATCGCCTATGGCAAATTTCACTGTGGGATCGGCCTGCAAAGGTATTCCCCGGTGCAGACGGTTGAGATACAAACCGGCAACTATGGGATATTCATCCGGCGCTGCAGTTTCTTCTTCTACTATAGAGGCAAGGGTAGCCACTTCCACGGGGGTAAGTCCGATTACTTTGGCTTTATCAAGACGGGCCGGCGTCCAGAAAGCATTATACTCCCGTTTCATACGCTGCATAAGTTTATCCGCCGGGATATTCCAATAAACTTCGTAGGTGTTGGGTATAAAAAGGGCATTAATCGTTTCTGTGGTAAATCCTAAAGAGGCGCAATAGGCGGAATCATTCAATAACGCCAGTATTTCATCCTCTTTTACCATTAACTGCTCACTTAACCGTTCTGCAAGATCTTTTTTAAAACGGATGTTATTAAAGGTCAGCTTTGTTGCTGCTTGATGACCACGACGCAGGTCATTCAATAATTTGAGGTTATTCATTCCGGGATGTACGGCATACCGTCCGGTCCGCATATTCTCCGGATATTCCAGCATTCCTGCCAACAACTTAAAACTACCCGGACGCAAACAACCTGCCGAATCCTGCAACTGGCGGCATAAATCGGAAAAGTCTTTCTCCCGGTCTACGAATACATATACGGTCTTTGATAATTCAAAATTTGGGGCGAGAACAAAACGGTATCCCCAAAACGCTGTTCCTGCCAACAAAAACAGGCAAACAGAAAGTAATCCTATGATAATCGTGCGCTTAGGCAACTTCTTTTCACTCATATCTGTTAATAATATACTGAATGTCAGAATGAGGAGCAAAATTAATATCTTTTTCCCATAGATATATAGTCTACTCATACTTAATTTTAAAGGACTTCTATTA
The DNA here is from genome assembly GCA_900541965.1 of uncultured Parabacteroides sp. GTDB lineage: Bacteria > Bacteroidota > Bacteroidia > Bacteroidales > Tannerellaceae > Parabacteroides. The sequence goes on along the minus strand of UQLN01000020.1, from coordinate 35,114 downwards.
TCCGGATACTTTTAAGAAATCCCCATAAATATATTCAAAGCAGAAATACATTGATTGCCAAGGAACTGCGTTACAAAGTGGTTTTTTATCAAAAAATATCCTTAAAAAGCTTTGTTTATTCAGAAATATAAGCATATCTTTGCAGCGCAATTCTAGGGAAGAAGCGCAAAACTCAAGGAAGTTTGGGTGAGTGGCTGAAACCAACAGTTTGCTAAACTGTCGTACGGGTAACCGTACCGGGGGTTCGAATCCCCCAGCTTCCGCATAAAAAGCTACCAATTTGATTGGTAGCTTTTTTGTTTTAGTACAAAATCATACCAAAACCGGCTATAGAGGATACATGGATCATATTATCTACTTACTTTTGTCAAAATATCAAAATGACAAAATACCCTATTCTTGAGCATCTTGCATGGATGACTATTCGAGAATCGATATAAATACGCGACTCTCCCGGAGTTAAGCTTTATCAATTTGTTGACACAGGTGACATAATGCTAACAATTAGATAAAGAGGCGGATATTTTTTTATCAGGCACAGATCATATTGAAAACATAGATTAATACATGTTACTTGTTTCTTAATTCACGTTTTCCGTATCATCCGCACCTAATCATATGATCGTTTTTGGAGAGAAATAACAATCTATTTGGTATCTGCGTAAGGCTCGGTTTTCTTAACATTCCAGGATTGAGCTTCTGCCCGATAGCACCTAAAAGTAAAGCATACATGGTTCAATTTCAAAACATATATGCTTTAAAGTCAAAACATACATGTTTTATCCGCGCGGATAGTTGTATTTAAGTGCACAAATAGTTGGAATTAGTTGCAGAGATAACTGGAAATATGCGAAAAATAGTAGAAAATAGGTTCCGGATAGTAGAGAAATACCCCTTTTTCAACGTAAAAAAGACTCCTATTTAGCCTAAAAAGCCTTTCATTCATAGATTCAACGTCAGCACAAAAGCCTTTACCCCATCAAAGTGTTAGCATATAACGCAAAACGCTTACATTTTAAAATACACAAAAAAAGACCGCCTGAACACAGACAGTCTTTCTTATATATATTCCCAATGCAATAACTTACTTAAAACAAAGGATTTGCTACTTTCTCCCTCAACAAAGCCAAATCAACCACCTGGCGAATATCCTCAACATAGTGAAAGTTCAAGCCTTTCAGATACTCCGGTTTAATTTCATCAATATCTTTCTGGTTTTCTTTACAGAGAATCAATTCTTTGATGCCTGCACGTTTAGCCGCAAGAATCTTCTCCTTGATTCCTCCTACCGGCAATACTTTTCCACGCAAGGTAATTTCCCCTGTCATAGCCAGATTACTTTTTACCTTACGCTGGGTAAATGCAGACACTAATGAAGTGACCATTGTTATACCGGCACTCGGGCCATCTTTAGGTATTGCCCCCTCCGGTACATGAATATGCACATTCCAGCTCTCGAATAACTCTTCCGGAATTTTAAATTGAGATGCATGTGCATGAATATATTCAAGTGCCAACATGGCAGATTCTTTCATGACATCCCCTAAGTTACCGGTTAATGTCAGCTTGGAGCCTTTTCCTTTGCTCAAACTGGTTTCTACAAAAAGGATTTCCCCACCTACGGCAGTCCATGCCAACCCAGTAACAACTCCTGCATATTCATTTCCCTGATATTTATCTTTGGTATATTCTACCGCACCTAAATACTCATGTAAGTCTTCAGGACGAATTTGAGCAGGAACCGGTTCATCCGCTGCCATTTTACGAGCCAACTTACGCATGACTTTAGCAATCTTCTTATCCAGTTCGCGGACTCCGCTTTCACGGGTATACGATTCTACAATTGCTTGCAAAGTTTTTTTCTGGAACTTTACTTTTCCCTTCGGTATACCATGTGCTTCCTGTTGCTTCGGAACTAAATGCCGGGCAGCAATCTCTACCTTTTCTTCCATGATATAGCCACTAACCTCTATCAGTTCCATACGATCCAGTAAAGGTTGGGATATTGTATTCAGGTTATTTGCCGTAGCGATAAACAACACTTTGCTCAAATCATAATCTATATCCAGATAGTTATCATGGAATGCATTATTTTGTTCCGGATCAAGTACTTCCAACAAAGCAGAAGCCGGGTCTCCTTTAAAATCGTTTGTGATCTTATCTATTTCATCAAGTACAAACACAGGGTTAGATGTTCCTGCTTTTTGTAAGTTCTGGATAATACGCCCGGACATTGCACCTATATAAGTACGGCGATGTCCACGTATTTCCGCTTCATCATGCAAACCGCCTAATGAAACCCTGACATATTTACGATTCAGAGACTCTGCAATAGATTTACCCAGTGATGTCTTACCAACTCCCGGAGGACCATACAGGCAAATAATCGGAGATTTCATATCCCCCTTCAATTTCAAAACTGCAAGATGTTCTATGATACGTTCTTTTACCTTCTCCAATCCGAAATGGTCACGGTCCAATACTTTTTGGGCATGCGCCAGATTGAAGTTATCTTTGCTGTACTCGTTCCAAGGCAGATTTACAATATTCTGTACATATTGGGTCTGGATTGAAAAGTCAGGAGATTGCGGATGCAGACGCTCCAACTTGCGTACTTCCTTTTCGAAAATCTCAGCAACATTTGAAGACCATTTCTTTTTGGCTGCCTTTTCACGCAACTCTCTAATCTCTAATTCATTGATATTTCCACCCAATTCTTCCTGAATTGTTTTTATCTGCTGTTGAAGGAAATACTCTTTCTGTTGCTGATTGATATCTTCATGCGTCTTCATCTGAATAGCAGCCTTCAATTCTATTAGCTGATATTCACGATTCAGAATAAACAATAACCGGTAAGCACGGTCTTTCAAGTCACCTATCAACAATAAGTCCTGTTTCTCTGCTGCCCCGGTAGGTATATTACTGCACGCAAAATTGATCAGATAAATAATATTCTTATTGTTCTTTATTGAAAATATCAAATCGCGAGGAGGTTCCGCATTTGCCGAAATCATTTTGATTGTCAAGTCTTTGATAGTAGAAGTCAAAGCCTCAAACTCTTTATCATTTTTGGCAGGCATTTTATCTTCCAACATAGAAATCTTACCGACCAGGAAGGGTTCCACAGAGGTCAACTCTTTCAATTCAAAGCGTTTTTTACCCTGAAGAATAGCAGTTGTCGTACCATTCGGCATTTCCAGAAGACGCACAATTTCTGCGACTACTCCAACCGGATACAAATCCTTAAAGTCAGGATCATCTGTTTCCATATCCCGTTGACAAACAACACCTATTAATTTTTTCTTATGGGAAGCCTCCTTTATCAGGCGCATGGATTTAGAGCGCCCAACCATAACAGGCATAGCTACACCCGGAAATAATACCATATTACGAAGCGGTAATATAGGCAGTTCTTCTCCCACTTTATCTACTCCTTCCGTAAAATCCTCATCTACATCACAATCCGTTAAAATAGGCATTACAATACCTATATTATCTTCCAAGTCATTGTACACCTCTTCAGCGAACATTGTTATCTTATCTTTCTTCATATATTACTCCCAAATCTGTCAAGCCTGTTTAATACAGCCATTCTTCTAAACTATTATACATTATATTGTGTCTATTCAATAATCGTGCCAAAGTTAATGTTTTTAACTCATATCTGACTACATTTGCAGCCGACATTATAAAAAAGCATGGCTAATTCATATTTTCAGTTTAAACAATTCACCATCTACCACGATAAATGTGCGATGAAAGTAGGCACGGACGGTGTTCTATTGGGCGCCTGGGCAAATACGGAAGCATGTAAAAACATATTGGACATAGGAACCGGAACAGGACTTATTGCCTTAATGCTTGCACAAAGGAGCAATGCACTTATCGATGCGATAGATATAAATAAGGAAGCTTGCTTACAAGCGATGGATAATGTTGCGGCTTCCCCTTTTGCCGGACGTATTCGTACTATTCATACGGATTTCACAAATTATTCCGCTACATGTACAAGCAGATATGATCTGATTGTATCCAATCCTCCCTATTTTGTCAATTCCCTTAAATGTCCGAATATAAACAGGAATACAGCGCGGCATGCGGATACACTCTCAATCCCGGACCTTGTCAAAAGCTCCCGAATGTTACTGTCATCTTCCGGACGAATCGCGTTAATTTTACCTTTTGAACAATTGGATTATTTATCCACCATAGCAAAAGAGAACAACTTATATATAAACAAAAGGACGGATATCATACCTGTACCCGGGGCTTCTCCCAAACGTTTCCTTGTTGAACTTTCGGAATCGCCCAACTCTTTGACCACAGAAAAGTTAGTTATAGAAGAAGCCCGTCACCAATACACCAAAGACTATATATCTCTGACAAAAGATTTTTATCTGAAGATGTAAGGGAGATTTTTATCAAAGAAACGGGATACTTCTCCAAACAGGTTGTGAACTTCTTCAGTGAAGGATACGGTTTCCGGGGTAAAAACATTCAATGATTTAGGGATGATAGAGATTTCAATCTTACTATCGGCCATAACAGGCTCACCATCCAGATGCATTACACCCGGCTTTTGGCGGATTATCGTAACGGATTGTCCCTTAAAAGTCTTTATTTTACTATTACGGTCTATTTGCTTGGTGAATAACTGAATCGCTAATGGAGCTATATCCAAAGGAGTAAAAGGAGACAATATGGTTATATCCATTTTACCATCCTGTATATTTGCATGAGGAGCAATAAATGCATTATTACCATATTGGGATGCATTTCCACAAGCTACCAAAAAAGCTTTTTCTTTGATTGTTTGGTTATCTACCAACAGTTCATAAGGTTCAGGTTTATAGCTCAGATATTCTTCCACCGTATTTTTTATATAGGTAAGAGAACCACGGCGTTTTTCTCCTGCGAACTTTTGGCTCACAGCCGCATCAAAACCTACGCCGCATGTACAAAAGAATATACGTCCGTTTGCTTTACAGCAATCGATAGTCGTTTTATGTCCCTTGACAATTAAATCCAATGCACGACGTGCATCTATCGGGATATGCAACTCCCGTGCGAGACCATTGCCGGAGCCTTTCGGTATAATACCCAGCACGGCATTCGAATGTATCATAGCACGAGCTATCTCATTCACAGTCCCATCCCCTCCTACCGCGATAATGCAATTTGCACCTTGCTCGACAGCCAACCTGGTTAATTCGCTTGCGTGACCAGGATATTCGGTAAAAGAAATATCCAGATTACAACCGCAATCACGAAAAGCATTCTCTATCATCTTAGGTATTTTCCTTTTTGAGCCAACACCAGAAATAGGGTTAATTATTGCACGTACATTGATTTTATGATTATCCATCCTTTTTTAGCTTACTTTGAAAAGACAAAAATAATGCTTTTGTAAAACTTTTAAAGCATTTAGGCTACTATAAGTTATTTTTTTACTACTTTTGCGGCTGGATTTGCCGAAACATAGATAATATGCAGGCCTAAAATCCTGAGTTCTTTTTAAGAATAACATATAGCGAGAAAAATCATTCTCTTTATTATAATATGAAACTGTTACAAGAGAAATTATCAAAGTACGATGCACCTCAGCGCGCAATGGCTGCTGGAATTTATCCTTACTTCAGAATGATTGAAAGCGATCAGGATACAGAAGTAATGATTAGTGGTAAAAAAGTCCTGATGTTTGGTTCCAATGCCTATCTCGGATTGACAAACCACCCGAAAGTCAAGGAGGCAGCTATCGCAGCCATAAAAAAATATGGTACAGGTTGTGCCGGTTCGCGTTTTCTTAACGGGACTTTGGATTTGCACATTCAGTTGGAAAAACGATTGGCAGAATTCGTAGGAAAAGATGATGCTATTGTATATTCCACAGGTTTCCAGGTAAATTTAGGTGTAGTTTCCTGTTTGACCGGACGCGAAGATTATATCCTTTGGGATGAATTGGACCATGCATCCATCATTGAAGGTCACCGCTTATCCTTCTCTACCAAATTAAAGTATAAACACAACGATATGGATTCTCTGGAAAAACAACTCCAGAAATGTGAACCGGACAAGGTGAAACTAATCGTTATCGATGGTGTATTCAGTATGGAAGGTGACGTTGCCAAACTTCCTGAAATTGTTGCTTTAGCAAAGAAATATAACGCAAGCATTATGGTAGACGAAGCTCACGGCTTGGGAGTATTGGGAGACCATGGACGCGGTACTTGTAATCATTTTGGTGTTACAGATGATGTAGACCTGATTATGGGTACATTCAGTAAATCGCTTGCTTCCATAGGTGGTTTTATCGCTTCAGATAAAGATACGATCAATTATCTTCGTCATAACTCACGTTCATATATCTTCAGTGCCAGCAACACTCCGTCGGCAACAGCTGCTGCCAGTGCAGCACTCGATATAATGCTGCAGGAACCTGAACGTATCGAACATTTATGGGATCTGACACACTACGCTTTGGATGGTTTCCGCAATATGGGTTGTGAAATCGGCCATACATCAACTCCGATTATCCCGTTGTTTATCCGCGACAATGACTTGACTTTCCTTATTGTTAAGGAATTGTTTGAAGCAGGTATCTTCGTCAACCCGGTTGTTTCACCTGCTGTAGCACCGGAAGATACGTTAATCCGCTTCTCTTTAATGGCTACACATACCAAAGAACAACTTGATTATGCTTTGGAAGCGATTCACAAAGTATTCAAAAATCATAATCTGATTAAATAAGGAACTTCTATATTTTTAAAAAAGGTCAAACAGGAAAATATCTTGTTTGACCTTTTTTATTTCACTATTCTTACCTTCCACTGCCAGATACCATCAGGGTTACAGCATTTATTATAATCGTCCATCTTGTGCTGTAAACCAAATATTTTGACTATTTTTGCGTAATTGTACACACATATATTATTATCTGACAATGGATTTCAAATTAAATACAGGTAGTTGCTGCATGGGGAAAAAAGGATGCAGCAAAATACAAAATACAAAACTGAACACTTACGACTGGCTTTGCGACGTTCCGGATGCAGCCAATGCTACTGATTATGTAGAAGTTCAATTCAAAAATACCCGTAAAGGATATTTTTTAAACAGTTCTAAAATTCCTCTCGAAAAAGGCGATATGGTAGCTGTCGAAGCAAGTCCGGGACATGATATAGGGACTGTAACCCTCACCGGGAAACTTGTTCTTTTACAAATGAAAAAAAACAATGTCCGTACCGGAGAAGGCTATGAGCCCAAAAAGATTTACCGCAAAGCAAAACCGACCGATATTGAAAAGTACGAGGAAGCTAAGTCAAAGGAACACGCTACCATGATCCGTTCCCGCCAAATCGCAGCCGATTTAGGATTGAATATGAAAATTGGAGATGTGGAATACCAGGGAGACGGTAATAAAGCTATCTTCTATTATATTGCCGACGAACGTGTTGACTTCCGTCAGCTTATTAAAGTACTGGCAGAAGCTTTCCGTGTACGCATTGAAATGAAACAAATCGGAGCCCGCCAGGAAGCCGGACGCATTGGAGGTATTGGTCCTTGTGGACGCGAATTATGTTGTTCAAGCTGGATGACTAATTTTGTTTCTGTGGCAACCGGAGCAGCACGCTATCAGGATATTTCAATGAATCCTCAAAAACTTGCAGGCCAATGTGCAAAATTAAAATGCTGCATCAATTATGAAGTGGACGCTTATGTTGAAGCACAGAAACGTTTGCCGTCACGCGAAGTTCCTTTGGAAACAAAAGATAATACATATTACCATTTCAAAACTGATATTTTCAAACGTGAAATCACTTATTCTACGGATAAATCATTCGCGGCTAACCTGATAACAATTCCGGCAGACCGCGCATTCGATGTTATCAACATGAATAAAAAAGGAATGAAACCGGTCTCACTGGAAGCCGACACAAAACCTCAGGCTCCCAAACGTGATTCTCAGGATATTTTGGGTCAGGAAAGTGTTACACGCTTTGATAATGTAAAGAAAAAGAAGAAGAAAAAAGGTGGTAACGGGAATGGGAATAACAACGAAAATAACGGTAATAGCAATATAGCCGGCGTTGCTAAAGAGAAAAACCCAAACAATAACAACAACGGAGGTAAGCCACAAAATCCGAACAATCGTCCGGGAGAAAAGCCCTACAACGAAAACAATCCTGCTAAAGAGGGGAACAAAAACGGTGGAAACCGGAACAATAACCGGAATAGCAGTGGAAACGCAAATGGGAATAGAAATGGAAACGAGGGGAATCGTAATCGCAACAAACAGCAACGCCCTAACAAAGCAAACAGCGATAAACCATCGAACAATGACAAGCCTCAACAGCAAGCTAAACCGGATAATAACGCCTAATGCTTAAGAGATTTCTTGTCATATCTATTGCAATCTTATTATCCTCCTGCGAAAACAAAGCCCTGTATGATCAATATCAGATCATAGACAAAACTTCGTGGGAGGATGATAAGGTTTATTATTTTACCTTCCGGGTTGAGGATACCTCAACTCCCTACAACTTGACGTTGCAAATACGCAATAACAATCTATACCCTTATAAAAACCTATGGTTATTCTGTAACGAGGAATTACCCATCGGACCTTTAAAACGCGACACGATAGAATGCATTCTTGCCAATGAAGCAGGTAAATGGCGAGGACATGGTATTTCTTTATTCCAATCAGGTTTCCCTATACGCACAAACTACCTGTTCCCTTATCCGGGTCAATACACCTTCAGCTTTCGGCAGGCTATGCGCGAAAAGACTATAAAAGGAATACAGGAAATCGGATTCAGAGTAGAAAAAGCTAACGCTCACGACGTGAAGCATCCAACCGGAGAAAAATAAACAACAGGATCGTAAATCCCCAAAGCGAGGAACCGCCATAACTGAAAAATGGCAACGGAATACCTATTACCGGAGTAAGCCCTATCACCATCCCGATATTAATAGCCAAATGGAAAAAGAAAATAGAGGCAACACTGTACCCATATACACGGTTGAACGTCGAAGTTTGCCTCTCCGACAGATAAATCAAACGAAGTATCAGGATTGCAAATAAAATAAGAACAGCAGAAGAACCAACAAACCCTTGCTCCTCACCCACTGTACAAAATATAAAGTCAGTGTCTTGCTCCGGTACATATTTTAATTTAGTCTGGGTTCCATTCATAAAGCCTTTTCCGGTAAAACCGCCAGAACCAATTGCTATCTTAGATTGATTCACATTATAACCAGCGCCACTCGGATCATCTTCCAGTCCTAATGACACTTTTATACGGATCTGTTGATGCGGTTCCAGAATATTATTGAATACATAATCCACAGAAAACATAAAGCCCAGAGATCCCAAAGCAAATACAGCAATTATCACATAATGCCATACCCAATTATGGATAGACAAATAAATCAAGTATAATGAAGCCAAAAGTACAAGCCCGATGGTTATCCAGGAAAAATCAACAGGCATAAAAAAGGAGGCTATAGTCCCACCTAAAAAAGCAAGGACCGTCCCTGTCAATATATATAATATCGCACGAAAATCCTTCTTCTCTATTTGTATCAATACCATAATAATAAACAGAATCAAAGAAGAAACTATTAGTTCCCCCATTGCAGTAACCCCGACTACGACCTCTGAAAATTTCATGCTCGTCACAAAGAATACTACTGCACAAACTCCGGATAAAAGAATATAACCTGACATCCCTTCCCTATACAACATCAGGAAAAAAGCCAGATAGACCAATGCAGACCCCGTCTCCTTCTGCAATAAAATACAGACCATCGGCAAAAATATCAGCAACAGAGTAAGCATGAAATTTTTAGGCACAGTAAGTTTAAAGCCATACGAATTCATCAACTTCGCCACAACCAATGCTGTGGCAAACTTTGCAAATTCTGCCGGTTGAAGGCGAACAGGTCCCAAAACTAACCAAGAGCGTGATCCCTTTATATCCGGAGCCAGGAAAATAGTAGCAATCAACAACAAAATAACCGCGATATAAATAAGGTTGGCAAAAACATCAAAAAAGTCGCTCTCAAGCATTAAAATCACAAAAATCAAAAAGACAGACAACCCCATCCACATTAACTGGGATCCGGGACGTCCTGAAACATCAAAAAAACTTACACTGTCGTATTCGTAACTAGCGCCGCAAATACTGAACCATCCGGCTATTACCAATATGACATACAGCATAATGGTTAACCAATCCACAGTTTTCCATATTTCAGTTTTTCTTTTATAACTCACGACTATGTAAATTTAATATGCTTTGTTCTATCACTGTATTCGAAAGTTCCTCTTCCAATGCTTTATCCGCCTCTGTAAATTCCACATTCAGGTATTTTTGCATCATCAAACGACCGATAGGTACCCCGAACGTTGCACCGAATCCTCCATTTTGGACATATACACAAATGGCAACCTTTGGCTTATCGTAAGGAGCAAAACCAATAAACGCCGAATGATCTTTTCCATGCGGGTTTTCAGCCGTACCGGTTTTACCACAAACTTCTATACCTGGAATCGCGGCTTTCCGGCAAGTTCCTCCAAGCACCGCACTCCGCATCCCATGCGCTACAATATCATAATATTTTGAATCTACTGTAGGATAACGTTTTTCCTTATAAAGTGAATCCAAAGGGGTATCCTGCACTTCTTTCACTACATGTGGAGTGATAAAATATCCCCGGTTAGCTATCGTTGCTGCCAGATTACAGATTTGCAACGGGGTAGCAGATATTTCCCCCTGCCCAATAGCCACCGATATAATTGTACTGGAATTCCACCGCCCGCGATATGCCTTGTCATAATACTGGCTGTTAGGAATAAACCCCCGTTTCTCACCAGGTAAGTCTATCCCCAGCTTATATCCGTACCCCATGGATACCAAATGATTTTTCCATATATCAAAAGCTTGCTGCACGGTAGGATAACGGCGCCGGCTATCTAACATATCATGTAATCCCCAGCAAAAATAAGAGTTACAGGAAGTGGCTATAGCAAAGTCCAGTTCCAAAGGAGAATAATGCCCGTGACATGCAGGCTTTCCGCCCCGGAAAGTATAACCATGGGCACATGTATAGGCTGTTTGTGGGGTTATTACACCTTCCTGCAAAAATATCAATGCCTGTGTAGGCTTGAAGGTGGAACCGGGAGGATAAAATCCAGTCAAAGAACGGTCAATCAACGGAGTTCGCGGATCTTTTTCCAATATCTTATGATTTTTGCCTCGTTGGCGTCCTACTAATAAACTCGGGTCATATGTCGGAGAAGAAACCAGGCAAAGTACTTCACCTGTTTCCGGTTCAATCATAACAATACTGCCTAATTTATTCTGCATCAACTTCTCTCCTAAAGCCTGTAACTCCACATCAATCGATAAGGTCAGATTCTTTCCGGAGACAGGAGCTATGTCATGCTTTCCTTCTTCATAACGCCCTTTGATTCGTCCATGTGCATCACGCAGCAATATCTCTACGCCTTTCGTTCCACGCAAGACTTTTTCATAAGACAACTCAACACCGGCACGTCCGGAATTATCACCCTGCACATAGTAAGCGTCTCTTTCAATATCTCTGCGGTTCACCTCGCCAATATTACCCAGCAAATGGGCTGCATTATGATATCCGTACTCACGGTTTGTACGGTTCTGAATATAAAAGCCAGGGAATTTATAAAGTTTTTCCTGCAACACTCCATATTCCTGCGCTGAAAGGTGATTCATAAAAACTTGAGGAACATAAGAAGAATAACCGGGATTCAACCGGCGGTTCTTTATATCAGCTATACGTTTAACGAACTGGTCGCGTGTTATGCCTACAATATTGCAGAAATCCAGCGTATCAAACGGCTGTATCTCGCGCATGATAAGCATGATATCATAAGTTGGCTGATTATACACCAGCAGTTTGCCGTTGCGGTCATATATCATACCACGGGAAGGATATAATGTCTTTTTCAGGAACGCATTACTATCAGCCCATGCTTTATAGTCGTTGTCTACAATCTGCAGGAAAAACAAACGGACAATAAAGATAAGAATGAGTAAAATAACAGCACCACCAATCACATAGCGCCTGTTCTCAAGGGTATACTTCGAATTAATCTCCACTCTTTACAGTGTTCACATTGAATGATTCAACTATACATATCAGCAAAGTCGTTGTCAATACACTGGCAATAATACGAATCGCCAGAAACAACGGGTCAAATAAAGTAAGCGATTCTACCAGGAATAATGCCGCGTGATGAATAACCACGAATGAAAGCACATACCTGAAAAAACCACCATAACCAAAAGTCTTGTAGGAAGGGAAAATACCTTCCGGCAAGTCTTTTCCCATATAAAAATGAATAAGAGGCTCCCGGATAAAACCAGCCAATGTACAAGCAGCAGCATGCATACCCGGAGTGTTGGAAAATATATCTATTACCAGTCCTATCAAAAACGAAAAAAATACCACATTACTTTGTGAAGTACCAACAGGAAGCTTCAATATAAAATAGAGATACAGAAACGGAGTTGCTATACGAAGAAAATAAATATTATTCAGGAACAGCACTTGTACTGCCACTAACACCACAAAATAGAAAGCTCCTCTTAATATATTGTTAATCATTTCTTCTTGCCTCCTGCTCTGTTTTTAACTGCTCCGTCTGATGATAATTCTTTATAATACGGACATTATTCAATGCATGAAAATCCGCTGCCAGTTCAACTTTCAACGTATAAAAATTATCATCATGCTGTTTTTGGAAATCAGCAACATTACCCACTACAATACCTGCCGGAAAAACGGCTGAATAGCCACTTGTCACTATCGTATCCCCTTTTTTAAATTCCACATGTCTCGGTAATTCTTCCAGATTGGCATACCGGGGATTCCGTCCGTCCCAGTTTAAAGAGCCGAAATAACTACTGCCTAATACCTTACAACTCAAACGAAATTTAGGATTCAACAAAGAAAGTACCACTGCATAATGATCGGAAACCGTAGAAACTATACCAATCACACCACGCTCCGACACGACTCCCATATCCGGCTCGACACCGTCTTTGCGCCCTTTATTTACAGTAATATAATTAGCTAAATGCGTAACACTGTTATTTACCACATCAGCCAGAATAAAACTATACGGAAAAGCTTCGGTAGAATCAGGTGCAAACCCGGTAAAGTTCACAGTATCCGCCCTCATCATCTCCAATTGGTCTTGCAACCCGAGAAGTTCCATTTCCAACTGGCCGTTGCGTTCAAGCAGTTCTTTATTTATATCCCGAAGATGAAGATAAGATTTCACATAACCGGCCGCAGATGATATATATCCTGTTACAACATTCGCCGAACTAAACATGACATTTCGCTGGTAAGCATTATTCCTGTAGACTAATACCAACGAAATCACCTCCAGCAAAAAAAACAGGAACCAATGTCTCTTTCTGACCAGGAAATCTAAGAGCTTCCGCATAATTCAATTAAAAAATTGAGAATTGAGAATTGAAAAACAAAGGACATACTCCTCCTGTCTCAACTATCAATCCCCAATTACAATTATCGTATAAGGAAATTAAACTTATCTATATTCTTCAATGCAATCCCCGTACCTCTTGCAACAGCGTGCAACGGGTCTTCGGCAACATGAAATTCTATCCCCATTTTATCTTTCAGACGCTTGTCGATACCACGTAACAAAGCTCCGCCACCTGCCAGATAAACGCCGTTCTTTACAATATCGGCATACAATTCAGGAGGTGTCTGTTCCAATGCACTTAAAACAGCAGCTTCAATTTTAGAAATCGACTTATCCAGACAATGAGCAATTTCCTGATAAGATACAGGAGCCTTCATCGGAAGAGCAGTCATCTGGTTTGGTCCGCAAACTTCAAAATCATCCGGTGCATCGTCCAGGATACTTAATGCGGAACCCACATTAATTTTAATACGCTCGGCCATACGCTCACTGATTCGGATATTATGCTGACGACGCATATACTCTACAATATCGTTCGTCAAATCATCTCCTGCCATTTTGATGGACTTGTTGGAAACAATTCCCCCCAAAGAGATAACGGCGATTTCCGTTGTACCCCCACCTATATCCACAATCATATTACCTTCCGGAGCCAGTACGTCCATACCTACACCGATAGCAGCAGCCATTGGCTCAAAAACCATGTATATCTCACGTCCACCGGCATGTTCGGCTGAATCACGTACGGCACGGATTTCAACTTCCGTACTACCAGACGGAATACCGATAACCATACGGAGAGATGGAGCAAACCAACGTTTATGCGTACTCGCCATCTTTATCAGTCCGCGCATCATCTGTTCTGCCGCATAGAAATCGGCAATAACACCTTCACGAAGCGGACGTATCGTACGTATATTCGGATTGGTCTTTTCGTACATTTCGCGAGCCTGCCGTCCAACAGCCAGCACCTTCTCGGAGCGAGCATCCAATGCGATAACGGAAGGTTCATCCACCACCATCTTATCATTACATGTGATAATGGTATTGGCTGTACCCAGGTCCATTGCCAATTCTTGTGTAAAAGAAAATAATCCCATTTTAATAAAGTGTCTATTCATCAATACGCCAATATCCCAATAAAGTACCTCAATGGTATCCAGGCATATCGACGTATCGAATACAATTAATGTTTAAAGTGACGGATACCCGTTTTAACCATAGACAAGCCATGCTCGTTGCAATACTCAACAGACAGCTTGTCATTAATAGAACCTCCCGGCTGAATTACAGCGGTAATACCTGCATTATCTGCAATTTCCACACAGTCGCCAAATGGGAAGAATGCATCTGAAGCCATAACGGCGCCGTTCAAATCAAAATTAAATGATTTTGCCTTTTCTATCGCTTGTTTTAATGCATCTACACGTGAAGTCTGTCCGATACCACTTGCACAAAGCTGTTTGTTCTTTACCAGTGTAATAGCGTTGGACTTGCTGTGTTTTACAATCTTGTTTGCAAACAACAGGTCTTCCACTTCCTGGGGAGCCGGTTGCTTTTCTGTCATCGGTTCCAAATCCGTTGCAGTTTGAATACTAAGATCTTTTTCCTGCATCAGCACACCGTTCAACAATGAACGGAACTGGATCGGACAAGTCTTGCAGTCTTTACGAACCAGGATAATACGGTTCTTTTTCTGTTTCAATACTTCCAATGCATCAGCATCATAAGCCGGAGCTATGATTACTTCAAAGAAAATCTTGTTAATTTCTTCGGCAACTTCCTTATTGATTGTTGTATTAGTAATCAGGATACCGCCGAATGCAGAAACAGGATCACCAGCCAAAGCATCTTTCCAGGCATCTACCACATTAGCACGTGAAGCGATGCCACAAGCATTGTTATGTTTCAGGATTGCAAAAGTCAATTCATCGAATTCACTAATCAGATTCACAGCGGCATCGATATCGAGCAAGTTGTTATAAGAAATTTCCTTACCATGCAACTGATCGAACATATCGGTAAACTTACCGTAAAACTTAGCTGCCTGATGAGGATTTTCACCATAACGCAAATGCATCGGAGTATCTACACCTGCACGGAAATAAGAACCTTCACGATTGTCAAAATAATTGAATATAGCACTGTCATAACCGGAAGATACAGCAAATGCTTCTTTTGCAAACCATCTGCGATCATCTATCGAGGTTTCAGCACCTTTTTCTTCCAATAACTGCATCAACGGTTGATACTGAGCTTTGGAAGCCACAATTACCACATCTTTAAAGTTCTTTGCAGCGGCACGGATAAGAGAGATACCGCCTATATCTATTTTCTCGATAATTGCCTGTGCTTCCGCACCTGAAGCTACTGTTTCTTCAAACGGATACAAATCGACAATCACCAAATCAATTTCAGGAATTTCATATTCGGCAAGCTGGGCAAGGTCGCCTTCATTTTCACGGCGTGCCAGAATGCCACCAAAAACTTTCGGATGAAGCGTTTTCACGCGTCCTCCCAGGATTGAGGGATAACCTGTCAAATCTTCTACTGCATCACAAGGAATACCCAATTCCTCTATAAACTTCTGAGTACCACCCGTTGACACAAAACTAACACCTTCACCGTGGAGCTTTCTCAAAATTTCATCTAATCCATCTTTATGGTATACAGATACCAATGCACGTTTAATACGTTTCGTTACAGCCATCTTTGTTGGGTTTATTTTAATGTTTTAGAGCACAAAAGTAGGGATTTATTTTCAATATGTATATAAGGTATGAAAATAATTTCCGGGCCCTCTTCTTAAAGAATGCATCTAATAATAAAATAAACCCAACAAAAAAGTAATCAGGAGAATATCTTACTTCCCTTCTTTCGAAATCTTCAAAGAATCATCAATTATATCCTCATTTTCTTCTTCTTCGGATATAATATCTTTTTCTTTCTCGATGTCATTAGATGTGTAATCATCCGACAATACGGAGCGTGTGGACAGTGTTTCGTCTTCCAGATCGGAACTTTCGTCCCATAATGATTTCATTATTCCAGCCATAATTATTTGTGTTTTATTAATTTGTTCACTATTTCAACAAACCGGAGGATGCGATTGTTCTTAAGTATCATTGAATAATTTATACAATAACATTTATAATAACGTCTTATGAAAACTAAACTATCCGTCTTGTTTTTCTGCTTATGCAGCCTTATTTCATTCTCGGCATGCAACAGCGGCAACAAGCAAAAACAATCGACGCAGCTCGAAACACTCCCTACACCTGTCCGGGATTTCCTTTCCAAAAAATATCCGGTAGCAACCGTACTGAAAATAGAGAAAGAGCAAAACGGTACGGAAGTGGATATTCAGGAAAAAAACATCCACAAAGAAATCCGATTCGATACCGGCAACCAATGGGTATCCACGCACTGGAATATCAAAAGCGATGACGTACCTGTAGCCATTATGGAAGCATTGGCAAGCTCTGCATACAATCAATATACAATAGAAGACATTACCCTGATAGAAAGACCCTCCGGCACTTTCTACCGGTTTGAACTGAAGCAGGAAAACAATGAAGTAGACCTGGTCTTCGATTCAAAAGCACAAGTAGCCGTCCAATAAAGATTTTACCCTATCGGTTTCTGTAATCTTTCGGGGAAACACTGTACAACTTCAGGAACTCCCGGTTGAAATAGGACTTATTGGAAAAGCCTGATTTATACATAATCTCAGACACAGTCCACTTTGTGGTCCTCAATAATTTCGCGGCATGCTCCAACCGGACACTACGGACAAATTCGCTGGGTGTCCGGTCCATTATTTCGCTGAATCTGCGATAGAGCGTAGATTTACTCATTCCTGCAAATTCCGCGATAGAAGCCGGGCTTAAATCAGCGTTATCCATATTATCCTGAATAAAGTCCGTCACCAACCGTATCAGTTCCTCATCTTCCGGATGAAGTACACGCCCGTCTTTTATCTTTACGGACGAAAGACTGGAGTTAAAATAATCTTTCAGCGATATTTGCCGCGAAAGCAAATTCTCTACCGTAGAGGTCACCTGTTTCGGATGAAACGGCTTGGCTATATAAGCATCCGCCCCATGGTTATAGACATCAATCTGGTCCTCCACCGAAGTTTTTGCAGAAATACAGA
The DNA here is from genome assembly GCA_900541965.1 of uncultured Parabacteroides sp. Lineage (GTDB taxonomy): Bacteria > Bacteroidota > Bacteroidia > Bacteroidales > Tannerellaceae > Parabacteroides. The sequence continues at coordinate 17,457 of UQLN01000020.1, read as the reverse complement.
CAATCGGTATGTAACTGGTTTTCACATCCGACTTCAGTTTATCTATCAGTTCCAACCCATCCATATTCGGCATCACAATATCGCAGATGATAATGTCCGGATGACTATGCTCTATTTCCCTAAGAGCCTCTATCCCATCTGTAGCCACCTGAATCGTATAACAGGACAGAACATCTTCCAGCAGATGACGAATACTTTCATCATCTTCCACAATGAGTACAACCGTATCTTTATAGGATTTCAACTCATCTGTTTCCCTATCCTCTTTTTCAGACATTCGCTCACTGGTAAGCGTCTCTTCCTTCCGGACAGACAAACAGGGTATTATCACCGAAAATTCGACATACTTGCCTAATTCGCTATCCACTGAAATTTCACCACCCAGCAATTCCACTAATTTCTTTGTCAGAGACAAGCCGATGCCATTACTTACCGTATAGGCCTGTTTGGCCGTTTCAAATATTTTATATTCATCAAATATTTCCGCCATTTGCTGAACGGTCAACCCTTTTCCCGAATTTCTGACAGCCAGGCACAACGCGCCGTCCGGCAAATCTTCCTGTTGTACATCCACCTGTATATAGCCATTACGGGGCGTATATTTAAAAGCATTGGACAGCAGATTAAAGAGTATCTTTTCCAACGCATCACGGTCTGAATAAAGCATACCGGCGTTGCGGATATTCAGATTGAAATCAATCTTGTTCTCTTTTAAAATATCCACATAGTTATTGGCAGCGGCTTCTATAAAAGGCTTCACTTCTATTTCTTCCGGATGCAACTTCATACTGCCTGAACCAGCTTTACGGAACTCCATCAATTCGGTAATAAGTTTCTGCATACGTTCCGCATTGTTCTTTATTATTCCCAGATATTTGCGGGAACCGGCATCGAGTCCTTGCTTCTCTATCAAATATTGAACCGGCGTATAAATCAGGGTCAACGGTGTAAAAAACTCGTGAGCCACATCCGTAAAGAAATTCAATTTGGATTCATACAGCCCACGTTCATGCTGCTTTTCCATCCGGTCTATCAATATCTGCCGGCTAAGCCGTATCCGGTTCTTCACCACAGACCGGATAAGCAAAATAAGCAGGATAAGCAGGATTCCATAAACAATCAGCGCCGGCATGCCCAGCCACCAGGGATAAGCCACCTTCACTACCAGGCTATAAACCGTATCATTCCAGACCCGGTCGCCATTCGTGCATTTTACCTCTAAAAGATACGTACCGGGAGGAAGCTGTGCAAATACAATTTCCGAGTTATTCCCCAGATAAATCCATTCTTCCGAACGGTTTCCCAACCGGTAGGCATATTCGCAGTTCTCATTATTTATAAAATCTTTTGCCACAAAAGAGAAAGTAACGAACCGCTCCTGGTATCCTAATTTCAATATTCCGTTCCGGATACGTTCGTTTACATTCTGCTTTTTATCATATACTTTCAAATCTCCCAATACAAGAAGTGGTTCGAACTGTCTCAGACGGATATGCTGCGGGTCAAAATAACTGACACCGCCTACCCCTCCAAAATATAATACCCCTTGCTCATCCTTGAAAAAAGCGCCATCCGAAAATTCGTCATTCTGTAACCCGTCATTCAGTGAATAATTCTTTATCTGGTTGCTCTCCACATCCAAACAAGACAATCCCTGATTGGTACTGAACCAGACCCGTTCTTCATTCTCTTTCAGTATGCCGTGAACCGTTTTATTCTTCAACTTATCATCGGCATACGGGAACAGCCGGAAGGTATTATCCTGTCTCTTCAACCAATTCAGCCCATAGCTCGTTCCTATCCAGAAATCTTCATTATCCTGCAGCAGGCACAACACATCATTATTTGTCAGCTGAATATTGCTATCCATATCCTCCAGCGATTTTATCCGGTTATCCCTGAGGTCTATTTTGTTTAATCCTCCCCCACGCGTCCCAAACCAGACAGAATGCCCATCCGCTCCCGGTACCACGACATAAACAATATCATTGTTCAGCGGATTGCTCGTATCCAAAGAGGTATATTGCCGGAATCCCTTCACCTCATAGCGGTTACCCTCCTTTTTTATATCCATCCGGATAAGCCCGTAGCCGGATGTGCCTACCCACAGTAGAGAATCATTGTTTGTGAAACACATACCATACACCGCTTTGAAAGACGGATATTTATCCGGGATAACCAACCTTTCCGTTTTACTGGTAGAAGCCATCAATATGTAAATATCTTTCTCTTCGGTACCGATAAACAAATCCCCGGCTTTATTCGCACGCAATGCATACACCGAATTTGAATTCAAGCCGTTCCCTTTACTCAAAAAGTCGGTCAACCGGTTATTTTCAGTATCCAGCCGTTTAATTCCCCCTCCTTTTGTTCCAACCAGGATATTGCCGGATATATCTTCGGCAAAACATCTTACCGGATAATTAGAGAAAGCAGTCCGGAAGAAGGTTTCATACCGGTAATATCGGGCTACTCCATGACCGTCCGTTCCTATCCAGAGAATATCCTGGCTTCCGGGGTAGAGCGTGAAAACAGATAAATGTGCCGGAAATTCATTCAGAGAAGTATAGGTATCGTTTTCCGTATTATAGCGAATACAACCGCCTTCTATGAATCCGGCATATACATCCTTGCCTGCCCATACCACCTGCGAAACGGTCTTATGGGAATCCAGCCGTATATGCTGTTCAATGGTGAAATCGGGATTCAACAAAAACAAATTCCCTCCCTGTACCAGTACAAACCTGTTATCAGAGAAGAACATCCGGTCTATCGGTGTATCCGGCAATACGGTCCTCAAATCAGATAAATACACGCCATCTTCCGGACTCCTACCCGTTAAATATTTCACCTGCCCGTTTTCCAGCAGGAAAAACATATGATTGGAGCGGTCTATGCAAAAGTCCTTCACCTGTTCTAGGAAATCCATTGTCACTACCTGAAAGTCCTCTGTTTTGGAATTATAGAAGAAAAACCCCACTCCTTTCACCAGGCAAAACAGTTTTTCGTCTGCCGTTTTCCCTAAGATAAAAGACTTCTCCTGATTGGGTATCTTGTTTTCTTTCCGCAAATAATACCGGGTTATTTTGTCATTGTTCTTATCCAGCCGGTTTACGCCATCATCTGTCGCAATCCATAAATCGTCTCCCAGCTCTATTATCTGCCGGATGATATTATTGCTGATTGTATTCGGGTCGCTTTTGCTATACCGGAATGTGCGTATATCCCGTCCGTCGTAGGCATTCAAGCCATCCCAGGTTCCAATCCAAACGGTATGCCCTGTATCTTCAAAAATACAGTTTACCGAATTGTTTGTCAATCCATCTATGTTAGAGATAAATTTCACCACATGGGATGCCGCCGACCTTTCAGGAATCACACATAAAAACAGGCACACAAGAATGGAGTATAGTAAGAGGTTCCTTTTCATAAAAATATTCCTTCTGTCATTTTGAATAGCATCAAATATAAGATTTTATATCTATAAAATTCTGCCTTTACAGCTTACAAAGATTAATTAAGATATTCTTTATCTTCCCCGATAGAATACGGCGAGCTTTAGCAGGGGTACGGTGCCAGTGCTGGCAGAGGTGCACTACTAATGGTGGAAGTACCTCGACTCCAGTACTGTTGCAGGTATCGCATTACTACTGTTGCGGTACCCGCAACAACGCTATTGCAGGTGTCGCAACAGAGCTGTTGCAGATACCGCAACAAAACTTATGGAAAAACCGGAGTTATCAGTATCCCGGATTTTGTGTCAGGATATCATTGCTCTTGTCTCTTTCTCCCTGAGGTACAGGCAGCAGATAGTCTCTGTTGTCATTAAAATTAGCCCCTTTGGTCGTGTTGTATTTCTGGGCATAGTTGCGCATCACCGTGCCAAAACGTTTCTGCCGTATCAGGTCGTCCCGTCTCCATCCTTCCATTGCCAACTCGCAACGGCGCTCATGACGAATAATGTCTCTTAGCTTGTCCGTATTGGTTTCCTGAATATCAGGCAGCGTATTATTCGTTACGACAGGCACGTATTTTTGCTTATCCCTTCTCGGGTCGAGCGGATTTGTCTGCCGCGCCCGTTTCCGTATTTCATTCAGATAAGGAAGAGCCTGGGCGGCTTTGCCGTTTTCGTTCAACACTTCCGCATACATGAGCAGGACATCCGAGTAGCGTATCATACGGATGTTGTAGCTAATCATCCAAACATCCATTCCCTGTTTTTCCACAGCCGGAACCGTCATCTTATAATCATGGTATCCGGATAGGGATTCCGAGTTATCCTGGTCGGCGGTATCTCCCTTGTAGCGGTCGCCCGTCTGGGTAAATACGTAGGTAATACGAGGGTCGTCGGAGTCAAAAGCGTCATACAAATCTTTTGTCGGCACATGGAAACCATATCCCTGATAGCCGGTCACGCGGCGGCTGGTAAAGTAATGAGGCACGTTCGTTCCGGTTGCGATGGTCTTGTCGTAGACTTTATTCGGTAATTCGAATACGGACTCGGAACTGTTTTCAAATTCCTGACGCCAGTTCTTGCCGTAATCATCCAGCAAAGCATAATCTTTGTCCACATCTACCATATCATGCAAAACGGTTTCCGCGGCGGCAAAGTCTTGTTTAAACATGTAGGTCTTGGCAAGCATTGTCTTGGCAAAGCCTCTTGTCACACGATAAGCATCTTCCGCACCATAACCTCCTTTTGAAGGAAGGGATGAGGCATCTTTCAAATCTGCGATGATACATTCATATACCTTTTCTACCGGTGAGCGTGGTATCTGTAATATTTCAACGGGCTGTTTCGGCTCGGTCAGCAATGGAACTTCTCCAAAAGAAGACACCAGACAATAATATCCGAATGCTCTCAGCGCTTTGGCTTCTTTTACGAAACGTGCCAGTTTGTCTTTATCTCCATTGGCTTTGGGACCGTAATAAATCACATCGTTGCAACGGTTCACCAGGCAATACAGTATTTCCCACCGCCGTGCAACTTCTCCGTTGGTGGTATAGACCGTAAAGTCCGACAAATCCCGCACTTCCGACCTGTCGCCATCGCCGCCTCCGCCTTTCAGGGCATCGTCGGTCGAACAGTCGCCAATGAAATAATGGTTCAGGGCATATTCATTCCAGGTAATGCGCAACTGCAAATACGCACCGGTCAATGCCTGCTCTATATCGCTTTCTTTCTGATAATAATTATCGCTTGTGGTTTTGCCGTAACTCGGTTCATCGAGGGAACAACCGGATAATCCGGCTCCTGCCAACGCAAAACAAATGGCTACTATTATTCTTTTCATAAATTATTCTTTAATAATGTCCGGGATTAAAACTGTAAATTCACTCCGAAAGTAAAGGTCCGCGAAGTTGGATAACGCGTAGTCCCCATACCCATATCCAGCGGATTGCTAATGCCCAGTTCAGGGTCCAGACCTGTATATTTAGTCAGTGTAAACAGGTTTTGCGCACTCACATAGAGGCGGCAACTGGAGATAAATCCGGTCTTATGGCAAAGCATGGACGGGATGGTATAACCTACCTGCATATTCTGCAAACGCAGATAAGAACCGTCTTCCACGTAGAAGGAAGATGCACGCATATTATTGTTGGTATCCGAGTTGGTGATGCGCGGATAGATAGCATGGGTATCTCCATCCTTTGTCCATGCTTTCGCATAGGCATCGACCAGCGCGTTCTGGCGTCCGGCAGAGGCAAGGGTTCCTTTCGCCACATTCCATATATCATTGCCTACCGTTCCCTGAAATGCCATACGGACATCGAAGTTCCGGTAATTAAAACCGAGGTTGAAGCCGTAAATCAAATCCGGGTTCGGGTCGCCGATAAAGGTACGGTCGTCGTCGTCATTCAAAGCACCCGACTTGCCTAACTTGGCAAATTTGAAATCACCGGGTTTGGCATTGGGCTGGATTTTATTTCCACTGCCATCCACATACGCATCGATTTCCTGCTGGTTCTGGAAGATGCCAATTTGCTGGTATCCCCAGAAACGTCCGATAGGGCCGCCTATATAGGTACGGCTCTGGCTTCCGCTCAGGTATTCGGAATTTAGCTTGGTGACCTTTGTCTTATACGTAGACATATTCAAACCTATATTGTAATGGAAATCCTTGCCTATCTGATTGCGGTAGTTCATCACCAACTCAAAACCAGTATTCCTTAAATCGCCGGCATTGAAGAACGGGCTGTTAGGAAGCGCACCAAAAGACGGGATAGGCATATTCAGCAGCATATTGTTGGTTTCCTTTACATAGAAATCCATGCTTACATCTAAACTGTTTCTGAAGAACGACATATCCAGACCGACATTAGTTTGCTGGCTGGTTTCCCATTTCAGATTGGAGTTCCCTACATAGATAGGCACATATCCCTGCAAATAGCGATTTCCGAAATACCATTGTTTTTCATTGTTGGTACCTATCAAAGTATACGGAGCATCCCGGTCGATACGCTGGTTTCCGTTCTGCCCCCAGCCTAAACGCAATTTCAGGTTGGAAAGCGTATTCTCGATGTTCAGGTTTCTGAAGAACTCTTCGCTGCTGATTCTCCAACCCAAAGATACGGAAGGGAAAAATCCCCAGCGGTTCCCTTTGGCAAAACGGGAAGAACCGTCGGCACGGAAGTTCACAGTTGCCAGATACCGGTCGTCATACGAATAATTGATACGTCCCAGATAAGACAGCATGGAAGAGGTTTCTTTGCCTCCCGATGTTTTATCTCCCAAAGTCTGGGCATCCAGTATCTGGTAGATTTCTTCATTTCCTAATGCTTTACGTTTGAAGGCGTTGATGCCTTCCTTCTTATTTTTCTCGTAAGTCATTGCCACCATAGCATCCAGACGGTGTTTCCCGAACGTTGTGTTATAGTTCAAACGTTGTTCCACCAGATAGTTGAAAGTAACCAGGCTATTGTTGTTCAACTGCGTTTCAACACTGTATTTGCCTTCTTTATTTGCCAGGTTATCATCCGAGAACGCAGAAGTATAGAACGGACGGAAGTCCTTGAATGTGTTCTGGTATCTTTCAAAGCTGTATTGCACACGGTAGGTCAGGTTTTTAAGCAGCTTAACCTGTGCAAAGGCATTCCCGAACACATTGAAATCTTCATTGGAACGGTTTGCCAGACGGAGCATTGCCACCGGGTTCGGGTCGTACGACCATTCGGTCGGTGCATACTTATTATACTCGTAATTAGGCGACGACGGGTCTACCAACGGACTGATTACCGGTGTAAACGGGTCGGCTTTCTGGATAAAATCGAATGATGGGATGGCTCCGGCATCACGTTGTTTGATTTTGGCAAGATTGACATTTGCACCGACGGTTACATAGTCGTTGATATCATATTCCTGATTCAGCTTCAGGGATAGTCTCGAGAACTCGGTTGTGATAATCGGTCCCTGGTCGTCTACATACCCCAGGCTTAATGAAGAGCGGGATTTATCGGTTCCTTTGCGGATGCTCACATTATAATTCTGGGTAAAAGCCGTGCGGGTTACTTCATCCCACCAATTCGTATCGTATCCTTTTTTATACTGGTTCGTGAATTTCTCTTTCATCGAGTTCTGGAAACCGGCATCCTCTTTATATGCCTCCAGTATAAAATTATGATATTGTTCGCTGTTCATCATATTCATCGCCTTATAACTGTTTTTAATGCCGACATAGGCATCCAGCGTAACGATGGTCTCCCCTTTCACTCCGCCTTTGGTTGTAATCAGGATAACCCCGTTGGAACCGCGTGAACCGTAGATGGCACAAGCCGAAGCGTCTTTCAATACTTCAATACGGTCGATATCCCCGGGATTCAGGCTACTGATATTATCCATAAACTGACCGTCTACTACATAAAGCGGGTTATTGTCGTTTACCGTACCCAAACCTCTGACACGGATAACGGCATCCGAACCCGGCTGACCGGAACTTGACGCCACAAATACACCGGCGGCTTTACCTGTCAGCAACTCGGAAGCATTCGATACCGCATAGTTTTTAATATCCTTGTTGCTGATGGATGCCAGCGAACCGGTTAAGTCGCTTTTCCGTTGCGTACCGTAACCTACTACCACGATTTCGTCCAATTTAAGGTCTGAAGTGGCCAGTTTCACATCATACACCCCGCTTTTAGGAATACTCAGCGTCTGTGTATCATAACCGATATAGGAAAACTCAACCTGGTTGGAAGAGATTTTCAGAGAATATTTTCCGTCAATATCCGTCACCGTTCCATTGACCGTACCTTTTTCCAGTATGGATACGCCGATTAATGCCTCACCGGTACTGCCGTCGTATACCGTACCTGAAATATCCTTTACCTGCTGGGCCTGCACATGGATACCCGCCAAAAGGATAAAAACAAGAGATAATACATGTTTTACCATAGTTTTATTCTTAGATTTAATTATATGAAATGATATATTGTTTATTTGCTATAATCTTCCCATCTTTCAGGGTAAGCTCTGTTTTCACAGGCAGTTCCACTATTACACGAGCCTCGCCGCCCCGCATCACGACAACTCCTTCTTTTTTCAGGTTCCGGGCGATGTACTCTTTAGATACAATATCGAACAGGTCGCATGGCTGGGAGGCTTCATAAAGTACAGATTGGGTTGTCTTATGGGGGTTATAATACAGATATACAGGATAAGGCTTTTCTGCATAGAAGTCTGTTGCGTTACAGTCCAGTTGCAGGATACCTTCTATATTGGTTTTATTCACGATAGCTCCTAAAATACCTACCGGGGAAGAACTGTAAACGCTGAACATACTTTCGGTAGGATTCCCTTCTATCCATTTCGGTCCGTCTCCTATAGCTACCGGGCTAACGCCTTTCAGGGAGGCTTTTCCATAATCGTCCGCCTTACGCAAGCCTTCATAAGATACGTTATTGCAGGTAATATCTTTTAATTCCGGTGCCCACTGGTGTTTTTCATCTATGTCGCCGGGATAAAACAGACGGCAGGCACTGGCATTATTCAGCATCCACTTACCGATCGCCTTAGCAAACTGGGGCTGGTATTTAACCAACGGGATAAACGGCCAGGCGGGTTTAATACTGTTCATCAGGAAAGCGTATCCGCCACCATCCGTAATGCTGCCTTGCAAACCGCTTACATCATAATCGCCCCATTTACCGACAATGATACCCCAACCGGTCCTTCCCGTAGGGCTGGTACAACCGTCGAATACCCAGTCAAGCAGTTTATGGACATCATAATCCGTGCCTTCCGTTGCATTCAAATAGGCAGCGGTATAAGCGCCAAGAGGTAAAAGAGCTTCGTAAAAGCGGCTTTCCTTTTGGGAGAGCAAAGCTTCTATGGCACTTTTACAATGTTGCAGATAGCGCGGGTCTCCGAATTTATGATAAGCGCACAACAGTACATAGGCATGACCGCCGGCTGCATCCTGTTGTAAAGGGATATGGTTCACATATCCTTTCATATGGGCATAATCGAAATAGGAATAATCGTAATTCCCATTCAACACGGAATCGGCTTTTACAAACTGCTCGGCTATTGTTCTCTGTATGTTCTCGGCTCCTTCTACTCTGGGAAACACATCGCATACGGCATAGTACAAAGCATTGGGAAGTACGTCATACCACCAATCGCGTCCGTAGCCACCTCCCTGCATGGCAACAGACGGATTCGTGTTATTCATCATGATATTCCAACCGTTATCGGCATTGAAATAATTCTGAACCATCTTGACATAATTGTATCCGTCCTGATTCGTTTTATCAATACCGACCAATCCGGCTCCCAAAATGGCAGCCAGGGAGTTCAGGCTCTCATGAAATTCTCCCCCGTTCGCTTCTTTGCCCTGGCGAATATCTTTTATAGCGGTGTATAGACCAAAGGTCGTCTGGTCCACGTTCCTCCGGCGGTCGTCCAACCAGATAAGCGAACCTGCCGGACTCTGATTGTTCCAGTCGAATATAAACTTATCATACGTTATCGCCTTTTCCTTCCAATCCAGCATCCGGTAAGATTTAGGCATATCAGGCATCAAATCCACCCGGCTGATGGCTACTTGCCCCACACTATCTCCCAACTCATGTTTTTTCTTCGAGCAGGAAACCAGTAAGCAGGCAACAATTAATACGAATACACTTTTAGTTTTTATTTCCATATTCAATTCGATTCGTTTGATTTGTGATATTCTTTGCTAACGGATAAGCCAGTAATTGCAATCCTCCTACAATTATCAGGGCATATTTCAGAGCAAAATCCTGAGAGATGCAATAAGCGAGGAAAATGAACAGTAATAACCCGAAAGCTCTTCCGAGGAAAAGCCCGAACTCATGGCTCAGGATATAAGCATATTCATTCCGGTTCTCTATTTTTGCTACGGTGTCGATAGTTCTCATCATAATAGGGAAATAGGCTAAATCGAATAAAGGTTGAAAGATTACTTTACACAGTACAAACAGGATGACTCCGACAGCAGAAAATAAAAAACCATTGCACAAGGTTCCCGCAAAAAATATCAACAGGCCTCCTGTAAATATCTTTAAACGGTCTTGCGGACGGGCTATACGTCCAAGTACATAGACAAGAACTGCGGTTAATGCCCCGCTTACTCCCTGTATCAAACCAAGAGCACCTTCATCTCCTACCAGTTTTAAAACGAGTATGGCAGGTGCTGTCACCAAAAATCCCTGTACCATGCCTTTCAGGGCAGCCAGCCACAACATCTTTTTCCATAAGATATTGAAACGGAAATACAGGAATGAAGTCTCTTTGGGATTGGCAAACTTCCCTTTCCATAACACCATACAAGCGATAACAGTTATCAAAACCACCACCATCGTAACCACACGGTACGACAAATTCACATCAAACAACACGCCAAGTACTTCTTTCCCGTCTATCTGACTGATAAACGCACCGATAATCAAGGGTACTCCGATTGAGGTTATCGAAAAGAAAAACGATTCCAGTCCGAAGAAATAATTACGGTTATTGTCGTTCGTGTTGTAAAGTGCCAGCAGATAACGGTTTGTCCAGAAAAATCCGGATGCGGCTCCCATACAGAACCCGGCAACGCCAAGCTCCACAAATCCGAGCGATTTGATAGCCATCATGGCAAACATGGATATGCCACTCACCAATATACCCACGGAATAAAGCAGCTTCACGCTATACTTTTTCAGCAGGAAACCATTTACCAGTGAAGTTGTCACAATACCTATATACATTGCCAACTGGTAGAAAGCAACCATCACCGGGTCGCTTGTATTTCTCATGATATAGGCTCCTACGAAAATCTCGACAACGGGCAATACCAGAGCATAGAGCATGTTCGTAAGCAACAGGGTTTGCATGTTGGGGTCCTGTTGCTTGAAGAACAAATATTCTTTTTTCAGTTTATTCATCAGAATAAGAGTTACTGTTTATTTCAGTGTATTTAATATTTCGGAAATCGAAAGGTCTGCCTTGCAAATTACTTCATCGCTGGCTCCATAATACAAGGTAACGGTATCTCCTTCTACAAAATGTCCATTGGTAAAGATAACATTGCCGAAAAATCCGGTCTGTTCATACGGTGCAACAGGCTCCATGATAGGTTCCTGGCTTCGTGCTATTACTTTCGACGGATCGTTCAAATCGAGTAGCAAAGCCCCCAGGCAATAGCGGTGATTGAAATCGGCTCCATGATAAATTTCCAACCAGCCTTGTTCGGTTTTTATAGGGGCGGCTCCGGCTCCTACACGGGCGCAATCCCACATTCCATCACGGGTTGTAGCAACACATTTATGATTTCCCCAGTGTAATCTGTCGGGCGATTCTGCCAGCCAGATATAATTGCCTCCCAGTTCGGGACTGCTCGGGCGGTGAAAAGCGAAATACTTACCGCCTATCTTCTCTTCAAACAAAGCGCAATCCTTATTATGAGGAGGAAATATCATTCCATAACGGGTGTAGTCCTTCCAATCGTTCGTATGAATCAAACCGACTCCTACTGCTACAGGCGATACTTTTGTAAATGTCAGGAAGAAACCGTCTTCGGTAGTTGCAACACGGCAATCTTCTATGCCGAAAGATTCCAGTTTTCCCTTACCGAAAATCGGAGGAAATTCAGGTTCGTCTTTAAAATGAATGCCATCTTCGCTGGATACCAGTCGCAGATATGACATGGTGGTCAGGTAGTTCTTTCCTTTATAACAAATAATGCGGGGGTCCGAAGCATCCAAATCCGGGTCATTCTTTGAAAAAGAAACGACCTCTACCTTTCCTTCCTTATTATATATAGGAAAACTAATTACGTTTTCCTTCTGGATGGGGCGTTCCGCTACGCGCAACAACAACCATATTTTGCCCTGAAACCGGAATACTCCGGGATTCAGTAAACAGGTTATTTCCATTCCGTCTATTCCCGCTTTCAAATCCCCGGGTGTAAGCAAGGGATTCTGTCCAAATCTTTTTGCGATGTCCATTGGTATTATGATTTTATTAAATTAGAAAAATTCGATGGACAAATGTATAAGCGGACAGAAGGAAAGGAGGTTACTATATTCTCAATTAGGTGTACACATGTTAAAAAACATATAGACACCAAATCCGGTCAAAATAGGGCAGGTATATTATATTCTCAAAAAGTTATACTATATTCTTTTTACAGGGTTAAACAGAGATTTGAATATCGACCGCCGGCTGATTTTCCAGCCACTATATAATACAAGTAGTCCCAGTAACCCCATAAAGAAAGGGAAAAGGATACTGGTATCTTTCAGGAATGTAAACATTCGTCCGGTATGCATCTCCAATGCGATACTCCACCAGGACATGGAACGGTATTTTTCATGCTCAGGCATTGTGATAAACGATTGCCCCGGCTCTATGACCTCAACTCCTGTATTATAATCGAACACCAGTGTTTTCTGCGGATTGAAAAATAAAAAGCCGCTTATTTGCTTCTTCCCGACAGGTATCGGAGAAGGAACAGGCGGAAGACCGGTTAAAGCATCTATCGAAAGTCCGGTTTCCCTGTCCCAGACATAAAGCCCCTGAAAAGAACCTACCAGCCATTTCTGCTTATCGAGCTGTTGCCAAACATTCAGCCCCATTACACTAACCGGCGGTTCATTTCTTAACGGATTCGGTATAAAATCCGCACTGTTCCCCTTTCCTAATTCTTTAAGGGAGAAAAAGCCTTCAGAGGTATATAATAACCACTCTTGCTTTTCACTGTCATAGCGTAAGGAACGTAATAATTCATGCCAACTGTTATCGCCATCCATAACAGTAAGAGGCGGTGGAGACACCTTCTCTCGGGCTATTAGTATCAATAAGGGAGGACGGAGAAAGGCTCCCGTCATAATCAGCATAAATAAAGGTATCAGCAACCAGTAACCTACCTTGTCATGCCATATGAAATTCCACTTAAAACGAGAGATAGAAAGATTCGTATTTTTCCGGAGCCTCTTCTTCCGGCATATTTGTTTAGGGAACCACCAAACCAACAGCCCGGTAATGCTGATAAAAGAAAGTAAGACTGCCAATATATCTACCACTACCCTACCTGTTATGCCCCAAAGGGCACCGCAATGTAAATCCCAAATGACCCGGAACAACGAACGTTTCCTCTCTTGCCCCAACGCATCAGGCAACTGGTATACCTGAAATTCAGGAGATTTCCCTACCTCGTCCTTCCGAACGGGCGCCATCATATAAACCGAGCGAGTCAGTACAACAAGCGTATCCCCCTTAACCTCCATATCCGTAATAAATCCTTCATGGTCCGGCAAAGAAACCGGATGCCATAACGAATGCGTCTTCTGCCCTGAAAGTACATAAACTGTATAAGAGGAGGCTGCATAAACCTGACCGGATGCAGCCTGTACCAATCGGTGTATTTTCTGCTGGTCCGCACCTTTAGCCAATCCATCATTATATTCCCTGAGTTTCTCTTTGCCATCGGAAAGCCAAATGCCTTCATTCCCATAAAGCAAAAGAGAATCTGGTGATAAAGACAGTCCCCCTTTGAAAAAACCACGGTTCCAGTTTTGATAATGATAGGCTTCCGGCAACCATTTCCTGGAAATATCCATCGTGCTGAATGCTTTCCGGTGATTCAGGATTATGCCACTAATCCCCATCCAAATAAAAAGCGGTATCAGGAACAGGCCTATATATTTATGTAATTTCTTCATTATTTTTGGATATATCAACGAATTCCGGATACAAAGGAAACAAAAAAATAGTATACCTATTGTCACAAATATGACATCAATCGCTATCAATATGATAACCTTGATTTTAATTCACATTCCTATTTTATTTATAATAGATTGTTTATCTTTGTACCATATATGATAAAAAGAAGTTATGATATTATTAAGTTTTGACACTGAAGAATTTGATGTTCCTTTAGAGCACAACGTTGACTTCCCTTTTGAAGAACAAATGAAGGTTTCCATCTATGGAACCGAAAAAATACTGGACTGCCTGAAAAAGAACCAGGTCCGTGCCACTTTCTTCTGTACGGCGAATTTTGCCATACATGCACCGGAAATTATGAAACGAATCATGGACGAAGGACATGAAGTAGCTTCCCACGGATATAATCACTGGACCTTTAAGGAAAGCGATTTGAAAGCTTCACGCGATAAGCTGGAAGAACTGACCGGAAGGAAAATCCGCGGATACAGGATGGCAAGAATGATGCCTGTTTCAGAAAAAGAAATTTACAAAGCCGGATATGAATATAATACTTCCCTGAACCCTACATTCATTCCGGGACGTTATATGAATCTTTCAACACCACGCACCTATTTCTTACGTGAAAATGTTTTACAGATTCCGGCATCGGTAACCCCTTGCCTGCGTTTTCCACTTTTCTGGCTGGCTTATCATAATCTGCCAGCTTCTGTTTATCGCTGGCTGGCAAATCGTACAGTGAAACACGACGGGTATTTTGTAACTTATTTCCACCCATGGGAATTTTACCCGTTAGGAGAACATCCTGAACTAAAGATGCCTTTCATCATACGCAACCAGGCCGGTGAAGGTATGGTAAAACGGCTGAATGATTTGATATGTTATTTTAAAGATAAAGACCGTAAGTTTATTACTTATTCTGAATTTACGGATATTGTTCGTCCTAATGCAATTGAAAAATGAAATTAGCCATTGTTTTGCCTTGTTATAATGAGCAAGAAGTATTACCCCGTTCTATTGAAAGGTTGACCGATTTATTAAATGATCTGATAAAACGAGGAAAAATCTCGGCAGACAGTTTCATGATGTTCGTCAATGATGGTAGCAAAGACCGCACATGGGAAATTATCTCCGAACAATTTAAAACGAATACATACGTAAAAGGAATAAACCTCGCAGGTAATGTAGGACATCAAAATGCCATCATGGCGGGTATGATGACTGCTAAAGACATGAGTGATGCAGTTATCACAATGGATGCAGACTTGCAAGACGACCTGAATGCCATAGAGAAAATGGTAGACCACTTCGCAAACGGATACGATATTGTGTATGGTGTAAAAGTTTCAAGAAAGGCAGACCCGCTACTCAAGCGTCTTTCTGCTACGATTTTCTATAAATTGCAACATGCGATGGGGCTTAAAACGATTTACAATCACGCAGACTTCCGCTTGATGAGTCGTCGTGCCCTACAGCAATTATCTCTTTACAAGGAACGAAACCTATACCTGAGAGGTATTGTACCGATGGTAGGCTATCGTTGGACCACTGTAGATGATATGATAAGCGAACGCGAAGCCGGTCAGTCCAAATATACACTGAAAAAGATGCTGAACCTGGCTGTCGATGGTATTACCTCTTTCTCTATTGAACCTATTCATTGGATTTTAGGTGCCGGAATATTCTTTTTGTGCACCAGTGTCATAATGACTATTTATATCCTTTATTCTTTTTTCGACCATATTGTTGTTCCCGGATGGACCTCAATCATGATCTCCCTATGGTTTATTGGCAGTATCTTACTATTGGCTATCGGAGTAATCGGACAATATATTGGTAAAATTTATACTGAAGTAAAAGAACGTCCCCTTTACAATATAGAGGAGATTCTGGATGAAAAAGAAGCTACTAAAAAGGATGAAAATAACGGCAAAAATTAATACATTCCTGCATAAACCTTTTTTCAGTGATTACCGTACCCTGTTCGGGCTATGGCTTTTATTGCCTCTGATTGCAGGTTTATTAAAGATATCGAAACATAATAATTTTCTGATCTTCAAGTATGTATACTGGCATACCATTGAACAGCTCTCATTATATGAGAGCTATCCTGATTGTTATCAGGATGTTAACCACTATGGACCGTTATTCAGCTTAATAATTGCGCCTTTTGCAGTAATCCCGACACCTTTGGGCGTAACGTTATGGGGAGTTGTCATGTCTCTTCTACTTTATTATTCTATCCGTGTCCTACCCCTCGAAAGGCAAAAGCATATTTTTATTTATTGGTTTTGCGCCCATGAACTACTGACAGCTCTTTTCATGAGCCAATTTAATATTGTAATTGCTGCTATCATCATAGCTACATTTTATTGTATTAAAAAAGAAAAAGACATATGGGCTACTCTATTTATCTTAATAGGAACATTCGTAAAACTTTACGGCATAGTCGGACTGGCATTTTTCTTCTTTTCCAAACATAAGATAAAATTTATATCATCCTTCATTGGATGGTCTGTCGTTCTTTTTATCGCACCGATGGCTATCAGTAGTCCGGAATACATCATCGGACAATACCAGGAATGGTTCACTTGTCTGTTCGAAAAGAACGAAGAAAATATGTTCTCTTTATATCAAAATGTCTCATTATTAGGAATAATCAGAAAAATTAGCCATTCTACTTCTTATTCTGATTGGGGCATCATATTAGGTGGATTAGTTTTGTTTGCGTTGCCTTATTTACGAACAAAACAGTATAAATTCGAAGCTTTCCAATATACTTTATTAGCATCTGTTATGCTGTTTGTTGTTTTATTCAGTACGGGAAGCGAATCGAGCTCTTATATTATTGCATTAGTAGGCGTATGTATTTGGTATGTTACCGCCCCTTGGAAACGTTCTCGCTGGGATGTAGCACTCATGATTTTTGCTTTTATAATAACCAGTATGTCACCTTCCGACTTATTCCCCAAATCCATCCGGCAGACTTTAATACAACCTTATGCACTCAAAGCTTTACCATGTGCCGTTATTTGGTTAAAATTATGCTGGGAGATATGTACACGGGATTACAGCCCTCAAAAACAACTCAGAAAGTCCAACGAATAAGGGAATCACCCCGAATAAGCCCTTGAGGACTGCTTCAAATCCTTATTTCCCGAAGCCGGGAACAAATAAAAAAGCTCTGTAACTATAAAATTACAGAGCTTTACTTTATTTTGCTTCTTTCAAAAGCGGTGCGTACGGGACTCGAACCCGTGACCCCATGCGTGACAGGCATGTAT
>UQLN01000019.1 GCA_900541965.1 uncultured Parabacteroides sp. | reverse complement strand
AAAATCGTATCAAAAGGGTATAAAGATAGCCCCTTTTCACGACAGTGGAAGAGGGTGGGGTATAGGGGTAGTGTTTTGAAATAGGTCTTGAATTTGAAAAACAATGGTTGTATAAAAAATAATTTGTATTGTTTTTTATAGTTATAGTTTGTCCGATAGTTCTTAGACGTGACATCTGCGCCTAAATTATTGTATCGGCAACTATGACCTTTACCGCTCGGTAATCACAGTAATTATCGGATGGTAAAGTCTATCCTTTTACATATTATTCCGGATGTAATCTTGCAAAGTAAAGTCTTTGGGAGCGTATGGTTTGCCGGGAACCGTCTCTGTCGTATTGATAAATAACTTTTGATGGTTCGATACGAAACGGTTCAGGAAACCGAGGATATCGTAACGGTTGTTTTCCATAGGTATATTTGCCATTTCATGTCCGGCATCTTCTGCAAGATAGAAATAGTAAGGGGATTGGTTCTCTTTCAATTGCCCGGCAATAAAATTGGAACCCCAGAGTCCCATATCATTTAATACCGCTTTTTCGAACGGAACGGTCCGGTCTGCATTCCCATGGAAAAGCATAATGGGGCAGGGGAGATTTTTCCATTGGGGAGCACCCATACTGCATATGGCTCCGGCAAATGAGATTACACCTGCATAATTGAAACCTTCCGGTAGCAACTGTGCCTGTTTGCTTTGATTGCAGATTTCATACTCGGCTTGCAGGACGGTGATAGCCCCGGCACTTGAACCGCAGGCAACAATCTGTTCGGGGTCGATTTTCCAGTTATCGCCATTTTCAACCACATAGCGGGTTGCGCCGTAGAAGTCTTCTACCGCAGCACCTATTGCCTGTTGCAATGTGGCGGCAAAGCCCATTGGGTCTGCCATCTTGGAAGGGTCTGCGTGTTTCAGTTCGGTACGGTAGTCGGTGGAAACTACTACATAACCGTTTTCCGCAAGGAAATGGAAGTAAGGGATATAGTAAGCTTCATCCCGCTCCCCGCCTTTGAAGCCGCCACCGAAAGCAAAAAGAAGTACAGGTCTGGATAATGTATCCTTTGTCGTATTTATTACTTCGTATTTATCGAGTTTCAGCGTGTCGGTACCCTTGACGGCAAACGAATAGGTCTGCTTGTCGACAACCGGATTATTCTTCTGACGGACCGGACACGAACATCCCGTAAAACTTAGGATGACGATTGCTAAAACGGTATAAAACAAATGTTTATTCATAGAATATATCTTTTAATAATGGAACCTTCGCAAAGGTATATCTTTTTTTTACTACCTTTGTGCGTTTTCCTGTTTTGTGGAAGGAAATCTATGGCTATCAAAATGCAATCGAGATGAAAAAGAAATCGTTATACGGAGTACTTGCTGTTTGTTTATTTATGCTGTCGTCTTGCCTGGGAGACCCTGCAAGCAATCTGACGCTTGCAAACCAAGCCGGGGTGGTTACTTTGACCCCTTTAAAAGCTATTTATGTGAAAGGCGGGGATGTCCTTTCTTCGACGGAATTCCAGAATGCGGCGGTGGATCAGGACGAATGTATCTTATTTGATTATTCATTCGACCCCAGCCTGCCATTGAATACGGAAGGTTCGCTGACTTATAAGACGGCAAATATCTATGCAAATACACTTACCCGTGTAAGCAAGTGGAACTTGTTTGATGTCTTGAGGGATACGGTAAAACCTGCAAAAGACGAACTTACACTTACGCTTCTTCAGAACCGGTATGCCTATATCCGCGGAAGATTGTTTTTATTTGCGGAAATGAACCACCGGACTAACCAGAAAGATAGTTTTGCGTTGTCGTACAATCCGCAGCAGCAATTGGACGGAAGCAAGGTGTACGATTTATATTTGAGCACGATTCGTCTGACTACGGATACGACTACCGCCCGTTCGATGATTATACCTTGCGCTATCGATATCCAGAATTTTATAAACGGAGCCAATACGGTGGAAGAGGACGAACAGAAGGTGGTAAATTTTAGAATCAGGTATGTATCCGGCTTTAATGCCGATACGACGAAATGCGTCTGGAAATCGACAGATGTATTGACCGTAACACAGAATTAATTGCTTAGTTGACAAAAACGGAATACAAAGATGTATAAAGAGATATTTAAGTGGGTAATCGCAATCATTTCCCAGCCGGGCAAGGCGTGGATGATGCTGACAAAGAAGGAGGAAAGCGACGATGAGTTTTTGTCCCGGTTTGTATATCCGCTGATTGGACTGGTTACTGTAGCTGCTTTTCTTGGCGTATTGTTCACAAGGAAAGAATTTGATGTGGAACTGGCGTTGAAATCATCTATTAAAACATTGGTGTCTTCGTTCGGAGGTTTTTATTTGGGCGCCTATTTCCTGAATGAAGTCTGGCAGGGCTTTTTCAAGCGGGAAAAAGATATGAAATTAATGCAGCGTTTTGTGGGGTATTCCTCTTCCCTGATGTTTGCTCTGAGTGTCGTATTAATGTTGCTTCCCGAGTTCTTTTTTCTCCGCATATTTGTTCTATATACGTTCTATATTGTTTGGGAAGGTGCCGGACCTTATATGCAGATAGAAGAAAATGCCCGTTTGAAGTTCACCGGTGTGGCAACGGTTATTATTCTGCTGACTCCTTCGGTGATAAGTATCCTGCTTGCATTATTGATGCCCGGACTAAATATCTGACAGATTGTCTTTAAATGAAATGAAAGAAAAGATTAGCAACAACATACAAATCAAGAATAAGCGGGCGACGTTCGACTACGAGTTGCTCGATACATTTACCGCAGGAATCGTACTGACCGGTACGGAAATCAAGTCCATCCGGTTGGGAAAGGCCAGCCTGGTAGATACATTCTGTATTGTGGAGAAAGGTGAGTTGTGGGTGAAGAATATGTATGTGGCTGAATACTTTTACGGAACATACAATAATCATGTGGCGCGAAGGGACCGTAAACTCCTGCTTACCAAAAAAGAATTAAAGAAGATTGAAAGTGCCGCCCGTAACAGCGGTTTTACGATTGTGCCGACCCGCCTTTTTATCAACGACAAGGGATTGGCAAAGATTGTCGTAGCCATAGCCAAGGGTAAAAAGGAATATGATAAACGCGATTCCATCAAAGAGCGCGACGACCGCCGTGAGATGGACAGAGCTTTCAAGCGGTAATTACCAGAAATATCCATCTATTTTTACATAGTCTGCAAATGGGGACAGGTCAACACATAATTTCCCGGATATGGAAATGTATAAAAATGGCTTTACCCAAGGCCGGAAAAACTTGTGTCTGGCTTTTGAAGATTATCCTTCCGATATCTTTGCTGGTCAGGATTCTGCAATACTCCGGTCTGTTGGATATATTGTCCGGCTATCTCGAACCCGTATTCTCTTTACTGGGCTTGCCGGGCGAAACGTCCATTGTGTTCCTGACAAGTATTTTCAGTCCCCTTTATGCTCCGATAGCATTGATAACTTCCATGTCGCTCGGCATTCGCGAGGTTACAATCCTGGCTTTGATGTGTCTTACTTCTCATAATCTGCCGGTAGAATCGTCCGTACAGGCGAAAACCGGTTCGTCTTTTTGGGTAATGAGCTTTTTGCGCTTGACAATGAGTTTTGTAATCGCTTTTACCCTCAATAAAGTGATGCCCCATACCGGTTGGGGGACAATTGAAATCACCCAGAGTGCCGCCGTTTGCGAGAATCTGCTGGAAGTATTTGTCCTTTGGCTGACCACTTCGACAAAGGTCATTATTACTATCCTGGTGATTGTAACATTTTTGATGGTGCTCCATTATATTCTGGATGAGTTTAAGTTAATGAAAGGCTTATCCTCTGTCTTTTCACCGTTGATGAAAGTATTCGGACTGCCCCATGAAGCCGCATTCCTCTGGTTAGTCGGCAATGTTGTGGGGTTGGCGTACGGAAGTGCTATCATGGTGGAGGAGATGAACCAGAAAAAACTCTCCAAGCGTGGAGGCAATTTATTGAATTTTCACCTTGCCATGTGCCATTCGTTGCTGGAGGATTCGATTATTTTTGTGGCAATCGGAGTTCCTCTGCTGTGGATTGTGGTACCCCGGCTATTTTTTGCCATTTTGATTGTCTGGCTCAGGCGGGGATTGGGTTATATATATACACGAAAACTAAGACGTCTTTATGAATAGGGAAAAGTTTATCAGTCTCTTGAAAGAGAGAATATTAATACTGGATGGTGGTATGGGTACCATGGTCCAGGGATTTAAGTTGACGGAAAAAGACTACCGGGGCGAGCAGTTTGCCGATTTTCCCGGCGAGTTGAAAGGATGCAACGACTTGCTTTGTATGACCCGCCCGGATGTAATCAAATCGATTCATCGCCAGTACCTGGATGCAGGTGCCGATATTTTTGCAACCAATACGTTTAATGCCAATGCCATTTCGATGGAAGATTACGGCATGCAGGAGTACGTACGGGATATGAATCTTGCAGCCGCCCGTCTGGGGCGTGAGGTGGCGGATACCTTTATGGCTGAACATCCCGGCCGGATAGCGTTGGTTGCCGGTTCAATCGGCCCGACCAACAAAACCGCATCCATGAGCCCGGATGTAAGCGACCCGGCTTATCGTGCCGTTACCTACATGGACATTTACCGTTCCTATAAAGAACAGGTGGAAGCACTGGTGGACGGAGGTGTCGATATTATCCTTTTCGAAACGACTTTCGATACCCTGAATGTGAAAGCAGGGCTCGAGGCTGCCGATACCGTATTGAAGGAAAAGGGGAAAGACTTGCCTGTCATGTTGTCGCTGACCCTTTCCGCACAGGGTGGAAGGACATTATCCGGACAGACATTGCTTGCATTCCTGGCCTCTGTACAACATACTCCGATTGTTAGTATCGGATTGAACTGTTCGTTCGGTGCCGCCGACATGAAACCTTATCTGGCGGAACTGGCGAAACATGCACCTTATTTTATCAGTGCGTATCCGAATGCCGGATTACCTAACAGTTTAGGTGCTTACGACGAAACACCGGAAAAGATGGCGGGGCATGTCAAACCCTTTATAGAAGAAGGGCTGGTGAATATATTGGGAGGATGTTGCGGTACGACTCCCGCCCATATTGCCAAATATCCTGAATTGGTAAAAGGGGCAAAGCCGCATGTTCCGATAGAGAAGCCGGATTGTTTATGGCTGTCCGGGTTGGAATTGCTGGAGGTAAAACCCGAAAACAACTTTGTCAATATCGGGGAACGTTGTAATGTGGCAGGCTCGCGTAAATTCCTTCGTCTGATAAAGGAAGGCAATTATGAAGAAGCCCTGACAATCGCCCGCAAACAGGTGGAAGACGGAGCGCAGGTTATCGATATTAATATGGACGACGGTTTGCTGGATGCCGTAAAGGAAATGACCACCTTCCTGAACCTGGTTGCATCCGAGCCGGATATTTCCCGGGTGCCTGTTATGATCGACTCTTCCAAGTGGGAAGTGATAGAGCAGGGCTTGATGTGCGTACAGGGTAAAAGCATCGTAAACTCCATTTCCCTGAAAGAAGGGGAAGAAGCATTCCTGCAACATGCCGCCCGTGTTCGTCAGTTGGGTGCTGCCACAGTTGTGATGGCTTTCGACGAGAAGGGACAGGCGGATACGTTTGAACGGAAGAAAGAAGTTTGCGAACGGGCTTACCGCCTATTGACCGAAAAGATACATTTCAATCCGAACGATATAATTTTCGACCCGAATGTGCTTGCCATCGCTACAGGCATGGAAGAACACAACGGGTATGGGCTCGATTTTATCCGTGCCGTTGAATGGATTAAGAAAAATCTTCCGGGTGCCAAGGTGAGCGGGGGAATCAGTAACCTGTCTTTCTCCTTCCGTGGGAATAATTATGTGCGTGAAGCGATGCACTCGGTATTCCTGTACCATGCCATAGCAAAAGGGCTGGATATGGGTATTGTCAACCCGTCTTCCGCCGTATTGTATGAAGACATAGAACCCGGTTTCCGCACGTTGCTGGAAGATGTTATCCTGGCACGCCGTCCGGAAGCTGCCGAAGAGCTGATAACGTATGCCCAGAACCTGCATATTGATAAGCAGGATGGAGGAAATGCCAAACAGGAAGAGTGGCGTAGCTATACTTTGAAAGAGCGTCTGGAATATGCGCTGGTGAAAGGCATTGGCGACTATCTGGAAGAAGATTTGCAGGAGGGCCTGAAAGAATATCCCCGTGCCGTTCATATCATAGACGGTCCTTTGATGGGAGGAATGAACAAGGTAGGCGAATTGTTTGGCGCCGGTAAAATGTTCCTGCCCCAGGTTGTGAAGACGGCGCGTACAATGAAGAAAGCCGTGGCTATCCTTCAGCCTGCCATTGAAGCCGAGAAAACCGCTTCCGATTCGGTGAAGGCGGGAAAAGTGGTCTTTGCCACCGTGAAAGGGGATGTGCATGATATAGGTAAAAACATCGTATCCATCGTACTTGCCTGTAATAACTATGAGGTGATCGATTTAGGTGTGATGGTGCCGGCCGATGTGATTGTAAAGACGGCTATTGAAGAAAAGCCTGATTTGGTTTGTCTCTCCGGGCTGATAACGCCTTCCCTGGATGAAATGGTACATGTGACGGAAGAAATGCAGAAGGCAGGACTCTCTATTCCTATCATGGTGGGAGGGGCCACGACTTCCAAGCTGCATACTGCTTTGAAAATAGCACCTCATTATGATTATCCGGTTATTCATGTGCTGGACGCTTCGCAGAATCCGTTGATTGCTGCTAAATTATTGAATCCGGAAACTCACGATTCGTATGTGGAGGAGTTGAATAAGGAATATGAAGCCTTACGTGCTTCCATGAATAAGAGAAAAGAAGTACTGGTGCCTCTGGCTGAAGCCCGTTCCAAGCATCAGGTGATTGATTGGGCGGCATATACTCCGGTAGTTCCGGCTCGGTCAGGAGTACAGGTTATACCGTATATTCCTCTGGAAGAAATAATTCCTTATATACATTGGACTTTCTTTTTCAGTGCATGGAAACTGTCGGGGAAATTCTCGGAAATAACGAAAATACATGGCTGTGATGCCTGCCGTGCATCCTGGTTGGCTGATTTCCCGGAAGAAGACCGGGCCAAAGCTGCCGAAGCGATGCAGTTATATAAGGATGCAGTCAAATTGCTGGATCGTTTAGTCGGGATGAAAGCCGAATATTGTAAAGCTGTTTATGGCTTTTTCCCGGCAAACAGCGAGGACGATACGATCCGCATGGGAAATGTAACAATCCCTGTATTGCGGCAGCAGGCAAAGAAAGGTGAAGATGTTTATAAATCGCTTGCCGACTATGTGATTCCGGTCTCGGAAGGACGTACTGATTATGTCGGAGCCTTTGTCGTTACGGCTGGTGCCGGAGCGGAATATCTGAAAGATAAGTTTGAAGCGGAAGGGGATACCTACAATTCGATGTTGCTTCAAACATTAACAGACCGTTTGGCTGAGGCGGTTGCCGAATATTTGCATGAGAAGGTTCGTAAAGAATATTGGGGATATGCTCCCGATGAGTCTTTATCGATTCCAGACTTATATAAAGTGAAATATCAGGGGATTCGTCCGGCTATCGGTTATCCTTCATTACCGGACCAACTGTTGAATTATACATTGGACAGTTTGTTGGATATGTCTCAAATAGGCGTGAAATTGACAGAGAACGGTGCTATGTATCCTACAGCAACAGTCAGTGGTATCTATATCGCTCATCCCGATTCGCAGTATTTTATGGTCGGTTCAATCGATGAGGAACAGATGAAAGAGTATGCCACTCGTCGGAATCTGTCGGAAGCGGAGATAAAGAAGTTATTGAATAAAAATATCTCCTGATTGCGTTTTAGAACGGATCTGACGGAAGATTAAATCCCCTGATGCACTTCATTCATAAAGGCATCAGGGGATTTTTATTTTTATATAAATAGTTTTACCGCTTCTTTTCCAGAAATCAACGCCTTCTTTTTTTTGAATCGACGCCTTCTTTTGTGAAATTCTAACCGATGAAATATTCTTTTGATGTTTGTTTATTTTTCTTTTGACTGATGTTGTTTATTATTTTGATAGCTATATATTTTTCTTTTGATAGTTGTTGAAATAATACATATGTGGCATCTCATTGGGAATATTCAGGTGTTTTTTCTTCGAAAGAGGTTGTAAATATAAAAAAGATATCCCCTTTTTATGTTTATATTAATGAAAATTGTCAATTATTATTATTGATTGTTGTTTGGAGTGGTTTTTGTAATATCTTGTAAATTAACTGTTTTTATATTTATAAATGGCTAGTAAAACGGTCTTTTATTCTTGTCGTTACAAAACTATGAATTAAAATTCATACAAACAAACGGAAAATTGTAAAATATTTATATGCTTATACTTATATGAAAAAAACAACGCGGTGAAGATACAACTGTATGAATAAAAAATGACTAAAATAAACGACCGTTTTTTTAGTCATTTTTGAGGGGTTACAAAATGTTCGAATAATATGTATAAGCTATTCATAAATCTACTATTGTTGTGCTATACATAAATAAATGAGGGAAATGACGGATTGATGATGCCTTAATGTCAGACATGAATGCATGGATATTAACTTAACTGATATAGAATATGAAACTGAATTGTTTTTATTGGGTTATTTTGTTGGCATTACTATTTTCCGGTTGTACGAAAAATGAAGAAGAAATAGGGCAACAGCCTGTTTCTAAAAGAGATGCCTATACTTCTGTGACCATCAAACTGCCTGCAGTGAGTGGTACGAGGGCTGATACAGGTCCTGCACATGAAAATGGAGACCCCAAGGAATATGCAGTAAAAGACTTAACCCTCCTTTTCTTCCGTGCACCCGATGGGGTGGAGGATAATGAAGACGATTTTGTATTGAGCGAGTTTCTTACAACACTTCCCGCCCTGCAAGTTCTTCCCGGAGGTGGCGCATTAAATGTTACTTTGCCGTCCGGCACGGCTACTACAACAGAAGATATTACCCAAAGTTTTTCGACAGACGCCATACCTATCGATAAAACTTCTTCGCGTGTACTTGCTATATTGAATTTGAAGGGGGCTTCTGTTTCTCTTGCCGGTGAATTGACGAGCTTATTGAGAGTGGGTAATACCTTTAAAAATATCAATAGCGCTATTCAACTGGTATCTATCAACGATTTGACCGGAGATAATGGTTTCTTGATGCTTTCGGAACCGGTTTGGGAGGCATCCGGTAACCGGGCGGTTACCCTGACCAAAATTGCACCGGGAAGCAAAGAGAATGCAGTGGCCAATAAGGCTTATATAAATGTGGAAAGGGTGGTAGCGAAAGTAAGTCTTATCGTTAATGAGACTAATTACACACAAAAATCAGGAGATGCCTATTCTTCTTTTGAAGTGCCTGACGGCTCACATAAAGGGGATAAAATAGAAATTCTGGGATGGCTTTTAGGCAATACGAATCAATATACTTATCCATTCCGTAAGGTCGACAAGGAATGGGTTACCAATTTTACCTCTGTCTGGAATAATGGCATATTGTTTGGAAAACATGTATATTGGGCGAAAGATCCTAATTATCTGGAAAGAGAAGGCACTGTATCTTCGTTTAACAATCCGGTTTTGGAGACTGCAACATGGAACAATTTCACAGTTGGTACGGCAACCCCTTCTTCCGGGGTATATAACGAATATTGTTTTGAGAATACCTGCAATTACGATATAATGTATAAGGCAAATGTGACACGTCTCATTATTAAGGCTAAATATTATCCGAATTCCAGCAACCAGATTGGTGGGAATAATACATCTGATAACGATGGTACCTGGTGGTCTTTTACCTCGGTAGCCGCCCATTATTCTCAAAAACACCTGTTCAGGCAGATTGCGCTGTGGATTACAAGTCATAAGGGTGCTTTGGATTTTCCTGCAAATCTTGATGATGGCAATAGTATAGATGCGGCTGAAGGTAGTAGTAGCATTCAAGTAACTACAAATGCAGATGGTATTAGTGCAACCTTGAGTTCAACCAATGGTAGTTGGTCTATTGCACTTGAAAAATCCGGAACGAACCATTATAATCTCGACGCTCTTTCATATAAATCGAATACTACTGGAAGTGAAACGGTGACAATGGATGCCGCTCTTAAAACGACATTTCAAAACCAGGTGGGGGAAATCCAGAAATATGACCGGGGAATTTGCTATTACGAGGCTTTCATCCGTCATTTTACGAATGAAGAGGGAGGCTATGATACATCCTGGTCAATAGGGAACGATGGTTACGGAGTACAGCAATTAGGCCGCTATGGCCTTGTGAGAAATAACTGGTATAAATTGACTCTTAATTCGATTAAGCAACCGGGGGAACCAACGATCCCTGATGATAAGGAAGTACCGGTAGACACGGAAACGGCTTATATTGATTGCGATATAAGTATAGTGGCATGGGCATTGAGGGAACATGGAATCGATTTATAATTTCATTTTGTCCGATGAGTTCCCGTCTTCGTCTATTACGGTTGTTGGCAGTCTGGTCAATGCTTCTTCCGGTATTCACCTCCTGTATCAGGGAATACCTTGAAGAGTGCCCGCAGGAATATGCCCTTCGCTTCCGTTATGATTATAATATGAAGTTCAAGGATTTGTTTGCAGATCAGGTGGAAGACCTTTCTGTTTATGTATTCGACAAAGATGGGAAATATGTCCGTACTGTTACAGATCGAGGAGAGCGTTTACGCGATTCGGAATATAAATTGATATTGCCGCTTGCTCCCGGACATTATTGTTTTGTTGTCTGGGCAGGGCTTGACGGCGGATGTTTCAATCCGGTATCTCTTCAATCCGGCATCTCCGAAGAAAATGACCTGTCGCTTCTGTTGTATCGTAATGATAATGGAGAAGTTCCTTGCGACCGCCCGCTTGCCGCTTTATGGCATAGCCGGTTGGAAGCTGTGGAAGTTTTCGGTCCGGGAACCTTACAGACAGATACACTTAACCTCATTAAAGATACGAACACGATCCGCATTATTTTGCAACAACGCGATGGTTCGCTTCTCCGGGCTTCCGATTTCGATATACGGATCGATTGTCCGGCAGGAAACGGGCTTCTGGCACATGATAATGATTTGCTTCCTGACCGGCCGTTGGTTTATCGTCCGTATGCCCTTTCGGATGGGGTGTCCGAAAACGCTCCGAGGTTGCCTCAGGTAACAGCCGGCTTTTCCGTCAGCCGCCTCACAGTTGGCGATGCCATGCGTTTGCGCATCGGGAAAAAAGCCGGAGGAGGATACTTGATTGACATCCCTCTGGTTGACTATCTGTTGATGACGCAACATGAGCAGGATGCGCGGATATTATCGGACCAGGAATATTTAGATCGTCAGGATGTGTATTCCATTCTTCTTTATCTGGACGGTGACCGTTGGTTTGATAGTTTGATTATTATAAATGGCTGGGCACTGCGTCCCGGTTCCGTAGATTTGTAAGCATATGGAAAAGTTTCGAAATAGATTGCTTCGTTTCTTACCGGCAGGGGTGATATGTGTCTTGTTGTCATGTTCCAATGAGATTCCTGTTGACGGTGAGGATAACCATGGCAGTCTTGTTCCCGAAGGCAAGGTCCTGCTAACGATGGCGGTACGGGCGGCAGCCCCTTCCGGTTCCGACGATGCCAGTCTGGGAACCGAAGCAGAAAGAACTATCAATTCGCTTTATGTTTTTGTTTTCAATATAGGTTCCAGCCAGTATTGTGAAGCAAAGAAGTTCGGTTTTTATGATATGGAACGGAAAGAGGATGGCAGTTATACGTTTAGCATGCAGGTTACTCCGGGAAATAAGCGTTTCTATCTGGTGGCGAATCCCCGAAATTCATTTCGCGACGACCTGACCAGCTATACGCAGGTTGAGTTGCAAGAGATGAAGACAATGAGGCTTGATGACCACCAAGATAATTGGGCACAGTATTTACCTTTTGTTTCCGGGCACCTTCCCGACCAGATAGAACAGGCACTTAACACGGGGAAGGGTATTCCAATGTCGATGAGTGTAACCGGGAGAATAGAACTGGACAAAAATGGAGTTCAGGAACAGCATGGATATCCGGGCACTTTGACATTGGATGACGGCTCTGCAAGTTTCAACCTGTTGCGTGTCGTTGCAAAAATAAAATTGATTTGCCGTGCACAAAGTTATCTGTCCGGTAATAATTTTTCTTTGGAAACGCTTGAGATAATACAAAGTAATAGGGATGCATTTTTATTTCCCAAATATGAGGTGCAGGGTGGAAAATGGATGGTAGATTTTCCATCCATGATGGAAGGGTGCGTTTTAAACAGGAAGGTGGGGTTTGAATATGGCAAGCAAGGTGGGTATAATGATGGCCGTTGGGAAGAGTTTGATCGCGGGACACATTATTTTTATGAAAATTATTTCGGGCCGACTCTTTCGGATGATAAATTACAAGGGCTGGTCGATGATACAAAATATAGCCAGATACATGTTGTGTGCGACGACGGACGTGATAAACTGTTTCCTCTTCCCTATCTGAAACGGAATGATTTCCTGGTGGTTACAATCAGTATTTCTCCATCTACTATTTTTTGTGATGTCACCCCTTGGGAGGAAGAAAGCATATATCCGGATTATAATGATGAAATTACAGGAGATTAAGTATGGGATATCGTATATTATATAAACCAATTATTTGTTTGCTGCTCTTTCTGTCGGTTGCCGGATGTGCAAAAGAGTTGGCGGATGATCTTGTTCCTGCTGAAGAGGATGGCTTCGTACGGATTTTGTTTACTTCATCCGCCTTTACGAAAGTTGATACGGATTTGCGTGTTCCTACGGTTGGAAATGAAGACGGCATACAGTCGTTGGACCTCTATGGAATAGCCTGGGGAAAAAATTCTTCCGGAAGCATGGCTATTATAAATATATTTCATGCACCCGGAAAAAATCCATTAGGTGAATATGAAACAGAAGATTGGGGAGTAGTGAAAGGGGATACTATTCTGGTAAAGAGTAATCTTTTTAGTCTGAATGATAGAGGGGAAAAAGTCGAATATGTCAATTTATATGCGATCGCGAATATTGGACGATTACAACCTGCCTATCCGGAAGTTTTTAATTCTTTTGATGCTTATAATAGCCAAATAGTAAAGAATGTAAAGGACTACCTGACAGGGCGCCCGAGGGTGCCGATTCCATATTCTACAGAAGAGCTGCTGAAAGACTTGGTTGTGACTGTAGATGGGCTTTCTGCTCCTCTTGAGTACCCGGTTATGATACAATCGATGAAAGTGGAAGGCGGGGCTTCTTATATGCAGATGCCGTTGGAACGGGTCTATTGCCGTATCGGGTTTTCGTTCCTGTTTACCGGAAATTCAACGGATAAAATTAAAATCAATACGATAACTATCGATAGGACAAGCCATCAGGGATATTTGTTTCAAGAGAAAAATGAGCCGGATACTCCTCCTACGGAATCTCTTGTCTGGTCTGCAGAAAAGGAGTCGGGTTCAGGTGCCTTCAAAAATGCCGGAGGTATTGCCTATACGAATGGAGAACAGCCTATAGGAGGCACCATGCTCGCTCTTTATGCAAATAAGGATAGTGATGCTCCCCTTTATTTCCGTTCTTGCCAATATCTTTGTGACAATGAAGAGAACGCACCTTCTATTACACTGGATATTACAGCGACCAGTGGGGATAAAGTAATAACCCGTAAGCTGACTGCTCCCCTTTACAATTCCGGAGGTGCAAATAGTAAAAAACATTACGGTTTCCTGCGTAATCATTCCTATCAGGTGATTTCTACTATCAGTACAAGTACGCTTCAACTGGAAGGCGTAACCGTAGAGGCACACGACTGGAGTGAGCTTCCTTTGGTTGATTTTCCTGATTTTAAATAAACTTAATGTAATATTCAGGTGATGAAAAACAGCAATATCTATATTTTGTCAGTGCTTCTTTCATGCTTTTTCTTTTTTGTTTCATGCCGTGACGATATGTTGGGGCATGGTGCCGGCACCTCTATCGAAGTGGAAGAGGGAATTCCCGGCATGTTGACAGTTCCGGTCGGTTCGGACGAACCCGTTTCGTATGTTGTGACGCGAGCTACCGAAGAAGAAGAGAAGAATATATCATCGCTCTATGTTTTTGTAGTGGATGCGACTACTGAAAATCGTCGGATATTATCTAAAAAGTGGTTTCCCGACACCCGGAATGTTACCCATGATGTGTCCGGCAGGTTACAGGTCAGTATCCCTGCAGTCTCTTGCAATTCCGTCCGGATATTTGCTGTTGCTAACCTGAATACAGCCAATCAGTTGGCAAACAATGAGGATATGCTTAGCCGGTTCCATAATGTAACTACCGAATCGGAACTGAAAAGTGTAACGGCTGAATTGGATTTGATGCGCAATACAGAGAATGCTTTGGTGGATCGTCTACAAGGTTCCCTCCTTTCTTCCGGTTATTTTTATAGTTTGTATCAGAATGTATCATCGAGCGGTGGAAGTCAGTATCCGCTTTGCCCGGATGGGGTCAAACTGGCATTGGATGAGGAGGATGGTAAATTAATCCTTAAATACCGGGAAGGAGGGAGTAATACGAAAGGTGAGAGTTGGACGGCTGGTGAGGTTGTAAACGGTAGTATTTGGCTTCATCATCTTGATGCTAAGGTAACATTCCATGTGAAACTGGCAAAAGGTATGCCTGAGGGAGCTTATTTCAAACTGAAATCCTGGCAAGTGAAGAACTTGCGCAAACGTTCTTTTGTTCATTGGCAGGAGAATGACCCGGCAGGGGATGAATTGGCGGGGACCTCCGATTTGAAAGGGGATTATATTGTTGAAGAAGTTTCCGGCGAAAATCATGATATTGTCAGCAGTTTTACCTTTTATGCCCTGGAAAACAGGGAGGGAACGGGTACTGCTCCTTTTACTGATATAGAGGCGGTAAAGGTGGCAATGGGAATCCCTGATTTTACAAACGCAGATCAGGCTTTTGCCTTGCGTGAAAAGAAAAAGGAAGATGGTTCTTTCCTGTATGCACCTTCTGCTGCCACCTATGTGGTATTAAAAGGGGAATACTATAACCCGGGAGAAAAACTGGTGGAAGAAGGCAATTTGGTTCAGCAACGTGCCGCTAATGTTACCTATCTGATTCATTTAGGATATATCGGCAAGGAAAACAGGGACGATGTCTCTGCTGCATCCGGCAATGATGCTCTGGATAAATTGAATGATTTCCGTATTTTGCGCAATTCGTCTTATTCCTATAATGTAACGGTGAGTGGTGTCGATAATATCCGGGTGGAAGCAATGAACGGAACCGAAAATCAGCCGGCTGCAGAAGGGAATGTTGTTGACTCCGAGTTTGACCTGCAGGCCGATGCACATTATGAACAACGTTTGATTATGCTGAACCTTGAAACGGTAGCCTCACATATACGGACGACAAGCGCACAATACCTTTATACGGTAAGTACGCCTTTTACCGGAGGTGCGGTGGAAGTTAAATTATTTGATAATGGGAGTAGCAATCGTGCACCGGCTTTGGACGACGGTTGGGTGCGTTTTGCGTATCTGGGGAATGGTTTGTCCGGAGCTATGACTGATGGTATGTGGAGACGGGTGGCAGAAGGTGCCGGTTACGGCTTGCCATATACATATACTTATGATATAAGCCCGGAAGAAAGTTCGTCCGGTAATCCGGTACAGTTATGGGGACCCCTTATGTTGTTACAGAACCTGCAATCGTGGGTAAATACGTATAACAGTGCAGTTAGTGCCGGAAAAAATATAAATAAGGCAGATCCGGATAATCCGTATATCGAATTGGACGGAGGGGAAAAGTTCTATCTGAACCGTTATTTTACAATCTATGTGGATGAGTATTATTATACGCAAAATCCGGTAACTGGTACGACTTCCAATACATTGTGGGCGCGTTTTTGTAATACGGACGATCGTACAATGAGTATTTTCCAGAAGAATTATTTGAGCCCGGACGGGCAGAGTTTTTTTAGCCGTTCGGGATTGAATATCAGGCAACGTTCCATTCAGACAATCTATTCCCCGTTACAGTCGGGACAGCAATTGGCGATGAAGGCTTATGGGATTGAACATACGGATGAATATGGGGGAAATTATCATGTAGACATAGGCCAACAGTATCCTTTTACCCAAAATGATGTAAAAGGAGATGTCGACGGATTGGATAATACATTGCGGGGACTTTGGAAAAATCCGGTGGCATTGTCGGTTATAGGAAGCGATTTTTCCTGGAAAGGGGCAAACCTTCTTTTTCCGTATGACGACCGTACTTCCGGCGGGGGAAAGGGGGAAAAGAATAAATGGAGTAGCCGTTATATTACAGTAGCTGCACTTTCACGTAATCGGGACAATAACCGGAACGGGGTTATCGATAATGAAGAAATCTTATGGTATGTACCTGCCCGTTTCCAGTTCATGAATCTTTATATGGGTGCATTCCTGATGGATGAGCCTCTTTACCAAAATAAATTATTGAAAAGTACAAAACTTTGTTATGTAACCAGCACGGGAAATAGTTCGAAAGGACAGTGTTTCCTGATGGCGGATGATGGCCCTTCCGTGAAGTGGCTGAAGCAGGATGGCTCAATATTGACGCAGGCGTTTCTGAACGGAAGTTATATACGTTGTGCACGTAATCTGGGAATTCCTCCGGTATTAAAGGAAACTCCTCCATATACCGGTTCGGTTAGTGACTATGCGCATGAAGGAATAGCGGTTATCAGTCCTCAGCCGGATGCGGCAAATGTGAATTATACTATAACTTTTAACAAATACAATACTTCCGGCATACGTTCATACATAGGTACCGGTGCGTTGGTTAGCCATACTTTATTCCAGGCTGCCGCCCGGCCGTGCCACGGTTTTATTACTGCAAAAAGTCTTTTGGCCACTGAGGGAGTTTCCTGGGAAGAGGCTTCATGTTTATGTCGTGATTATTCCGAGCAGGAAGACCGTTCGGATAAAGGAACATGGCGTTTACCGAACGCAAGCGAAGCGTTGGCAATGTTGTTTAACCTGACTTCTTCTTCTTCTTTGTGGTTCTCCGGTACGGATTTAGATATGTGGACATGCACGCTGGGCATTCGGAGCACATCAGTGAATCCTGAGTATTTTTGTGTGGATTACAATGGAAAGAATATGGTTGCTATATCATCCGGGGGGAAAGGGTATGTAAGATGTGTCCGGGATACAAATAGCTGACAGGTAAAAAAGTCATTCTGTTTGTAATAGTATTGGATTGCAAGTAAAAGCTGTTATCTTTGAGAATCAAAAGCTAAGCGTGTTTTATGAGGAAGAAATGCATATATGTAAGAGGGTTGTTTTTGTTTTTATGTCTGTTTTTATTGGACGTAAATGCTTATGGTTTGGAAGAGTTATTTATTGAAAATCAAAGCAAGGCGAAGATGGATAGTCTATCGGTTGTTCTTCGGAATGCAACCGATGCGAATACAAAGTTAAAGGCTTTATACAGACTGTCCATGTTGTCTTGGGAGACTTCTTCCGAACCTGCTTATTTGGAACAGTTGGCACAATTGGCGGAAAATGTCGATTCCATGTCTTATTTTTATCATGCTGTTTCTTCTTTGGGACGTTATTATTGTAATAGAAATATGCAGGACAGCCTGTTGTTTTGGGGCGGCATATTGGATTCGGTAATAAAAAAACATGGGGAAACTCCCACTGCATCTTTTGACTTCCTTAATTATTATTGTCGTTTCTATTTGGTAAGCGGGGAATATGAGTTAGCGATGAATGAAGCTGTGCGCCTCCAGATGTTGGCAGATGAAACCGGTAATTCTCAAGGGGCTGTTTCCAGTAATGAATATTTAGGAATGATTTATTTGGTAATCGGTCGTGACCGCGATGCTGTTTCTGCTTTTGAAAAAGGACTTGCCCTTTTAAAAGAGATGGGAGGGCAACCTGATTATGAAATTCAGATTATGTCGTATCTGTTAATTTCTTATTTAAGGTTGAATGAATTGGAGAAAAGCCGTTCCACACTTGAATATTTCGAATCTTTATTACGGAAAATGGAGGGCGAAAAGGATACCCAATGGATGAATTATCCGTTCCGGAGTAAATATTGCATTTTATATTCCAATTATATGGATTTGTATGTGGCTGAACACAATCGCGCTAAAGCGGAAGAAGCCATGAGAAAGGCAAACGCTTATTTGCATGAAAAAAACAGGAATGATGGTTATTTGATTTCTATTCATAATCTGTCATTGGCACGGTATTATTTTTTTATAAAAGATTATCAGAGAGCTGTCAGGGAAATCGATAAGGTATTGGAGGTGGATTATTCCATAGACCCTCTTAAATTAAAGGTGGATATATTGAAAAGTGCCGGAAAAAAGGATGAGGCATTGGCAACAAGCACTGAATTATTGTCTTTTATCGAGCAATCCAATATCACTTCTTTTACACGTCAGTTAAATCAGCTTCAAACCTTGCATAATTTGAATGAGAAGAAGATGCAGGAGCAGAGGCTGTTGTATCAAAAGGAAAAATTGTCTCAAAAACAACGTCAGTTGACCGGTTCTCTTGTTTTTTCATCCCTTTTGTTGGTATTACTTTATTTTTTGTTCCGGTATGCCCGTCATATCCGTTTGCTGAAAGATGACTTGCAAAAGGAACGGGAGATACTGATAGATACCTCCGGTAAATTACGCGTGGCAAAGGAGCAGGCTGAAGAATCAAGCCGGCTTAAAACGGCATTTGTTGCCAATATAAGCCATGAGATACGAACTCCTTTAAATGCGATAGTCGGTTTTTCGGCATTGCTGCCGGAAGCGAGTGAGGAAGATAAAAAAGATTATGTCCGGATTATCAGTGATAATACAAACCTGTTGTTGGATTTGGTGAATGATGTACTTGATTTATCGCGAATTGAGTCGGAATCTTTCACGCTTGTTTTGCAGGAATATTCTATTTATGAGTGTTGCCGGAAAGCGCAGGATAGTATGCGGCAGAGAGTAAAGCCGGGTGTGAATCTGACTCTTACTTTTTCAGATAAGGATTTTGTAATGAAGACCGATACGTTACGGTTGCAACAACTGTTATTGAATCTACTCACCAATGCGGCAAAATATACGGAAAAAGGAGAAATTAATCTCGATTATCAAGTAGACCATGAAAAAAAGCAGGTCGTATTCTCTGTGACCGATACGGGAAGTGGCGTACCTTTGGACAAACAGAAAAGTATATTCAACCGTTTCGAAAAGGTTGATGAATTTAAACAAGGTGCCGGGTTGGGATTAGCTATTTGCCGTACGATTGCCACTTGTTTTGGAGGTTCGCTCGCTATTGACCCTGATTATACCTTGGGAGCGAGGTTTGTGTTTATACATCCGTTTGGAGAGTGAACAGGGATTTGCTATCTTTGTTTATATGAAGCAAAGTAAAGATTGGTTGAAAAAGATACGTATCCGTTGGATTATCCAGGTTGTTTTATTGGTTGCTGTCTGGGTTGTGATGAGGTTTCCGGTTTTAGGAGAATGGTACGCCCGGAAGATATATCCTTTTTTCTCGGCGGTATTGTCCCGTTTTTCATCTCTATTCCCCTTTTCCGTAGGGGATTGTTTTATTTACGGGAGTATAGCCGGATTATTGATTTATCTTGTCTATGCTGTTGTCAGACGACGTTCGTGGAAAACAACAGCCGGACGTATGCTGGAATATTTAGTGTGGGTATATATCTGGTTCTATCTGGCATGGGGATTGAATTATTTCCGGATGGATTTTTATGCCCGCACGCAGATACCTTATGTGGCATATTCTGAAGAAGATTTCCATGCTTTTCTTACTGCCTATACGGACTCGTTGAATAAATCGTATCTTTCGTTCGAGGAGATAGCACCGGAAATTGTGGCGGAAGAAGTAAAAAAAGAATATAAAGAGATAGCACCGTTTTTTGCCTTGAACCAACCGGGCGAGCATTTACGTATGAAACCTATGTTGATATCTTCGTTGATGAGCAAAGTGGGAGTGTTAGGGTATATGGGGCCGTTTCTGAATGAGTTTAATCTGAACCGTGATTTGTTGCCGGTCCAGTACCCGTTTACCTATGCCCACGAAATGGCGCATGTATTGGGTATGGCCAGTGAAGCGGAAGCGAATTTGTATGGATATCTGGTTTGCACCGGTTCGGCTGTTCCCGAAATCCGTTTTTCGGGTTATTTCGGATTGTTGCCTTATGTCTTGAGCAATGCTTATCAACTATTGGGAGAAGAGGATTTTAATAAGTGGGTACAAACAATTTCACCGGAGATAAGAGATTTGTATAATAAGAAAAATACCTATTGGCAAGCGTTATACAGTCCTTTTATCGGAGAAATGCAGGACACTGTTTACAACTGGTTTCTTAAAGGAAATAACATTCCGGCCGGACGGCAGAACTATTCGGAAGTGATAGGACTGTTAATGGCACTGCAAAATCAGGAGGAAAATTAGTTGAAATCTTTTCAGTGGACAAGCTTTGTATAAGCATTGGCAATTGAGCTTTATAATTTGTTAATTAATCAACGGAAAACTCAAATAACTGTCACATGTCAACTGTCAACTGTCACTTGTCAACTGTCAATTCTTTACCGCTTTGTCTATTTTGAATAAAATCACTACCTTTGCATCATTTTTAGAAGAAAGATAAATATAACGCGATATGAGTAAAAAATTTGCCGAATACTCTAAATTTGACTTGTCGAACGTCAATAAAGAGGTTCTGAAGAAATGGCAGGATGGCGACATCTTCCATAAGAGTCTTGAAATCCGCAAAGGACATCCATCGTTTGTGTTTTACGAAGGTCCTCCTTCTGCAAATGGTATGCCTGGTATTCATCATGTTATTGCCCGTTCGATTAAGGATATTTTCTGCCGTTACAAAACGATGAAAGGTTATCTGGTGAACCGTAAAGCAGGATGGGATACACATGGACTTCCGGTTGAACTGGGGGTGGAAAAAGCTTTGGGTATTACGAAAGAAGACATCGGCAAAAAGATATCCGTTGCTGAATATAATGCAGCATGCCGTAAGGATGTGATGAAGTTTACCAAAGAATGGGAAGACCTTACACAGAAAATGGGCTATTGGGTGGATATGGAAAATCCGTATATCACTTATGATAACCGCTATATTGAAACCTTATGGTATTTGCTGAAAGAATTATATAAGAAAGGTTTACTGTATAAGGGATATACAATTCAGCCGTATTCGCCGGCTGCTGGTACCGGATTGAGTACACACGAGTTGAACCAGCCGGGCTGTTACCGGGATGTGAAGGATACGACTTGTACGGCGCAGTTCCGCATATTGGATCCGAAACCGGAAATGACAGAGTTCGGGGAACCGTTCTTCCTGGCATGGACGACTACGCCTTGGACACTACCTTCCAATACCGCTCTTTGTGTGGGGCCGAATATCTCTTATGTAGCTGTCCAGACTTACAATTCATATACAGGTATGCCGATGACTGTTGTATTGGCAAAAGACCTGTTGAATGCTCATTTCAATCCGAAAGCGGCTGATTTGGCTTTGTCCGATTATAAACCGGGCGATAAATTGATTCCGTTTAAAGTTGTAGGCGAGTGGAAAGGTCCGGAATTGGCAGGTATGCATTACGAGCAGCTGATTCCATGGGTAAATCCGGGAGAAGGTGCTTTCCGTGTTATCACCGGCGATTATGTAACTGTTGAAGATGGTACAGGTATTGTACATATCGCTCCGACATTCGGTGCGGATGACGACCGGGTTGCAAAAGCAAGCGGTATACCTCCGTTGATGATGGTGGATAAAGACGGATTACGCCGTCCGATGGTTGACATGACAGGTAAATTCTATTTATTGGAAGATCTGGATCCGGAGTATGTACAAACATGTATGAATGCTGCCGATTATGATCCGTGGCAGGGTAAGTTTGTAAAGAATGCTTACGATCCGACAAAAGGCGAAAAAGACGAAACACTGGATGTCGAAATCTGTATGATGCTGAAAGCACAGAACCGTGTGTTCCGTATCGAAAAGCATGTCCATAATTATCCGCACTGCTGGCGTACGGACAAGCCCGTATTGTATTATCCGTTGGATAGTTGGTTTATCCGTACAACTGCTTGTCGCGAACGGATGATTGAACTGAATAATACAATCAACTGGAAACCTCAGAGTACGGGTACGGGACGTTTCGGCAAATGGCTGGAAAACCTGCAAGACTGGAATCTGAGCCGTAGCCGCTATTGGGGAACTCCGCTTCCTATCTGGCGTACAGAAGACGGTAGCGAAGAAAAGTGTATAGGTTCCGTAGAAGAATTGTATAATGAAATTGAAAAGGCTGTTAAAGCCGGACTGATGGAATCCAATCCTTATAAAGGCTTCCATCCGGGTGAATATACACAGGAAAATTACGAAAAGATAGATTTGCACCGTCCTTATGTGGACGATATAATTCTTGTATCCGAGAACGGAAAGCCGATGAAGCGTGAAACGGACCTTATCGATGTTTGGTTCGATTCAGGTGCTATGCCTTATGCACAGATACATTATCCGTTTGAAAACAAAGAAGTTTTAGACAACCGTGAGGTTTATCCTGCTGATTTCATTGCCGAAGGTGTGGACCAGACACGTGGATGGTTCTTCACATTGCATGCACTGGCAACAATGGTATTCGACAGTGTTGCTTATAAAGCTGTTGTTTCGAATGGCTTGGTGTTGGATAAGAATGGTAATAAAATGTCCAAACGTCTGGGTAATGCCGTTGACCCGTTCTCTACAATAGAGCAACACGGTTCCGACCCATTGCGTTGGTATATGATTACGAATGCTTCTCCGTGGGATAATATCAAATTTGATATAGATGGTATTGAGGAAGTTCGTCGTAAATTCTTCGGTACGTTATATAATACATATTCATTCTTCTCGCTGTATGCTAATGTGGACGGATTTAATTATTCCGAAGCAGATATTGCATGGGCGGAACGTCCTGAAATCGACCGTTGGATTCTGTCATTGCTGAATACTTTGGTAAAGGATGTGGACAGTTATCTGGAAGCATACGAACCGACTCGTGCGGGACGTGCTATCTCTGATTTTGTGAATGATAACCTGAGTAACTGGTATGTACGCCTGAACCGCCGTCGTTTCTGGGGTGGAGGTATGACTACCGATAAGCTTTCTGCTTACCAGACTTTATATACTTGCCTGGAAACGGTAGCTAAACTGATGGCTCCTATCGCACCGTTCTATGCAGACCAGTTGTTCTTGGATTTGATTGCTGTTACCGGACGCGAAAATGTAGAATCTGTTCACTTGTCTGATTTCCCTGTTTGTCATGAGGATATGATCGATAAGGACCTGGAAGAACGTATGCAGATTGCACAGGATATCTCTTCTATGGTACTGGCTTTGCGCCGTAAGGTAAATATTAAGGTGCGTCAGCCGCTACAGACGATAATGGTTCCGGTTCTGGATGCACACCAGCAGGAAAGTATCGAAGCTGTGAAGGCTTTGATTTTGAATGAGGTGAATGTGAAAGACTTGAAGTTTGTCGGTAATTCCGCAGGTATCCTGGTGAAGAGAATCAAACCGGACTTTAAGAAATTAGGCCCGCGTTACGGAAAAATAATGAAGAGCCTTGCTGCTGCTATTCAGTCTATGAGTCAGGATGATATCAATGCTTTTGAAAAAGCGGGTTCATTCTCTTTGAACATTGAAGGTCAAGAGGCTGTTGTAGAATTGGCGGACGTTGAGATCATCTCAGAAGACATTCCGGGCTGGCTGGTTGCAAACCAGGGACGCTTGACAGTAGCATTGGATATTACTGTAACGGATGAACTGAAAAAAGAAGGTTTGGCACGTGAATTGGTAAACCGTATCCAGAACTTACGTAAGAGCAACGGATACGATATTACGGATAAAATCGCGGTAACTGTTCTTTCTTCGGACGAAATGGATGAAGCAATCAAAGATTTCGGTTCATACATAGCAAATCAGGTGCTTGCTGTAAGTGTTGAGATTGAAGAAGAAGCAATTAGTGATGCAACAGAACTGGATTTTGAAGATTTTAAACTTTCAGTCCGTATTGAAAAAGTATGAATATAGAATGAATAATTAATGATGAGGAGTGAATAATTCAAGAAATGCACTATATTTGCCTTCAAGTGAAGCTTATTAACATTAGTTTGTTCTTCACTCTTCATTGTTGATTAATTATTATTAATTTAAAAAACCATGGCAGAGAAAACGAGATATTCGGATGCTGAACTCGAGGAGTTTCGCGCCATAATATTAGAGAAGCTGGAAAAAGCGAAAAAGGATTATGATTTGTTGAGGTCCGGTGTAACTAATTCGGATGGTAACGACGTGGCTGATACATCTCCTACATTCAAGGTTTTGGAAGAAGGTGCTGCTACTTTATCAAAAGAAGAAGCAGGCCGTCTGGCACAGCGCCAGATGAAGTTTATTCAAAATTTGCAGGCGGCTTTGATTCGCATTGAAAATAAAACGTATGGTATCTGTCGTGAAACAGGTAAACTGATTCCAAAAGAAAGACTACGTGCGGTACCTCATGCAACTTTGAGTATTGAAGCTAAACAAGGAGGCGCTAAGTAAATGAAATATTCCAAAGGTTGGGGAGCAGTGTTAATTGTAATGCTGCTCCTTCTTCTTGA
This sequence comes from uncultured Parabacteroides sp., assembly GCA_900541965.1. Classification (GTDB taxonomy): domain Bacteria; phylum Bacteroidota; class Bacteroidia; order Bacteroidales; family Tannerellaceae; genus Parabacteroides. The sequence continues at coordinate 49,008 of UQLN01000019.1, read as the reverse complement.
CCAAGTTTTGAAAATATGGGTGAAGACCCATATGCAATTACACGAATACAAGGAAATAACTTCGTGGTTCTATATTTATTTCACGGAGAATCCCGGTATGGCGTTCGGTATTGAAGTGATAGGGAAATTATTCTTATCTATTTTCAGGATTATTGCTGTTGGGTTTATCGGTTATTATCTTTACAAACTGGTGAAAGATAATTATAAATTTGGTTTTATAGCCTGTGTTGCGCTGATATTTGCCGGAGCTATCGGAAATATAATAGATTCAATCTTTTATGGTGTCGTATTTAATCATAGTTTTGGTCAGGTAGCAACCTTTATGCCGGAAGGTGGAGGATATGCACCCTGGTTGCATGGAAAAGTGGTGGATATGTTTTATTTCCCTTTAATTAAAACCACTCTACCGGATTGGTTGCCTGTTTGGGGCGGACAGGATTTCGAATTTTTCCGTCCTATTTTTAATTTGGCAGATTCTGCTATTTGTGTGGGTGTATTTTTGTTACTGATATTTTACCGCCACACTTTATCGGAAAGTCTTTCTAAATCAGAAAATAAAAAATAATAGTATGCGGAGTTGGCTGCATAAATATGGTTTTGTCATATTTTTGGGTATGATAGCGGTTGCTTGTAGTAAAGTTCCCGGCGGGCTTCTGTCGGAGAAGGATATGCAGTCCGTGCTGATTGATATGCAATTGGCAGAAGCCATGATTTATCAGTATCCGGATAAATTCCCGGATGAAGCTCATAAAGAAGCTGTGTTCCAATCTGTATTCCAAAAACATGAGATAACGGAAGCTGTTTATGATTCCTCTTTGGTTTGGTATGGCCGCAATCTGGATATTTATATGGGGGTATGCGACCGTGTACTTGCCGAATTGAACAAACGTCAGAAGGCTCTTGGTGACGTACAAATTAATGTAACTGTCGATAAAGAAGATTCAATAGATATATGGCCACGCCGCAGGTTTCTGGCTTTAGAACCGGATGCTATTTTTAACGGAGTTGCATTTAATGTGGAGCCTAAGACCAGTTATTCTTCGGGTAGTGCGTTTGTCCTTGGTATGAATGTCTGGGGTATTAACGAAAAATGGAAATATAAGCCGGAGGTTCGTTTAAGTGTATTCCAGGGAGATACAACTATAACTGTGAATAAGAAAATATCGAAGGACGGTTATTATGAAACGATCGTAAAAAGTCTTCCAACCAAGCGGGTGAAAAGTGTTTATGGACATATCTTTATGAATAATGCGGATTCGGCTTCTTATTATAAAGTATATGTGGATAGCCTGAGCCTGATGAAATATAACTACGGACGATTGGATGAAATAGCTAAACCTGACAGTACCAAAAATGAGTGATGCGGCGGGTAGCTTCACATTATACATATTACCAGCAACTTTATCGTATGCATTATGTCGAGCTGGATAACCAGAGGGCTTTTACAGGTGTTTTCCCTTTGGATGGGGAAATTGCAGGTACGGAATTTTATGATGGAATACTTGTTCCAGTCGCATGTGGTGAAGAAATGAAATCTTTGGAAAAAATCTCTGTTTCTATCCAATGGGAGACAGGAAAGTCCCGCGCCGTAATACTATCCGATGTCTTAAAACAAAACGGTTTTTCTTTGGATATAGAGACTGGTGATTCGGTACAACTCCTTCTTTTAACCGGCATTTCCTTGCCGCCGGCGGAATTCTGCACAGACAACAGCCGTAGCAATGGCTACATTAAGCGACTCTGAGGTTTCTCTTTCCGGCGGAAAACTTGGAATATATAGTTTCTCGTTTATCAATGCTTCGATTTCAGGGCGTATGCCGTTGCCTTCATTTCCCATTATAAGAATACCGTTACCGGATAATTCTTTGGTATACATATTTTCCCCATCCAAAAAAGTCCCGAATAATGGGATACCTTGTTGTGACTGCTTTCTAAGATATTCTTCCAGTTGGGTATAATGCACATTGACATGCGCTAAAGCTCCCATTGTTGCCTGTACCGTTTTGGGGCCGAATACATCTGCCGTATCTTGGCTGCAAACGATGTGCTCGATGCCAAACCAGTCAGCTAACCGGATAATTGTGCCTAAATTTCCGGGATCTTGTATGCCATCCAAAGCAAGGACAAGGGATGTTTCGGGATGTACGTCTTCCAGTTTCCATATCGGATACTTAAATACGGCTAATACATCCTGGGGATTTTTCAGGAAACTGGCTTTCCGGATATCATCTTCTTCTGCTACAAGCAATTCCTTTGCCGGGATGTCGCCTTGGGTTGCCATCCATGATGGTTTAGCTACTAAAAGTTCACATTCGAAGGCGTTCATCATGTCGGCAACTAATTTATTCCCTTCTGCTACGAAGGCATTTTCTTCGTTTCTGTATTTTTTAAGTTCAAGCGAACGGATATATTTTACTTTAGCTTTACTTAGCATATTTGTTCTTTTTACAAAACAAATGTACAGGAATTTATTTAATTTCAACTACATTTGCGTGCGTAAAAGCTTGAAGAATGAAGGGAAACCTCCGTATATTATATTCCATAAGTCTTGCATGGATACTGGCAGCCTGTAGTTCGACAAAGTTTGTTGGCGACGGGGAATATTTGTTGGATAAGGTAGAGATAGAAACGAAAGGTAAAGTCTTTAAAACATCCGACGTAAAACCTTATTTGCGGCAACAACCGAACTTTAAAGTGTTCGGCTTGATGAAATGGCAGCTTTTTGTCTATGACTGGTCCGGAAAAAATGAAAAGAGATGGATAAACAAACAGCTTCGCAGGATAGGTGAACCTCCTGTTATACTCGATACTTTGTTGGTAGACCAGTCGGTTAACGAACTTCAACGTTTTTGCATCAATAAAGGCTATGTCAATGCAGAAGTCTCTGCTTCGATTGATACATCCAGGCATAAGAAAGCAGTCGTAAGATACAATATAGTACCGAATGAACCTTACCGGATTAATCATTATGGAATGTCATTGGATGATCCGGTAATTGACAGTATCGCCAGAATGAAGCCTCCACGCCGTTCCGTGTTATCATCTGCATTCCGGACTTATTCGGATGATTATACTTCGCTGATAAAAGACAGTGCATTGTTTGACCGGGATGTGCTGGATAAAGAGCGGCAACGTATCACGACATTATTGCGTAGACGCGGATATTATGCATTTAACCGGGATTACCTGTCTTATGTTGCGGATAGCTCTTTTAATCGTAATATCGTTAATCTTTATATGCTTCTCAAGCCTTACCGGCTTCAACAACAGGATGGAACCATTGTGGATACTTTACACCGTCCTTATTATATCAAAGATGTAGCAATAGTAACGGATTATGACCCGCTGACGTTGGATGAAGATGCATCTTTCGTGCGTGATACGGTAGATAATAAAAGCGGAGTAAAGATCCTGTACGGTAAAAGGGGACATTCCATTCGTCCGAATGTGTTGAGAAGAAGTAATTTTATCACTCCTGGAAAATTATACAATGACCGGAGTGTGGAACAGACTTATTCGGCATTTTCTACATTGAGGGCTTTGAGGAATGTAAATATCCGTTTTTCGGAAATAGAGGAGAATGATACGATGAAACTGAATTGTACAATTCTCACATCACCAGCTAAATTGCAAGGATTCGGGGTGGATGTTGAAGGAACTAACTCTGCCGGTGATTTGGGATTTGCTTCCAGTTTGAATTATCAGCATCGTAATATATTTAAAGGTTCCGAAGTTTTCTCTGCAAAAATCAGGGGGGCTTTTGAGGCTCTATCCAAACAAACGAGCAGTTATTGGGAGTTGGGGGCTGAGACTTCTGTTTTATTCCCCCGGTTTTTATTTCCGTTCGTTACAGATAATTTTAAGCGCAGGCTCAGGGCGACAACTGAATTAAAACTTAGTTATAGTTTTCAGACGCGTCCGGAATTTCAGCGTGCCATTCTTTCCGGGGGATGGAGTTATATATGGCAGGATAGGAGTAATTCGCAAGCACGTCATGTCTTTAAATTACTGGATGTGGATTATGTGCAATTGCCTAATATAGATTCTACATTTAAGTCTACATTGCCGGAATCTACATTACTGTACAATTTTACCGACCAGTTTATTGTTGGTGCCGGGTATACTTATTCGTTTAATTCTTACAATCCGGAAAACCGGCTCAGGAATACACATTCTATGCGTTTTTCTTTTGAGATGGCCGGAAACTTGTTGTATGCATTATCTAAGATGACAGGTTCTGAAAAAGATGCAGAAGGACGTTATAAATTTTTTGGTATCAATTACTCCCAGTTTATAAAAGGAGATGCGGATTTCAGTAAGCGAATTGTTCTGGATAGCCGTAACCATATCGCTTACCATATTGGGATAGGTGTAGGATTTCCGTATGGAAATTCAAAAATGTTACCTTTCGAACGTAGTTATTTTTCCGGTGGGGCAAACAGTGTGAGAGGCTGGTCTGTACGTTCACTCGGACCGGGTGGTATGCCGATAGATTCAGTTAAATCATTTGCCCAGCAGATTGGTGATATCCGTTTGGATTTGAATGTGGAATATCGAACAAAGTTATTCTGGAAATTCGAAATGGCTGCGTTTATCGATGCAGGCAATGTCTGGACATTCCATAAATATGAAGATCGCCCGAATGGTAATTTTGATTTTTCCCGTTTTTATAAAGAGATAGCTGTTTCATACGGACTGGGTCTTCGTCTGGACTTCGATTTCTTCCTGGTTCGTTTCGATACCGGTATGAAAGCGTACGATCCTCAGCGTTCGGGCAGAGACCGCTGGGCTATCCTGTCCCCGAATTTCAAGGACAATTTCGCTTGGCATTTTGCCGTTGGTTATCCGTTCTGATAAAAAAAGATATGAAGTCTTTGCATAATTAAATAAAAATGCTACCTTTGCACCGCAAATAAGGATGGTTCCGTAGCTCAGCTGGATAGAGCAACGCCCTTCTAAGGCGTGGGTCGAGCGTTCGAATCGCTCCGGAATCACAAATTAAAATTAAACCCCTCTGTAATTTTTTTATTTACAGAGGGGTTTAATTTTGTACTGGTAAATTTACTGGTAAAATGGGCTCATACCGAAATCCTGAGGGAATTTAATTTAAATGGATTATGTTGAGTAAATTCAAAAACCAATGTAGATAAAACACATTCTCTTAATTATTTAGTAAGATGTACCCATTCAAATATGTTGCAAAATAAATCCAAAGTAAATAAGGCAGGAATAAGAAAGAGCTGACTTTTCTGATTGGATAGCTCTTAATCGCATACATTGTCACGCATATGTCGAGTATAAGAATATCGATGAATCCTAATAAAGGATTTTGTAAATAGAAAAATAGGATACTCCATGCAAAATTGAAAATTAACTGGATACCAAAAAGCCTGATCAATGTCTTTCTCTTTATTGAGGCAGAGACTGATATTATTCCGATAGATATTCCAATACTGAGGTAGATAATGCTCCACGCAATCGGAAATACTATATTTGGAGGTGTTAGAGCCGGTTTATTGAGAAGCGGGTACCATGTTTTAATAGCATCTGCCTGAAAATAACTTGCAGTCAATCCGACAAAGAAACATATCAATATCGGAATAATTATTGCGACAACCTTTCTCATGTTCTTGTTGGGATAATATCATTTAGCTTTCTTGTATAACAAGGGAAGAGTCGTTCTGGTTTTAATTTCCACTTACAATCAACAGTTTTGCCGGTTATGCAAGGATCATCAGACCATTATCATGTGGCATAGTCGGATGGTTCAAATCCAGTCTTTGTAAAAATTCATGCATTAAAATATGGCTATCAAAAGCATTATTTTCAGCCTTTCTTATTTCTATTGGATATATTAAGAGGGAAATAATGGATATTACGGTATCAATATTTGCAATTTCCGTTTCACTGAAACTGTCAATATCGATTAATTCTACCTTTATTTCAGTCTTCTGTTTTCAAATCCAGTCATCTAAAAAACAATTGATTTTAATGTGGTTATGTAATAATAGATGTGATAAAATATATATATTAATCCCTTTGGAATCATTTTAGAGTACTTCTTTGTACGTTTCAGTACGTGTTTTTGTCGTTGCAGTAAAAATAGCTATTAGAATAGAAACAGGCAGTGTAATTTTGCACTCTCGAAAAGGGGAAATAATAGTAAAGTGAGGATCTACTTTTATTGTGATGTAAGTAATTGAAATGATCAATAAAATGAGACATAATGAAAAGTTTACATATATAATTTTTAGAAATTAAATTACAAGGAGATTGAATTATGAAAGAAAAATGGTTGATGGCAAAGAAGCATGTTGTATCTTTTAATTTACTTGCCATTAGTTATGTCGTGTGCTTTACAGGGTGTAATAATCACTTGGATGATGCTATTATAGGAGAAAGACCTTTAAATGCAAATCCTTCTACTACAATTGCCTCTACACAACATGTAGATTGTCTTTATCAAAGATGGTATGAGGGAGATGTTAAGACGAAAGCCAATAGTGGTACTGAAGGATTCGGTTTTACTACTCTCTTAGGGTTTATAGGGCAACAGATTGCAGGAAATGCTTTTTTTCTTCTTGAGGGTTATGCTGCGGAAGAATTAGTGGGAATTTTTATACCAGATGAGACACAATCGAAATTAGATGAGATTATAAACAGGTTAGGTGATATCCAAACATCGATTGATGCTTTAAAAAACGAGGTTAAACTGGCAAATTATGATGGCGCTTTTAGAGAAAAAGAGACTATGTATATTAATTTGCAGTCAAAAACCGTAGATTCTTGGCTTACTCTTCAAGCATTAGATAAAAATAAAAACCTAAGTCTGGAGGAACGCATATCAAAGAGGAAAGAAGTTGTTAGGAAATGGGGTGAATCCAATATAAATGGAGCAGGGAGTGCCAATTATGCAACGATAAATTATGCAAAGAAAGTAATGTCTATAGCCGCAGAACAAAAGAATTATTTTCAGGTTTATGACGAATTTGCATCGAAGTTCTTTGGGTTTGAACAGGAATCATTTGCATGGCGTGAAAATTGTAGAGATAGAGATATTGCTCTTTTAGCAATTGCTTTTTCTTTATCCAATATGTATGAAAATTTGATTAATACTCCGGATGATATTTCTTCATTAGGCCAAACTGTATTGTCTATGGAAAAGTTTAGCAGCATATACAAAGTGAACTATGATACATATAACTCAGGGGTAAATATTTGTTATATACCAAGAATGGAAGGACGAAAATTTCAAAAAGAAATACTAGAAGTTCCTTATGATTGGTATACTGATTATAAAAATGGTGTTTCTAAAGAAATGAGGACTGGAAATATAATGTATGTGGATAAGGGATCTTCTGATTCGGATTATACTTATCTGCCTACGGTTATGAATTATGGAAATAATTCGGTTCCTCGTAAATATAAACATTTGAATCGAGGTGAGATTGAGCTAATATATAAGTTCTACAATTCGCGTTCGGAACAAAAGATGTCTCTTGAAGAAATCCTTTGTAGTGTAGGGTTTAGTGTTAAAGGTAGTAGTACAAAAGTGAATAGTAGAATATTATTTTCTTCTGATGGGTATGATGTTGAACATGAACATTGGTATAATTATAATTTCATATTGTATTATAGAGGGGTTGTTTTTGATAGTAAAGACTGGAACAGTGGAGATTTTAGATTAGGTGTCATATGGTGTAAAGCGGCCTCCAGACAACCGGTTCTGACTATAACTCAATGGGATAGTGCTCCCGATTCTAATCAGCGATTCTATTGTTTGTATTATTCAGAATAATGATAACGTGACGATTTTATTTGTATAAGAAACCATATAATTTATGCAATATAAATAGAACTTAAAGAGTACTCGATTGAGTAATTCGCGCCCAAACTTTACTGTCTGGGCGTTCTTTTTTCTTTAAACGTATAGATGTTCCCATTCAAAATATGTTGCAAAATAAATCCAAGATAAATAAGGTAGGAATAAGAAAAAGCTGACTTTTTTGATCGGATAGTTCTTTATCTCATACATTGTCGCACAGAGGTCAAGTGTAGGAATATTGATGAATCCTAATAAAGGATTTGCCGGTTATCGCAAAATTGGATTATATTTGTGGGGCAGGATAAAGATGGAAAAGGATGGATTTTGAGCATTTTTACATAACATGGTATTCACGTGCGAAGTGTTTTGCGCGGGAATATGTACTCTCGGAAGAAGACGCTGAAAATATTACACAAGATGTTTTTCTGGATCTCTACCAGAAACAATCTTTATTAAATGACCAGATAAACAGCGTCGCCTATCTGTTTACGGCTGTGAAGAATAAATGCATCGATTATCTTCGGCATAAACTGCTGGAACAGGAAGCCGCTAAAAAAATGCAGGAAGAGTTCTCTTTATCCCTTCAGATGAAATTTGATTCGTTGGAATCTTTTGATACGGATTGGGGCTCGGAACGAAAATTGGAAAAAATAATTCAGAAGGCTCTTGACTCTTTACCTGAGCGTTGCCGTGAAATCTTTATAAAGAATAAGTTGGAAGGAAAAAAACAAAAGGAGATAGCCGATGAATTATGTATCTCGGTGAAAACCGTAGAAAGCCAAATGACAATTGCTTATAAAAAGTTGAAAGAAGAATTGAAAGACTATCTGCCATTACTGATTTTCCTTTTTTAATCGTTTTCAAAAGAAATATAAAAATCTTTTAGGGGATTTTTTGGGCCAGTTCGTTTACTTAATAAAAATAAAAGAGAAGTGGACGAACGAATCATCAAATATTATCAGGGAGAGTTGGATCGAACAGAGGAAGAATCTCTATTAAAAGAAGCCAGCCATGATTCCACATTAAAATCCCGTATGATAGCATATCAGCAGCTATACAGTTTAATGGGATTGCAAAGTGCTGCAGCGGATATATCACTTGGAAGAGCAAAATACAAACAATTTAAACGGCTCGTAGAACAACAGAAAAGAAGATTATTTATCCAACGTTGGGGACGGTATGCCGCTATATTCATCATCGCGATACTCTCTTCCTGGATAGTGTCATTGTATTATTATTCCTACCATATGAAACCGGAAGCAATTGCCATGCAGCAAGAACTCTATGTGCCGCCTGGCCAACGTGCCGAACTGACATTGCCGGATGGCTCAAAAGTGTGGTTGAATGCTGGTTCAAGACTTACTTATCCTTCTACTTTTACAAATGAACGGAGAGTTTCCCTTTCAGGAGAAGGGTTCTTTGTTGTGGCACCGAATAAACAGGTCCCTTTTATCGTCTCTACATCTACGATCGATGTAAAAGCATTGGGTACCGAATTTAATGTATCTTCCTATCCGGCAGCCGGATATACGGAAGTGTATTTGCAAAAAGGTTCAGTGAAAACATATTTTCCGGAAATGGAATCCACAGGAAAGATATTGTCTCCGGGACAATGTTTAGTCCAGAATGGATATAAACTTGAACTAAAGGAAATGGACCCGGATATGTTGCTTTGGCGTGAGGGACTTTACACATTCAAAAAACAAAAACTGGGTAGTATTATCGAGAAGCTGGAATTATATTACGATGTAAAAATCAATGTGAAAGATCCGGAGATTTTAGATTATGAATATGTCGGGAAATTCCGCCAGCGAGATGGCATCTTAACCATCCTTCAAGTGATACAGAAAATACATAAATTCAAAATAGAGAAGAATGAAGGATTGAACCAAATCACATTATCCAAGTGATAAAATCGAATCATTAGTTGTTAACACTTAAAACAGAAAAGCCTATGAGTCCGTGAAAAGTATAAAAAGAAAAATCGGCAGATGTTCCCGCACCTACCGATTTGACAAGTAAACCCATTGAGATTAAAAATAGTATTTACTTAATAAAGCAAAGGTATGAAAATAAATTCTTTGTTAACGCATACAGTGTGCCACAAAAAAAGCAAAAAAGCATTCAGTGTTATGAAAATGACCTTTCTACTTATATTTATGTTTGCCTCCCATCTGTTTGCTGTAAAAGGTGAGGCACAGAATGCGATAGTTGAGTTCCGGTCAAATAATCTTTCTATAGAAGAACTGTTTAAAGAAATAGAACAACAGACCGATTATCTGATTATTTACAGCACAAGCGAGATTCGCTCGAACTTCAATGTTACATTGAGCAAGAAAAGAGCAAAAGTTTCAGAGATTCTGGATGAAGTATTAAGCGGCAGGAAGCTGAAATATGAATTTACGGATAATTACATTGTCCTATCAAAGTCAATTCCGGATAAAATACCTCAACAAACGAAAAGGAAAATTACAGGAACCATTAAAGATAAAGATGGAAATCCGATCATTGGAGCCAATGTAGTGGAGAAAGGAACAACAAATGGAACGATAACAAGTCTAGATGGAGATTATACATTATCAGTATTTGATAATTCTATATTGGTTGCTTCTTATATTGGATATAATAAAATAGAAATTCAGGTTGAAGGCCGTTCCATTGTTGATATTACGTTATCAGAGGATACTCAGGCGCTAGAAGAGGTTGTCGTGGTTGGTTACAGTACTCAAAAGAAAGTTAATTTAACAGGTTCGGTTTCTACTGTTAATTTTGAGGAAATGGCGTCGAGACCAGTTGTTGATGCTTCTCAAGCTCTTAGTGGTGTTTCTCCTGGCCTTCAAATTATGCAGAGTTCAGGGCAACCCAATGCCGAAAGTTTTTCATATAATATTCGTGGTGTCGGGACATTGAATTCTTCCAGTCCTCTTATTCTTGTAGATGGAATGGAGCAAAGTATGAGCATGGTTAATCCCTCGGATATTGCTAATGTTTCGATACTTAAAGATGCTGCTTCTTGTGCTATATATGGAAATAGAGGAGCTAATGGGGTAATCCTTATTACTACAAAAAATGGTACAGATGGTAAAATTAGTGTAACTTATGATGGAACAGTCTCTTATAATGAGCCATTTAAAATAGTTCATACGATTTCGGATTATGTTCAGTATATGAAATTGATGAATGAGTCATCTAATAATTTGGGGAATTCTGACATATTTTCTCAAAGTTCTATTGATCTTTGGGAAGCAGCAAAGCTTAATCCTGATGGAATCGCAACTTCAGGTTATCCTAATTATGTTGCTTATCCAAATACGGATTGGTGGGATAATATTTATAAGAAAGAATGGATGCAGAAGCATGCCATATCTATTAATGGAAAGGAAAAGCGAACAGGTTACTCAATCAGTTTTTCTTATATCGATAATCCAGGAGTTGTTAAAAACACAGGATATTCAAGGTATATGGGACGTGTTAACTTGTATTCGGATATTACAGATTGGCTGAGAGTTGGGACGCGTACGTGGGGGAATGTAACCGATCAGGATGTAAGTGATTCTGGCAGTAGTTTTTTTAATTCAATCAATACTCAGAAAATGCTTCCTTGTACATACCCGTTTTATGATGGTAAATATGGAGCTCCGGAAGGACCGGAGGATGATCCCCAATCACATAACCCTCTTTGGGATATGGCCAATGTAGATGGATACGATAAATATACGCAACTTTATACAGATTGGTATGCTCAGGTTAAGTTCTTGAAATATTTTACATATAGTTTTGATTTTTATTACAAAGATATTCGTCGTGAGAAAAAGACAGTAAACACCTCTATTGGTAAGTATAGTTTTTCTAAAGACGCTTTTTCTACAGGTGCAGCGGATCCGGCTACTCTTTATACTTATATGTATTATACAAGAGAGAATACAACAAAGTTAAACCATTTGATTAATTATAATCAATCCTTTGGCTCTCATGATGTTTCGGCTATGCTTGGTTATGAAGAACAAACTTATAAATATAGAGAGACTGATGTTAACAAACTGGGACTTACAGATGCAAATGTAAACGACTTTAATGCCGCAACAACTCCATATTCAACATCCGGTTATGGGACGGGATATGCTGCTCGTTCAGTTTTTGGACGTGTAAATTATGCTTATAAAAGTAAGTATTTATTTGAATTTAATTTACGCTATGATGGTTCTTCAAGATTTGCTCCGGATTATCGTTGGGGGGCATTCCCTTCATTTTCTGCAGGTTGGCGTTTGACTGAAGAATCCTGGTTAAAAACTGTACAATGGCTGACTAGTCTCAAACTTCGTGCATCTTGGGGAAAACTTGGTAATAATTCAATAGGTAATTATGATTGGCAGTCTGTTTATTCGGCCGCAAATTATTCCACAGGACAAGCACTGGCAAGTGGTATTGCTATTACATCTATAGCTAATGCCGCTCTTACTTGGGAAGAAACAGCAGTTACCAATATCGGTATTGATTATGGATTCTTTGATAATAAATTAACAGGAAATATTGATGTATATAATAAGCTGACAACAGGGATACTTTATACGCCGGATATGTATATGGCAATGGGAACAGCTACTGCCCCAAAAGAAAATATAGCCGAGGTTACTAATAGAGGTATTGAATTTGAACTTGGATGGAGGGATAATATTGGTAAAAATTTCAGTTACAGTATTAAAGGGCAGTTCTCTTTCAATAAGAACTTTGTCAGTAAATATAAAGGTAAATTAGAAAGAGGGTGGAATCCTGACCATACAGAATATTCTACTAATATAGGAGATGTTTCTACAGGTAGTACAACAAGAGTTATTGAAGGGCATCAGATTAATGAATTTTATCTTCCTAACGTTTATAAAGGTAGTGGTTCGTATTTTAATACGGATGGTACAGTTAACATAAATGGCGGTCCTAAAGATGGTATGATACGTACTGAAAAAGATATGCAATGGCTTCAAGCAATGCAAGATGCCGGTTATACTTTCCAACCATATAATGCCGTTGCTAAAAATGCACTTTGGTATGGAGAATATATTTATGCAGATGCAAATGCTGATGGTATATATGGTAATTCATATGATTCTGAATTTCAAGGAACATCAACAACTCCTAAATATAACTTTGGTTTTCAGGCTAGTGCAAACTGGAAAGATTTTGATTTTTCTATGACTTGGGGGGGAGCAGCCGGATTTAGCATTTATTATTATTCTACTTCTAGAAACTCCAGTGAAACTGTATATGGTTATGCAATCCCTGATGTTATAGCTGACGACCATTATTTTTATGATCCTGAAAATCCATCCGATCAAAGGACGAATCTTACCTCAAAACAACCTCGTTTGGTAAACGTTTCTGGTGCCCAGAGTTCGGCTAGTTCTTCTCTTCATTTGGAAAAAGGGAATTTTATCAAGCTTAGAAATTTGACATTAGGGTATACTTTACCAAAAACTATTTCTAAAAAATTCTATGTAGAAAGACTTCGTGTTTATGCCTCAGGAGAAAATCTTTTCGCTATCACTGGATTCTCGGGTCAGGACCCAGAAATGCGTACTACTGTTGGATATTCAACAATGCGTCAATATGCATTTGGAATTAATTTAACATTTTAATTTGTAAGAACATCAAGATAATTAGAAAGATGAAAAAAATATTTAGAAAGACAACAGTTATTTGGGTGACATCAATGATATTTTTAGTGATGGTGGGATGTAAAAGCGATCTTTTGGATACACTACCAAGTGATAGTTTTTCTAGTTCCAATGTTTGGGATAGCCCAATTTTGGCTCGTGCAGCAGTAATGGGAGTGTATAATGGACTTTACGATAAGTACTCGAAAAACTATGATAATGCAAAGGGGATTCCGTTTGATGCATGTTCTTCTGTGATGGATATTGATATGAACTGGAGAAATAACTGTTTTGTAACAACAGGTTCTTGTACCCCATCTAATGGAAATGTATCAAATCATTACAAATATTATTACACAATTGTATATAGGGCAAATGATGTTATTAATAATATAGATAATGTACCGGATATGGAGAATAGTGAGAAAGCACAACTTAAGGCAGAAGCTAAGTTTTTTCGTGCTTGGTCTTATTTTCATTTAAATGTGCTTTGGAAAGGTGTTCCTATTTATACAGAAAATGTAGCAAGTACGGAAGCAACCAAACCTCGCTCTTCTGAATCTGAAGTTTGGGAGCAAATAATTTTGGATTTTACGGATTGTATTAATGAGCCAAATCTTCCGAATAAATATGCAAAAGGTAATAGTAGTTATGGTCGTGTTACAAAAGGAGCTGCTTATGCTTTTAGAGGTCAAGTCTATCAATTTATGGGGGATTATAATAAAGCTCTTGCTGATTTTGAGGCAATAGAAGAGCTTGGGTATGCACTTTATAGTCCCAGTAACGGTGCGATTGGAAATGATGACTTCTTTCAACTTTTTAAACCTGCCAATGAACAGTGTGACGAGATGATTTTTTCTGTACAGTGTGTAGAAACTACAGGTATGGGCAATCCTAGGGGAATTAATTATGGTAACCGCTGTACAGGTGGCTCAGCTTGGAATAATTATATTCCAAATCCGGCTTTTATAGAAATGTATGAATGTGCAGATGGATCTGACTTTGATTGGGAAAAATATTGTCCGGGATGGTCTTCTATGACACCTCAGGAAAGAGTTGCTTTCTTTCTACGTGATGGTCTTCAATCTGGTAATGGGCAGTGGGGTACAACTGAAGCAACATCTGATTATCAGACTCTTTATAATAATATGGTTGCTTATGGTGCCGATATGAGTAAGTATTTGGACCAGGGCAATGAGACAAGGATTCGTAGAGCATATGAAGATCGTGATCCCCGACTTATGCAGTCAATAATTACTCCTTATTCAACTTATAATGGAAATCAAGCTGGAATAGGGAATCATATTTGGACTCTTCGTTGGCCTTATATATTAGATACGGGTGAACCCTATGATATCCGTACAGATACCAATTCTAAATTTTATTATCTTTGGAGGAAATATGTTACAGAAAATGATGAATGTACGACTCGTTGGGTGTATTCAGAGGATATTATTTTGTGTCGTTATGCCGAAATTCTTCTTCGGAGGGCTGAATGTTTGAATGAGCTTAATAGAACGAATGAAGCTGTCTTTTTTGTAAATAAAGTGAGACAACGTGCTGGGCATGTCCTTTTAAATGATCCTACTTATTCTGCAACAAAGGTTAGTGGGGTAGAGGATATGCGTCAACGTATTCGTAGAGAGTTTTATGTGGAATTAGGCGGTGAAGATTCAATGTATTTTAATGAACTTCGTTGGGGTACATGGTATGATAGAAAGTTTAAAGACCATTCTTCAGGACAGATCGGTACACTCAATTCTAATGGCATGATGCAAATTTGGGGTGAGACAACTTATAAACATTTTAGTGTCGGTGAACATGTAAGGGTTTGGCCGATTCCCGCAAAGGAAAGAGAAATGAATCCAAGTCTTACTCAGAACCCTGGTTGGCAAGACTGATACTTAATATAGAGTGATAGACAGTTTATAATTCAATATCTTTTATTGGAGTTAAAGCATTTGTTTTTCGTAAATAATTTATATAAATTAATAAAGAAGCTATGAAGTATTTATTTTTAATTTGGAGTATCTTGTGTTTTTTAGAACCTCTTTCTGCTCAGGATAGAGCAGATCAACAACATTTGAGTAATGAAAAATCATTTTCTATGATTTTGTTGGGGGATCCCCAAGGATATACTAAATATGATATAAATCAACCTTTGTTTGATTTATGTACAGCATGGATTGCTGATAATATAGAGAACTTGAATATCAAGGCAGTTTTGTGTACAGGCGATCTTGTGGAGCAAAATGAAAATATTGTTCGTAACCGTAAAATGTTAAATCAAACCAGTAAAGAAATGTGGACTGCAGCTTCTAAGGCTTTTATGCGTTTAGATAACAAAATTCCTTATATTATTTCTGCAGGAAATCATGAATATGGCTATCAACGTTCTGAAAATGGGATGACTCATTTTCCCGAATATTTTCCGTTTGAGCGGAATACTGCTTGGCGGGATATTTGTGTTAGTGCATTCCCTAATAGAAATGGAGTTGCTTCTTTGGAGAATGCAGCTTTTGAGTTTGAAGATCTAAACTGGGGAAAACTTTTAGTTATTACATCTGAATTTGCTCCAAGAGATGAAGTGCTGAATTGGGCAAAGGAATTGATTGCAAAGCCTCAGTATAAAGATCATAAAGTAATATTTATGACTCATTCGTTTTTACGGGAGCGTACAGCTAAACGTACTGAAAATGAAAGTTATGCAATTACACCAAGAAACTGGGGAGAAGATGTATGGGAAAAATTGGTAAAACCTTCTTCTAATATATTCTTGGTTATATGTGGCCATACTGGTAAACCCGGTGACTTTGAAGATTCTGTTGCTTATCGAGTGGATAAGAATCATTTAGGAAAAAATGTACACCAAATGATGTTTAATGTTCAAATACTTGGAGGAGGATGGGAAGGTAATGGTGGTGACGGTTGGTTGCGTATTTTGGAGTTTACGCCGGATGGAAAGACTCTTAAAGTAAGAACTTATTCTCCACTTTTTGGTATATCTCCATCAACAAAACATTTAGCCCACCGTGTAGGGGCTTGTGATCAGTTTGATATGGTGATAGAGTGATTTTTAATATTGACATTATTGATAAGAGTGTAGCAAAACCGATATTACAGGTTGCTGCTACACCCTTCTTCTTGTTTGTTTGAAAAGCCGGAGATGCTAATCTGAATTAAATTTAGTTTCAATTTTTTTTTCTGTTTTGAAACTCTTTGTTTCAAAGGCTGAAACTTTTTGTTTCAACGTGTGGAACTTATAGTTTCATCGGCTGAAACTTTTTGTTTTATGCTGTTGAAACTTTTAATATGTGAGTTGGAACTTTTACAGACCAGGGGGCTATTGTTTTTTTTACCAGTTATATTCGTCGGTATAGTAATCGTAGACTGGCTCTTCGGTGATTCCCTTTTCTTTGAAAAGCTGTAAGATGTAACGTTGGTCGTCGGGCGAAAGCGCATGTTCTTTCCGGTAAAAACGATAGTAGAGGGATTTGTTGAAATGGTTAATCATTTCGTTCCTGAGTTCTGTGGCATCTTTGTGGGGGACATTATCAAGTAAATGGGTGATACCCCATGCCATATGGCTTTTTGACTGTGGTTTGAAATGGGGGCAGGTGTGCCCATTCTAAGGGAAACATGCCGGATTCACAATCGTGATGAAACTTCTGTCCGGTGTATTGTTTATAGCAGCTAAACGGCGTAGGCAATCATTTGTTTTCGGGCATTGGTCATTGAAGCAATGCGCGAAATAACGAGGCACTGATTTGTAATCGAAGCCATCTTTCCTGATTTTCATAACTGAGTCTGTTTTACGTTAGATTTTTTATGTGTAAGTTTCGAAATATGAATGGTACAAAGGTAGCAACAATCTGAACAAATTGTCCCATTTAGCGCAGAGATAACCGAAGAATAATGAGGTCTTTTATTCCCAGTCGCTGAACTCGAAACTCAGTTGTTCCCATTGTGCTTTATCCGCTTTCTCTTCATGCGGGTTGGAGACGGAAAGCCCGATCAGGCGGATCGGGTGGGTTGTATATTCTATATCATTCAGTAGTTGTTTGGCTAAAGGCAGGATGTCTGCCAGTATCGAAAGTTCTTTTGCTTGTGTGATACTACGGGTTTTCTGGCTGAAATCGTGGAATTTGATTTTCAAGGTTAACGTATTCCCTTTAAAGCCGGAATGTTGCAGGCGTTCGATAAGTTCGGTTGCCACATGGTAAAGTTCTATGATGACGGACGAGCGGATGGAGATATCTTTTTCGAGTGTATGTTCGCAGCCTACGGATTTCCGGATACGGATGGCTTCGACCGGGCGTAAGTCTATTCCTCTGGCAAATTCATAATATAATGCTCCGGCTTTGCCGAACTGGCGCGTCAGCATTTCTAAGGAACAGGTCTTTAAATCTGTTCCGTTATGGATACCTAACGTATGCATCTTCTTGGCTGTTACCGGGCCGATGCCCCAGAAGGATTCGATAGGTAGTTTATTAATAAACTTTTCAGCCTGTGCCGGATGGATGGTACAAAGACCGTCCGGTTTGCGGTAGTCGGATGCTATTTTTGCAAGGAATTTATTGTAGGAAATCCCGGCTGATGCAACCAAATGGAGTTCTTCCCGGATACGGCGTTTGATTTCTTTGGCTATATCTACGGCAAGTAGGATTCCTTGCTTGTTTTCGGTTACATCCAGAAAAGCTTCATCTAAAGAGAGTGGCTCTATTATATCCGTATAGTCGTGAAATATTTCGTGGATTTGCCGGGAGACGGCTTGGTATACATCCATTCTACCCGGAACAAAAATCAGTTGGGGGCAGAGCCGTTTGGCTTTTTGTGAAGACATGGCGGAACGTACGCCGAATTTCCGTGCCTCGTAGCTTGCTGCTGCAACGACACCCCGTTCTTCGGCATGTCCTACGGCAATGGGTAAGCCCCGTAATTCAGGGTTATCCCGCTGTTCCACAGAAGCGTAGAATGCGTCCATGTCGATATGTATGATTTTTCGTTCCATTAAAATCCGTTCATCGGAATCAGTACAGTCGGAATTAACAGTAAGAACCCGAGAATCACCAGCAATAAAATAAATTTCCATGCCCACCGGAACCATTTGTCGTAAGGAATACGGCTTACTCCCAGAACGGCAATCAGGACTCCGGAGGTCGGAGTCAGAAGATTGGTAAATCCGTCACCGAACTGGAATGCCATTACCGTAGCCTGTTTGGACAGACCGATTAAATCCGAAAATGGCGCCATAATAGGCATTGTCAAAGCAGCCTTGGCACTTCCGGACGGAATAACCAGATTGATAAGCGTCTGTATAACATACATCATACCGACTGTAGCTACCTGTCCGAGCCCGTCCATTCCTTGGGCAAGACTGTGGAGGATTGTGTCTATTACAAGCCCGTCTTTTAAAATCACTATAATTCCTCCGGCTAAACCTACCACCAGAGCGGCACTCATAATATCTTTACACCCCTCCATAAATAACTTAACAAGTTCGTTAGGGGTTCGGTTGTTGGAAATTCCAGCCGCCAGTCCGAGGGCAAAGAATAAAGTGGCAATTTCCATGATATACCAGCCATATCCCATTACTCCGGTAATCAGATAAAAAATAGTGAAGAACAACAGGTTTAATATATACAGATGTACTGTTTTCCGGAGAGCGGCAACAGATGTTATGACAAATGCAACAGTCAACAGGGGTAATAATGGTAATCCTTCTATTATACTGTTCCCTATTTTTAAACTGGTGACCGGGTAGCATATAGAAAATATAATTTGTATGATAGTGAGTGCTCCAAAACAGCCCCAGGCTGTTTTAGGAGTATGGTATTCTATTTCAAACGAGTTGTTGCCATGCAAATCCCTCCAGTACTGGTCTTCTTCATATACCAGGGAAAGGCGGGGGTTTTTCTTTACTCTGGCTGCATATCGTAGTATATAGGTAAAGCCTACCACATTAATGACCAGCCAACAGAATATGCGGTATTCAATACCGGAAAAGAGAGGGATTCCGGCTAATCCCTGGGCTATTCCTATGGTAAAAGGATTGAGTATCGCTCCGGCAAATCCTAATCCTGCCGCGACGAATACCATGCAGACACCTGTTATAGAGTCGTATCCCATTGATATGGCCATAGGAACCAATACCATACAGAAGGCAATGGTTTCCTCACTCATTCCGAATACAGCTCCGAAAATACTGAATAGAAGCATGATGGAAATCAGGAGGAAGTTTTCCACTCCGATTTTCCGGAGAAAGCGGTTGTTTTCCATTCTCCGGGCGCGGCGCAGGAAGCTGATTGTGCCGATGTCGAAGGCTTTACTATCATTTACAATCCAGAAAGCTCCCCCGATTATCAGGATAAAGACAATAATATCCGCTTTATCAACGAAGCCTTTATAGAAAGCAGCGAATACCTGCCAGGTTTGGGGTACATGTTCGACAGCCTGGTAAACTACTGTTTTTTGTCCTTCAGCATTAATTATTTCAGTGTATTGCCCTCCCGGTATAAACCAGGTTAAAGTAGCACAAAAAAGTATGATATAAAATATAATAACGTAGGTATGGGGGATTTGTCTTTTCTTCATGATTTATTATTTTCTTCTTCTGTTATTTCCTCATCGTTGGTGAAAGCTCCGATTTCCGGAATGATTGCACGTGCTTCGCGGTCGCTCAATGTATCCACATCTTTTAGTTTACGTTGGATAGCACGGGTGCGGGTTCCTAATACTTCTTCTATTTGCCCGCTGGCTGTTTGCAGGTTTTTCTGGGCTTTTTCCAGCATTCCGCCGACTTTTTCAAATTCTTTTTTGACTGCACCAAGGATTGTCCAGACTTCTCCGGAATGTTTTTGGATGGCAAGTGTACGGAATCCCATTTGCAAGCTGTTGAGGATGGCTGCTAATGTCGTAGGACCGGTAACAACTACTTTATAATTACGCTGTAAATCTTCCAAAAGGGAAGAACGGCGTACTACTTCGGCATAAATTCCTTCGAAGGGCAGGAACATGATACCAAAATCGGTGGTTGCCGGAGGGGCAAGATATTTGTCGGAAATGTCTTTTGCCATTTTCTTTATGGTAGTTTCCAGTAATTTGCCGGCAGCTTCTATAGCAGAAGCATCAGCCTGGTCGTATGCGTCTAATAATTGTTCGTAGACATCTTTGGGAAATTTAGCGTCGATGGGCAGGTAGACAAATTCGTGCATGTCGTCCCGTCCGGGTAACTTGACTGCAAACTCAACAACGGCGTCTGAACCTTTCTTTGTATGTACATTGGCGTCATATTGCTCGGGGGCAAGGATTTGTTCCAATAACATGCTTAGTTGGATTTCTCCGATATTTCCCCTTGTTTTTACGTTACTGAGTACCCGTTTTAATCCTCCTACGTCTTGTGCCAGGGTTTGCATTTCCCCTAATCCTTTTTGTACGCTTTCCAACTGTTCGGTAACCAGGCGGAAGGATTGCCCGATTCGGTCGTTCAGCGTTTTTTGCAGCTTTTCATCTACGGTAATACGGATTTCTTCCAACCTTTTCTCTGTGTTTGCCACTAAAAAACGCTGTTGTTCGTCCAGATTTGCGAACTTTTCCCGCTGTAGATTGTTGAATGATACGATACCACGATCGAAAGCTTCACGAAATTCGTTCATGGAACGTGTTAGCTCCTCGCGGTTATCCCGGGCAACGATACGGCTTTCTTCACGGTTAAGTCGGAAATCTTCACGGAAATTTTTTTCTATACGGTCGAAAGAACGTTGCATTTCGTCAAAAAGGCGCTTCAGTTCATCTGTCGTGTCCGATTTGTCTTGTTTGGGTCGTAAAATAAGTTGTAAAATAATGATAATAACGAGTATACATACAATAAGCCAGTCCATGTTTTTCTTATTTTTCGCCAAAGATAGGAAAAGAGTTTTTGTGTTAAGTAATTAAAAAACATTAAAAAGGGAAACTTTCTTGCATATACATTGGTTTACATTGCGCAAAGCAGCTTATATTTGTATGCCGCTTTGAGAGTAAGGAACATAAAATACTACAAAAAATGGCAAAAATTACATTTAAAGGTAATGAGGTAAATACCAATGGTACTTTACCTGTAGTAGGAGCAGAGGCTCCGGATTTTAAGGGTGTAAAAAATGATTTATCAGAATTATCCCTGAAAGATCTGAAAGGAAAAAAAGTTGTAATTAATGTATTTCCGAGTTTGGATACAGCAGTTTGTGCCGCCTCGGTAAGACGTTTTAATAAAGAAGCTGCTTCTCTACCCAATACAGTAGTTTTAGCAGTATCAAAAGATTTACCATTTGCGCAAGGACGTTTCTGTACTACGGAAGGTATAGATAAAGTGGTTCCACTTTCTGCATTCCGTTGTTCTTGCTTCGAAAATAAGTACGGGATGCTTATGGTCGACGGTCCGCTTAAAGGTTTATTAGCCCGTGGCGTGATAGTAGTTGACGAAACTGGTAAGGTTGTTTATGAAGAACTTGTTTCCGAAATAACAAACGAGCCGAATTACGAAGCCGCAATCGCTTCGCTAAAAAACTAATAAATTTGATTATTGTTTTTCATTGGTTAAAGTTAAGGGTTAGTGTAGGAGGCTGTCGGATGTGAATCTCGCAGCCTTCGTTTTTTTAGTTGACAAGTGACAGTTGACAGTGTTTTTAGCTGACTAAAAAAATAAACGTGGGTTCTTTTGTTACTTGTCAATTATCAATTATTTTATGAATAACTGGAAAAGAGTATTCGCTATTATATGGACCGGGCAGTTTTTCTCCATACTAACCAGCTCGATTGTCAATTTTGCAATTGTTTTGTGGCTTAGTTTTGAAACGAAATCTGCTGAGGTACTGGCTTTTGCAACGATTGCTGCAATGCTTCCTCAGTCGATATTGGGATTGTTTACCGGTATTTTTATCGACCGATGGAAAAGGAAGCGGGTGATGATTTTGGCTGATAGTTTTATTGCTTTTTGTACAATGATTCTGGCTGTCTTGTTTTATCTGGATATAGCCCGGATAGGACATGTGTATATTTTGCTGGCAATGCGTTCGGTGGGTTCTGCTTTTCATATGCCGGCGATGCAGGCTTCCGTTCCTTTACTGGCTCCAAAGTCGGAATTGATTCGTATTGCCGGGATTAACCAGATAATCCAGTCGGCATGTAATATTGCCGGACCGGCTTTAGCTGCTCTTTTTATCTCGTTTATGAAGATGACGAATATCCTTTTATTGGATGTGATAGGAGCGGCATTGGCTTGTACTTCGCTTTTGTTCGTGACGATTCCTGACCCGGAAAACGAAGAACGAACGCAAAAGGTCCGGTTGCTGAAGGAGGCAAAAGAAGCGTTTACGGAAGTACGCAGTCAAAACGGGCTGTCCTGGTTGTTCATCCTGTCCATTATAGGTACATTCTTTATTATGCCGGTGAGTGTGTTGTATCCGTTGATGACTCTTAATCATTATTCGGGAAATGCATATCAGATTAGTCTGGTAGAGGCAGCCTGGGGAACTGGGGCTTTGTTGGGCGGAGCTTTCCTGGGAATGAAAAAATTCCGGATTAATGAAATATCTTTGATTAACTGGATGTATATTTTATTGGGTTCCACATTTCTGTTTTCGGGAGTCTTGCCGGTTTCAGGGTATCCGTTGTTTGTCGTATTGACAGCTATAGGGGGTATTTCGGGTTCCCTTTATATGGCATCATTTACAACCGTAGTCCAAACCCGTATTAATCCGGCTGTAATGGGACGGGTATTTTCTTTTTATATGAGTGTAAGTATGCTTCCTTCTATGATAGGTCTGATGAGTACCGGGTTCCTTGCCGATACGATAGGTATTGGACATACCTTTATAATCGGTGGAGTTTTGGTCGGGATAATAGGAGTTGTCTCTTTCTTTATTCCTTCAATAATGGCGTTGAGAAACAGTTTCCGGAAATAAACCAACCTGATTTGTACATACTGTTGGTTTATATCAGAGTTGCTCGCAAATTAATTTATAGCCGATACCTCGTACGTTCAGTATCTTGATGCGGGGGTCTTTTTCCAGTTTATGACGTAGTTTGGTAATAAATACATGCAGGCTGCGTGCATTGTAAAAGCTATCGTCTCCCCATAAATTGAGAAGAATATCTTTACTGTAAATAGGTTGGGTTTCGTTTTCGCATAAACGCTTTAATATTTCTGATTCTTTGAAAGAGAGTGTATTGCTTTCTCCGGCTATTAATAAGGTTTGAGTTTTAGGATAGAAAGTATAAAGCCCTATTTCATAGAATCCGGCCTTCTCTTCTTCTGCTTTACTTTTGCTGAGAAGAGCTTTCGTGCGAACAATTAATTCCCGTAGGCTGAAAGGCTTGCGTACATAATCGTTTGCTCCTAATTCGAATCCGGAAACAATATCATCGGTAGAGGAACGGGCACTGAGAAACAGAACCGGAGTTTCTTTATCTTCTTTCCGGATCCGGCTTATCATTTCAAAACCATCTATTCCCGGCATCATAATATCTGCAATAATTAAGTCAGGGTGATATTTATAATAAGAATCGATTCCTTGTAAACCGTTGTTTGCAATCACCGCTTCATACCCCTCGGCTTCGAGCGCATCCTGGATAATCATAGCCAGGGTAACTTCATCTTCAACAATTAGAATCTGCTTTGTATTTTTCATGTTTCTGTGGTAATATGATAGTGAAACTACTGCCTTTTCCGGGAATGCTCTCTACTTTGATTGTTCCGTTATGCTTTTGAACCATTGTCCTGACATAAAATAATCCGATTCCATATCCTTTTACCGGACTACCCTTTTCGTTGGGTATACGGTAAAATTTATCAAAAATGTGTGGCAGGTTTTCTTTGTTGATACCTATGCCATTGTCTGTTATCCTGATTTGAATATGGTCTTCTGTACCTGTGGCACTTATTCGGATGACCGGATTATCTCCGGAATATTTGATCGCATTGTCTATAATATTACTGATAACATTATATAAATGTGTCCGGTCTGCATCCAAACAGATTGTGTCCGGTTTGATTTCTAACTCAGTTTGGAATGGCTTGGACGATTTGATTGTTTGTTGTTCTATGATTTTGTCAATCAGTTCCTTTAATTGAGTTGGCTCGAATTTGAGTTTGAAATCTTTTTTGTGTTCCAGGCTTAAAGAAAGTATTTGCTCTACCATACTACTGAGTCGCTGAAGTTCTTCGTGGCAGATGTGAAGGTATTTGTTAGTCTTTTCTTTGTTCTCAATAATGTTATAATGAATTATGGCTTCGATTGCCGCATAGGTAATGGCTATCGGAGTTTTTAATTCATGGGTGACATTATGGGTAAAATCATCTTTTAGCTGTTCGACTGTTTTCTGGTGAAGAAGGAAACGAATCATATAAGTAAACGAAATGACCAGAATCAGGAGGATTAAGAATGAAGATAATAAGATACCGGTCATCATCCGGATGGTACTCCATTGGGTGGATTCTGCATAGATGTAATAGGCTTTGGGTTTATATGCCGTGTATTTCCACTGGTAGAGTTCATAGTTTGATAAATCGGCATTTTCAGGAATGGAAGAGGCAATAATAGAACTGTCTTTTAAATCGATTATTTCAGTAAAATGCCGGATATCCAGACCGTTATTATGCAAATGAGAGGTTAGGATACTGTCAAAACGGACAATGCCAATCGGGGCAATTTTGTTGTCGATGATTTCATGAAGGGACTGTTGCATTTGTAATCCTAAAAGACCGAGGGAGCTGTATGCTTCTCCTACTTTTACCGCGGTACTTTTCAACATCCACTGGTTTTCTTCACTGATATTTTTATATAGGTTCGTATCTAAAGGAAGGATTTTATAGGTGTCGGATTGTACTGAGTCTTTATCTGGAAACTTAGTCGAAATACCAAAGTTTCCTTCAGAATCAACAATACTGCTTGTTTCCCGCTGTTTTTTCAGAATTTTACTAATCCGGTCGGCACGCTCAAATAGCTCTATATGGTCGGCATCCCTGATCGCCTGCATAATAGTTTCTTTATTCCGTTTTTGGTAAGCATGATATAAATCGGTTATCCAGAATAATTGATAGACAAATATTCCGGACAGGGATATGATGACCAATAGAACTATGTATTTGAAGGACGATTTCATATAAACAAATTTAAGGAAAGTTTGATTATGCCGGTTTATTTGGTAAGACTAAATAACATTCAATGGACAGGTGTTATATACTCTTATCAAATAAGAGGGAAGTTTGGAAGTTCCGGCAGAACATCTCATTTTTGACAAAAAAGAAAAATGCCATGAAATATATCTACTCTTTGTTGATAATCCTCTTTGGTGTTTCTAATGAGTTGTATGCACAAGAAACGAAAGGTTCAGGGCGCATTGTCATGAACGATAGTATCGAAGTGGATTTGCCCGAAGTTTTTATTAAAGCCGAACATCCTTTGGTGAAAATATCAGAAGGCAAATTACAGTTTGACGTGCCGAGTCTGATAAAGAGTAAGCCGGTGGATAATGCCTTTGATATATTAGGAGAATTACCAGGTGTACAGAAAGAGGGGGATAATGTTTCTATTATCGGAACACCAGTTACGCATATTCTGATAAACGGGCGGAAAAGTTCAATGAGTACCGAACAGATAATCGATTTACTTAAATCGACATCGGCCTCTAAAGTTCGCCATGTGGATGTTTTGTATAGTACTCCTCCTCAGTATGGGGTACGGGGGGCTGCGATTAATATATTGATAGAAAATGACCGGAACTTGAAAGATGTGCTGAAAGGAGAGGTTACTTTCGTAGGAAAACAAGGCTATTATTTTTCTCCATCCGGTAGGGTAAATCTGTTTTATATAGGAAAAAAATACTCGGTAGATGCTTATTATTCTATTGATTATAATCAGGGGAGGAATGAAGAGGAAATGTTAGTTCAGCCCACAGTAAATGGCGAGTTGTACGATATAAGGCAGGATAATTGGTATAAAACGCATAGTCTGTCTCATAAGGTGAGGACTTCTTTGGATATCGATTTGAAAAACCGGGATAAATTATCTTTTTCTTATACCGGCAGCTTTTATGATCCGAACCAAATTTCCCGGCGTGGAGCTGTTACGAAGTTTATGGGATTGAACCGGATAGAGACAGAGAGTGAGTTATATTCTCATTCATTGATGCATAGTGCACGTGCGGATTATGTGGGGCATTCTGGTTTGAATATAGGAGTAGATTACACTTTCAGCCGGGATAAAGATATTCAGGTGCTTGTGAATAAATTGGATAAAGGTGGCGAACAATCCATTTATACCTTATTCTGGCAGCGTGTGAACCGGGGAAATTTGTATCTTAATAAAAGCCATAAGTTACCTCAGGGGTGGGTTTTGAATTATGGGATTGAAGGTTCCTATTCGGATACTTGGAATGAATCCGGACAGGTATTTAAAAACGGAGAAGGGGAAGATGATGTTTCTTTCAGTTTACAACAAAAGGATTATGCGGCGAATGGCTTCATCGGTTTTACGAAGAAGTTTGGGAAAAAAATATCTTTGGATGCTTCCGTCTCTTTACAATACTATCGGGCTACTGTTGATTCGGCAGGGGAGAAAAGGACGCTATGGAACCGGATTAGTCCGTTTCCTCAGTTGACTTTTACTTATCGGAGTACCCCTTCCGGTGTATGGATGATTTCTTTTTCAAGCGATAAATCGTATCCTTCTTATTGGATGACGACTCCGAATGTCCACTATATGAATGTATATACGTCTATTGTCGGCAATACGGATTTAAAGCCGCAATATACATATACAGGGGTGGTGAATTATATTTTGAAAGGGAAGTATGTTTTTGGAGCGGTTGCTTCGATACAACCGGATAAGATATTGCAGCAGACGTATCAATATCATGACCGGATGCAATCTGTTTTCCGTACAATTAACCTGGATGTTTATAATACATTCCTGCTGATGGCTGTGATTCCGTTTAAAGCCGGAAATTTTATGAGTTCAAAATTAACTTTATCGGGAGCGGCATTGCATCAGAGAGGTACTTTGTATGATATTTCATTTAATCGTACGAAATTGTTTGGAAGAGCCGCTCTGACCAATACATTTTTCCTGACAAAGGACAAGAATGTATCTTTGGAACTGAGTGGTTATTGTATCTCGCCTGTTATTCAGGGATTATATGATATTGAGCGTATATCGAATGTCTCAGCGGGTCTGGTCTGGACTTTTGCAAAGAATAAAATGCGGTTGACTTTGAGAGGGGAAGACCTTTTTTTCGGGCGTTCTCCGGTTACACGTATCGACGAACAGGGGCAAAAGAGCCGGATGAAGCTATTTCAGGATTCCCGGAATGTAACGTTAACGCTACGTTATAGTTTTGGTGGCTATAAAGAGAAAAAAGTGAAAGCGGTTGATACCTCCCGTTTTGGAACCGGAATGTAAGGGATAGGCGGTTGATGTATTATTTTTTATAGCTATCTTTGAATTCCTATTCAGATATGGTTTCATGAACAAAAAAATACTTCAACTGGCACTTCCTTCCATCGTTTCTAATATAACGGTACCCTTATTGGGATTGGTGGATGTTGCAATTGTAGGACATTTAGGCTCAGCGTCTTATATCGGAGCAATTGCGGTAGGAGGGATGTTATTCAATATCATTTACTGGTTGTTCGGCTTTCTCCGTATGGGAACGAGCGGCATGACTTCACAGGCTTTTGGGCAGAGGGATTTGAAAGAGGTTGCGCGTGTATTGTACCGGGCTGTGGGAGTGGGAATGTTTATTGCATTATTTCTCTTGCTATTACAGTATCCGGTCCGGAAAATAGCATTTGAGGTTTTGGATACGACACCGGAGGTGGAGCAATTGGCTACTTTATATTTTCATATTTGTGTTTGGGGAGCACCGGCTGTTTTAGGCTTATATGGCTTTTCAGGTTGGTATATAGGAATGCAGAATTCCCGTTTCCCTATGTTTATTGCTATTACACAAAATATTGTCAATATTGTGGCAAGCCTTTGTTTTGTGTTTTTCTTCGGAATGAAGGTCGAAGGGGTTGCTTTAGGAACATTAATTGCACAATATAGTGGTTTTCTGATGGCTTTATTACTCTGGTTCCGTTATTATGGGCGGTTAAAGATTCGAATGCGTTGGAAAGAGATAATGGAACATGGCGCTATGCGCCGTTTCTTTGGAGTGAATAGTGATATCTTTTTTCGAACGCTTTGCCTTGTTGCCGTAACAACCTTTTTTACTTCGACCGGAGCCCGGCAAGGCGATGTTGTGCTTGCGGTGAATACATTGTTGATGCAATTGTTTACCTTATTTTCTTATATAATGGATGGCTTTGCCTATGCGGGCGAAGCGCTTACCGGACGGTATATCGGTGCACGCAACTATACAGCCCTCAAACGTATGATACATTTATTATTTGGCTGGGGAATAGGATTATCGCTTTTGTTTACTTTGCTTTATGGTGCTGGTGGAAAGAGTTTTCTTAGTTTATTAACAAATGATTTTACAGTAATAGGAGAAGCATCCCATTATTTTTATTGGGTATTGGCAATTCCTCTTGCAGGTTTTGCTGCATTTCTGTGGGATGGCATACTGATAGGTGCTACTGCCACTCGCCTAATGTTATATTCTATGTTAGTAGCTTCCGGTATATTTTTTTCCGTCTATTATCTTTTTTATGGTATAATGGGCAACCATGCATTATGGCTGGCATTCATCCTTTATTTACTGTTACGTGGTATCATGCAATGGGCTTTATGGCATCGAAAACAATCGGCAATCTTATTATCGTAACCTATCGTGTGCCCATTGCTCAGGATTGTTTAAAATATAATTAGATATATTCCAATAAGCCGTCTCATTCCGTATAATATGTTCATAATAATTCCGTTGCCATAATTTTTGATTGTGCAAATCAACCAATTTCGTTGATTGATATTTAAAAAACGCAATAATCCGCCCCAATGTGGGGGACATTTTTGATCTCGCCGAATAAATGTTGGTGGGCGTGGGTGCATATTGTTACAAAATATAATCCTTCTTGGGAATAATCGTATCCTTTCAAACGGATGCTGTGGCGATGGTGGATTTGTGGATTGTAATTCATAGTTTGGTTTTGTTTAAATTGTGATAATGGCAAATGTATATAAAAAAACCGGGTATCCTTGTGGAGGCCCGGTTTTTTATGGGATAGATGCTGGTTACTGTTTGTAATTAGCCAATTCGTCGGCATTGAATTTATTGATGAAGTTGCAGTGTTTTTCCACTTCTGCTTCCGTATAATTCAGATAAACGTTTGCTGATTTGGCGAACATTTCCGGTGCTTTGGTTGCATCCTGGATTAACAGGTGAGCCATGATACAATCAGCAGCCATTTCCATCAGACGACGGGCTACAAAATCAAGTAATTCCTGGTTCTGAGTTTCTTTAACTGCATTTGTACAAGCTTCAAACTTGTTAGTCATTTCTTTCAAACGTCCCATCAGACCTTCCATTTCCGGAGAGCATGGGATAGTTTCAAATTCACGGAGAGTAGCCAGATAAGAACCATTGGTTACATAACGGATTGCAGCAACTGTCTGCAACTGAGTAGTACCTTCATAGATAGAGGTAATACGCGCATCGCGATAAATACGCTGGCAAGCATATTCCAACATGAAACCGGAACCGCCATGAATCTGAATACAGTCATAAGCATTCTGGTTGGCATATTCGGAGTTCATACCTTTAGCAAGCGGAGTGAAGCTGTCAGCCAGTTTAGCGAATTTTTTCTGTTCCTGACGTTCTTCGGGAGTCAGTTTACGTTCGCGGCTGATATCGTCCAATGCCTTATAGATATCAACATAACGAGATGTCTGGTATAATAAGGCGCGACCGGCATCCAATTTAGCTTTCATTATAGAAAGCATATCATAAACAGCCGGGAAATCAATAATAGCTTTACCAAACTGTTTGCGGTCTTTTGCATAAGCCAAACCTTCGTTGTAAGCCGCTTGACTCAAACCTACGGATTGAGCAGCGATACCTAAACGGGCACCGTTCATCAATGCCATTACATATTTAATCAAACCTAATTTACGGTCTCCGCAAAGTTCAGCTTTTGCATTCTTGTAAACCAGTTCGCAAGTAGGAGAACCATGGATACCCAGCTTGTTTTCGATACGGCGTACATTTACACCCCCTTCACGTTTGTCGTATACGAACATAGACAAACCGCGTCCGTCTTTTGTCCCCTCTTCGGAGCGGGCCAGTACAAGATGAAGGTCTGCATCACCATTGGTAATGAATCGTTTTACACCATTCAAACGCCAGCAGTTTTCTTTTTCGTCGAAAGTTGCTTTCAACATTACAGATTGCAGGTCGGAACCGGCATCCGGTTCGGTAAGGTCCATAGACATTGTTTCTCCGGCGCAGATACGCGGGATAAAACGGCTATGCTGATCTTCGTTACCAAATTCATATAATGTTTCGATACAATCCTGTAATGACCAGATGTTGCCAAATCCTGCATCGGCAGCAGCAACGATTTCTGCACACATCGTGTACGGAGTGATCGGGAAGTTCAAACCACCGAAGCGACGTGGCATAGTCATACCGTTCAGACCGGCTTTGACCATGGCATCCAGATTTTGTTTCGTACCGGAAGCATATTCTACACGGCCATTGGCACAATGAGGACCTTCTTCGTCAACGCCTTCTGCATTGGGTGCAATAATCTCACCGGTGATTTCACCGGTGATTTCGAGTACTTTGTCAAACGAATCCATTGCATCGGCATAATCTTGCGGTGCATAGTCAAACTTATCTTTATCGCTGTAATTGCGTTCTTTCAGTTCGCAAATACGTTCCATCATCGGATTATTCAAGTGATACTTGAGTTCCGGAATGTCTGTATAATAATTTGCCATCTCTTTACTTGCTGTTCTGTTTATAATACTTAATCATCTTAGGAATAACTTCTTCCACACTACCGTTAATCACATAATCGGCAATCGTGTTGATAGGAGCATTCTCGTCGTTATTGATAGAGATGATGATACCGGCATCCTGCATACCTGCGATATGTTGGATTTGTCCGGAAATACCGCATGCGATATACAGTTTAGGGCGGACAGTTAAACCTGTCTGACCAATCTGACGGTCATGATCGCAGTAACCTGCATCTACAGCAGCACGGCTGGCGCCAACTTCAGCATGAAGTTCTTTTGCCAATTCGAACAGCATGTTGAAATTTTCTCTCGAACCTACACCATAACCTCCTGCTACTACAATAGCTGCACCTTTCAGGTTATGTTTAGCTTTTTCTACATGGCGGTCGATTACTTTAACGATATAGTCTGCTTCGCTAACATATTTGGCAACATCATGTTTAACAACTTCACCTTTATAGTTTGCATCTACTATTTCTTTTTTCATTACCCCTTCGCGAACAGTTGCCATTTGAGGGCGGTGTTCCGGGTTAATAATGGTAGCTACGATATTACCGCCAAAAGCAGGACGGATCTGATATAAAAGGTTTTCATAGGTTACTCCGGCTCTTTTGTCTTCATGAGAACCGATTTCAAGTGATGTACAGTCGGCTGTCAGACCGCTGGTTAATGCGGAAGAGACACGCGGGCCCAAGTCACGGCCTATTACTGTTGCTCCCATCAGGCAAATCTGAGGCTTTTCTTCTTTGAATAAATTAATCAAAACAGAAGAGTGGGGCAGAGATGTATAAGGGAATAATCCCGGAGCATCAAATACATGCAGTTTATCTACTCCGTAAGGCAATACTTGTTTTTCGATACTTCCCAGATCGGAACCTGCAACAATAGCTTCAAGCTGGCAGTTTAACTGGTTTGCTAACTTACGTCCTTTGGTAAGGAGTTCAAGGCTTACGTCAGCAACAGTTGTGCCTTCAAGCTCACAATATACAAATACATTATTCATAATCTTATCCGATAGTGTGGTTAGCTAACAGTTCAACAATCAAATCTTCAATTTCCTTGTCGGAACCATTCAGCGTTTTGCTTTCTTTTGCCTGAAATACGATATTCTGGATGGCTTTTACTTTTGTAGGAGAACCGGATAAACCGCATTGTGCAGTATCTCCGTTAACATCAGCAACGCTCCATTCCTGAATATTCAGGTAAGGGCGGGTTTCATATAGTTCCGGGTATGGGAGTGCAGTCAGACCTTCCGGGTGACAAGCTGCAGAAGGATTCTTTTCCTGTGCACCTAAAGCCCGTTTGTATTTCATCACCAATTTGGCATTGCGCGGACGGCAGGGAGCAGCGGATCCGTTTACCGTAATAACGATAGGTAGCGGGCCTTCTACAGTTTCCACTCCTCCGTCAATATGGCGTTTTACTGTGATACGTTTAGCACTTTCGTCAACATTCAGGATTTCTTCCGCGTAGGTAATCTGTGTTAATCCTAACTTTTCGGCAACCTGAGGGCCTACCTGTGCTGTATCCCCGTCAATAGCCTGACGACCGCCGATAATGATGTCGTAATCTTTGATTTTCTTAATTGCCGTGGCAAGCGCATAAGAGGTAGCCAGGGTATCGGCACCGGCAAAGGCACGGTCTGTTAATAAATAACCGCCGTCCGCTCCGCGGTATAAACCTTCGCGGATAATTTCGGCAGCACGTCCCGGCCCCATGGTCAACAGCGTAACTGTAGTTCCGGGGTAAGCATCTTTCAGGCGCAAAGCCTGTTCCAATGCATTCAGGTCTTCCGGGTTAAAGATTGCAGGAAGAGCAGCACGATTGATAGTCCCGTCTTCTTTCATTGCATCCTTTCCCACGTTGCGTGTGTCCGGAACCTGTTTCGCTAATACAATAATTTTTAAACTCATATTATAGGAATATTAGATTTCTATTGACTTGCAATATTCTTTGATATTTAATTATCAAATCCTTGTCAATCTTACTATATATTGAGTTGCAAAATTAGTCAAACATTCTTTATCTCAAAGAAATTGTGGTTGGAAAGTGCACACTTTTGTTTTTTTTGAGCAGCATATAGAGAACCTTATAATTCATAAACATTTCTATATTTTCCGGTGTTGGATTAATAAAAGGTAATATGAATATCAATATCGGCAATATCCGCAGAGAATATACTAAAGGTGGGTTAAATGAGAAAGACACCCCTTCCGATCCCTTTGATTTATTTGAACATTGGCTTGAGGAAGCTATAAATGCGAAAGCCAATGAACCTACGGCGATGCTGGTTGCAACAGTATCACCTGAAGGAAGACCTTCTGCCCGTACAGTTTTATTGAAGGAATTAAAAGAAGGCAAATTTATTTTTTATACAAATTATAACAGCCGGAAAGGAAAGCATATCGCAGCTACTCCTTTTGTCGCTTTGAGTTTTGTGTGGCACGAATTAGAACGCCAGGTACATATCGAAGGGGCGGTTGAAAAGTTACCTCCTGAAATCTCTGATGCTTATTTTAAGACTCGTCCTTATAAAAGCCGTATTGGAGCCCGTATTTCTCCGCAAAGCCAGCCGATAAGGAGTAGATCTGAAATCGTGAAACATTTTATTCGTGAATCGATGCGTACATTTCCTAAGGAAGTGGAGCGGCCTGCCAATTGGGGAGGATATGCTGTAACGCCTGTGCGCATCGAGTTCTGGCAAGGGCGGGAAAGCCGTTTGCACGACCGTATCCTTTATACTTTAGAGCAGGATGGAAATTGGAAAAAACAGCGGTTGGCACCATAAATAAAAATAACCGGAGCTAATATCACTATCAACTCCGGTTTTTAAAAGTGTGTACTTTATCTTTTTTATTCGTCAGATAAAGTAAGGTTTTGGATTATAGTTATTCAAAAAAATGAATAATCTGTTAATAATCATCTTCAGGCCATCCGGTATACCGGTAACCTTCAACGGAGTAGGTTACTCCCGGGGCTTTGGACGTTGTGTAAGTAAAAGTTAGTTTATCAGCAGTGGTACCGGATGGAGCTGTAGCTCCGTTTAGCACCAGTTTGCCGTCTGTAATTGTAAATGTTTCGGTCGAAGAAGCGACATTTCCTGCCAGGTTTTCAATATCTGAACCGGAAAAAGTCAGATTTTCTACATTACAATTGATTTTTCCGTTGATTCCAATTGCTCCGGCTGTAGCGTAGCTACCAATTCTTATCCAACATTTATCCGTATCGTTATTGGTAGTGTTTGAAATCGTACAATAAATCTGTTGCAGAGCTTTTCCGTCTTTACTAATCGTTACCACATATTGTCCTCCTAACGGGTGGATAGGCGTATAATCAATATTGTAACTGAGATCCTCTGAATTGCAACCATTCAGTGTAAGTAAGGCAAATAACAGGAATATATATTTAATAAGTTTCATAAGCTATATGTATTTAATGAATTACGTATAATTATTTACCTTTTGCAACCTGCCACCACATAGGCTCATCCAGAGATTTGGTTACAGGAGCATTCGGATTATATTGTGATGAGGCATTCGGAATCAATAATCGGCGTGGATATTGTCCGGAGGGTAATGTGCTGGCATCCGGATCAACGAATGTGCCCAGTTCATAACCTGGAGTTAATGTGCGTTCCTGAGGCTTAGCCGATATTCGTACTTTGGCTACCGAACTGATTGCCGGATATCCTGTACGGTTTCTGTCGAACCAACCGTCCAAAGAGTTTGCTTTTGCATAAGAAATCCATTTCTGAATCATGATACATTTCAACATTGATTCTGTTGTCTCGGACTTGAATGAATAAGCACCTCCGTCTTTTAAAAAATCTTCCGCTTTTCCTGCTGTGTTATTCCAACGGTCGAATGCGGCAGTTACACCGTTTTCGTAGTTTTCTTTTGCTTTATCAATATCTCCTAAACGTGCGTATGCTTCCGCAATTAAAAAGAATATTTCAGCTTGGTTCATCAGATAAACCGGATCGTCATACGCCTGTAAATAGCGGGAAGATTCTTTTAATACGATAATACTTGTATTAGGTTTTTCCCCACAGGGAAGTCCCTCGTATTTTTCTTTATCTGTTAATATTTCCCCTTCATTAATTTTATCGGTAGCAGCGGTTGTCAGTTGATATATATTGGCAATTCGCGGATCTCCGTAAGTCAATAAGTACTCACAAAGAGTGTGGCAAGCACGGATATTCTCTTTGGTATTTAATTGACGGATATTGTATTCATAGAACGGATTGCCTTTATTGGCTGCATCTTCAAAACTAGTTATGGCACAATCTTCTTTCAGGAAATCGTTTTCTGTAAGAAGTTCCTGGATTTTGCTTTTGTTGGCATTGAAATCTCTCATTAGGATTTTTAGTTTTAAATTTTTTGCAAAGCTTGTCCATTTGTCAATGTTGCCGCCCATATACATGTCATATTTGCCCATTGTAGGATTGGAGGCATTTTTAGCTTCTGCTTTTTTTGCTAAAGCTTCATCTAGCATTGTCAATATTCCCGGATATACAACCGTTTTGCCGTCATCGTATTTGGGATATGGATATGTATCGATATCCAATGCCTCATTAAAAGGAATATCTTCGTATAAATCAGCCAGTATATGAAAATTATAAGCCATTAAAATTTTACTGACCAACCAGAAATTCCATGCGTTTTCTTCTTCAGACATCTGTATGATATCCTTTAAGTCAGGCAATGTGTTGATGTAAGCATTTGTGAAGAAAGCATTGTATGAACTAACGGAAATATTGTAGTTGACTGTTGTATTATATTGGTTAGTCGTGTTGCCCTGTGTGGTATGTTGTAGCCACATAGTTCCTAATAATGTTCCGTTTAATCCTAATTGCGCTACAGTTGAAACACATGCAGAGGGTAATAAAGCCTCAATTGTTGTTTTTGTAGGAAAATTCGGATTATCGTTTACGTCCAGATAATTGTTGCAAGAGGAGAGTGTTATCCCACTTATGCAAGTAGCAATTAATCCGGCATATATAGATTTAATTTTTTTCATGTTCTTTGATGTATTTGAAGTTTATTAAAATACGACTTTAATATTTCCACCGAAGTTGCGGGTTGTACTTGTTCCTGTAGTTTCACCAAATTCAGAAAGAATATCATTGCCCAGGTTGGAGGCTTCCGGATCGATATAGTTATTTTCTTTAGGCGTGAATAATAAGAGGTTACGTCCAACGACGCCCAAAGTTACTTTCTTAAACGGCGTTTTAGTTAACCATTTTGTCGGGAAATCATAATAGATGGCAACTTCGCGCAGTTTAAAGTAATCTTTCGGGAGAATAAACTCTCTACGTGCTTGCGGGCTATAAGAATAGTTTCCTTGTGAATAATTCATTTTTGAAGCATATACCGGATTATTATTTTCTACATATTGCCCATCTATAATTTTGACAGAGTTCGGATAAATGTAAGCATTGCGTTCGTTAAAGACCGTTTGTGTTGAGTTTCCGTTGAAATGGGTAATATAAGATGTGTTGGATAATATGTATCCGCCGTTACGCCAGTCTGCAGATGCACTGAATGAAATATTCTTGAATTTCAAATTTGTGTTGAAACCCATCGTGAAATTAGCCTCAGATGAACCGACATATTCTTTTTCAGTCTGGCTATCGCTTTGATACCCGTTGTTATCAACGATAGTATAGCCATAGAAAGGACTGTTTTCGTCAGTTACCCGATTAGCTCTCGGTATGCGGTATTGGGCAACAGGACCTCCCACTTTTAATACATAGTCTACACCTCTCCAGGAGGTGTAGGTATATTCATCCAATCCGTCCCAAAGTTCTTTTACTTTACTTTTATTTTTGGTGAATGTGATTCCTACGTTCCATTCCCAGTCTTTGGTACGGATAGGAATGACATTTGCCATTAATTCGACCCCTTGATTTTCTATTTTACCCACATTGCGGGTAACGTTCAGATATCCGGATTCCGGTGGTAAAGTAGCGGAAATAATCTGGTCTTTAGTTTGTTTGTTGTAATAGGCAATGTCAAAGGAAAATCTTCTGTCAAAGAAATTACCAGAGAGACCTAACTCATATTCAGTAGTCATTTCCGGTTTTAAATCTTTACTAGGCACGGTATTGTTGGATGTCATACCAAGAACACCGCCAAAAGGAAGCCTGGTATAATAGTTTGTTCCGGAGGAGGATGTGGCAAAGTCGGCCATACGATACCAACTGCTTGTCCTGTAAACATCCGCATCATTACCTGTCTGTCCGATAGCTGCACGTACTTTCAAAAAGTCCACAAAGCTGTTTTGCATGCTTGGAATTAATTCTGAAAGGATTAAAGAGACATTAACTCCTCCGTAGAAGAAGCTGTTATTGTTAATAGGTAGGGTAGAAGACCAATCGTTACGAACAGACATGTTCAGATATAAATAGTTTTTGAATCCTAACTCTGCTTGTCCGAACAGACCGATAAGGCGGCGAAGGGATTTATAGTTTTCCGGTGTTGCGGCAGAAGACGTATTTAATAAGTCGTACCAGTCAGGGATTTCAAGTCCGTTCACATAAGCTCCTGTATAGCTGTACACTCTTTGATTCAGATTCCAGCCGATTGTACCATTTACACTGAAATCTCCAAATTTGTAATCTCCATTCACAAAGGCTGTAGCGTCAATCTGTGAACGGTTATAGCGATAATTGGAATAATAACCTATATCTTCAGACTTGCCGCCCACCTGATTATAAGAGCCGTTAGAGAATTTTACCAACGGATTCATATTTTCGATTCTGTAGTTAGTGAAGTCTCCCCCTAAACGGCCGGTAGCTTTTAAGCCTTTCATTATCTCGTAACTTAGTTCTATTTTTCCATATACGCGGTCATCCTGATATTTATATTTGTAGTTATCGATTCTCCAATAAGGATTGTCAGCATAATGAGTATAATAGTTATCCAGATTGTAACGTTCGTCGTTGTAATCTTTCATTTGAGTGAAATCGATATCTACTGCATGTTGTAATAACTCCATGTCCATGCCTTGTGTACGGGTAATATCTTTACGTACGTAATTCATGGTCATGTCCATGGTTAATTTGTTTGCTTTGACATAACCACGCAGAGAGAATGTATTACGGCTATATAAGTCTCCATCATTGGGAAGAATACCATTGGAAGAAAGATTCCCGTAAGAAGCGACTACTCCGACATTTTCATTTCCGTAGCGTAATGAAATATTATTGTTTTTTTCAAAACCTGTCTGGTAGAAATTGCGTAGATTATGTTTGACATAAGAGAACGGTTTTGTCATGGGGGTACTTAATTTGTCCGAGCCCCATTCGTGGATAGTTCCATCCAGACGTGGTCCCCATGAACCGTTTTCTGCTCGGTCCCAGCTACCCCAACCTTGCCCGAATAGGTCTTGTGTCTGCATAACGCGTAAAACATTGGATGCTGTAAATGCACCGTCATAAGTAACTGATAATTTTTCAACTCCGGCACTTTTTGTAG
Organism: uncultured Parabacteroides sp.; assembly: GCA_900541965.1. GTDB lineage: Bacteria > Bacteroidota > Bacteroidia > Bacteroidales > Tannerellaceae > Parabacteroides. The sequence continues at coordinate 10,118 of UQLN01000019.1, read as the reverse complement.
TGATCATTACGACTCCGTTTGCAGCACGGGAACCATAAAGGGCTGTAGCTGAGGCTCCTTTTAAGATTGTTACAGATTCAACATCATCGGAGTTTATATCATTAGCTCCGTTACCAAAGTCTGCAGCATTATTACCAATACGGGAATTGTCGATAGGTACACCATCCACAATGTAAAGTGGTGTATTACTATTGATTGAACTGATACCGCGGACCAATACTTTTTGTGAAGTACCCATACTGCCGGCAGAAGATATTTGTACTCCGGCAACTTTACCACTCAAACTGCCCATTACAGAGCCGGATTTGCCGACAAGCAATTCGTCCGATTTAATAGTGGATGCGGAATAACCCAGTATTTTCTCACTTTTTTTGATACCTAATGCTGTAACGACAACCTCTTCCAGATGTTTTGTGTCGCTTTGCATAACTACTTTAATAACAGGCTTGACAGCCACTTCTTGAGGGTTCATTCCTACATAAGAAATTATCAATATTTTGCCATTTGCAGGGACATCGATAACGAATTTTCCATCTATATCTGTTACCACACCTGTTGTTGTTCCTTTTACCAAAACAGAAGCTCCAATAACAGGTTCTCCGTCGTCAGCAGAGGTAACAGTTCCTGTTACTCTCGTTGTCTGAGCAACCGCTAATCCTATACATAAGGTAAAGGACAGTAAACTAAAAATTAATTTTCTTATCATACTAAATAATAGATTTGTTTGGTGGATATAAAAATCGTAGACACACTTACTTCATGATATTTAAAGATATGAAATAGTCTTTGCAGAACAAAGTTGATTATAATTAACTAACTGTAAGCATGTTAAATATTTTTCATAGTGAATAAGAATGATGAAGAGGCCTATTCTTCCATTAGTTCTATGAATTAAGATATTTTTTTAAGTCGCAGTTTTACAGATGTTTGGTAGGTTTGAGTATAAAATAAGGGTAGAATAAGATTGATACTCTCTTTCTACCCTGGGAATATAACTAAATGTAAATTTTAGATATAAATAGCTAACTGGTGTTTAATTAAAATTTTGTAAAAATTTCCGTATAGGAATTTGCTTTATACCTTCATTTGAGTTTCCTTCTATTTCATCCATTGTTATAATCATTTTAGGATAATTATCTTTAATAGCAATAAGGTTACCGAATTCCCGCTCATACGTTTTTGGTTCCATGACGGAATATGCCACTTGTACATAAATCTTTTCTCCGTTTTTCTCACCTACAAAATCTATTTCTTTATCCCCATCCCTGCCAATAGACAGATTGTAGCCATGGACAAGAAGATGATGGCAGACGACATTTTCCAGAACTTGTGCTATGTCGTTGGCTTTGAAAGGACGGATTGCATGGCGTATGCCCAAATCTTCAAAATAGTATTTTTCTCCTATTTGGAACTGACGTTTCCCTTGAATATCAAAAGGGCGAAGTCTTTTTACAAAATAAGCATTGTTCAGATAGTTCAGATATTCCAATATTGTTTTAGGAGGAAGGTCCACCCGCTGGGATTTGAGATATTCGCTTATTTTATTTGCGGAAAATAAATTACCAATTGTATCTGCAAGATATACTGTTAAATCTTGTAGTTGTCTGACATTCCTTATATTGTACCTGTTTACAACATCTTTTAATATGATCGTATCATAGATGCTTCTAAGGTAATTGGAAACCAGTAATTCATCAAAAGGCAGATTGACCAGATAAGGTAATCCCCCGAATTTGTAGAATTTGGTAAACGAATCAGGGCTATCTTCCAGTTTGTGGAATTGCAAAAACTCATTGTAAGTCAGGCTGTACACTTTAAATTCGATATAACGGCCGCTTAGGTAAGTTGCTAATTCACCGGATAGCATATTGGCATTACTTCCGGTGCAATATATATCGTAAGTACCTTCTGCAAAAAAATGCCTTAATGCCTTTTCAAAACTCGCAATCTCCTGTACTTCATCAATAAACAAGAAGCATTTATCATTAAGATGTTTACGTTGTTGCGTTACATAACTTATCAAGTCTGTGTAATCCTTTAATGCATCAAACTCGAATAATTCCATGTTTATATAGATGAGGTCGGAAGACGGGTGTAATAAACGTATATGATCCATTAACTGGAAAAGCAAAAAGCTCTTTCCAACACGGCGTTGCCCTGTTAGTACCTTAATCATTTGTGTATTGATAAAAGGTTTAATACGCCCAATATATAATTCTCTTTGATAATATTCCGGAATCTTCATGTTTTATTACCTATAAGTAAAACCTTTTACAAAAATAGGGAATTTATTTCTTATAAGAAACAAGTTCGTGTCTATTAGTTGCTCATATACAACTAAATTGTCTTAAAAGCTCTTATTCGGTCAGGTAAATATAAAACCGGTCGGGAAATAAAATCCGAACCGGTTTTTTTGTAGAAGTATGTTTTATGAAAAAGTAAATTTTATCGGACTGTCAATATGAAAAGTACATAATTAAAATTACCGCTTATTGTATAGCCTGTTGGTACACTTGTTATTACTACAGGCAAAGTATATTTACCGGCTGCTAATCCGGCAACGCTGACATTCAAGTCAATGGAAGTGAACTGTGTTTGTTTGGCGATTGTCATATTTGCTGGTAGTGTGTAAGCCGATGCCGGTAATAACGTATTATTTCCAACCAGGCTTTTATCAACTCCTAAACCTACAACAATTTCATCATTTTGTTCTCTCCAATCGGCAATAGTGTAGTTTACCATTAATTTAAATGTCACATCTTTTCCGTTTGAGCTGGTGGTTGTACTGCTGTGACTTGAAGCATAGGGCAATTCGATGACCGGTTTTACTCCACTAAAGTCATCCAGTGGATCATCTTTCAGGCATGAAGGTAATAATAGTGTTATACATGCCATCATCAGCAAGAAATATATTTTTGTTTTCATACTCTTGTGTCTTTAGAATTTTACATATAAATAGGTGCTTTCTCTACATCGTCATTCTTCTTGTCCCAGAAAATCAAGGAGTTGAAAATGTCAATCTCCCCTTGCGCATCAAAATTATTGGGGTTGATATTCTGTTCATTGCTGGGGTAAGGAAATCGAGCGATAAGTTTGCTTCCTTTTACTAAGCTATGTGATGCATACAATACCGGATAATCGGTTCTTCTCTGTTCCGACCATGCTTCTTGTGGATCAATCATATACAGACTCAACCATTTTTGTGTTTGAATGGCACACATTTTTTCTTCAGCAGTAGTCATCATGTCCCAGTTGACCGTTTTTTTATTTTGCGACAGATAGATAGAAGCGGCTTCAGCAGCGCTGATTGTGATAGCTGGCTTAGTTCCCGGCTCTTTGAATCCTTCGTCTTGCATGGCTTTTTCATACATTAGCATGGCTCCGGTCACTCCCGATTCATAATGTTTTTTGGCTTGGGCATCTCCACCGGGAATCATACCACGTAAGGCCGCTTCCGCAAGAAGGAATTCCGGTAATGACCCTGATATGATATAAAGATCGGAACTGGGAGCATCTATCAATGATGAGGTGTGTCCTAATACACCATAACCAATTTTACTGGCATATTCAGCTTTGGCTGGTTGTGCTTGTCCGAAAGGTGTACCTATATAGTATTCGTTTTCCAAACCAAATTTAGAATACATTACGTTATTGACATTATCATCACCCAGATATTTACGTGGTTCAGCATATACACGCAAACGAGGATCTTCATTATCACGTAAAAAATCAACAAGTTGAGAAGAAGGCATATATTCCCGGTGACGGGATAATTCATTATCCAGATAATTTCTTGCCCAATATTCATAAAGAAGGTTCATTTTACCGCTTGCTTTATAAAAACCCGGATTGGCCGTTATCACTTCAGACGCAGCCAAGCATTTATCTTTAATGGCGTTAACCTGCTCGGCGACATCTTGTACATTCGATATACGCATGAGCAAACTTAACTTGATTGTGTAAGCATAACGTCTCCATTGCTGTAAGTCACCTTTACAGTTGATATCTGACTTCTTTAGGCTACTGAGATCTAATAAAGGATTATTTATTGCTTCGTCAAATTGTAGAATTGCATAATCAATTCTTTTGAGAAGATCGGCGTATATATCTTCAGCTTTATCATATTTAGGAGTTGTATTTTCTGCTCCTAGCAAAGCCTCTGTATAAGGAACATTTCCAAATAAATCCACTAACTCACGGAATTCAATGACAGTCAAAGTTTCTGCAATGCCAACATAGGCAGGATTTTCTTCTTCTATTGCTTTGTTTTTGATTACTAACAAATTTTCTGATCGGGCATAACGGTAAATCCAATAGTTATTCACATCTTTTGGATTTAATGTTCCAAGCAGGAATATGTAGTTCCCTGAAAATGACCCCGATTTGGTAATCTGTCCACACACCTGATTGAGTCCCAGATATCTTACTCTGTCATTGTTGATGTCATTCTCCACATAGGTTAATAGTTGGTCCATGGAGACTGCTTCCTGCGAAACATTGTTAGGAGTATAGTTGATATCCAACCAATCTGTGCAGGCACTACAGAGCAACCCACTTAATACTAATGTATATAATGATATTTTTTTCATAAATCTATTGTTTTAGAATGAAATTAATAAATTGAATCCGTAGCTTCTTGAACCTGCGGCTCTGGTTCCTGATATACCACTAACATTACTGCTGCTCGCTGTTGTATAGTCCGGGTCTCCCCAAACATTGGTACTTGGAGTCCACATGAACAAATTGCGTCCTACTACGCTCAATGATGCTCTTCGGATGAATTTTAGTTTTCTAAGTAGTACATCAGGGAATTCATAGCCTAAAGATAACTCACGCAATCTCCATGATGCCCCACTAACGGTTATCGGACTGCTTATTGCCCTATAAGTGGTAGCCCAGAAATTTTTACCGCCGGTATTGACCGTGATGTTTGTATTTTCCTGATAACTGACATTGCCTGCTTCATCTGTTACTTCAATAACAGAGTTCGGGAATACAAAACGTTGGCGTCCCATTAAGCCAGAAGCATACGAGGTTCCGGTAAACAGCATATCGTCTTCTATTCCAAAATAGGTAGAATGACCGCCGCGGTAGTCGAAGGTAGCTCCCAATGAAAATCCTTTCCATTTCATTGTCGTGTTCAAACCAATACGTATTGTAGCGTCAGAAGTACCTAGGCCTATCTGTTCTCCGGTTGTCGGCAAGCCGGTTTCTGCATCGACAATAACTCTTCCGTCCGGGCTGCGTTTCCAGTCAGAGCCTTTAATCATAGGATATTTTTCACCTACAATGGCGTAGCCTCCATCACCCAGGGAAAGTTCTTTTTCATCACCTGCCAGTGCGACAACTCGTGTATCGATAAGAGTAAGATTACCGCTTATATTCCAGTAAAAGTCTCCAAATTTTAAAAGAGGGGTCAGGTGTAAATCAAATTCCAAACCTTTGCCACGCATTGTACCGGCGTTGATGTAACGTGAACTAAAACCGGTAGAGTAGGGAATACTGACATTTGTTGTCTGATCGGTAGTTGTTTGTGTGTAAGCCGCAGCTTCCAGTGTAATGCGGTTGTTAAAGAATCCGAATTCGGCACCAACCTCATATTCAGTGGTGAATTCGGGCTTGATATCACGCGTACGTAAATTGGGACTTAAAGAGAAAGCTGTTAATGTTCCATAGGGAAAATAGTCTGCTTTATTGGATTCGATTTTTCAAATCGTGTATTTTATATAATCAAATCGTGCAAATTTGATATTTTATCCATTTGCACGATTTCCATATAAAAATTACTTTTATCCTAAATTAGGGATATTATGCTCTTTGCTGATTTATACATTCATCTTGTAATGTATAATTACAAACCATCCATTCTTCTTGATGTCGTCTTTGGGTCACAGCAGAATTTGAAGCCGAAACAACTCTTTCAACTTTATGAATGTACCACCCGTTCTTTTGGACGTACTGTGCTATCATGTCATCAGGATACATTGTCAACATAAACTTACCTTTGATTTGAACTAACAGGTCTAAAAGACGCTTCATATCTTCAACAGAAAACATATTTGAATAGTGACCTTGATTGTAACCAACATAAGGCGGGTCTATGAAATGAAATGTATCTACTGTATCATACCTTGCTATGACCTTGAAAGCATCATCTTGTTCAATGGTACACTGTTCTAATAGCTCTTTAAGCTCATCATCAAATCTATTCTTGGAATTGGATATATTAGTAACTCTTTGATTCCTTCCACTTTTACAAAATGCAAAAGAACCATTTAAATTACCAGAAAATCCCAGTTTGCACAAAACCCAAACCGCCCACGCCCTCTTCACGTTAGAGAAGTAATCAGGATGTTCATAGATAAACTTAGCGACCTGTATTTGTTCTCTACTATGTAGAGTTTGCATAATTTCTCTTTTAAGTTTGTCATAATCACTAACAACAGTACGGTAGAAATTAATCAATTCTCCGTTTAAATCATTAATGACATTAATTTTTGCAGGTGCTTTTGCAAATAAAACGGCCGCACCGCCTGCGAAAGGTTCTGTGTAAGTGTTATGTTCGGGTATAAGTGGTAAAATATCTTTTATCATACCCTGTTTTCCTCCGTAATAACTAATTGGTGTCTTCATCTTTTCATTGTCTTTTTGTTTTTTGCAAACATCGGAAGAAATTCATTGTATTTGTAATTTATACGTTTTATTCAACTGTACTACATTTACAGTCTTTGGAGAAACGGTCTATAATTGAGTAAACGTGCCTTTCGCTTACTTTGTACTTCTCAGAAAGTACAGCAACAATATAAGTCTTTTTATTGCCCTCCTTATACATTTGTAGATAATCCTTATAAAGGTCTACATAGATGTAATCAGTAGCTTTTATTCCGATTTTCGACAAGCGGAGTAATAGTTCCCGGTTGAAATTTAGTATATCAAAAACAGTCATAACAGAATTTTAGTGTATATTTGTATTGCCAATCATATTATAAAAAAACGACAGTGTCGCGGAAGAAGGTTATTAGCCCTCGGCCGCGCGGCACTGTCGTTTTGTGTATAAATATGATTGGCGTCTATCTATATACCGGCCGGGGGTTTTATATTCCCCCGGCAACAAAAATCATAAGAAATAATCAATGAAATCAGGAACAGCAGGAAACATGTCTTCTATCGGTACTGTAATATCTGTATACTGAGATGGTAAATCCAACCAGCTTTGACGGAATGTGTCTCTCTGTTCTTTTTGTTCAACAGATTCATTTATGTCCCCCCGCAATACAGCTTTATCATATAAGTCCAGCGCCTTTAAATATCTATTACGAATATTTCTTGCCTTCGTCTTTTCGGATTCGTAAGAAATAATATTTTCACGAATCAATTGTTCCCTTGTTTTTTCTACAACCTTGTTTTCCTTTATTACTTGGATTAACGGGTTAAAAAGAACTATTTTGCCATCAATGAAAGCTTCTCCCGGTGCGAGTTCTATCAACCCGTTTTGATATTGTTCCTCACGTGTAGCCTCACGGACATATTCTACATCATCCGTTTTTACATAAGTAATATAATGAGGTAAGTCTTCCCCAATAAACTCGATAGCTTTATTATCAAACATCTTTTGATAATCTTCAATTCGTTGTTCACAAACTGCAAAAACAAGGGAAATTCCTTTTTTTGCATGTTCTCTGTCTAAATAAATGTACTTTTCCATATCCATTTTAATTAATTATGATTGTCTTTCCCACATATGAACCTTAATATAAGAAGGTAATATGCTAAATGCATTTCCAGAGCCAGTATTACTTATTGAACCATTAACACTATGAGAATGATCTCCACTCATTGAAGTAGAAGGATTTGAATAATTTGTATAAGGAGCAGATATACCTGTAGAATCCCCTCCTGCGTCAGAAGTATAGGGATACGCTACAGGATAGTGATTTCCATCTTCAGGCGATGTACTTATATTTTCATATATATTATAAGTTCCAAATCTTCCTGATGAGTATGTCCATCCTATAGCTCTAGCATGCCCTCCTATATGTTTATGATTAGGTTGAGTATGAGAATGCGACTCCACTTGATGTCTATGAGAATCCACCAAATGATTATGACTTCCTGCAGGAGATAGACCAATACTAACAGAATGATTATGAGCTGGCAAATTTGCAGTAGACAAAGCCACTTCCGTTGCTCCTCCAGTACCACCAGAAGCCTCGCTTCCAGATGTCCCATATAAAAATCTACCTTCTAATTTTTTCCATGTTGTTCCAGGCCAAGTTGTGGCAGGATTTGCAGAACTTTTAGTAATAAATATATCACCGACGCCATAAGGACAAAGAGAGTCATTATAAGCCCAAACCGCAGTACCTTCTGAATCCCATTTTAAGAATTGTCCAGCTTGTCCGCCCAAAGGTATATGTTTGTTCCCCGGCGTTGTTGGGTGGATATATTTATTCGCACCTACTTCAATACCTTTCAACTTATTACGTTCTGTATCCGTTATAAAACGGTGTGTTTCATCTTCCATTATCATTTCCGCAGGGTGGTTGTCCGGGTGGATATATTTATTTGCACCTGTTTCAATACCTTTCAACTTTTCCCGTTCATCATCTTTCATAAAGCGTTTGTCGATATCTTCCGTAATCATTGATGCGGGATGGTTGTCCGGATGGACATATTTATTGGCACCTGTTTCAATACCTTTCAACTTATTACGTTCTGCATCTGTCATAAAACGATGTTCGCTATTTTGAATTACATCAACAAAGCGGTTGGTATTGTCAACTGTTAGCACCAAACAAGAACCTTCTGGTTTTATTGTTGATGTTGCTGCAATATAATTATATGCAATAGGCTTTACTTTCCCATCAACATAGGGACGTTCTATAGTCGTATGAGACAATGTAATATAAAGAGGTAATACCGTTTCTGATATTTCTTCAATGGGAACAACTTTAAATGTTGGATTTCCGTCTGCATCACTACCCGATAGGGCAACAAGGCCTGCCGACACATTATAAGTGTTATTCTTATTGTCTGTTATATTACATCCTTCTATAACACATGGGCCGTACTCTTTAAAGAAGGTGTCTAACGCCTTTAATGGCTCTGATTGCAGCTCAAGAAAGTCCTCTGCCGCCCATTGGCGAACTCCCGGCTGCTGTATATGTCTTTTCATTGTTGTATAATTTTGTATGTAGTTAGTACTTGTTTATATTTCTCAATTTCTGCTTCAATCTGTATTTTATCAACCGATTTAGGGATATAGACAATAAAGTCCGCATCATCGAACTTGTCACGTATTTCGTTTTCAAGAGGGATTGCTTTTAATCGGTTCTCTTCTTCGAGTCCTACATCCGGCCACATCGTATTTCCTTCACTAATTAAGCCGACCAGCAACAACCCATTGTTAAATGTCACAATTTTGATGCTGATAGGTTCGTTATATTTTTTACGCAAATACCCTTCAAAAACCTTCACCTGTGAGTTGACATTTATCATCATCCGTGAATTATCACGCCAAATATCAAAACCGTCAAACAAACTTTGCAATGGTGAAAGGAACCCTGTAAGCAGCTTCATTCTTACAGGCTGACGTTTGTGTGGTGGCAATAATTGCCTAAGCAAAATCAAACAATTCATTTTTAAATTCATGGCTCAAGCTCTTTAATAGTTTTCAGGGTAACAATACTATCTGTGTCGTATTCAAAATATCCGGATTCTAATTCAGAATAAATGCCAATCGTGACAAAGCCTTCATCTGTGGCCCCTTTACGTTCTAACGATATGAGGTTACAGGTAATAACCCCTTGTGCATCCATCACAGCATCAATAAAGCGCTGTTTGTATATCATTGAATCAAAACCTATACCCGCTTTAAATATATCTAATGCTTTAAGGATATTTTCATGTACTAATGTATTAGGAATAGATGTCTCAAAATAAACTTCAATATTATAGCGAATCTTATCTTCCGATGTAGATACAACACTCGTATCAACCCCAGCAAATTTTACAGCATCAACATATGATGTGAAATTATATTTTTCTTCAAGGGAAAGGGGCATGATTTTCTTTTCATTATTCATGTTTGAAGCTTTAGTAGATAAATTGTTGTTCTC
>UQLN01000018.1 GCA_900541965.1 uncultured Parabacteroides sp. | reverse complement strand
AGCTCCTGAAAAGGGGTATGTATGATTATGCAGGGACGGATTTCCATAACCTGAAGAAGCACATGCGTGGTATGGAACATTTGCTGCTTACATCCTCGGAACAGAAGCTGGTGAGGGGGCTGTTGGAAAACAATGAAATCTTGTGGTAGTAAAAATATAACCGAAACCTTACCCTTTAGTATTACATAATACATAAAATTGGTCTGGAACGTTTGGGATGTGATATCCCGAACGTTCCTTTTATTGGTATATCTGATTATTGGGAATTAACAGAGTTATCAAACTTTTGTGCAAATGATTCCATTTCTCGTTTGGCGATACCAAGTCTGGTAGCCAACGTTCTCCAGCTTTTAACGGCATTACGAACTTCATTAATGATTTTTGTTGCCGTTTCTTTGTTTATCATATAATTTTCGCAAGCATCAAGTAAAATATTCAAATCAGATTCACATGAAGATACGGAAATAAGCAAACTTTGTTGCTCATTCAATGTAGGATTCATATCATAAGCGGGAGAAAGTCTCCAACCTTTAGGAGTCAGAAGGAATCCGTGGTTACGGAAGTGATCATCGGTATTACCGATACAAATATTGAATGCTACTCTACGATATAATTCTTGGATGTTAGTTTCTACATCTGTGCCGTTTTGGATAATGAAATCTACGATATCCAAATATCCGTGTCCTGTACTGGCATTATCACCGTCATTCAATCCTAACAATGTCATGGCAGAAGCAAAGTGAATACGTTTTCCTTCTTCTTTTCGATCAAAACGGTGGGATAAGAGCGTGTGGTGTTTGTCCGTGTTTATCGTTCGGGTTATAGCTGCATTTATACCTGCCTGATTGGCAAGAAGGTGACAGAAATGTTCCCATAAGCCAACATCGTGATCATCTTTACGAGAGGGAAATTTTGCAATGTACAAATTTTTATTTTCGTCAATTACACTTGCTTTAGGACGTGCACCCCCTAAAGAGGTTCCGGGTTGCATTAGTTGTGCTAACCATTTTTTATCAGGTAAAAGATTTTGTTCTTCGCTTTTTTCAATTTCTTGACTGGCAAAAAGTAAGTCACGAATATTTGTCAAAGGAGGAATGCGTAAGTCTTTATCGGCATTGATGAAATTACCTTCAGATGTTTCTTTAAATCGAAAGCCACCCATTCGTGAAAAGTCGTCAATACCTATCAGATAGTCGAATGACGATAAGCGTCGTATAGGACGTTTTTCTTCCGTGGCTTGTATCTGTTCACGTCTGTTTAATAAGGTGCGTCCCCAACGGTCAGGCAGGGCATCTGAGAAACATCCGAATATGTCTTTATCCATTCCTGTGTATTGCTGTCCCGGATAGTTGTTCAAGTCATTACTCAAGAATAAGTTTCCGTGTTTTTTTAACCATGTATCAGCAAACTTAAAACCATAAGTTTCCGAGCCTCGAAGAGATTCATGACTTAATTCTCCAATTAGCTCTATATCTTTGAGCCAATCAAAATCGGCATATACAAAAAGTTTCTTCATGCTTATTCTTTTTTAGAGGCTCTTTCTCGTTTGGTCATATTCAGGTCTTGCAGGGTCTTTCCTAGTGTGTCCTTTTTAGCGAGCCAAAGAATATCGTCGTCGAGTTGCAAAGCATAGAGCACACGTAAATAAATACCGATGGCAACTGTCGGGATACCCTTCTCTATGCGTGATACTGTCAACGAAGAACAGGTTGCGCGTTCAGCTACTTGGGCTACACTTAAATTTCTTCTGAGGCGTGCCAGTTTGATTTGTTCGCCTACAATCTGCATTTTTTGCTCTAATTTGCGGGGAAGTTTGGTCCCCATTGTACTCTTTGCCATAGTTCAACCTATCATATAATATACAAATATAATGGTTTTTATTTATTTTATGATAGGTTGAATGGAATGTTTCTTCTTTTTCGGGGTATCATGGTTGATGTCAGAGTAGATGAAAACTATTACTACTTATTAGTAAACGTTAAACGGAGAAACTTTTCCCTTTTCATTTGTTATTTGTAGTATGACGTACTAATAACAATAAATTATGAAAAAGAGCTTTGTTTATGTGACCCTGTTGTTGATGGGAGTTTTGACTTCCTGTGGTAAAGATCATTCCAATGAGATAGATTTAATCGTTCCTTTCTATCAGAATCTGGGTGTAGAGTATGATATGACTGCTAATAAAACCTATGCCGGGGCGAATTTCAATAAGAAAGACAGTGCAGGGGCCAACCTGAAACTTCCTGCCGGTGCGGTATTGATTAACGGGGAAGAACCGTTGTTTGAGAATATTGGAGTTTATTTTTATAAGGCGTCTTTTGACGGGTTGCAAAATGTGACCTTTACTTTTAATCGTTCCAAAGAGCAGGTTTTTGTAAACAAAGTATCGACGAGTGATGCAATACCTATCGATATTCCGATGACGTTTACTGCTATCGACGGGAATGGTACAACGGTGCTGACCTGGGATGGCGATCCGGTTGCCAAAGGCGAATATGTGGCATTGCGTCTTGAATATAAAGGAGGCAATCTTCAATTGTATAACCGGGATGAAGGCGGGCAGTCTATTTCCATCCCTTTCAATAACCAGACAGGGGCAACGGATGCGACGCTGTATCTAAGCCGGGTTACTACCCATCCTTTGCAGCAGAGCAATGGCAGTGCAGGAGGGAAGATTGACGTGTCGTATACGATAAGCAAGAAGGTGGCTATCCAGTAAGTGGATAAGATGTATTCCCCGGACGAAAGGATTGGATATAATACATCATATGGCAACATTATGCAAGGATATATTGTCTAAAGATTATTTATCGGTAATAAATGGATGATTTACTGAATATCCCTATTTGAAAACAGAAATTATAGACCTGTATCGCATCAAAAATTAAGTGTAATAACTAAACTTTTTTTATACCTTGAAATACAACGGGTGTGGAATTTTAACAGTTGAAAAATTGTTATATGCTAACTATTATAAACATTAAATAGTAGACCTTTTTCATTTACAACTGTTTTCTATATGAAACCATGTACTAACTAATACCAATGTAAGATGAAAAAGAACCTTATCTATTTAGCCGTATTGTTGGTAGGAGCTTTAGCTTCTTGTAGCAATAATTCCAATGAGATAGGTCAGATTGTACCTTTCTATCAGATCCTGGGTGTAGAATATGATGCCACTCATAATGAAACCCATGCCGGGGCAAACTTCAAAAGAAATGATATTGAAGGAACTAACCTGAAATTGTCGTCCGGTGCTGTATTGATAAACGGAATAGAACCGTTATTTGAAACTTCAGGGGTTTATTATTATAAAGAATCTTTTAAAGGCTTACAGGATGTAACTTTTATTTTGTCCCGTTCGCAAGACCGTGTTTTTGTAAATAAGACATCTCTGATTGATGCGACCTTTATCGGTATTCCGGAAACGTTTACTTCGATAGACAAACATGAAACGACAGTATTGGCTTGGGAGGGTGCTCCGATTGCCAAGAATGAATATGTGATAGTCCGCCTTGAATGTAACGGTGAAACTTATAAATTTTATAACCGGAGTGTAGGCGAAAAGTCTATTGCGATAGATATCGACGAGGATGTGACTGCAAAGGATGCTAAGTTGTATCTGGGCCGTGTATCTTCTAATCCTTTGCAACAAAATGATAATAATGCAGGTGGCAGGATTAATGTGATGTATACGGTAAGTAAGCAGGTTACTATCCGATAAACGTATATTGGGGCATGGATTATATGGTAATTCGTGCCCTTATTTTATTTATATCCGGTAAGGAATTTCTCCTTCTTCCGTAAGGAGCAGTATGGAAAGTTTGCCTTCCGGGAAGAGCGGAGAGCCATGAGCATAACATTTTTGCAAAAGGAGCGGGAAGAAACGGGACTGGTCTGAGGCGGAAAGCGATTGCCAGAGTTCGCGTGCCAGCGTGAGACGTTCTATTTCTTTAAGAGAGGCGGGAGAGCATTCGGCTTCTGTGGCCAGCTCTTTCAGGAACTCTTTATTCATTACGACTTTTTTGCTGTGGGTGTCGAGTGCGCCTTCTGCAAGTTTTACGGCTTTGCCTAACATGATACCCAGGATAAGTTTCGGGAAATTCAGGCTTGCCGCTATCCGGATGGTTTCTCCGATGAAGTTGCCATAGTGGACAAATGCCTGTGGCGGAAGGTTGGCAGCTTCGTGCTGTGCAATATAACTTTTCAGGAAACGTTCGCTCTTTGCCCCTGAGTTGATGACCAGGGTTTCGCATCCGATGGCTTTGGCTACTTCCGCTTCTTTACGGATAGAGGCGATAAATGCTTCGTTGGAGAAAGGCCGCACAATACCTGAGGTACCGATGATGGAAATGCCGCCTTCGATACCCAGTTTGGGATTGAAAGTCCGTTTGGCCAGTTCACGTCCTCCGGGTACGGAGATTGTCACGGTGATTTGCCCGTTGAAGTGCGGACGGTTTTGCCTGAGAACGGTTGTCAGTTCGTCGGTTATCAAACGGCGTGGTGTCGTGTTGATTGCCGGACCGCCGATTTCCAGTCCGAGACCGAGAAGGGTAACGGTCCCTACGCCTTCGCCGGCTTTGAAAAGGATGGAGGGCGTATCAACCGTTTCTGTACTTTCCTTTGAAGGGGATAGTTCTACTTCTGCAATGATTTGACATCCGTTGGTGACGTCCGGGTCGTCTCCCGCATTTTTTATAACCGTACATCTGGCACTGCTTGTTGTCCATTCCGTATGGGCAACAGGCAGGGTGATGGTTTGCCCGGAAGGCAGGGTGATGGCACTTTCCGTTTGTTCCTGCTTGCTTAGCAGGGCGTACAGGGCGGCTTTGGAGGCAGCCGTGGCACAAGCGCCTGTGGTATATCCGCTGCGTAGCGGAAGGAAACCGGGGAGCAGGCGGTATATCTCTTTCCGGAGGTTTTCCGTATCGTTTACTGTGATAAAGGTATCGGGAAGAGCCGGACGGCAGATTACATAGACAGGGATACCCGCTTGTCGCGCTGCTTTCGTTTTTTCATTGAACAGGCCGCTTTCCCCGCTTTCTTTGGTTAAGATGGCATCGGGATGAAGTTGGTCGAGCAGCTTTTTCTCCTCTTCTCCTTCATGGAAAAAGACAAGACGTTCGGGAGGAAAACCGCTTTTCCCGGCTAAGTCTATCGATTCTTCCCGGTCAAGGATACGGAACCAACAAGGGGTTTGTTGCCAGTAATCACGCAGTTTGGAGATAGTCTTCACCCCGGTAAGTGCCAGCAGGTTTTTGATACCGTCGGCTTGCAGGTGTTGGATGGCTTCATCGTAGCCGGAACACCAGATAAATGCGGTATCCCGTACCGGGTATTGCCGTTCGAAACGGATAACGGGAAGGGAAAGACGAGTAGCCACTGTTGCTACGGTTGCATGCAATTGGATGGCAAAAGGGTGGGCGGCATCTATCAGCAGGGAGATTTGATTCTCCCGGCAGAACCGTTCCATTTCTTCTTCCTGCATCGCTCCGGCAAGGCGTATGGCATAGGTGGAACCGATTGCCTGCATCTTGCTTACGGTGGAGTAGAAGTAAGGTTTGTTTGCCTCGTCCGCCACCTGTATGGCTTTTCGCCCTTCGGTTGTTCCTCCCAGTATCAGTATCATTTTATTTACGGAAAAGATGTTTGAATTCGTCTGCATATAAGCGGGAAAGGCCTTCCCGGTTGTCGATGGCATCACCTACAACCAACAGGGTGGTGAGGGTCAGGTGGTTGTCTTTTACGATACGAGCCAGGTCTTTCAGTTCGCCCCGGTAGATGCGTTCGTCTTTCCAGGTGAGTTTGTAGCAGGCGGCAACCGGGGTTGTAGGCGGATAATGTTCCAGCAGTTCTTTCTGGACCTGCTCTGCGATACCGGCACTCAGGAAGATACACATGGTGCTTTGGCTTTGAGCCAGCTTATGCAGTTGTTCTTTTTCCGGCATAGGGGTACGCCCTTCTCCACGGGTAAGGATGATGGTTTGTACCTTTTCCGGGATGGTGAACTGGGAACGCAGGGCGGCAGCGGCAGCCTGGAACGAAGAGATTCCCGGGGTGATATGGTAGTCCATTCCGTATGCGTCGAAGAAAGCCATTTGCTCCTGGATAGCTCCGTAGATACATGGGTCGCCGGTATGTAGGCGGACAACGAATTTGCCTTTGTCGTAGAACGTTTTCATCAGGAGGAATTGTTCTTCCAGGTTCATATCGGCAGAGCTGCGGACTGTCGCACTTTTCTTGGCACAGAATGTCAGTTCTTTCGGGACAAGACTGCCTGCATACAGGATAAGGTCTGCCTTTTCCAACATACGGCGTCCACGGATGGAAATAAGTTCGGGGTCGCCCGGTCCGGCTCCTACGATTTCAATATGGCCTCTCTTTTCAGGGATAGCGATGGCATAGGTGAAGTCGTTGCAGTCGCCTAACTTCCCTTTTTGTTTGCCAACCAGTAGCCTGCCGTTGGCGGCTGCATAACATGCCGCAGCTTCGGAAACGCTGGAAGAGCCTGTTACTTCCGCCACCTTAGCGGACGGATTAGGAATATCCATGCGGGCAAGTTCTTCCGCCGGATAAGTTTGGAAAGGCACTTGCAATTTCTCTGCCAGTTGTAATAAGATGTTCTCTTCTTTTTTCAGGTCGATGGAAGCAACGGAGGCTATTGCTGCCGGATGGATGGCTTGTTGCATACAGGTATCCATTATCTGGCGGAAGAAGACATCGAATGAACCATCCAGCCCTTTTTTACATCCGGCTCCGAGGGTAAGTATCCGGGGTACGAATGCCAGTACCGGAGTCTCGAATGTATGAATGAACGGGCTTATGGTGATAATCCATGCGTATTTTTTATCGTCGATAGCATCTGCCGTATGGAAGATTTCGACATGTTCCGGGCAGGTATCCTGAAGGTGGGCTGTCCCTTCGTCTTCCGTTTCTATCAGTAGGGCAAAAGGTTTGCGGTTGACGAAGTCCGTGATACAGGCATTCATCACTTTGGGTTTATTGTCCGTACTGCCGGAGATGAGTTCCGTATAAAAAGCAAGCGGGTCTGTTTCTTTTGTGACAGGTTGTTCATAAATGAAACTTTTCCAGTTGTAGGTTCCTCCCAAAGTGTCGAGCGCCCAAAGACCTGTATTGTCGCTCCGGGTGGTGACGATGGCTTCGGCTTTGAGTAACCGGGCAAGTTCGAGGCTGAACTCGTTGGCTCCGCCGATATGACCGGATAGAACCGGGATGACGAATTTGCCGGTACTGTCGATACAAATAACGGCAGGGGGGTATATTTACTGTCTATATAAGGGGCGATGCTGCGTACACAGATACCCATTGCTCCGATGAACAGGATGGCGTTTGTCCGGGGAAACAGTTCTTTGGTTGTTTCTTCAAATGAAATAACGGGCAGGGTTCCGTCTTCTCCGTTCTTGCTATAGAGTTCTGCTGCCGGATACTGTTCTTTTATTTTGTATGCCAATGGCATACTGTCTGCCGATACGATGATGACGGCCAGGGATTGTATAGGATTCATTTTTCTTCTTTTATTGTACGGATGATACAAATCGGATTATAGGAGTCTACCGTGATATGCGTTTCCACAGGATGCGGGAAACCGTTTTCCCTGATAGCTTCTGTAAACAAAGCATAGCTTTCGGCTGAAACAGAATTGAAGACGAGGGTACCGCCTGCTTTCATTTTGCCGGCTACCTTTTTGACTATCTCTTTCAGTTTTCCGCCATGTCCGCCGATAAAGACGGCATCGGGAGGCGGCAGCTTGCTGATATCTTCTTTCAGGAAATCCCCTATGTGCAGGTCGATACCCGGAGCGGAGAACCGCCTGCAATTCTTTTCTACAATTTCTTTGCAGGCTTCCCGTATTTCAAAGGCATGGATATGCAAATGGGGATATTGTCTTTTGGCTTCGATGGAAACGGAGCCGGTACAGCAACCGATATCCCAGAAACAACTGCTCCGGTGTAGTTGCAGTACACTCAGGTCGAGCAGGCGTACCGGTGATTTGGTAATCATTTTCTCCCGTCCGTCCAGATGGATAAAAGAACTGTCCGGTATGCCGGCTGCCGGCCTGTATTGTTCGTGTCCGGATGTATGTTGGAGCAGTATGCAGTTCGGGGTATCGAATGTCGTTTCTGCAATTTCGGAAAGGGAGGAGATACGGAATATCTGTTCTTTTTCCCGGTTGCCTAAATGAGTGCCGATATACATCCGATACCGGTTGAAATTATATTCCAGCATTCTGGATGCAATGGCAGCGGGGGTATGGACGTGGTCGGTCAGCAGACCGACCAGTGGAGCGTTTTCGATAAAAGCCCGGTCCATTTCATGCCAGGAACGTCCTGTCACCGAAACGGCACGCATCTCCTGATAAGGCAGTTGGAGCCTATGGGCAAGCAACTGCAGGGAACTGAATGCCGGGAATATCTGCAAGGATGCATCCGGCATCCTTTTCCGGATGGTGGAGGCAAAGCCGAAGAACAACGGGTCGCCGGAGGCAAACACTACGATGTCTTTTCCTTCGAAGGAAGCGTATTGTTCGAACACGTTATCTAACGGGGCTTTGATGTCAATCCATACGGCGTTGGCGGGCAAGAGCGGCATAACGATTTCATGCTGCCGCAAGCCTCCGGAAAAGACCGTATGTTGTTTGATAAGGTCCTGTATCTCTTCCGGAAACCGGGGTGTCTGGTTGTCGTCCAGTCCTATTATATGGAAATGTATCATACGTCCCGTCCCGGTTTTAGTTGTTCGGCATCGTTATAACAAAGGATGGAGTTTACCAGGGTTGCCGCCAGGTTACTTCCGCCTTTCCGTCCTTCCACTATCAGTTTGGGGATGGAGGTAAAGGGCTTCACCATATGTTTTGATTCCTGTACATGTACAAAACCGACGGGGGCGGCAATGATACCGCTTGGCCGGGCTTTCCCTTTGCGGACCAAATCACAGAGTTCCATCAATGCGGTAGGGGCATTACCGAATACATACAAGGCATCGGGATGCTCTTCTACTGCCAGACGTATGCCTGCCTGAGTACGGGTGATGCCTTTGGAGGCGGCAAGTACTTCGGTACGTTCGTCTCCCAGGTAACATTTAACGGAGATACCCATTCGCTGCAAAGCACCTTTACGGATACCGGAGGCTGCCATCGTAACGTCTGTAATGATCGTCCGGCAGGTCCCGGAGACAAATTTGTCGTAAAGGGAACTGACCGCATTGTCATCTATGCAAAGAATATTTTCCATATCGAAATCGGCCGTTGTATGGATGGCATGCAGTAAGGCCCATTTCTTATCGAGCGGGATTTCTTTGTTTTTAAGTTCTTTCTCGATGGTACGGAAACTCTGTATCATGATATTCTGTCCCTTGCGCAGGGAACCATCCGCATCCGAAGGTTGTGTATCCCGATAGTAGCCGCGCGGGGTAATGATTGTTTCTCCAAAACGGTAAGACTGGGAGTTACCGATAAGGATGACGGTAAACATATCTATTTGCTCCGGGTCAAATTCTCCGAGGGTAGTGATATGTACTTCCTGTTCTTCACGTCCGGCCTGCCGTACATAACCGACCGGGGTTTCGGGGGAACGTTCGGCAAGGAACAATTCTTTTAAGCGGTAGAGCTGCCAGTAACGTCCTTCACTTTTGGGATTGTAGACAGCCGTAACGAAATCCGCCATAGCAGCCGCTCTGATACGTTGTTCGATACGTTCCCAGGGAGTCATCAGGTCTGATAAGGAAATGACGCAGAAGTCGTGGCCGATAGGAGCACCCAGCAGGGAAGCTGCCTTCTGGAAGGCGCTGATACCGGGTAGCACTTCGATTTCCATGTTGGTTCCTTTTTCCCGTTTCATTTCATAAATCAGCGGAGCCATGCCGTAGATACCGGCGTCTCCCGAACTGATAACGGTTACTGTATTTCCTTTCGATGCCAGGTCGTATGCTTGTTCTGCACGGGCCTTTTCCCGTTTCATACCGGTATCGATACATTGTGTACCGGGACGAAGGATGTCTTGTATAAAACGGAAATAGTATTTATAGCCGACGATAATATCCGATTGCTTGATAGCGGATAAAACAGCCGGAGTTATGTCTGCCTCACTGCCGGGACCGATTCCGGCTACTATTATTTTTCCTTTACTCATTGTTGTTGATATTTAAGTCAAAGATATAATTTATTCTTGTCTCTTCTTTCTTCTTGATTTTCTTTTGATGTATTTAAATCCAAGCCATACGCCGGTTGCCGAGCATATGGTTCCGCCTGTCATTAGTATCCAGACCATTATACTCCAGAGAAGGGTATGGTTGGCCATCCAGGGGAAATAGAGTGTATGCAGTCCCATATAGAGGAAATGACGCATACGTGTATTGTTATTGTAATAGCGGGTGTATCCGGTTTGGGGTTCGATGTAATAGGCACTCCGGTCTTTGTTGTCCACTTGTACACGATAGACCGGTAGGGGAAGTGCTTTCTTCCGGGAGATATAATGGTTATCGTATGCTGTAATTTCTTCGGCGGATAAATTATTTTCCGGGTGGATTGCTTGCACCAGCTTCTTACAGAAGTCTTTGTCGAGTGTGAACAGCCGGGGATATGAACCGGATACTGTCATCAGGCGGGTAGTGTTGTCTGTATATACTTTATACAAGGGCCGGTTGCCTATGCGGATCCATTCTATCCGTTTGATGCTGTCGCACGACCGGACCAGTTGCCTGTAGTCCGAATGAAAGCCGGCAGGGTCGAGGATTCCTCCCTGAATGTCTGTGTCTGTTTTCGACTGGTGATGTACGGGAATCATCCATTCCGGTACTTTTTGTAAGGACATGTATCCGCTGAACATCCAGGTGAGGACGAACAGCCCGAATACGAAACCGGTGATATGATGCCATTTATAAACAGGTTTTTTATAAGGGGAAGCGATTGTCTTACTTCTTTTCCAGTTTCTGTAATACACCCGGATACCGACTATGATACCGAGCAGGCAGGCAAAGCAACAGAAGCCGGATAACCAAAGTACGGTATCCACCCATGCTTTCCCATTGTTCGTATCGCGTAATGTCACGACATAGACCCAATGGGGGATAGGTCCCAGCCATGCCCAGAAACGGCTGTCCTTATCGGTAAGCTGGAGGGCGTCACCAGTCCGGGAAGATAGATAGAGTGTTTCTTTTTTGTCACTGGCAAAGTGGAATTTGTAGACGGGCATGTCTTTTTTCATTCTTGGGTAAGGTATCCATACGTCGATGGCGTTTATGCTGTCGACGGATGCAATTTCTCCCTGGCTATAGGGAGCGGCAATAAGGGAAAGTTGTGCAGGGTTGACTTTTGTATAGGGGATGATCCGGTTGCTATCGGCATAACAACGGATTTCATCGCTTGCTGTTTTCAATGTAAAACTTGTTTTGCCTGCTTGTTTTTCTACACTGAGTGACAGGATACTGTCGGAAGGAATAGCTATTGTAGACAGGAGCTGTTGCAAGGAGGGCAGGTTGTTGTCCAGTGCGGCTTGTTTTTCCATTTTCCGGGAAACGGACAACCGGGGGAAGGTGTGGTAAATCATAACGAGGCCGGACAGGAACCACATAAGGAAAAGCATACTGAGGAGTGTCCCCAGTATGCGATGTAATTTTATAATGAATCTGTTCATCATTTTCTTAGATATAAAATCCTAATGTAACTGATACATTTCTCTTTTCTTCAGGGATGAACTGTGTGCTGTTTACCGCATTTCTGAAGTATGTTTTATTGAACAGGTTGTTCACGTTCACCTTGATTTGATATTTACGGTATTTATACTTAGCCATCAGGTTGGCGATGGCATAAGGATCGTATGCAATCGTATTGTCCGCCGTAGCAAATGCCTTGGATGAGTATTCAGCTCCGACAGCCACTGAAAGTCCGTTTAATGTCCGGCTGGAGAAATCGTAGAAGACCCATCCGTAAGCCATGTGTTTAGGAGCTTGTGTGTGGTATTTGCCTTTCAGGTCGTTTGTCATATAGTCGTTGGTTGCATATTCACGGTATTTTGTTACGTTGAATGTGTAACCGGCTGTGATACTCAAATCTTTGACAGGGCTGTAGTTTACATCCAGTTCCAGACCTTTGGAATCGGCAGACCCTACCTGTCCGGAGATTCGCATGTCTTCGTAGGTTCCCAGGTTTTGTACCATATTGTTCTTACGGATATAGTAGGTTGCAAGGTTTACCTGCAGGCTGTTTGCCAGGTCGAGGTGGGAACCGAATTCAAACTGGTAACCTGTTTCCGGATCGAAGATATTGTCTCCGTTCGGATAGATGCGTTCTCCTTTATTATTGATGTAGATAGTCGCATCGTTGGCAATGGTACGGCTCGGTTTGAAATAGTTTGTACCGGAGGCAAAGATGTTGAACTGGTCATTGATATCGTAAACCAGACCGACACGCCAGGTAACAGAGTTGTTCTTCAGGTGTGATTTGTCACCTTTTTCCAGTACCTCTTTATTATCTGTTGTCGCTTTCTGATAATATCGGTCGTACCGGTCGTATCTCAAACCGATTAAAGTACGTAACTGGGGAATGAATTTGATATAATCCTGGACGAATACGCCATGGATATATTCATACAGATAGGTTTTTGAAGAGAACTTCGTTTCAAAAGCACCTTGGTTCAGCAGTGGATTGATGGTAGAGATGACAGCCTGTTTTCCGGGTCCCCAACCGTCTTTTCCTGTAGCTCCAACAGAAGCGGAATAACCGTTCCGGTTCATTAAAGTGAAGGTATATCCGGTTACGATGTTGTGTTCGATTCCTCCGGTTTTGAATTTACCGGTTACGTCGAACTGGTTCTGCAATACTTTTGCATGGTAGGCGAAACGTAAAGGCGAATTTCTACGGATGGAGTCGAGGCAGATATATACTTTCTTGTCGCCGTTCATATAGTAGTTTTCATATCCTTTTTTAGGCGTATCGGAAGTCAAGAATGCCAGGGATTCAGTATTGAAATAGTCGTTATCATCGTCAAAGTAGGAGAGGTATTCGGTCAGTTTCCAGTCTTTGTTGATGATATGTTTCCATTTGGCAGTGGCATTATAACCTTTGTGGGTAAGAAAGTCGGCGGGGTCGTTGTAACGTTGGCGCAGATCGATACCCTGAGGCATGTCGCCGGCATTATAAATTTTAGTACCGGAAGCGTTATAGATGTCGTTCTTTACATGAGGTATACCGGTTTCCGTACCGTACCAGTCGTTGTTTCCACCTACTTTGAATTCCAGTTTGTTACGATGGTCGATATTGTAATCGAGTGCTGCATAGAGATTTGCTGCACGGTCGTAGGAACTGCGCCATCCTTCCCCGTCGGCGATGGATGCATCGAAACGCAGGTTTAGTTTTTTGCTGATGGCTCCGCTTCCTCCGACTTGTACGTTGTAGCGTCCCCAGCTTGCTGCTCCGGCTTCGGCATTGATATGTGTTTCTGCAGAAGGTTGCTTTCTCATGACGTTGATGACACCCCCTAAGGCGGAGTGACCATATAGAACAGATGCCGGTCCTTTCAGCACTTCTATTTTTTCTACCGCAGCGGTAGAGGTGGAGGTTGCGGATTGTGACAGGTTATGGCGTTCGTCGCGTACGCCGTCGGTCATAAGTACAAAGTCATAGAATCCCCTCAGTTTGAATGTCTGGAAACCACCGTATGTGTTGATCGGTTTTACACCTGTGGCATAACGGGTGGCCGTTTGCAGGGTGGTCAGGGACAAATCCTGGATTAATCGGGGAGATACCTGCGATACGGCGATTGGCATCTCTTTCAAGGGAACGGGCATTTTTAAAACTTCTGTCCGTTTGTTTACGGAACTTTGTATAACGACTTCGTTAATATTGAATGTCGTATCGGCAAAGTTCGTATATTCTTTTTTATCATGACGTTGTGCGTATACGTTTGTCAGTTGTAACGCGGCTAAAAATAAAATGGTAATACTCTTTTTCATATACATTTGATATCTCCGATTATTCGTATTTCTCTTTTCCTTTGGCATACTCCTTTTTCTTTGCTGTAATTTCCAGATATTTATGGTTTGCGGCAAAGCGGGCATGGTCTATGAATATACTTTGTATGTCAGGGTTTTCTCCAAGCCCTTCCATAAGCACTGTTACTTGGTATCCTTGTTCTTCCAGTTGGCTTTTCCAGTCATCGGCAATGTCATTCTTGGCATGTTCGCCGGCAACAAACATAAATGGCATTAACATTACTTTTTTTACTCCGCTCTTTTTCAGTTGGATGGCAGCATCATCGAATGATGGATAGCCTTCTATTGTTCCCACAATGAAATTGTTGAATCCTTTAGCCTTCAACATATAATCCGTCATTGCATATTGTGCGGTAGCGGGGGTATACGTACCGTGTCCAACCAGGAGAGTAGCTCCTTCTTTTGCTCCTTTTTTGGTTACGGCATCAATCACCGCTTCATAGTCGGCGGGAGAGTAGAGAAGCGGTGTTCCTATTCTGATTTCTTTGAATTCTTTTTCCCACAAAGCGATATCCTTGCGCAAGGATTCCATTTCTATGCCTTCGATAATATTGGACGACTGGATAATGATGTGTGTGTATCCTTCCGCTTTTAATTGTTTCAATGCTTCGTCCGGATTCAGCTTTTGTATACCACGTTTCTTCAGGCGGTAGATAACAATGCGGGATGTCCAGGCTTCACGGACTTCCGTACCGGGAAAGGCTTCTGCCATTTTCTTGTTGATGGCTTCGATGGTCCGTTCGTTCGTATCGCTATGGGTAGTACCGAAATGGACCATTAAAATAGCAACTTTGTCACCCGGTTCTGTTGTTGCAAAGATGTCTGACTTAATAAAATTGCCTTCTGCGTGTATGGATATTGTACTGAATAGAAATAAGCAGGTGGGTAATAAAATAGTTTTGAATAGATTCTTCATATGAATTGTTTTGTATGGTTTCTAATTGAATATGCATTTATCTTAGTTTATTATGATATACATAAACGAGATTCATATGGATGCATACGA
This sequence comes from uncultured Parabacteroides sp., assembly GCA_900541965.1. Taxonomy (GTDB): domain Bacteria; phylum Bacteroidota; class Bacteroidia; order Bacteroidales; family Tannerellaceae; genus Parabacteroides. The sequence continues at coordinate 60,374 of UQLN01000018.1, read as the reverse complement.
AAACAAAGGTTTGCATCATCAATAATGCAGACTGATTGATGAGGTAGGATAATACTCCCTTGTGAAGATACTTGTGCAAAAAGCATATTCACGCTGCAACCCATAGCAAAGGCTGCCAGCAGACATCTTTTTTCCATTAAAAAGAGATAATAGTGTTTTTAATAAACCCTCCTGACCCCGGGAGAATGATATTACTTTTTGCCTGGCAGGTTTCCTGACTTAGCCTTTGGAGAGCAGCCTTCCCGTCGATAGACAGTGGCATTGGAGAACTCTCCGTTATCGTATAGGCTTTACAGTAGCGGGCACTGTTCCGGACTTGAACCGGATTCCCTTTTATACAAACCATCGGATATGGTTTATATCACCGAAGCGGGAGCAAAGATATGAAAAAATTGAATTTCATCCGGTCTGTTGTAAACAAAATGACACCGGACAACGTTTTATTTATGAACACGCCGATATAAACACCCTCTATCATTCCATAGAAATTATTGAACAAAAGGTGTTTATATAAATATTATTTTTGTTAAAAACGAAAATACCGTGAAGTCATATATATTACATCTTTATTGCTTACGGGAAGATATATTTGCAAAAAGCGATTGTGAACAAACAAAAAACAGATAGATATGGTGTACGACTTGGAAATGCTGGAAAGTTTTTATGCTAACTTTCCCAAGCGGGTGGATGCAGCCCGTAAGAGAATAGGACGACCGATGACACTGGCCGAAAAAATCCTGTATGCGCATTTATATGATGCGAATGAAATCCGGCTTTATAAGCGGGGAACGGATTATGTGAATTTCCGTCCCGACCGTGTGGCTATGCAGGATGCCACGGCACAAATGGCATTACTGCAATTTATGAATGCCGGGAAAGATAAATCGGCTGTTCCTGCCACGGTGCATTGCGACCACCTGATACAGGCGAACATCGGAGCAAAAGCCGATATTGAAACCGCAACAAAAGGGAATAGCGAAGTATACGATTTCCTCAAGTCCGTTTCCGACAAGTACGGTATCGGTTTCTGGAAACCCGGAGCAGGTATCATTCATCAGGTAGTGCTCGAAAACTATGCATTCCCCGGCGGGATGATGGTAGGGACGGATTCTCACACTCCGAATGCCGGGGGACTGGGTATGGTCGCTATCGGTGTAGGAGGTGCCGACGCAGTGGATGTGATGACCGGCATGGAATGGGAACTGAAGATGCCGAAACTCATCGGTGTTAAACTGACCGGCGAATTGAATGGCTGGGCATCGCCGAAGGATGTGATTCTTAAACTGGCAGGTATCCTGACCGTGAAGGGTGGGACAAATGCCATTATCGAATATTTCGGTCCGGGCGCTTCTTCTTTGTCCGCTACCGGAAAAGCTACGATATGCAATATGGGGGCTGAAGTTGGGGCTACCACTTCTTTGTTCCCGTTTGATGCGAATATGGCAGAATACCTGCGTGCCACAGGACGTGATACGATTGCAGCTTCTGCAACGGCTATCGCCGATTATCTGATGGCAGACGAGGAAGTCCGTGCTACTCCGGACGATTATTACGACCGCGTAATTGTAATCGATTTATCCGAACTGGAACCTTATATTAACGGTCCTTTCACTCCGGATGCAGCTACTCCGATTTCGGAATTTGCCGCCAAGGTAAAGGAAAACGGATGGCCCCGTAAGATGGAAGTAGGCCTAATCGGTTCGTGTACCAACTCTTCCTATCAGGACTTAAGCCGTGCCGTATCTATTGCCCGTCAGGCGGGTGAGGATAAGATTCCGGTAGTTTCCCCGCTGATTATTAATCCGGGCTCGGAACAAATCCGGTATACGGCTGAACGCGACGGTATCATCGGCGACTTTGAAAAAATCGGCGCCACTATCATGGCGAATGCCTGTGGTCCTTGTATCGGACAGTGGAAACGCCATACCGACGACAATACACGCAAGAACTCTATCGTCACCTCCTTTAACCGTAACTTCGCTAAACGTGCGGACGGGAATCCGAATACACATGCTTTTGTCGCTTCACCGGAGCTGACACTGGCGCTGACGATAGCCGGCGACCTTTGTTTCAACCCGTTGACCGATACATTGAAAACAGAAGACGGCCGCGAAGTGAAACTGAAAGAACCGAAAGGCACGGACTTCCCGCCTCAGGGATTTGCCGTAAAGGATAACGGTTATCTTGCTCCGACCGGAAAACATGTGAAGGTGGTTATCTCCCCCGATTCTTCCCGTTTGCAGGAACTCCATCCGTTTGCCCCGTGGGATGGCAAAGACTTATTGCAAATGCCGCTTCTTCTGAAAGCGGAAGGAAAATGTACGACCGACCATATCTCGATGGCAGGCCCGTGGCTGCGTTTCCGTGGTCATCTGGAAAACATATCGGACAATATGCTGATGGGGGCCGTAAATGCTTTCAACGGAAAGACGAACAGTGTCCTGAACCAGTTGACGAACCAGTATGAAGCCGTATCGGCCGTAGCCAAACAATATAAGGCAAAAGGTATTTCATCTATTGTCGTAGCGGAAGAAAATTACGGGGAAGGTTCTTCCCGCGAACATGCCGCTATGGAACCCCGTTTCCTGAATGTAAAGGTTATCCTTGCCAAGAGTTTTGCCCGTATCCATGAAACGAACCTGAAGAAGCAGGGAATGCTTGCCCTCACATTTGAAGATAAGGATGATTATCAGAAAATACGCGAGGAAGACCGTATCTCGATTGTCGGTCTGCAACACTTCGAACCCGGACAGCCGCTTACGGCTATCCTCTATCATGCCGACGGAACGGAAGAGTCCTTCCAGGTAAACCATACGTATAATGATTTGCAGATTAACTGGTTTAAAGCCGGTTCTGCATTGAATGCCGCACATTGATAAGTAGTATTCCGATATACGATACACGTATGCCTTCGTATACGGTTGTCGTATGCGAGGGGATACGACCATCATATACGAGAGCATATGGGTATCGTATACGCCCGCATACGGATGTCGTATAAAAAATAACCGGGGAAATAACAAATAGATAGCTTATGGAGAAGATTGTAAAAAAAGAGGGACGATTGGTTGTCCCCAATAAAGTAACCATCCCCTATATAGAAGGAGATGGAGTGGGAGCGGAGATAACTCCCGTCAGCCAACGTATCGTGAATGCGGCAGTAGACAGGGCCTATGGTTGCAGCCGTTTCATCGAATGGAAAGAAGTCCTGGCAGGCGAAAAAGCATTTAAACAGACAGGCAGCTGGTTGCCTGACGAAACGATGGAGGCTTTCCGCGAGTATATGATAGGCATTAAAGGCCCGCTTACAACGCCTATTGGCGGAGGTATCCGTTCCCTGAACGTGGCACTTCGCCAGACACTCGATTTGTTTGTTTGCCTGCGTCCCGTCCGCTGGTTTAAAGGAATCGTGACTCCGATTAAAGAACCGGAAAAAGTGGATATGTACATTTTCCGTGAGAATACGGAAGATATTTATGCCGGTATCGAATGGCAACAGGGCACTCCCGAGGCTGAAAAGTTCCTTCGTTTCCTTACGGAAGAGATGGGTGTATCCAAGGTTCGTTTCCCCGAAACCTCAGCATTTGGAGTGAAGCCGGTATCTATTGAAGGTACGGAGCGTCTGGTGCGTGCTGCCATAGAATATGCCCTGGTACATCATCTGCCGAGTGTCACACTGGTACATAAGGGGAATATAATGAAGTTTACCGAAGGAGGTTTCAAACTATGGGGCTATGCTTTGGCAGAACGGGAGTTTCCGGATAAAACATTTACCTGGCAGCAATACGACAAGATAAAGAAGGAAAAGGGTGAGGATGCGGCAGCCCGGGCTTTGCTGGACGCGGAGAATGAAGGCAAGGTGGTTATAAAAGACGTGATAGCCGATGCATTCCTGCAAAATACATTGCTTATACCCGAAGAATATTCAGTCATAGCGACACTGAACCTGAACGGAGACTATATCTCCGACCAGTTGGCTGCTATGGTGGGCGGTATCGGTATCGCACCGGGAGCCAATATCAATTACGACAGCGGTTATGCAATCTTTGAAGCCACCCACGGCACGGCTCCGAATATTGCAGGGAAGAATGTGGTGAATCCCTGTTCGCTGATATTATCCTCTGTGATGATGCTCGAATATATGGGATGGAATGAAGCAGCCCTGTTGATTACGGCAGCGCTTGAACGTGCCTTTTCGGAAGGAAAAGCGACTCATGACCTGGCTCGTTTTATGCCGGATGGAAAGTCGATGGGTACAAAGGAATTTGGGGAATATATAGTAAGCATACTATGATTCCGGATATGAATTACATGAATAATGAGTATAAAAAAGTATGACAATGAAGAAAGAGTATATCATTTATAAGCTGTCCGACGCATCCAGAGATGCCTGTAAAATAGATAACGAACTGTTCCCGATGTATAATGTGAAGCGGGGTTTGCGTAATGAAGACGGTAGCGGTGTTTTGGTGGGATTGACCAAGATTGGTAATGTAGTGGGCTACGAGCGTTTGCCGGAAGGCGGACTGAAAGCCATACCCGGTAAACTGTTCTATCGTGGTTATGATGTGGAAGACCTCGCACACGCGTTTATCAACGAGAAACGTTTCGGTTTTGAAGAAGTAGCCTATCTGCTGCTTTCCGGCAAATTGCCAGACAAGGAAGAACTGGCAGGCTTCAAGGAATTGCTCTGCGATAATATGCCTTTGGAACAGAAGACAAAGATGAATATCCTCGACCTGGAAGGACAGAACATCATGAATATCCTGTCTCGTAGCGTACTCGAAATGTATACGTTCGATCCGAATCCGGATGATACTTCCCGCGATAACCTGATGCGTCAGTCTATCGAGCTTATCTCCCGTTTCCCTACAATTATTGCTTACGCTTACAATATCTTCCGCCATAGCCAGCAGGGACGTTCCCTGCATATCCGCCATCCGCATGAAAACCTCTCTATTGCAGAGAACTTCCTTCATATGCTGAAACGCGAATATACCGAGTTGGATGCCCGTACATTGGACTTATTGCTGGTATTGCAGGCTGAGCACGGAGGTGGTAACAACTCGACCTTTACCGTCCGCGTGACCAGCTCTACCGGTACGGATACTTACTCCTCTATAGCAGCAGGTATCGGTTCGTTGAAAGGCCCGTTGCATGGTGGCGCCAATATCCAGGTTGTCGACATGTTCCATCACCTGAAAGAGAATATCCAGGACTGGACGAATGTGGATGAAATCGATACCTATTTCATGCGTATGCTGAATAAGGAAGTGTATAATAAATCCGGTTTGATTTATGGTATCGGACATGCGGTATATACCATTTCGGACCCTCGCGCCGTTGTGCTGAAAGAGCTTGCCCGCGACCTGGCAAAGGAGAAAGGGCGTGAAGAAGAATTTGCCTTCCTCGAATTGCTGGAAGAACGTGCTATCGAATGTTTCGCCAAACATAAAGGAACCAAGAAGAAAGTATCTTCCAACGTAGACTTCTATTCCGGCTTCGTATATGAAATGATCGGTTTGCCGCAGGAAATCTATACCCCGTTGTTTGCAATGGCACGTATCGTAGGATGGACGGCACACCGGATTGAAGAATTGAACTTCGAAGGCAAGCGTATCATCCGTCCGGCTTACAAGAATGTTTTGGATGAACAGGAATATATCCCTATAAAGGAACGTTGATTGATAACGACTGCTAAGGTATGGCTTTTTCGAATCATAGTTATGATTTTCCAAAATGATAACTATGATTTGGGAAAGCCATAGTTATGTTTATATCTGTGTGCCTCGATATTTTCTGCCGATTCGTATGTAAACCTTGAATTTATTTGCTTAATTAGTAACCTGATTGTGTAACAAACTGACAAATTATATGAGAATACACCTGACCACCACTCCGAACAAAGGAATCATCCACTTCGACTACCAGCAGAAACTGATAGGAACCCTACATAAATGGATAGGCGATAATGACATCCATGATAAGATTTCCCTGTACTCTTTCTCCTGGCTGCAAAACGGTAACCTGGCAACGAATGGCTATAACTTCCGGAACGGGGCGAAGTGGTTTATCAGTTTTTATGATGATACCTATATAAAGAAGATTGTCAGAACCATTCTGGCTGACCCTGATATGTTTTTAGGCTTGCAGGTAAAGGACGTGACGCTTCAGGAGGTTCCGGACTTTTCCGAACAGGAATATTTTAAACTGGCAAGCCCCGTATTTATCAAAAGGCAACTGGCAGACAAATCTTCCAAATACTATACCTATGATGATAAGGAAGCCGGTTCCCTGCTGGTGGAAACCCTGAAGCATAAAATGCAGATAGCCGGTCTTCCCGAGGATAATACATTGGACATTCGGTTCGATATATCCTATCAGAATAAGAAAGTAAAGATGACATCCATTCATGGTATCGGAATCAAAGGTAGTATGTGTCCGGTATTTATTCAGGGCAAACCCGAGACAAAGGCATTTGCCTGGTCTGTCGGTCTGGGAAATATGACCGGGGCGGGTTTTGGTTCGTTATATTAATAAAGAAGGAGGACAGGATGTATTATGTAGTGAAATATACAGGACCGTTCGGGTTTATCAAACCCTGGACTGCCGTACGCGATGGCGAAACATTCAGCCAGCAGTTTCTGGTAGCATCCACATTGGAGGGCATTGAAAAGAAACTGTTTCCCGAACTGCTTCGTGAAAACGGCACGGTTCGTAAGATATGCCGGTACCGGTTGAACTATTGCGGTCTGGATTCCCAATTGGAACGAACCTGGTCCAAAGGCGGTTTCGTTAAAGAGAGGAAGACGGACAGCCAGGGACGCGTTTATTATCTGCCTAAAAATATCAGCATCATTACCCGGGGCGTTCTTCTATATCCCCATTTATATTTGGCTTTTGCAAATGAAGGAGATGCGTTACGGGCTTCCCGGCAATCGGTCTGCCTGTGCCGGAATGAAGATATACTTCTGCCTGAACGGCCTGTAGAAATGCCGGAAGAAGCATTTGAGCAAATAGAAGGATTCGAATGGATTGCCACAGACGAGGGCAATGGATTTAAATCCGGATATAACCGATACGGCAATTCGGAAGCGATGTATGGAAAACTGTATGTAACGGGCAATCCCATCCGAAGCAATCTTATATGACAAAATCGCTCGATGATATATTAGCCAAAAGTAAAGAGCACGGTGGAACTACTTTGTCAGACCATTCGCAGTTTGTCGTGTGGGCAGTAGAAGTCTTTGCCAAATACATGCATTACCCTTTTGATGTGAGTCTGGCAAGAAAGGGGGCAGCACTGCATGATTTGGGTAAGGCACATCCGTTTTCTCAAAAGCGGTTGCACGAAGAAACGGACGACTCTCCGGTAAACAGTGGAAATCAGTTTGTTTACAGGCACGAGTTATCTTCCTTGGCATTCCTTCCGGCTTTCCCCGAATCGGAATGGAATATTCTGATAGAGATGGTGGTTGCCCATCATAAGCCCATAAAAGGAGATGTTAAAGGCGGGGGAATCTTAGACCTTGCCACAAAAGACCGGAATTGGGTCGGGAACCATTTGCAGGATTGGGAAGCATGGAGTGTGTATGGTTTGGAGATATTGCATCGATTGGGTTATCCCTGTACAAGCATATCCAAAGAGGAGGCAAGACGTGCCCTGCTCTATGCCGTCGATTATTGTAAACGGCAGACTTACGACTGGTCTGCCTGGCGGGGTTTACTGATGGCGGCTGACCATTTCGCTTCCGCTTTCTCGTCAAACACCTCGAAGGAACTTACCCGCTTATTCGAGAAGCCGGATTTATCTTATTATTTCGATTTGCGGCGGGAGAATGATTTATATCCTTTATCAAAGATACCGGCGGACGATAAACGGATGCATACGTTGGCTGTCGCCTCAACCGGTTCGGGGAAGACAGACTTCCTGTTGAGGAGATGCAAGGGACGTATATTCTATACCCTTCCTTTTCAGGCATCGATTAATGCCATGTGGGAACGGTTGAAGGCAACCATACCGAATAAAGATGTCCGCTTATTGCATGCGACCTCCAGGATTACGGTAGGGGATAATGTGGAAGAAAGGATGTTGCAACCATTAGCCGGTTCGTCGGTAAAGGTGCTGACGCCCCATCAATTATCTTCAATCATCTTCGGAACGACCGGATTCGAGAGCATGTTGCTGGATATAAAAGGCTGTGATATAATTCTGGATGAGATTCATACCTATTCGGATTATTCGCAGGCAATGGTACTTGAAATCGTAAAGGTTTTATTAAAATTCGATTGCCGTATCCATATCGGCACGGCAACAATGTCCACCCGGTTATATAAAAAGCTGCTCGAACTGTTAGGGGGCAAAGACAAGGTCTATGAAGTTCGCCTGACCGGCGAGCAATTGGATTCCTACAACCGCCACTGCATTTATAAGATGAAGGACGAGCATGATATCCCGGAAATCTTGTCCCATGCCTTTAAGCAGCAGGAAAAGGTACTGGTGATTTACAACACGGTCTTGAAAGCCCAGCAAGCCTATGAAACATTTAAAGCGGAATATCCGGATATACCGATGATGCTCATACATGCGCGCTTTAAGCGGGGCGACCGGGTTCGATTGGAAAGACGATTGAAAACGGAGTTCGACAGTGAAGCATACGGCTGTGGCAAATCCCCTTGTCTGGTAGTATCCACACAAGTCGTAGAGGTAAGTCTGGACATAAGCTTCGACCGGATGATTACGCAGTGCGCTCCTTTGGATAGCCTGATTCAGCGATTCGGAAGGATAAACAGGAAGCGGTTGCCACCCGCTTTGAGAACCTGTAAACCAATCCATGTCATTGCTCCCGATGGGAACGCATTACCGTATAAAAAGGATATACTGCAACGCAGTTTCGACCAATTGCCCGATAAAGGCGAAGTCCTGCAGGAACGTAATTTGCAGGGAATGCTCGATGAGGTGTATAAAGAATCGGATACAAAAGAGATAGACATCCACTTGGCTTATAAGGACGGTCTGTTCTCTTTGATGAAGCTGACAAGCCGCTCGGAAGCCATTCTGCTAAAAGCACTCGGCATAGACACCGCTACATGTATTCTGGCTTCGGATAGGGAACGGTATATCCAGGCAGGTTGGGAGGAACGAATACAGATGGAGATACCTGTGAACTGGAAGTTTATCACCCGGCATGCATCCGGCTATGAACAGTTGGATGGTATCGGGTCGAATCCTTTTGTCGTTCCGGTGAGCCAGGAAGCGTATGAGATTTACGGATTACGGGTAGTCGAATCATCCAATCTTACAACAATATGTACACAAGCTATATAGGTAAGAAGTTTCTGAAGATATATAATGAGCGGATGCACACAAGCCTCTCTGCCTGCGATTTTTTTGAACAGGTATTCTTCCCCCTGTTCTTCAATGACGACAGGCATTTGATGCATGTAAGCAATTCACCTTTTTTCCAGAAACCCAAAAGTGAAGATGTAAAGAAATACGGCAGCAAGCCATTGGCGCAGCTCCATAACTTGCAGGAGGCAATAGCCGGCGGCGAACCGAACATGTCCATCTTTGTAGGATATGCAGCTAAGGATTCGGGAGGTACTACCTCCGGGCAGGTATCGGATATCCACACTTCGATTGATGCAAACGAGATGTATGCTTCATGGATAGGCGAAGCCCTTGCCATTGGTGTAAGCGGGGGATTCGTCATGCTGATAGATGAGCCGGAAGTGTTATGGCATCTGTTCCGGGGATGGGAAATCTATCGCAAATATCTGAACCAGACTCCGGCAATAAAGGATAAACAGATAGAAACATGGAACGGGCATTGGCTATGCCATGGCTGCGAGGAAAGTTTTAACGCCCAATCTCCGGAAAGAGGTTTTTATATCACTCCGGTAGAGGTAAAGGGACGTCTTGCAATCCAATCCGGACTGTGGCTTTCTGTCGTTATGGCATTGTCGTTAAAATATCCCCGGAAGACGATAACCGCTTATGCGTATAACCTGTCGCAGACGAACACGACTTTAGGTTTTATAAATATCTATCTGCCGGAGATACACTCGCTGTTCGACCTTAGGGATAAACTTTTTGTAGACGCAGCGGAAACCATCCTCTCGGATAAAGCAATAGAGGCATTGGAACCGTATTATACTTTTAAGTCGGCATGTAAACTGGGCACTATCGGTTTAAGGGCGATAGAACCGGATAAGCTAAGGCAATACCTCCCGGTCGGTTCAATGCCATATGCACAGGGAAAAGACTATAAGTTTTCAGACCGGGAGTCGTATCTAAAGTATGAACTATATAAAATATGGATGATAGCTATGATAAACAAAACAGAATTGATGGAGCAGGCAACAAAAATAGCCCGGGCTTTGATTGAGTTTGAGAATACCTCGGAAAACGGCAGGACCGTATTCTCCGTTTTATCGAAAGAGATAAGAAAGGCAAGCAAGTTGGATACCTTGGTCAACAAACTCAAAGAGGTGATAGCGTATGAACCCGCAAATGCCGATGTGTTCAGGAATATGGTGAAAGAGGTTTTGGTTATGCCGGCAGACAAGTTCCCTTTGTTTATCGCCTTGATAGATTTTGAATATGTCTATTGGAAATCAAAGAATTGAAAAACTAAATATAATATCATGAATAATCCATTTATCTATTTACGGGGACTTCGCCATGCGGAACATACGGTGTTTGGTGTAAACGACGGACAGAAATATTATTATGACCCTCAGTTCAATAAACGAATCGCCTATTCCAGTGGGCAGCAGGTGAAACGCTCCATTATCGAAGCATTGAATATGCCTTTTGCCGCGATAACCTTTAATTGGGAAATCGATAAGAAGGACAAGGATAATAAAGCGAACCAGAAAGAACCTCATTCTCCCTGCGACCCTTCGTTTGCCGACCAGTTATTGGGAGGCTATATGAAGATAGAAAGCGGTGGGGGGATGACTGCTAAAAGGCGTAGCCCGCTGTCGGTTTCGGCAATGCGCCCGCTTCATCCTTTATTGGGGGGAATAGAATCTCCAACGGAAGATATAACCTTCGACCGGACTTCCCATCCTGACCGCCATATCGTTAAGGTGTATTGGTCGGATGGCAAGAAGCGGGGCGATGAATTGACAAAAGAAGAGTTGGACGAATGGCTGGTAAGTAAAAGGAGGACACTCCCGAACCGGGCATTTATACAGGAGCAGACACGGGCATCCGGTCTTTTCGTATATGATATAGCCATCGATTTGAGAACGCTGTTCTGCGTCTCCACCAATAAGCTGGAACCGGAACTATTCCCTGAGATAGAAGCGAAACTCCGGGACTTAGGCTGGGTTGAAGGACAGAATATCTTTGGTAAATGTTTGATTTGCCCGAAGGAAAAACGGGATGAACTGATACCCGCTCTGGCTAAAGCCATTATCAATTGGCGTATTACGACTAACCAGACACGGACATTCAGCCTGATGGAAACCGTAGCCATTGCCATTAGCGATGATGCCAACCAGATTGCTTATGCCATCCGTGGAGAATTAAAAGATAATGTGGAAAAGCCCAGTGCCATCCCTGTTATTGATGAAACGACGTATGCGGATATATTTATTACTCCTATCGCTAAAAGTTATATTGCCGGTTCTGTCGGTTCGGCAGATGCCCTGATAAAAGCAGAACAGAAACTGATTGAACAGATGTCTGCTTTTGATTATGAGAATCAATTATAAAGAATAGTTCCAAAGTACTCTTTATCACAAGGGTACTTTGGAAAAGATATTCTTTGAATTTTGTATTAATTGGATCGCTTAAGAAATTGAAATAACCATCTCGCAGCCGTATTGGAAGTATCAGGGTCGTCTTTAATTGCACCGTCTGGTATTGAAATGCACCTCTGAGGGCTGTTTCTGTTAATGCAGCTAAATTTTTAATTGTACTGTTTGGAATTGAAAGAACCAAGACGCAGCTGTATTGGAAGTGTCAGGGTCGTCTTTAATTGAACCGTGTGGAATTGAAATATGATGGTGAAGTTCTGCTATGCCATTGCCGGTGTGCTTTAATTGTACCGTGTGGAATTTAAATATAGGAAATTATTTTACTCAGTTATTCGCCAATTTAAGGTTAATCGAACCATTATGGTATGAGGATATAGACTCTTTTCAAGAAGTCGGCAATTATCACAATTACCGGTTTTCTTTTTCTTGTGTGCTAGCGCTTTTCTATAAACTCTATAGAAACACTTTCTATGAGAGTGATAGTTATGAAAATATATCAGGACAATCTATTTCCTTATCCATTATCCTTGTATATTCAAAACATATATGGTTTGAATTCAAATCATATATGTTTTAAAATCAAATCATATATGTTTTGACTTTGGGGCATATGGCTTGGAGAGTGCCTCTAACATAGTTCTATTGAAACTACGTTAATAACAGACGCAAATATATGAATAAATAACAAACAAAAACAAGACTTAATTTATTAATATACAGCAAATAACATCTGAATGGAGCCCTCGATTCCCTGAATCATTATAATAAACAACAACTTTCAGGGAATTGCATTTTTCTTGATTATTGTAGATATTTTTTCCATAGTTTCAATAGAACTAATATAGCATTTACATGCTAATCGTATAAAAACGTATACTACAAAAATATTCAATATGAGAACAAATCTACATTATGAATCGTCTAAGAAGATGTCCTTTAGGACATTAACGGCAGGCATATGTATGCTTGCCCTACTGTTGGCTGGCTGTACGGCAGAAACAGATAAGACAGACCGTTCTTCAGGTGAAGATACGGATAGCAGGAGCAGGAGGGAAGTTCTTCTCGCTTTTAAGAACAAACTCTCGGTAAGTACAACCAAAGCAGAAACAAAGGCAGAAACCAAAGCGATTGCAACCGGGAAGGAAAACGAAATCAGTACGTTAGATATCTATGTTTTTGCTGCAAAGGAAGAAAACGGAACCTATACTTTCCGCGAACGATTTTCCTATCGGCAAGACGGTTCGCCTCTTCCGGCAGGAGCAAGGGAACTCAACCTTACACCAAGTACGGACAACGCCACAACTACAGCTTTGTTGGAACTTCAAAAAGGCTTGTTTGTCCGCTTGTACAGCATAGCCAATCAAACGGAACTGGTAAATCCTGTTGATGGCAATCCGGTAGCCGATGCTTATTTCGACCCTCTGGCGTATGATATGGAAACAGGAGTCCTGAACGATGGTACTCCTACAGAAGAACAGTTCCAAAAGTTCCATTCCCCGCTACTTACCGATGCTTCGCCTGCATTAGGCTTACCTTTGCCTATGGTTGGTGCTCAGACTGTGCCTATCGACCTGACCGATTTAGGTTCATCTTTCCGTGTACAGGTAGGGTTTAAGCTGACCCGTACAATGGCGCGTTTTGATGTTACGAATGTAGAAAAAGATTCCCGTTTTCATCTTGAAACCATTTCGATGGCGAAGGGGCGGGCAGGCGTATCCTTTTTCCCTGTTAAAGTATATGGAGACCCTGTTGCAAAAGACGGTGAATTGATTACATACCCGGCTCGTACTTTTGAGGGTGACAACGCCAATACCGGTACGCAAGTATCCGCTTTCTATAGCTATCCGAGCCTGTTGGCAGATGAAGCCTATCTGGTATTGACCGGTACCTACCGGGTAAACGAAACCGAATCGAAAGAAGTGACTTACCGGATTCCATTCAAGCAGGAAACGGCCGGTGGTGGCTCTTCTTTCCTTGAAATCAATGCGAATCACCGGTATACGATAGGTATCACAAAAGCGGATGAATATCACCTCGATTTCACCTTGGAGGTAGCCGACTGGACAGACGGGGATTTAGTAGATGGATATGACCCGGGTAAAGGCTCCGGTCTTTTTGATGTAAATATCGATGTGGCAAATGGCGATTACGACCCCGATACCCGGATAGTAAATATGGCAATAACCGACGGGGCAGCTTTTTCCGTCACCGTTGCTTCCAACTCTGCTATAGACCATTCGCTCACCTATGAAAAGAAAGTGACTACGGCTCCTTGGTTGACTGTCGATCCGTTGCCTACACGCTCGGCAACACAGGAGTTTACCTATACGGTATCCCGTAATGCGGCATATACTGGGAATGATTTCCCGGTAGCATACCTTCGCTTTATAAATAAAGCGACAGATGATGAAAGCCTTTTGATAATCCATCCGATAGCTATACCTGTAGCCAAACTTGTATCGGCTTCATCGGAGTGTGCTTTTGATAAAGACAATGGGACTATCACCTTATATAAGGATGAAACTTCCGGTAAGACTTCGGTCACTTTGAATATTGTATCTACCGGTGGATGTACATTGGAAGATGTTTCCGGTGGCAACCTTCCCGACTGGCTCGAAAGGGATAAAGATGCTTTGACGGATGCTACGGGTAATATAAAGTTAACCTTGAATACGGATGACCCCTCTTTCCCCTCCATTTCACCCGTCGATGGATATACTTTTAATGTGGTAAATGCTAAGAATAATGATAAGAAACTTCCGCTAACCGTTAGAGTAAAAACGGCAATAAATGTCCGCCAGTCCGCAGTTACCGTATCGAATGGGGGCAATTATGATGCAACGAACAGCCGTATGCGCCTTTATAATAATGCCTCGGATAAAGTGACATTGAGTGTGTTCTCGCTGCATGGTTGCGATATGGAAGGTGTTCCTGCATGGTTGACTCTGGATAAGACAACTACTTCAAATGATGTTGAAACCTATACTTTCCATGTAGACGATGCAGCAGTAACAGGAAGTAGCGCTACGATTACGGTAAGGAATAAGTTTGACAATACGTTATCTGAAACATTTACGGTTTATTCTATAAATAAGAATATCGTGCTTTCGGAATTTACCGCTTCTCAACCGTCTTATTCGACAATAGATAACTTATCCAATCCAAGTCCGAATATTACTTTCTTCCCATCGGCAAATGCCTTCTTTACTGTTAAGCTGGTTTCGCCAAAAGGAGTGGATGTAACTTGCCACGACAACTGGCGATGGATATTTAAACCGACCTTATCCGAAACAACCGACCCGAATACGGGAGTAATAACTACGACATATAAATTTACCAGAAATACAAATCCGGAAGGGAGAAATGCAGATGAATTTTTTGCAACAAAAAGCGCTGATGAAAGGATTACTGTTATCAATACTTATGTGGCAGGCGGCAACAAAAGTTTTGCCATTAAACATTCTACACCGGTATATCCGGGAAGTACCACTGCTCCTAAAATCGTAACAGGAAGTAGTAAAAGTTACTGGGTGTCTCCGGTCAATCAGGGAGCTGTTCCCTTTGCAAATAAAAGCTGTCCGTCCGGATGGAAAGTCGGTTCAATAGAAGATTATAAAAACATAATGTATATTCCGTCTGTCGATTTAAGTGCTGAGATGAATAAAACCCGGTCTTATGAAAATGCACAGGCGAAGAAAAATGGGGAGATTATGAGAGAAGGCGGTGCCCCTTACATATGGGCGTCTGAGGCATATTGGTATATGCGGTTTGATGCCGATTCCTACAGGGCGAATAATAGTAATTCATCCGATACGAATGCGGTTCGTTGTATTCAGCAAAAGTAAAATAAACAGACGCGGATTAATACATATTTCTGTTTATTAATCCGCGTCTGATAATACAGTTACTTTTGAAGTCAAAAACAATTGTTTTTGTCTGCACAGACAGTTAGATTTTAGTGCGTAAATAATTGTCTTTATTATTTTTGACTCTTATTTCTCTTTGTCCATCTTAATCTTCATCTTTTCAAACATTTCGAAATCCTTTTTCGACAGTCCTAAATCGAAGAATGAATGCGGTTCGTTGTGGTCGTTCAGGTAATATCGGGGATGCTCCGTATAGAGTGGGCTTGCCACAGAAAAGGAATCATTCAATAAAGACGTTTGTACACCTGCCAAATCCAGCATTGTATGGAACACGGCACAACTGGATGCTACCGCTTTCTGTTTATTGCTTTCTAAGGCATGGATATGTTCAGGATAGGCCTCACGATACAAATCGGATGTCCAGATGATGTATGGAACATGCAATTGGTAATAGGAGGGAACAGGAGAGGCATGGAGGAAAAGATGACGGCTGTCGTCGAAAATATCTTCCCCGTGGTCGGATGTATATAATATAGCCGTTTCGGCAGACTGGCTGTTCAGCATACCTATCAACCGGGCCAGAAAATCATCTGTGTAACGGATGGAGTTATCGTAGGCATTAACCAGATTATCACGGTATTTGAATTTTGCATCAGCCGGGCTGTCCGGCATGAAAAAGGCATTTGATGCAGGATACCGTTCGCGGTAATTGAAGTGGGAGCCATACGTATGAAGTACGATAAAGAGCTTTTGGTCATCTTTGGCAAGTACATTTTCCACCAATTTAAGTAATTCGTCATCCGAAAGATTTTGGTTGGCCACCCCTTCATCTTCCTTAATGAAATCCCATGTATCCGCTTCTTTTCCGAAGAAGTCAATAAATGAGTCGTTATATCTTTGGTTCGAGAAGAAAGCCGTTTTGAAACCTGCCTCCTTGAATGCAGTAATAATGCCTTTCTGCCGGTAGATTGAATCGAAGTTTTCCGAAGAAATGGCCGACATCAACATCGGGACGCTTTTATGGGTCGTATTGGATAATGTCAGTACATCCGTAAAAATGGACAGATTGGGCACTTTTGTAAGTTCCGGGTTGGTAGTACGTCCGTAACCGTACAGTTCCCAGTTCAGGGCACGGGATGTTTCACCGACTACCAGCACATAGATTTCCCGTTTGCTTTTATCATGTGTAGCCTTTGCCTGGAAAGTAAAATCCTTGGACGTTTCAGCATAATTCCTTGTCTGTGCATCACGCTCAACAGCAAGAACAACATTGTAGCATACATTCAGCGGATATAAGTCCGAAGTAATTTCGTATTTCTTATCGAAAGCATAGGCCGAACCCAATGAGATAAAGCCGATAACCAAAAACAGATAAGACCGTATCCGTTCCCTGCGGATAAATTCGACGGATACCTTCCGTTTATAAATAATGGAAACCATAGCCAGTATCAATGCCGGGATATAAATAATGACAATGGTAACCAATGCCGGAATCAGGTTGTCGAGAAGCTCCATCGCTTCGGAAGAATTGGTAGTAACCAAATTCAGGAACATGTCTACTGCAATGATAGACTGTCCGAATAAATAGAGCAGTACAATCTGGAAGGCTCCGAAAAAGATAAACAGAAACAATATCCAGAACATTTTGCCACAGTTCCGGGATAGCGTCATTACCCAGTAATAGCAGGCTAACGGCAGTAATACATTGGCTATTTTAGCAACTGCCGGTATCGGTTCCGTAAAGCACAAGACAAGATTGGGGATAATCAGAATAAAGAGGAAAAGATAAAAAAGATGTTCCTGATTCCCGAACCAATTTTTTATTTGACTAAAAAGCTTCATTGATGTTAAATATAAATCCAGTTTGATTTTTGCCGAACCCGAGGTCTAAGCGGACGTTCACTCGTTTCTTGAATTCCCATCTGTAGCCAAAACCGTAATTCGGCAGTATTTGTTTTGCTTTGAACGATTTAAAATTGGGAAATACATTCCCTGCACCTACCCACACGGCGACACCATTCCTTCTCCATACGTGTTGCCTCAACTCTACTTGCATATCGATTGCGTTTTTATCGCGGAATCGTCCCTCATAATATCCCCTCATAGAGTATGAACTGCCTAATGTCGCCATCATTCCCCAGGGAGTATCCCCGTATGTTAACATGGCGTGAACCTGTGCTGCCAGGATACCGCCTTTCCATACCGGATGGTAATAGCTGGTAGTCAGTTCCGTACTGCTGTATGCGTTCTTATTTCCCAAGAAAGACGGACTGAACAGTTGGTCTATCCGGAGGTAATACCCTTTATATGCATTTGTCAGGAAGTCTCTGGTATCATATACTACGGAAAGACCTACATTCAGGTTGGTTGTCCGGCTGTCTTCTCCTTCCCAAAGTTCCGGTTTCTGAAAATCTTTTCCGTTGATATAATTGAAAGAGGCCATAGGACCTACATAAAAATTGTCTGCCAAACGGAACAAGAAGTCAGCTTTTACCATTGCCTGAAAGCGGTTGTAAGTACTTTTGTTATCGTTGTTTATTCCGTTCTCGTATCCTTCACCCCAATATAAACTGGGGAAGGAATAGAAATAGAACGTATAATTCAGCCGGTATTTTTCTTTGGGAAAGATGTTGCTTCCCCGTATCCCTAACAGGTAGAAACCGACTGTGGATACATCCCCGAACAAAGATACTGTAGACGGTTGCAGCGTACTGTCGTTTCTATCCGTTTTATAAAGTCCTGCGGCTACCAACCCCAGTCCTAATTTTGTATCGCTTGCGAAGTGTGGACCGCCTATTATACTGAAATCGAATTTTTTGTCTTTCTTTTCTTTGTTAGCATCGCTGTAGTAATTAAGGAGCTTCTGTATGATATTCAGCTTTTTCTTAGGCACAGAGTCTGTTGTTGCCACTTGTATGGAATCCGGTTCTTGTGTCTGAGCTTTTGTCCCTAATGCCAAGGCAGTTAGCAAACAAATCAACAAAAATTTGTTTTGCATTGATTTCATATAATCAATAGTCTAAAGGATAAAATTATGGGCAACGAAGGTACTTCTTTATTTTAATAGCTGCAATGAAACATTGTAGTTTTATTGTATGGGAGCGAATATCTCTTTGACTTCTCTTATAAGAGAAACCTGCTTGTCGCCCAGAAATTTACAGCGTTTGTAAATACAGCTAAGCAGTGATTGGTAGTTCTTGTGGTAAAATTCGGATACCCGGATGATACGGCGGTTGTTTTTTATCAGATAGGTATATTGATAATTACCTCCGCGGCTTTGCAGGACAGAGCGGGTGAAACCTTCCATCTCGGAAAGATTATAGGTTTTCTTTTTACCAAAACCGAAATAATTGCTAACAGATATATTGTTTCCGTTTATTTCTATTTTGGTTATGGAACGGCGCATTTCCCCGAATACCAGGCATATGGCTACCATCAGCATGAGTATCCCCTGCAAAAAGAGAGCATAGGCAAGAAGATTGGACAGCAACAGGAAAGTAAACAGAATGGATGCTATCGTTAATAGAAGTAGCATATATGCTTTGAAACAAAATCTCGAACTGACGGTTCCGGCTGCAACCGGACGATGGTCCCGTCTATAGATAAACAATGAAGCGATAACAAAAACGATAAGCATTCCCCATAGGTATAATGGAATGTTTTTGTTCCCATGCCCGATATCAAAAGAATAGGCTTCTACCGGATACGTTACTCCTCCGAATGTCAGGTTTTCCGGATACAGGCTATAGGTACCTGATTTATTGCTTCTGTATTTATAAGCGAATTTATATTGTTCTACGCCGTTTGTAGACGACTTTTCCATTTTGCGGCTAACTTGTAGCAAACCCATATGGGAGATGGACGGATATTCTTCATCCGGTTTGCTGTTGCAGGTGATGGTAAACCAGAACTCTTTTCCGGGTTGGGGATGTTCGGGGCTGACGGATAGCGTACAGGTTACATGGCTTATCTCTTTTCCAGGAAAGACTTCTATGGTTTGCGAAGGGCAAGTATATTGTTTGCCCCCTATGGTTGCAGTCGTTCCCGGAACGGTCACCATCCCCGGATACAGGAAGCGGACTTTGTAATAGAAACCCTCCTGCCGGATGTTTTTTTGTTCCCCATTGATAATCTGCAACTGGGAGGTACTTGTCCGGTGAGGTTCGGTATCTATTACTTCAATGGAGTCTCCCCATTCCGGCATGCTGATTTTGCTGACCGGCTTGTTGCTGTAATAATTGATATGGACCTCCTGGCGGGCTTGTATGTTACCGGCAAAACGGTCTACGTCCAGTGTAAACCGGACGCTATCGTTTTGCGCATAACCATTTACAGCCCATATAATGAATAACAGGCAGAGAAACTTCCTCATGTAAAATTTACTCGGTTTTATACATTAAGTATTCGGTTGTATATCGTCCCAGTCCGCATTATCGTTTGCTCCGATAATCCAGTTGAAGGCATAATGCCTTTCCACAACAACACCTCCGTCGAGAGATGCCGGAGCATCGTTTCCTTTGATACGGGCATCTACACAAGCCCAGTCGTAACGTAATGTAAGGTCTGCCATATCCAGAATTTCGGTTTCGGGGCGGGCGAAACCTTTCGACATTAAGTCTGCAATGCCTTTAGATTGCCAGAAGATAGCGGCAAGGACGGGGACATCTATGATTTCGGATGGATAGGGTAACTCTTCCACAATACCGGCAGCCCATAGAAGCACGCCGCAACATTCATATCGCCATACGAATTGTAAACAGGTTTGTTGTTCCGGTTCGGGATCATTGATATAAGCTTTTTCATCAGGGGTCATCCATTTACCAGCATCATACAGTTCATTTATTTTGTCAACATATTTCAGTGCTTCTTTGCGACTTGAATTTTCAGATAGCATAACTTCCGAATAAACCGATACGGCAAATAGTGCGGCAGCGCGTTGTACCATTTCTTCCCGGCTTCTTAAAACAGCTTCACTCTCCGATACTTCGCTACGCAGATGTTCCATGAAAGGGATACCCATTTCTTTCAGGATGGCAATGGAGCGCTGGGTACGAGCTTTGTCCGCTTCTGTTTCTTCCGGACGTCCGGCATCCAGTAAATCTGCATTAGCAATAGGGGTAAAAGCTGTGAACTCACTCTTTCCCTCGGTAGAAAACAGTAATTTGCCTTCGCTGGTATAAATTTCCATATCCGGATAAAGGATAAAGCCTTTTACATCTTCGGCAATACAATAAAAACAATGGAAAAGATAGTTGATACGCTCTTTGTCCTCGTCGATACCGAAAGAAATGCCTGTTACACAGTTGAAACATTGTATCTGGTGAAGTACATCTTGTTTTAACTTTTCCTGTTCCGTTTCAACCTGGGCAAAAAAGTTTGCCATACCTCCGATATGTGAAGCTATAAAGTCCGGTTTGCTGCTCTGATGGCTTATGTTGAAGACAATCTGCGTGTCGTCCAGTAGCGTCAGAGTGGTGGTACCGTCTTCGGTTTTTATGCTTTTTGTTACTTCCTTGAAGTGTTTTTGGATGGAGGCGGGTATCCTTTCCGGATTACCAATTACGGTATAGAGAGTAAGAACTGCTTTTTCCATATGTGTTGTGTATTATACTTTATCCTACAAAGGTAGAATTTATTGAATTATAATTATATTTGTTATCGTACAAAATAGACTCGGCATGGAGAAAATAATAGAGTTGGTCGCAGCGAAAGATTATCGGAAGATATTAAACTGGGCTAAACAGTTGACAGAGAAGGAAAGAAAAGATGCTTTGGATAAAATAAAGCAGGTGGATGTCCGGCAGGATATTATCTCCCGGTTATATAAAGAAAATACCAACCAGGATTATACTTTATGGCGTAGTATCCTTCAGTTCATGAGTGTGACTTGTCTGCGTAATTGGGCAGATTATAAGAAAGACACGGAAAATAATCTTTGTTGGTATATGCAGTCCCCTGAATTCGGGATAGAACCGCTGATTGCCTATTTCAAACTTTTTCCACCGGATTATCTGGAAAAGGTTCTTGATATCTGGAAGAATGCCCGGCAGAACCATATCCATTTTCAGATGTTATGGGAATTGTATAAAAACGGCTGGGTTGCTTTTCAGGAAGAATTTTTTGTCAATTCCCTGTTTATTATTCAGATGTTTAACAGGGATGTTTCTAAAGATATAGATTATCTGGTTGCTAATCCGGAAACAATAGATAACGTATTGCTTCAATTCTATAAATATGAAATTCCCATACTGGATATATCCAAATGGAAAACAGCTTCAGGGAAGGGTACTTGTGCAAAATGCTATGAGTATTGGGAAGAGGTATTCCGTATTTTATTGGAGCGCGGTATTATACATGACAGGGCAATTGTTCCGAATTTGTTGGGTACATTATCTTTCAATTGGAAAAAAGGGCATCTGGACTGGCATGTGCGAATGATAAAGATGTTTGAACCGACCTTGGAAGATCTGGTGGCCAATCAGAATTTATTATTTGCTGCCGCTTATTCGACAAATAATACGGTAATCAATTTTATTGTTCAGGAAATAAGTTCTATTTATAAAGATAACCGGTTTGATAGCCAAACATTTTTTCAGGCAATACCCGCTATCTGTACACATGAAAAATGTGACAAATCGATTATGCTTGTTTTGGACATAGCAGATTGGTTGTTGGAAAATAAAAAGGAAACGGCAGGTTTGGGTGTGTCTGTTACAAATGCCCTTATACAACCATCGGAAAAAATTCAGGAAAAAGCTGCCGGTTTACTTTGTAAATATATTTCTTCGGAAGAACTACAGGCTGTAGTGGAACCTTTCAGGTCTTTTTTGAAGGAAAAGGCAAGGGCTTTATTGAGTGTTTCTACGGATATACCGGTGGAAGAGGATTTTGTTTATTTGCCGGAGCATACTCCTTTAATTGTTCCCGATACCTGGGAGAACTGGTTGTTTCATGTGGGGAAAACAATCGGAGCTTTAGAACCGGTGGATATAGAACTTTTTTATGAAGGACTGATACAAATACAGGAACAGATTCCGGATGATTATCAGTCCCAATTGAAACCGTTTACTAAAAAGTTATTCAGGCGGGGGAATGCTAAAGCAGCGTTGTTCCATTTGGCCGAGTTCTTTTATAATTGGTTTTCGGACGAATCTAAGTATATGGCTTATCCGGCATTGGACGCATATTCTCAGGAATGTGTTTTTCTGCGGAACAAGAATAAATGGGTATTGGATAAACTGAGCCGGAAAAGTAAGTTGCCTTTGCTTTCGACTCCGACACACAAGCCGTTCTTTGTTCATCCGGCCATTTTGGTAGAACGTATGCTTGCCTATGAAAAAGCTGGGGATGCTATCGAAATGGAAGATTTGCTGATTGCTTGCAACCGTATCTTGAAAGTTGAAATTACAGCAGATATACAAGAGCAAGCCAAATTACTGAAAGGCAAATATGCCGAAGCTGTCCGGTATTTATTCGGAATGACAGACCGTCTGTCTTTTGATGAGGAAACATTGCCCCTTTGGATACAGGTGGCACGTACCCGTAATCCGGATGGAGTCTTTACTGGATTTGAAAATACACCGGCGGCAGGTTACCCGACTGTTGTAAGGCCATTTGTTATCCCTTATGAAATCGAGCGAACTTATTCGGATGACAAAGTATATCATTGGGACCGGATTTTTTTGGAGGATAACTGGAATTATAATTGGTGGAAGAAAAATGAGCGGTCTTATCCCCGGTTATACTATTATACTGCTTTTAATGAGCCTGTCGCTGAATATTTTGATTGTCTGGAAACATTGTATTACCGGATCAGTCTTGTTCCCCATTATGCAGATCCCTGGTTATTGCGTTTTCTTCCTGATACCGTATCGGGAAATGAAGCGGATGAATTGAGGTATGGTCTGCTTCCGCTCAAGTTTCTTATGGATAACGGTATCAGGACACACCATAGCGGATGGATTTATATAGCTTGTTGTTTGCTGTTCGAGAAAAAAGAATCCCGCCAATTGGCCTCTTCTTATGTTCAGTTTGCCATCCAACAGGATTTTCTGGATAGAGAATATCTGATTGATTGTATCACACGTATGATATTACAACAGTTTGCTCCTATAAACCGTCTTACAGAGTTCTTTGAAGGCAATTATTCCCGTCCGGTGAAAGAATTCCAATTAAATCTTATAGCCAATTGTATTAAATCGGTAAATAAAGAGCACTTGCCACCCAACTTTAAAAAGCTGGTTGGTTATTATAAGGAATTGGGAAGCCAGTTGGTACAAGAGCCGGATGAAGAGATTATGATAAAATTAAAAAGCTTAAAAAAATGATAGCAGAATTCTTTCGCATATATGAAAATGGTCAAAAAGACCAGTTGATTCCATTCCTGCAAAAACTGAATGAAAAAGAGAAGAATAGATTACTTCTGGAAATCAAGAGAAAGAACAAGAAGAAGGAAAGAGGAATGATGGCGGGGAAAACGGTCTGGCATGATGAGGTTGTGCGGATTTGTACTTTCGTGCTCTTTCCGGCTTCCAGTGTGAAACGGTTGCTGACGTTTGACCTGCCGGACGAACAAGTCATTGATGAATTACTGGAATGGTATTGTCCCGAATGGTTTTCTGACTATTATAATATGATGGAATATTCTATCTTGTCGTATCCGTATCTGGTGAAATGGACGCAGAAAGGATATTTGCAACCTTCCAATATTTTGATAGCCCGAAGTCTTTCGGCTTCAGCACCGGATAAATTCGAAAAAGAGGGACAAGAAGAAGAGTTCCATCGATTACTCGAACAAAATGCAATCACCTTCGATGAACATATCTGGTATTTGTTCCAATATCCGTCGATTGTGGCATTCCGGGATACATGGTCTTTACCCTATGGCTCAAAAGAGGAGGGACTATGGGTGAAAGCGTTCAAGAAATATACTGCCAACGGGCGTATTAGCCGGCTGGAAGTATTAAGACAATGTATGAAGTCTGTACATAACGGGCTTGAAAAAGAGACAGTCAACTGGTTTGCGTCTTTATTTGCAGCATTGAAGCCACAACCCGAGGAGATTCTTGCCATCCAGGAGGATATGATGAGTGTCTTTACCGGTAAATTATCGAAACCTGTGAATGTCGTATTGAATGAATTGAAGAAGGTAGCGATTGATAAAGATTTTCATGCCGATACATTTATCTCTTACCAAACGGTTTTACTTTCTTCCGAAGTAAAGTCCATACTGCTCTCAACTCTTACCTTACTGGAAAAGATAGCCTGTTTCCATCCGGACGACAGGGTAAGGATTTGTAAAGGAGCGATGCTTGTATTCCTGAATAAGGATTTAACGCTTCAAAGCAGGGCGGCTACACTTATCGCGCAATATGGTAAGCATTATACGGAAGCAATCGGGGAAGCTTTATTACCTTATGCCGATATATTATTGTCTCAGGTGAGAGAATATTTATCTTTTTATCTGATCGGGAAAATACATCAACCGGAGCCGGAGGATGTGAATATCCCTGTGAATCCGGGTTTGATAAACGAAGATAACCGGATACCGGAGATACATGCTTTTGATGAGCTTTTATTTTTTCTTGCCGGGTTATTCGAAAGTAAAGAGCCTTATGTGATAGACCTGTTACCTGCAACCCTGATAAAATTGAACAAAGAGGTAACAGCCGCGAATGTAGGACAATTGGAGGTCGTATTTCAGAAAGTATATGATGCTGTCATGCAGCAACCTTTTTGGCATAGTTACGATTATCAGACAAAGGCATTTGAAAAAACTAATTTTCATTGGAATATTGGCTTGTATAAACATTTGATGGCGGCATTTTTGGTGGCGTATGGGCAATACCTGGTACGGAAATTCCCTTATGAAGCTGCATTTATCCAGAGCCTGCATGAGGAAACAGAGGAAAAAGACAGGCAAAATAAGGACCGGATTAGCTCTCTTTTTGAATATGATTATCTAATACGCCCTTTGGCAGACTGGAAAGGTGCCGAATATCCTATCTTTCGCCCGTATCATCGTATTATGATGCGTGCTTTATCATTTATAGAGCAGGGGACGGAGCTGGAGCTCCTATCCACACCGACCCATACGCCTTGCTGGATAGCTCCAGGGGTATTAAAAGAGCGCCTCGACCGGTACGTTTTGATGAAACAAAAACCGGAGAGTGCCGATTTACAACTTGCCTTTTCCCGTTGTCCGGATACAGTAAAGGGCGGCATAGACTATCCGGATAAGGATGTGAACATCAGTCAGCTATCTGAACATTTGAATACGTATTCCTGGAATATTGCTGATGAGAAGAGAAGTGATGCTTCTTATACGGAATATGCGGTTTTGGAAGTTCATATTCCGCCTTCCCCCTGGAAACAGACAGATAATATCTATGCCTGTATTAGCGATGATATCCGTTTATGTGTAGGAACCTGGGATTTCCGGTATTTTATCCAGTCGTATCCTTTGTGTACGGATATACCTTGTGCCTTGTTGGTAAAATATTATTTTGAATTTTCCAGGATTCCGAATGCCGAGAACCGGGATATGCTGCTGCAATTCGTTATTGCACTTTATGATTTAAAAGTTGAAGTGGGAGAGATGACTTCTCTTTTTCTGGCTTGTTGCATGCTTTGTTCGGAGAAAACAATCCGTACTTATGCAGCAGAAATTTATTTGGAACGTGCGGCAACGGATATGCTGGATGTTGCCCGTTTGGGAAAGATTATAGGATATTTAGAAAATAGGGAGTGGGCACCTGTCAAACGTTTTCTCGATTTAATTGTCGATACTTTGCTAAATCAGGGGCAACAGGCAAACAAGCAACTGGAACTGTTGCTGGTATCCATCCTTTCACAAATAGAACGGCCTATCTTGAACCTGAAAAAATTATTGGAGATATACGATGAACTTATATATCGGAATAACTCTAAAGCCGATTTGGAACAAATTCCTCAGCTTCTCGTCTGGGAACAGGATGCAAACTTGAAGAAAGTTGTGAAGTTATTATTAAATGAGTCACGGTAAATTTATATAGATGGAAGATTTATTGACCTATCGGTATGCCGCACCCTCTGATTTAATCAAAAAGGGTGCAACAGAAGAACTGTTTTTATCTAAATATAGCGAGATACAGAAGAATACGGATGCTTCCTGTTTCTTTTGGGGGAATGTGGCAAACCCGTTTATCATGGCCCGTTGCCTGATTACGTTGGCAAACATAGTGAAGTCGAGCTTCAATATGTCGCCTTTCCAACTTTCCTTACTGAAAGACCCGATTGTGACAGCCGGGAATGACCGAATCCGTTTTGAAGGTTTCTCCCATTGTGCCGGAGTCTATGCAAGGGTGGATGTTTTACCTGATGGGTTAGACGGGGAATTTATAGAAAGCGGAACTACAAATGTGGATTTTAACCAGCCGATGCTTATGGCTCTGGGAGGAATACGTCAGGAAGAAAAAGTAATGCTTTCCGTTGGAAGAAAAGAAGTCGGATTGCATAAAGAAGGGGATAAAGTGATAGAACGTAAAGTCCCTTTGCCTGTGAAATGGATAAAAGGGCTGAGTACCGTGCAGATTTATTTGTCCAAAGCAGAGAAGGTTTATACTTTTAACCGGATACAAACTCAACTCCTTTTCCGTGGGATTCCAAAAGGCCAGGTAAAGAATGATTATTATCTGATAGTAAGAAACAATATGCCGGTATTCTCATCCGTCAAATCCCAATCCGGAATTTGTATCGGAGGTTTGCACCGTTTGCGTTTACTGGAACCGTTGCTTCCTTATATCGATACTTTGCAAGTATTCCCTCATCCGGATATGTTATCTACCACCTGGCAACTTTATTTCGGGAATATCCGCTTTAGTTTCTCTTTATCCCGTGAATGCTGGAGAGGCTTTTCAGGTGAAGGGGCTGCATTGGAGTCTTTGTTGGAAGAAGTTTCTGATGAATGGGTGGAAGCTGTGGACAAATACGCATATGCTAACCAAGCTTTTAACCCGACTCTGTTTGCCGTGAAAGAGAATCTTTCATTTTCTGACGCGGATGTTTTAACTGCACGTCTGGCAGCAATGGGGTTATTGGGATTTGATTTGGATGACAACCAGTTCTTTTATCGCCGGCTTCCTTTTAAATTAAGCCGCATTATGAGTCTGAATCCACGAATGAAAGGAGCGGAAAAGTTAATAGAAGAAGGCAAAGTGGAGGTAATCGCCAATACATCTTCGCGTGTGGAGGCCCGTGTAGAAGGTTCGGGAGTCCGTCATACTGTTATCCTTGATGATAAAAATGAGCGTTGTACTTGTGAGTGGTTTAGTAAATACCAGGGAGAACGCGGTCCTTGCAAACATGTATTGGCTGTAAAAAAATTGACAGGGTTTACCAAATCGTAATCAATAAAAAAAGTCGCTGGAAACAGCCGGTTTCCAGCAATGAAATGATTACCCCATCAGGTATTTAGCATTCTTTCCCATGACTTTGTGGATTAATGATACAATCAGCCAAGAAGTTCCGAATGCAATTATGGCGGCAACGGGTATCTGTATGCTAACAGGAATTTCCATGGCACGTACCAGTAATACACAAGGTCCAGTGAAGAAATAGTGTATCATATAAATCCCGAAGCCGCACAACGTTAGGTTTGCCAATGATTTTTTCAACCATTCTGCGTGGATGTTTACTTTCTTGGCTAGCATGAATACCGGAATTGTCATCATAACCACATTCAATGAGCAGTAGTAGAAGAATAATTCCAGAAACTCTTCACTGTATTCCGGTAGAGATGTTACATAGCGAAAACCGAAAAATGTAACTGCATATCCGGTAATAAACATCGGAATACCGATAGCCAGTATTTTCTTTGTCGGCCATTCCAGTTTGCGAAGGAAATGCCCTAATAACAGGTAACCGTTGAATCCAGCAAAGGTATATAGCATATTGAATTCATTCCATGAACAAGCACCCCAGATATATGGGTCTACAAATTGTTTGTAGTAGGGCAGTAAGGTAGTGACACCCCAGGCTGCAAGGAACCATAATTTTGCTTTGTCGGATGCTTTTTCCACCCATGCGGAAAAGACCGGCATATATAAATATAAACCGATAAGCAGATATATATACCACATATGTACATCCAATAAAGAAAAGTTGAGTGGAATCTTGGCTATATTTTCTAATGAAATATTGAATGCCTGGAGAGCCGCTGCTTCACCGGAATAAGGGAAAAAGTCCAGAATGATTCTGGGAGCCAGTCCCAGCACTCCGGTTATCCAGGGGAAAAGGTTATAAAGGACAGACCAGATAAGGAAAGGCCATAATACACGCAGGATGCGTTTTTTGTAGAAAGTGGATGTCTCGCCGGTTATGGGCAATAATAAAGCCCCGGTTATCATAACGAACAATGGGACACAAGGGCGTAGTAAAGCTCCGTAAGCAGCACCCCAGAATTTGATTTCTCCGATATTGGGAGGAAGTGGTTCCGGATAGAAGTTGAAAGGGTCGCCACAATGGCAACAAACAACGGTAAACATGGCTATAAAGCGAACAACATCCAGCCATACTACATGCTGCTTTTCTGTAGGAAGAGTTACATTTTGTGTCATTTTGTGTTTTTAGGTATTACTTAAAAATAGGATATTTGTATTTGTTTTAAATGTACAAAGATAATCTTTCTTCCTACATTTGCTTCTATGATTTATACGAATCTTTATAATACATATATGTTGGTAAATATGGAAATACAAAAACATTTGGGATATGTAAAATGCTTTATTGTTGTATTTTGCTTGTTTTCGTTTGTGTCGTGTGAACAAGCAGAGAAGAAGACGGACAAAAGTGTTAATCCGACTATTGAGACGATTCTGAGCCGTAAGAGTGTACGTAAATATACCCAGCGTCCAGTAGAAAAAGAACGGTTGGAACTATTGGTTCGCGCCGGAATGGCTGCCCCTTCTTCAAGAGACCGCCGTCCCTGGGAGTTTGTGGTTGTGACAGACCGGGCTTTGTTGGATAAGTTGGGCGATGGGCTTCCTTTGGCACGTATGCTGAAAGAAACAAACCAGGCGATTATTGTCTGTGGGGATACGGTAAAGTCTTCCAATTCATGGTTCTTGGATTGTTCTACGGCTGCACAGAATATACTACTGGCTGCCGAATCGATGGGACTGGGTGCTGTCTGGACCGCCGCTTATCCGTATCAGGAGCGTGTTGATGTAATAAAGGAGGTCGTGGGGTTGCCCGAACGGATCATACCGTTGACCGTTATTCCTATAGGATATCCAACAGGAGTGGAAAAGACAAAAGATAAATATAATCCGCAACAGGTACATTACAACGGATGGTAAGACTTTAATGCAAAAAAGAGCGGTACCAGAGTTCTGTTAAAGAACTGTATGGTATCGCTCTTTTGCCATTTTTATGTACACTTATTCTTTGTTTTCTTCTTTTTTCAGGTGTTTGTGCAAGCTCTTTAATTCGAAAGAGAGCATTACACGAAATACACCGATTATAAGTAATGTATATGCCATCATGTAAACCAGAGACAAAGCACCGAGCCCAGGTTGCCAGATGATGCCGAAGCTACATAAAATTGCCAGTATCCCGAATACCATATACCAGCCCCAATTTCTGGAACCATATCCTTTTAAATCCATCGCATATCCGGTGGAAGCAAATCCCCTGAACATTAACCAGAAGGCTACGATAAACGGTAGGACAGCCATGCTTAAACCAACATTAGCCATTAGGTAAATACCTAAAATCAAGTCGATAATACCACCGGCGAGATACCAGCCCCAACTTGAAATATTCTTTTTATTGCTAATAGCAAAAAGAATCTCCAATGTTCCGCTAACAAACATAGCGATGCTGAATAAAACACTTAATGCAATATACGTTGCAACAGGAGTGAACATCAGGCAGATGGCAATCAGGATATATAATAATCCTAATAATAGGGATACCCACCAGTTTTTCACTGCAAAAGTGAGAGTGTCTATTAAATCTTTCATATGAATTTAATTTTAATTATTTGTAGATTTATTTCATAACAAGCCTTTGGCAAGAAATGTTTCTTCCGGCAGGTGAAGTGAATTATTTTTAATACATTTGTCCTTTATTTAAAGTGGTAAATTAGAAATATAATATACTCATATGAAAGGTATTGTTTTAGCCGGAGGTTCCGGTACTCGTTTATATCCCATAACAAAGGGTGTTTCCAAACAATTATTGCCGATTTACGATAAGCCGATGGTTTATTATCCTATATCCGTATTGATGTTGGCCGGTATACGTGAAATCCTGATTATTTCAACTCCTCAGGATTTACCCGGATTTCGCCGGTTGTTAGGAGATGGAAGCGATTATGGAGTATGTTTTGAATATGCAGAACAGCCGTCACCGGACGGACTTGCGCAGGCTTTCATTATCGGTGAAGAATTTATAGGAAACGATTCGGTTTGTCTGGTACTGGGTGATAATATCTTTTACGGACAGAGTTTCACATCAATGTTGAGAGAAGCGGTGAACAATGCGCAGAAAGAACAGAAAGCAACGGTATTCGGTTATTATGTAAATGATCCGGAACGTTATGGCGTTGCCGAGTTTGACAAAGACGGAAATGTATTGAGTATTGAAGAGAAACCGGAAAATCCGAAATCGAACTATGCAGTAGTCGGACTTTACTTCTATCCGAATAAGGTGGTGGATGTAGCTAAATATATCAAGCCTTCCACACGGGGTGAATTGGAGATTACAACCGTGAACCAGGAGTTTCTGAAGGAAAGTGCTTTGAAAGTTAAATTGTTGGGACGCGGTTTCGCGTGGTTGGATACAGGTACGCATGATTCCTTGTCCGAAGCTTCTACATTTGTGGAAGTGATTGAAAAAAGACAAGGCCTGAAAGTTGCCTGTCTGGAAGAGATAGCTTTTCGTAACGGTTGGATTAATGCAGGGCAACTGAAAGAAATTGCAAAGCCGATGAGTAAGAACCAATACGGACAGTATTTGTTGAATCTGGTAAAAGAAAAGAATAAATAAGCGGTTGGATGGCAACCGCAAATTAAAAGAACTGTTTTACAGAAAGGTTTTGTGATGAATAAAGAGAGTAAAATATTCGTAGCCGGCCATCGTGGGTTGGTCGGTTCTGCTATTCTTAAAAATCTAAAGGAACGCGGATATACGAATTTTGTGCTCCGGACACATTCGGAGCTGGATTTGACAAATCAACAAGCGGTAGATGATTTCTTCACTTCGGAGAAACCTGAATATGTATTTTTGGCTGCTGCCCATGTGGGAGGTATTATGGCAAATAGTAAATACAGGGCCGATTTTATATATATAAACCTGATGATTCAAAACAATGTCATCCATGCTTCTTACGTGAATAATGTAAAGAAATTGTTGTTTTTAGGCAGTACCTGTATTTATCCGGGTGATGCTCCCCAGCCGATGCCGGAAAGTTGTTTGCTTGCATCGCCATTGGAATATACCAATGAGCCTTATGCAATTGCAAAGATTGCAGGTATTAAGATGTGTGAAAGCTATAACCTTCAGTTTGGAACGAATTATATTGCGGTGATGCCTACCAACCTGTATGGTCCGAATGATAACTTTAATTTAGAGACATCACATGTTATGCCTGCTATGATCCGTAAAGTTCATCTGGCTAAATGCCTGCATCAGGATAATTGGGATGCCTTAAAGATGGATTTGGATAAACGTCCGGTTGAGAATATATCCGGGCATTCATCCCGTCGGGAAATATTGGATATACTTGCCAAATATGGAATCTATCCGGGTAAGGTGGAGCTGTGGGGCACAGGAGAACCGCTTCGTGAGTTTTTATGGAGCGAGGAAATGGCAGATGCTTCTGTTTATATTATGGAACAGGTTGATTTTACAGATGTCCGTCCGAAAGGAAAGGATGTTCGGAATACCCATATTAATATAGGTACGGGAAAAGAACTTTCCATAAAAGAGCTGGCATGGCTGATTAAAGACAAAGTGGGCTTTGACGGTGAAATTGTTTTTGATTCGTCCAAGCCGGATGGTACGCTTCGGAAACTGACGGATGTAAGTAAGTTACATGAGTTAGGCTGGCATCATACCATTGAAGTGGAAGATGGCGTGAAGCGTTTATATGATTGGTATTTGGATAGCGATAATTAATAAGAACGGTTGATAATGAACACGTGAATTGTTCATTGTTAATGAAAATCAATGCGATATGAGTAAAGTTGCTTTAATAACCGGAATAACCGGGCAGGATGGTGCGTATCTGGCTGAATATTTAATAAAAAAAGGATATATTGTACATGGTATTAAACGACGTTCTTCAATGTTTAATACAGATCGTATAGACCATATTTATCAAGATCCGCATGTGGAAAACCGTAATTTCATTTTGCATTATGGGGACTTGACAGATAGTTTGAATCTGACCCGTATCATTGGTGAAACACAGCCGGATGAGATTTATAACCTGGCAGCAATGAGCCATGTGAAGGTGAGTTTCGATACGCCGGAATATACAGCGAATGCCGATGCCTTAGGTGTGTTGCGTATTTTGGAAGCTGTCCGTTTATTGAATCTGGTATCCAAAAGTCGTATCTATCAGGCATCAACATCCGAATTGTATGGTCTGGTACAGGAAGTCCCTCAAAAAGAAACGACCCCTTTCTATCCGCGTAGCCCTTATGCCGTAGCTAAACTATATGGTTACTGGATTATGGTGAACTACAGGGAGGCTTATAATATGCATGCATCCAATGGAATTTTGTTTAACCATGAATCACCTTTAAGGGGTGAAACATTTGTTACCCGTAAGGTTACCCGTGCCGTTTCCCGTATAGCAATGGGTATGCAGGATAAAGTTTATCTGGGAAATTTATCGGCAAAGCGTGACTGGGGACATGCAAAAGATTATGTACGCGCCATGCATGCCATCCTCCAGCAAGATAAACCGGATGACTATGTCATCGCTACAGGTATTACTACCACTATCCGCGAATTTATTCGTATGGCTTTTGCAGAAATCGGTGTGGAAATTATTTTTAGAGGCGAAAATGTTAATGAGGTCGCATTATTAAACTATATTGACGAAAATGTGTTTATAAAAAAGGTAGGTGAAGCTTACCTCGAGAAATTTAAAACAAGAATGGGGCAGGAAGTAGTAGGTGTTGATCCTCAGTATTTTCGCCCTACAGAAGTTGAATTGTTGATCGGTGATGCCACAAAGGCACGGACTTGCTTGGGCTGGGAACCGAAATACGATTTACCCGCATTAATAGAAGATATGATGGTAAATGATATTAAGTTGACAAAAAAAGAATCTTATCTGAGAGAAGGCGGATATAAAATTTTAAATTATTTCGAGTAAAGCAAAACCATTATAGCAATAATTTGTTATAATTAGAAAAAGAGTTACTTTCGCGCCTATTAAGCGTTTTTAGTTAAGAAAATTAATTGTTTAATTTAATAATGTTGATGAATATGAAGACAAAAGTATTACTTTTTGCTTTGTTATCAGGTTTTGTTTTCTCTGCTGCTGCGCAGGAATTTCAACCACAGGTGGGATATAGCACAGAACCGGGTTATAAAACAAACTTTAAGAAAAACAGAGCACGTGATAATTGGTTTATATCAGTTGCCGGTGGTGCCAGTATTTTATTAGGCGACCAGAATGATAAGGCTCAGTTTAAAAACCGTTTGAACTTTGCACCTCAGTTATCTTTCGGTAAATGGTTCAATCCTTATTTGGCATTCCGTGTACAGTTTAACGGTGGTGTCTTGCATGGTTTTGAAGGCGACAACGCTCAGTTTATGCAACATAATACGTATGCGGCTGCTCACGCAGATTTGTTATGGGATGTGACAAATTTCTGGGCTCCTTATAATGAAAAGAGAGTGTTCCGTTTGATTCCTTGGATTGGTGTCGGTTATGCACAGCGCTTTAAAACTCCGGATGATAACAGAGGTATTCCGAGAAGTGAATCTCCTTCATTGAATGCTGGTATCTTGACAGCTTTCCGTTTGAGCAAACGTGTAGATTTGAACGTTGAAATCCAGGGTTCTTTATTGAACGAACAGTTTAACCGTGTTCAAATGGGTAAATTATCTGACGGTATCGTACAGTTGAGCGCAGGTTTGACATTCAAATTGGGTAAGACTGACTTTGAAGTTCTTCAACCGATGGATTATGCATTGCTGAACGACCTGAACGGTCAGATTAACTCTTTACGTGCAGAAAACGACCAGTTGAGCAAACGTCCGGTTTCTTGTCCGGAATGTGAAGAAGTCGTTGCTACTGAAGTTGTAAATAATTATGTAGACAATATTGTATACTTCCGTATCAATAGTGCTAAGATAGATAAGAACCAGCAGATTAATATCTACAATACTGCTCAGTTTATGAAGAATAACGGTACAGCTATCAAGGTGATTGGCTATGCAGATAAAGATACCGGTTCTGCTGAATACAATATGGCTCTTTCTGAAAAACGTGCTAAAGCCGTTGCTAAAGAACTGATGGATAAATACGGTATATCTTCTAACCAGATTACAGTTGAATGGAAGGGCTCTGATGTTCAGCCTTACGGAACAAACAACTGGAACCGTGTTGCGATTATGTCGGTTAACGAATAATTCATTCATATATCATAAATATAGATTGGGGAATGTCCGCTTGGGCATTCCCTTTCTTTTTGTTGTTTTTAATCAGCTGCTTAGGTAGTAAAGTGGCATTTCACTGCACACTTTTTATGTATATGTGTAATTATAATTTGAATTTGTGTTATCTTTGTGCCCGATGGGAAGAATTATAGCAATTGATTATGGTCGGAAACGAACCGGTATAGCTGTAACAGATACGTTACAAATGATAGCGAATGGTTTGACCACAGTACCGAGCGGGGAGTTAATGAAGTTCCTCACAGATTACATATCCCGTGAACCAGTGGAACGTTTTGTAGTCGGGCTTCCCAAACAAATGAATAATGAACCCTCGGAAAACATGAAATATGTGGAAGCTTTCGTTACACATCTGAAACGTACCCTTCCTGATATACCCGTAGAATATTATGATGAGCGTTTTACTTCGGTATTGGCACATCAAGCAATGTTGGATGGAGGCTTAAAGAAAAAGAAAAGACAGGATAAAGGACTGGTGGATGAAATCAGTGCCACGATTATCCTGCAATCATATTTGGAAAATAAAAAATATCAGTTATAAAGTTATGATTTTACCAATATATCTGTACGGACAGCCCGTATTGAGGAAAGAAACCGAAATGGTTCCTAAAGACTATCCTGAATTGAAACAGTTGATAGCAAATATGTTTGAGACAATGTATAATGCCGATGGAGTAGGACTTGCTGCTCCCCAGGTTGGTTTGTCACTTCGTTTGCTCGTAATTGATGCCGATGTTATGGGAGATGATTTTCCGGAATGTAAGGGTTTCAAGCGTGCAATGGTCAATCCTGAAATTGTGGAAAGCAGTGAAGAAGAAATAGCAATGGAAGAAGGATGCCTGAGCTTGCCGGGAATCCATGAAAAAGTTTCACGTGCCAAAACCATACGTGTAAAATATCTGGATGAAAATCTGGAAGAACACGATGAAACAGTAGACGGGTTTGCAGCCCGCGTTGTACAACATGAGTGCGAACATTTGGGCGGACATGTATTTATTGATAATATCTCAGCGATCCGCCGTCAGTTGAATAAAGGAAAACTAAATGGTATAATTAAAGGTACAGCCCGTTGTTCATACAGAGCAAAAGCGGTTGGAAAATAATTGGAACTCTATTAAATAAATGAGTATGACAGATTTAAGTAAAAACATTCAGACCCTCAGAGAAAAGAAAGCCGTTGTAGAGATGGGTGGAGGCGAAGCTGCTATTGAAAAGCAGATTGCAATGGGTAAACTTACAGCCCGTGACCGTATTCTCTCCTTGTTGGATAAAAATTCTTTTCATGAATACGACTTGTTCGTGAAGCATGATGGCCGTGATTTTGGTATGGAGAAAAAAGACCTGCCTGGTGATGGTGTAGTTACAGGTACCGGTACTATTTTTGGTGCTCCTGTTTGTATCTATGCACAGGACTTTACTGTAGCTGGTGGTTCGCTCGGGTTACAGCATGCCCGTAAAATCACAAAGATCATGGATCACGCACTGAAGATGAAATGTCCGATTATCGGAATCAATGACTCGGGTGGTGCTCGTATTCAGGAAGGTGTAGGTGCATTGGCTGGTTATGGCGAAATTTTCTATCGTAATACAATTGCTTCCGGTGTTATTCCTCAGCTTTCTTTGATTCTCGGTCCTTGTGCCGGTGGTGCTGTTTATTCTCCGGCTTTGACAGACTTCGTATTCGTGGTTGAAAACATCTCTAAGATGTTTATCACCGGCCCGAATGTTATCAAGACTGTATTGGGTGAAGATATCTCTATGGAAGATCTGGGTGGTGCACGTGTTCATGCTGAAATAACCGGGAATGCTCACTTCTATGCAATGAGTGAACAGGATTGTTTCGAACAGGTTAAACGTTTGGTTAGCTTCATTCCTTGGAACAACCAGGAAAAAGCAAAAGCTATCGAACCGAAAGAACCGTCTGCAATGTTGAATATCGAACAGGTTGTACCTGCCGATCCGAAACAACCGTATGATGTTCGTGATGTTATTAAATGTATTGTTGATGATTCTGACTTCCTGGAAATTCAGGAACTGTGGGCTGCCAATATCGTAATAGGTTTTGGCCGTATGGGTGGTGAAACTGTAGGTTTCGTAGCCAACCAGCCGATGGTACTTGCCGGTGTATTGGATTG
Organism: uncultured Parabacteroides sp.; assembly: GCA_900541965.1. Lineage (GTDB taxonomy): Bacteria > Bacteroidota > Bacteroidia > Bacteroidales > Tannerellaceae > Parabacteroides. The sequence continues at coordinate 22,924 of UQLN01000018.1, read as the reverse complement.
CGACAGTGCAGATAAAGCTGCACGTTTCATCCGTTTCTGCGACTCATTCAATATTCCTATTATTACTTTGGAAGATATGCCGGGTTATCTGCCGGGTGTAGACCAGGAACATGCAGGTGTGATTCGTCACGGTGCAAAAGTCTTGTATGCTTATTCTGAAGCTACAGTTCCAAAGATTACAGTTATCTTGCGTAAGGCTTATGGTGGTGGATACATCGCAATGAACTCCCGTCACCTGGGTGCAGACTTCATGTTTGCATGGCCTTCTGCAGAAATTGCTGTTATGGGACCGGAAGGTGCTGCCAATATTATTTTCCGTAAGGAAATTATGGAAGCTGAAGACCAGAATGCAATGCGTCAGGAAAAGGTAAAAGAATATATTGAGAAGTTTGCCAACCCGTTTGTGGCAGCATCCAAAGGATTCATCGATTCTGTTATCGAGCCGAAAGAAACACGCTCATTGTTGCTTCATGCGCTTAAACTTTCTATATTGAAAGAGGAATACAGACCGGCTAAGAAGCACGGATTGCCTCCGTTCTAATTAACCCTGTAAAATTTTTGAATATGGAACAGAAAGAGAAAGATAATGAATATGTAGATTTTGTAGTAACTGCACGTAAATATAAAACACTGCTGACTACGAAGTATAAAAACCGTAAAGTCTGGCATAAGCCCTTTATCGGTGATGTGATTTCTCATCTTCCCGGTACAATCGTTAAGTTGGAAGTTAAGCAAGGGCAGGAAGTTGAAGCCGGTCAGTTGCTTTTGATTCACCAGGCGATGAAAATGTTTAATCGGGTGGTAGCTCCGGTTGCAGGAGTGGTAACTGAAGTGAATGTGCAGGAAGGTGATAAAATTCCGAAGGATCATTTGATGGTTAAGATTGAACCGAAGTAAAAGCGGTTTGTAATATAATAGAAAGGTTGCGTTGAAGCATGTTATATGCTTATAAACGCAACCTTTTCGTTTATATGGGCTTTTGTTCCGGTGGCGGAAAGGACTCTAAGGATATTTTCACTATTTCTTATTTTCATTTCCCGGTTAAATGTTTATTTTTGTCGGTTGGAAGCAAGAACCTGTAAGTGCTGCTTTTTAAATGATTAAGATGATCAGATGAAAAAAATACTTTTCACGCTGTTTTTAGCGATATCTTCATTCTCTTTATTTGCACAGATTAATACGGATCGTGTGCTGGCGATAGGACGTAATGCTTTGTACTTCGAAGATTATGTTTTATCCATTCAATATTTTAACCAGGTCATCAAATCGAAACCCTGGTTGGCGGAACCTTATTTTTACCGTGCGGTAGCAAAAATAAATCTGGATGATTTCAAGGGTGCCGAGGAAGACTGTTCTTTATGCCTTCAGCGAAACCCTTTTTTAGTGCAGGCGTATTATGCCCGTGGGATAGCGCGGCAGAGCCAGGAAAAATATGATGAAGCTATTGCCGACTATCAGAAAGGGTTGGAGTTTAAACCGGAAGACCGGCAGATGTTGGTTAACAATGCGGTAGCTTATATTCAAAAGAAAGATTATAAAGGTGCGGAAAAGGCATTTGATGTTTTATTGGCTGCACATCCTAAATATTCGATGAGTTATCTGACACGTGGAGCCATGTATACGGAAGAAGGTGACACAGTGAAGGCGCTTGCCGATTATGATAAGGCAATCAGCATAGACCCTTATTACGCTCCTGCTTACGGTAACCGTGCGATTCTGTTATACCAGATGAACAACCTGCAAGGGGCTTTATCTGATTTGAATGAAGCTATCCACCTGAATACCCGTGAGAGCGGTTTTTATATCAACCGTGGTTTAGTCCGTTTCCAGATGAATGACCTGCGTGGTGCAATGGCAGATTATGACCAGGTAATCAGTATGGACAGCCAGAACCTGATAGCTCGTTTTAACCGTGGTTTGCTTCGTGCACAAGTTGGTGACAACAACCGTGCGATTGAAGATTTCGATGTCGTATTGCAGCTCGAACCGGACAACTACATGGCATATTATAACCGTGCCTTGCTTCGTTTTGAAACCGGAGACTATCAGGGTGCTGTTGCCGATTATAATGTAGTGCTTACTCAATATCCCCGTTTTATTCCCGGATATTACAGTCGTGCTGATGCCAAACGTAAAATGCGTGATGAAGCCGGAGCCGACCGTGATTACTGGACTGCCTACAATATGGAACAAGAGATGCGGAAAGAGCGTGAGAGCGGGAAGACCGGAAATGCTACGGCCTCTTCGGGAGCTAACTCATCGTCTGGACAAAACAAGGAAGATAAAACCCGTGAACAATCCGATAAGAATATCGATAAATTCAACCGTCTGGTGGTCTACGATAAAGAAGAGGAACGTAAGAGCAAATACCAGAATGAATTCCGCGGACGTGTACAGGATCGTAATGTCCGTGTGGACCTTGAACCGCAGTTTATCTTAACTTATTATGAAAAGTTGGATCCGGTTAAGAAGCTGGTCTACTATGATAAGACCGTGGAAGAATTTAACCGCCGTATGTATTTGTCGCATAAGTTGAGAATTACAAATGAAGAAGCTGCCTTGACAGAAGATCAGGTAGCAGTCCATTTCGCTTCTATTGATAACTTCTCGGCAAAAATAGAAGCAGATCCGAAGAATGCAGATGCTTATTTCGGGCGTGCAATCGATTTTATGTTAGTTCAGGATTTTGCAGAGGCTATCAAGGATTATTCGAAAGCCATCGAGTTGAATCCCGACTTTGCAATGGCCTATTTCAACCGGGCTGTAGTGCGTTATAAACAATTAGACTACGAGCAGTCGCAAGCAACCAGCATAGAGAATGACTTGTCGAACCTGAGCATGAATCTGACTATAGGCAAGACTTCTCCCTCTGTTGTAAATAATCAGGCGACAGCTCAGGTAAAAGATAATAAGAGAGCTTACGAACACGAAATGATAACCCGGGATTATGATATGGTAATCAAACTGAATCCGGGTTTTGTATATGCTTATTTCAACCGTGGAAACCTGCGTTGTGCACAACGGGATTTCAGGGCGGCAATTCTGGATTATAATGAAGCTATCCAGCGTGATCCTGAATTTGCAGAAGCCTATTTCAACCGTGGGTTGGCACGCTTATCATTGGGAGATGCCAACCGAGGTATAGCCGATTTGAGTAAAGCCGGCGAACTGGGGATTATCAATGCCTATAGTATCATCAAACGTATGACTACTTCTAATTGATAATCGGATCTATAGAAAAAAGTGTGTATTTTTGAAAACAATTCATATATGTTTCGGATTTAAAAGATGTATGTTTTGACTTTAAAGGGCATATCTTTTGAATTCGAAACATATATCTTTTTTTTCAATATATCTCTATTTCTAAAAAAGAATGCTAAATTTGCAACCTATTATTAAGATTTTATAGTGAACAGATTATGATAAAGATTACATTTCCGGATAATTCCGTAAAAGAATATGCCGAAGGAACGACTGCGATGCAGATTGCGGAGAGTATCAGTTCCCGTCTGGCACAGGAAGTTCTGGCTGCAAGTGTGAATGGTGAGATCTGGGACCTTAGCCGTCCTATTAACCAGGATGCTGCTGTCAAACTTTTCAAGTGGGAAGACGAGGAAGGTAAACATGCATTCTGGCACTCCAGTGCTCACCTGATGGCAGAAGCTTTGCAGGAACTTTATCCTGGTATTAAATTTGGTATCGGGCCGGCTATAGAAAATGGCTTCTACTATGATGTAGACCCGGGTGATACAGTCATTAAAGAAAGTGATTTCGCAGCTATCGAAGCTAAAATGTTGGAGCTGGTAGCAAAGAAGGAAGAAATCAAACGTCAGAGTATTTCAAAGGCGGATGCTATGAAAATGTTTGGCGAAAGAGGTGAAGAGTACAAAACCGAGCTTATCAGCGAATTGGAAGACGGACATATCACCACTTATACACAGGGCTCATTTACAGACTTGTGCCGTGGACCGCACTTGCCGAATACTTCTTATCTGAAAGCCGTTAAAATATTAAGCGTAGCCGGTGCTTACTGGCGTGGAGATGAAAAACGTAAACAATTGGTTCGTTTGTATGGTATTACCTTCCCGAAGAAAAAAATGTTGGATGAATATCTGGCATTAATGGAAGAAGCTAAAAAACGCGACCATCGTAAAGTTGGTAAAGAACTGGAATTGTTTACATTCTCGACAGCTGTAGGAGCTGGGCTTCCGTTGTGGTTGCCACGTGGTACGCAACTTCGCTTGAAACTGGAAGATTTCCTGAAACGTATCCAGAAGAAATATGGCTACCAGCAGGTAATGACTCCGCATATCGGAGGCAAGCAACTGTATGTGACGTCAGGACACTATGCGAAATACGGAAAAGACTCTTTCCAGCCGATTCATACTCCGCAGGAAGGTGAAGAATTCTTGTTGAAACCGATGAATTGCCCTCACCATTGTGAGATATTCAAGGCATTTCCACGTTCGTATAAAGACCTGCCTCTTCGTTTTGCAGAGTTCGGAACAGTATACCGTTACGAACAGAGTGGTGAATTACACGGTCTGACAAGGGTTCGTGGTTTTACGCAGGATGATGCACACTTGTTCTGTCGTCCGGACCAGTTGAAAGATGAATTCCTGAAAGTAATGGATATTATCTTTATCATCTTTAAGGCTCTTGATTTCGAAAATTTTGAAGCTCAGATCTCTTTACGTGATAAGGTAAACCGTGATAAGTATATCGGTTCCGATGAAAACTGGGAAAAGGCAGAAACTGCTATTATTGAAGCATGTCAGGAAAAAGGTTTGAAAGCCAAAGTTGAATACGGTGAAGCAGCATTCTATGGTCCTAAGTTGGATTTCATGGTAAAAGATGCTATCGGACGCCGTTGGCAGTTGGGCACTATCCAGGTAGACTATAACTTGCCGGAACGTTTTGAGCTGGAATATACAGGAGAAGACAATAAGAAGCACCGTCCTGTTATGATTCACCGTGCACCGTTTGGTTCTATGGAGCGTTTTGTAGCTGTATTGATTGAACATACAGGCGGTAAGTTCCCGTTATGGTTGACTCCGGATCAGGTGGCGATTCTGCCTATCAGCGAAAAGTTCAACGAATATGCTTATGAAGTAAAACGTCAGCTTGAAGCAGACGATTTAAGTGTGCTAGTTGATGACCGTAACGAGAAGATAGGACGTAAAATCCGTGACACAGAATTGAAGCGTATCCCTTATATGCTCATCGTTGGTGAGAAAGAGGCGGAAAATAATGAAATTTCTGTAAGAAAACAGGGTGAAGGTGATAAAGGTTCGATGAAAATTACTACCTTTGCAGCGCTTTTAAAGAATGAAATAGAGGACCAGTTGAATAGCTGGCAGAAAAATAATTGATTAAATAACTAATAACGAGGAGAATAAATCTTTTTGAATGAAGAATGACAGTCTGAAAGAACAGTATAGAATTAATGAACGTATTCGCGTTCGTGAAGTTCGTTTAGTAGGTGACAATGTTGAACAGGGAGTATTTCCTATATCCCAGGCATTAAAAATAGCTGAAGACCAGGGACTTGATCTTGTTGAAATTTCACCGAATGCTGCGCCCCCCGTTTGTAGAGTAATTGATTATCAAAAGTTCCTCTATCAACAGAAAAAAAGACAAAAAGAACAGAAAGCCAAGTCTGTGAAAGTGGTTGTAAAGGAGATTCGTTTCGGACCTCAGACAGATGATCACGATTACAATTTTAAGTTGAAACATGCAAAAGGCTTTTTGGAAGAAGGGTCAAAGGTTAAAGCTTATGTATTTTTTAAAGGCCGTTCCATTCTGTTCAAAGAGCAGGGAGAAGTATTGTTGCTTCGCTTTGCCAATGATTTGGAAGATTACGGTAAAGTAGAGCAGTTGCCGGTATTGGAAGGTAAGCGTATGATTATTATGCTTACACCTAAAAAGAGTACGGCTGCACCTTCTGCTCCGTCTTCAAATCCTAAGCCCGTTGTTAAAAAAGTTGTTGTTACACCTAAGCCACAGGTACAGGGTGCTGATGATAGCAATAAAGATGAATAATAAGAACCACCCGATAGAGGGTGTAACGTTTAATAATTAAAAATAATTGGAAAATGCCTAAGATGAAGACTAATTCCGGTGCCAAAAAGAGGTTCGCCCTTACCGGATCAGGTAAAATCAAGAGAAAACACGCTTTTAAAAGTCACATTCTTACAAAGAAGACTAAAAAGCAGAAGAGAAACCTTACTCACGTGGGATTGATTGACCGTGTTGACGTAAGCAATGTTAAGCAGTTGCTTGGCTTAAAGTAATCTTCAATTAAGCGAGTTTTTTACAAGATTTTTATTAACCGAATGTATTTAGCTAACAAGTTCATTTATAAAGAATGACGCTAACATTCAAAACAGATTAGAATTATGCCTAGATCAGTAAATCATGTTGCTTCAAGAGCAAAAAGAAAACGGATTTTAAAACTTACCCGTGGTTATTATGGTGCACGCAAGAATGTTTGGACCGTAGCAAAAAACACATGGGAAAAAGGTTTGACTTATGCATTCCGTGACCGTCGTAACAAGAAACGTAATTTCCGCGCATTGTGGATCCAGCGTATTAACGCTGCTGCCCGTTTGGAAGGTATGTCTTACTCTCGTTTGATGGGTGCTTTGCACGCTGCAGGAATCGAAATCAACCGTAAAGTTCTTGCCGATTTGGCAGTAAACCATCCGGAAGCTTTCAAAGCAATCGTTGCAAAAGTAAAGTAAGTTGATACTCAGTCAATAGTAAAAAAGAGCCCCATAACGGGGCTCTTTTTTTGTGCGATTTCTTGTATATATCAAATGGAATACATATCTTTGTAATAGAAAAAAATGAGTTAGCCGCACATGTTCGATTGGGAAACTCATCAGTTTTTTTAATTCCGAGACATAGCTCTTGTCGCTAATGGCGGGCCGCGCCCTTCGGGGTATGCTTAGCACGGCGGATTACAAAGGTGGCAAAGCACTCAAATCCTGTCATACGGAGTTTGTTCATATCTACAGTGCGGCTTTCTTTTCATAAAGAGAGGGTATTTCGATTAAGAAATACCCTCTTCTTTTTTATTCCGGATTTTACTTATGCAATTAATCCTATCATAAAAAGCAGGCTTCTGATTTTTCTTTGTATATTTATCCCGCTAAGAATTAAACACATTAAACCGTATATTTATGTTGTTGCCAAAACGATTTAAGAAGAAGGCGATAGGAGGTGCTTTGGCATGTTCGTTGCTTTTGGTTTCCTGTTCTCCTAAACAGACTGTGACAAACACATTAATCCCTAAACCCGCTTATATGGAGCTTACAGGGGGATATTTGCAGGTAGATGATAGTCTGCAAATACCACAGGGACAATCCGGGTCGATTACTTATCAGGTAAATACATCATTAGCAGAGGACAATCCTGAAAAGTATGAGCTATCCATATCTAAAGATGGTATTAGTCTCCGGGCAGGTTCGGAAGCCGGATTATTTTATGGTAAACAAACGCTCCGCCAGTTACTTACTCCACAAGGATTGCCTTATGGTACAATTAAAGACGGACCCCGTTTTAAATACCGTGGTTTGCATTTGGATGTTTCCCGCCATTTCTTTCCCAAAGAAGAGGTAAAGAAATTGCTGGATGTGATGGCTTATTATAAATTGAATACATTACATATGCACCTGACAGATGCAGGAGGTTGGCGTATCCAGATGGATAAATATCCGAAACTGACATCCGAAACCGCTTTCCGTACGGAATCCGATTGGCGTAAATGGTGGGATGGAGGCGACAGAAAATATTTACCGGAAGGAACTCCCGGTGCTTATGGTGGCTATTATACAAAAGAGGATATTCGCGAGTTGGTCGCCTATGCCGCCGAGCGTCATATTAATATATTGCCGGAAATCGAATTTCCCGGACATTCGGAAGAGGTCTTATTCGCTTATCCGGAATTGAGTTGTTCCGGCAAACCTTATAAGAATGGAGATTTCTGTATCGGTAATGAGAAGTCATTTACCTTTATGGAAGATGTGCTGGGAGAGATAATCGAATTATTCCCGTCCGAATATATCCATGTCGGAGGCGATGAAGCTGGCAAAACTGCTTGGAAGACTTGTCCCAAATGTCAGGCTTTGATGAAAAAGAATGGCATGCAACATGTGGATGAGCTTCAAAGCTATATGATACATCGCGCGGAAGAATACCTGAATTCCAAAGGCCGTAAATTGATTGGCTGGGACGAGATACTGGAAGGAGGTTTAGCTCCGGATGCTACCGTCATGTCCTGGCGTGGTGAAAGCGGTGGTATCAAATCGGCACGAATGGGACATGATGTGGTGATGACTCCCGGCAATTACCTCTATTTTGACTTCTATCAGGCTGATCCTAAAACGCAGCCTTACGCAATCGGCGGTTATACTCCTATAAAGAAAGTCTATAGCTATAATCCTGTTCCGGTAGATTCGTTGACAGCAGAAGAAAGTAAACATATTGTAGGGGTACAGGCTAATACTTGGACCGAGTATATTACAACTCCTGAACATCTTGAATATATGATGTTCCCCCGTGCCCTTGCTCTTGCCGAGATAGCCTGGACACCCCAAGAGTTACGCTCCTGGGAAGATTTCAAGCCACGTGTAAATGCCCACATCCCTCAATTAGAAAAGATGGGACTTCATCCGTTTACCCTTTCGGACGAACTGGAAGTAACCATGTCGGTAGATACCGTAAAGAAACAGATCGAGGTGCTTCTGGATGCGGAAAAGTATCCTGCAGAAATACATTATACGACAGACGGTTCGGTTCCTACCGCCACTTCTTCTATTTATAAAACTCCAATTATAGTAAAGGATTCTGCTCATATCGTTGCCGCTATCTTCAATGATGGACAGTTGCAGGGAACTCCTACGGAAAAGAAAGTGGATTATCACCGGGGGATAAATAAGCCTATACATTATAATAGTAAGTTGTATAACGGTTATATGGCAGGTGGCATGAATGCTTTGCTGGATGGTTATCGTGGAGGCCTTACTTATCTGGATGGTCGCTGGCAGGGGTATCTGGATAACCTGGATTGTGTTGTGGATATGGAAGAAGTGACAGACATTCATAATGTATCTATCCGCTTTATGCAATTGATAGGACCGGGAGTATTCCAACCTAAAGATGTAGAGATGTTGGTATCAGAGGATGGAGAGAACTTTACATCTTGCGGAATTGTTCCAACAACAATACCAGCGGACGATCCTAACTTATTGTTTCAGGAATACCGTTTCGACGGCAACTGGAAAGCCCGTTATATCCGCATAAAAGCACCTCGTGCTAATAAAGGATTTACTTTTGCGGATGAGATTGTAATATGGTAGGATTAAGTTGACAGTTGACGAGTGACAGTTGACAGTTATTTCGGTTTCTACTGATTCATTAATTGAGTACGAAACTTAATTGCCAACAGTTTCCGGATATATCTGTCTATGATTTCTTGAATAATATCTAAATAACTAAAATAGACGACAAATGAAGAAACAGTTAATGGCCTTTCTGCTTTGCTGCGGTATATTTACGGCATCCGCACAGCAGCCGGTAGACTATGTAAATCCATTTATCGGAACCAGCAATTATGGTACGACCAATCCCGGGGCTATTTGTCCCCAGGGAATGATGAGTGTCACGCCTTTTAATGTAATGGGTTCCAAAAGCAATAAATTTGATAAAGACAGCCAGTGGTGGTCGACCCCTTATTCGGCGGATAACAACTATTTTACAGGCTTTTCCCATGTGAACCTGAGTGGAGTCGGTTGTCCTGATTTGGGAAGTCTTTTATTGATGCCTACTACCGGAGATGTGAATGTCGATTACCGGGAGTATGGCAGTGAATATAAGAATGAAGTAGCCCAACCCGGTTACTATAGCAATATCCTGACCAAATACGGTATCAAGACAGAAGCGACCGCCAGTATGCGTACCGGGCTTACCCGTTTCACCTTTCCAAAGGGACAGGGAAATATCCTGCTTAATTTAGGAGAAGGATTGACTAATGAAACAGGTGCGACCGTTCGTCGGGTAAGTGATACCGAAATCGAAGGAAGCAAGTTGTTGGGAACTTTCTGCTATAACCCGCAGGCGGTATTCCCTATTTATTTTGTAATGAAGGTAAGCAAGGCTCCGAAGCAAGTCGGTTACTGGAAGAAACAACGCGAAATGAAAGGCGTGGAAGCCCAATGGGATGCTTATTCCGGAAAATATAAACTTTATACCAAATATGACCGTGAAATGAGTGGTGATGACATTGGTGTATGGTTTACCTACGATACGGAAGAGAATGAAACAATAGAGGTAAAGATGGGCGTATCTTTTGTCAGCATAGAAAATGCCCGCCTGAATATGAATACCGAACAGCCGGATTTCAATTTCGATAAAGTTCGTACGGCAGCATCGACGATGTGGAATAATGACCTTTCCCGTGTGAAAGTGGAAGGCGGTTCACAGACGGATAAGATTATATTCTATACCGCCATGTACCACCTGCTTATCCATCCGAACATCATACAGGATGTAAACGGCGAATACCCGATGATGGAAAGCCTGAAAGTAGGTCATACAACCGGCAACCGTTATACCGTATTTTCTTTATGGGATACCTATCGCAATGTAAGTACCTTAATGACTCTCCTGTATCCGGAAAAGCAACTGGATATTATCCGTACAATGATTGATATGTACAAAGAAAGCGGTTGGCTACCTAAGTGGGAGCTTTACGGACGCGAAACCTTGACAATGGAAGGCGATCCTTCTATTCCTTATATAGTGGATGCTTATCTGCGTGGCTTGCGTGATTATGATATCGAGACTGCTTATGAGGGAATGCGCAAAGGGGCAACTACTCCGGGTGAATTTAATCTGCTGCGTCCGGATAATAACGATTATATGAGTCTTGGTTATGTTCCTCTTCGCGAACAGTATGATAATTCCGTATCGCATGCCCTCGAATACTATATTGCCGACTGGAACCTGTCGTTGCTGGCCGATGCGTTAGGAAAAAAGGAAGACGCTAAATTATTCCGTGAACGTGCAATGGGCTACAAACATTATTATAGCAAGGAATATGGTACGCTCCGTCCAATCTTGCCGGATGGAACATTCTATTCTCCTTTCGACCCGAAACAGGGAGAAAACTTTGAACCGAGCCCTGGCTTCCATGAAGGGAATGCCTGGAATTATACATTCTATGTTCCGCATGATATTAAAGGATTGGCCAAGTTGATGGGCGGACAAAAGAAATTTGTGGACAAACTGCAAATGGTTTTCGATAAAGGTTACTACGATATGGCAAACGAACCGGATATTGCTTATCCGTATTTGTTCAGTTATTTCAAAGGAGAGGCTTGGCGTACTCAGAAGACAGTCCGCGAACTGCTAGAGAAATATTATCATAATGCGCCGAACGGTCTTCCGGGTAATGATGATACGGGAACAATGTCTACCTGGGCCATCTTCTCTATGATGGGCTTTTATCCAGCCTGTCCGGGTGATTTGGATTATGTCCTGACTTCGCCGACCTTTAATAAAGTAACTATCCAATTGGATAAGAAATTCTATCCGAAAGGAGAGCTAGTCATAGAATCCGAGCATAAAACGCCTGCTGATATGTATATCAAGGAAGTTACGGCCGGAGATAAGAAGCTGAAAGGATACACTATCTCGCAGCATGATTTGGTAAATGCAGGGACTCTACGCTTCGTATTGCAGGATACACATTGAGTTAAACTCTTTTTTCTGAAAAAGAAAAAGAGTAATATTGAAGAATCATATTTATAAAAGAGGTATGGGAACACGTATTGTTCTCATACCTTTTTTTAGTTACTAATTTCTTTTTGTTAAGTTTTCCGGTTTGTGGCAATAAATAATCAATAACTTTTTATCGCTTTTATAAGGAAAACATGTATATTGGCCTTAGAATTTAAATTTATTCTCGCTTTAAACCTGATATATAATGAAATTACTACTTTTAAAGTCTTATTCTTTTATTTTTTTGTTCTTAAGCTTACTCTCCTGTTCGGAAGCACACAAGCAAGTAGGAGATTGCCCGGTAATAAATGTGGAAAAGTCAATTGACGAAAAGAATTATTCAGTCCAAAGACTGAGTGATTATGCTCAAAAGATAGTATATATCCCATTGGAGACTACTGATTCTTCGTTAGTTCAACTTAGTGAAGGAATTTTGCTTGAAAATGGACGGTTGTTTATTGATAGTAATAATAATGATTGTTTATCTTTTGCAGAAAAAGATGGTTCTTTCTTAGGTAGAATAGGGAGGCTGGGTGAAGGCCCGGAAGAATTTTTGACTATTAGAGGAATGGATATTTCTCAGGATGGAAAACGTATTCTAATCTCTTCTGTAAAAAGAGGTTTAGAGTATTCTATAGATGGAAAATTCATACGTGATATAAAATTTCCGGAGGTAGAAGATTATACAGCCTATAGCGTGGCATATCTGTCCAATAATCTGTTCTTTTATAGTTTTATATCTTGGAAGACTCCTGAATATGAATCTTGTATAGCAACAGACTCAGGAGTCGTAAAACAAATATTTAAGGAATATCAACCAATAATAAAAACAGAGAACTCCGGTTTCAGTTTTATGGAAATAGCAGATATTTCTCATGTAGGGAATACTCTCCATTCATACAGAAGACGATCTGATACAATTTATGCAATAGATGGAATCGGAAATAGGGAGCCCGTTTATGTGGTGAATTTAGGAAAATATAAAAGTTCATTTAAGGATGAGAAAGAATTGGAAGATGAATTTAATGGTAAAAAGATACCTGTAATAGGTTATTTAGAATCAAACCAATATTCATTTTTTAGGTTTTGGTTTGGTCAATATGCTCCGGAACCGTTTGAAGAAACAAATTATAATAGTAAAGGTGAAAAGCGGACTTTAGTAAATACAGTTGTTTATGGGATTTATAATAAGGAAACAGGGAGTATGATATTGTTAAATCTGCCCTCTCCCGGAAACCAAGGTTTATTAAATGATCTCGATGGCGGACCTGCATTCTGGCCCCAATATATATCGAAAGATGGTAAAATGGCAATGCTTATTGATGCGGAGAAGTTTATTGAAGCATGCGAAAATATCAAAAATCCGTCACCAGAGATAAAGAAAGTTTTAGATAGATTGGGTTTGGAAGATAATCCTGTGCTGGTAGTAGCATATTGACACAAATATCATTTTGACAAATTACCCCTATCCTGCCTTTCCTGTATGTATGGAAGTACAAGCCCCGCCTTAAATATCCGGTTCTCGCGGAGTTGGGCTTTGTCACTTTGCAGGCAGAAATGAGGTATTGCTTACAGGTAGCCTGTTGGTTTTACTGTTAATCCGGTCTACCTTCTTTTTTAGTCATCCCTTTTACTGGATTGGAACCAATTTGTCATTTTCAAACCGATCGCTTTTCATGACCATCCAGGATGTTAAACCTGCCTAAGAACATCTAAAAATCAAAACATATATGCTTTAAAATCGAAACATATATGTTTTGAATGCAAAATATGTATGTTTTGAGGTCAAATATAACTGTAAATTACTACCGATACTAATATAAATTACTCCGAAAGTAATTGTAAATGCCTCCATAGTGATTGAAAAAAGACCGTATTTGTCTGTAAAAACGGCTCGGATACTGCTGAAATACAGTTTTTGGAAATAGTACTTGTTAGCGTTAAGTCCTTAATTTTGAAATAATGTCACTTGCGGGTATGAAAAACTATCATAATGTATTCTCCTTCGAATAAAGCCTGTTGCCCTATTTTTACTTTCTGTTTTCCCCATATTTAGCAATAACATCATTTTTATTATTATTATCTTTGCAGCCATAGTTTTTGAAATAATAGTTTAATCCATATAAAACATGTATAGAACGAGAACTTGTGGCGACTTGCGCCTTGCCGACGAAGGCTTGGTAATTACGCTTGCCGGATGGGTACAGAAAACCCGTAAGATGGGTGGTATGACTTTCGTGGATATCCGCGACCGTTATGGTATAACCCAGTTGGTATTTAACCAGGAGGTAGATGCTGCCCTTTGTGAAAAAGCAAACAAGCTGGGACGCGAATATGTAATTCAGGTAACAGGAACCGTCCGCGAACGTTCCAATAAGAATGCAAATCTTCCGACCGGGGAGATTGAAGTCATTGCTTCGGAACTGAACGTTCTGAATTCGGCTGTAACCCCTCCTTTCACTATTGAAGATGATACAGACGGAGGCGATGACCTTCGTATGAAATACCGTTACCTGGACTTGCGCCGTAACGCTGTGCGCAAGAACTTGGAACTTCGCCATAAGATGGCTTTCGAAGTACGTAACTATCTGGATAAACAAGGCTTCCTTGAAGTGGAAACTCCGGTGCTTGTAAATTCAACTCCGGAAGGCGCACGCGACTTTGTGGTTCCTTCGCGTATGAATCCGGGACAGTTCTATGCACTTCCCCAGTCTCCTCAAACATTGAAGCAACTGTTGATGGTATCCGGTTTCGACCGTTACTTCCAGATTGTGAAATGCTTCCGTGATGAAGACCTCCGTGCGGACCGTCAGCCGGAATTTACACAGATAGACTGTGAAATGAGTTTTGTGGAACAGGAAGACGTGCTGACTATTTTTGAAGGAATGGCAAAGCATTTGTTCAAGACAATCCGCGGAATTGAAATAAAAGAACCGTTCCAGCGCATGACTTGGCACGATGCGATGAAATATTACGGTAGCGATAAACCGGACCTGCGTTTCGATATGAAGTTTGTCGAACTGATGGATATCATGCAAGGTCATGGTTTCTCCGTATTCGATAATGCTGCTTACGTAGGCGGTATCTGTGCAGAAGGTGCGGCAACCTATACCCGCAAGCAACTGGATGCACTGACCGAGTTTGTAAAACGTCCGCAGATTGGTGCAAAAGGCATGGTTTATGCGCGTGTGGAAGCAGACGGAAGCGTAAAATCGAGCGTAGATAAATTCTATACACAGGAAACGTTGCAGCAGATGAAAGAGGCTTTCGGTGCAAAACCGGGCGACCTGATTCTGATTCTTTCCGGCGATGATGCTATGAAGACCCGCAAACAGCTTTGCGAATTGCGTCTTGAAGTAGCAAGCCAGTTAGGATTACGCGATAAGAATAAGTTTGCATGTCTTTGGGTGGTAGACTTCCCGCTGTTTGAGTGGAGCGAAGAAGACCAGCGTTTCTATGCAATGCACCATCCGTTTACCTCTCCGAAACCGGAAGATATTCCTTTGTTGGACTCTGATACGGGTGCTGTTCGTGCAAATGCTTACGATATGGTTATCAATGGTGTTGAAGTGGGGGGAGGTTCAATCCGTATCCACGACAGCCAGTTGCAGGATAAGATGTTCAGACTGTTGGGCTTTACCGAAGAAAAGGCTCAGGAACGTTTTGGCTTCCTGATGAATGCCTTCAAATACGGTGCGCCTCCTCACGGTGGGCTTGCTTACGGTTTGGACCGTTGGGTATCTTTGTTTGCCGGCCTGGATTCAATCCGCGACTGTATCGCATTCCCGAAGAACAACTCAGGACGCGATGTCATGCTGGATGCTCCGGGACAAATCGACGACTCCCAGCTTGAAGAACTTTGCCTGAAAGTAGAAGTAAAAGAATAATTGACAGTTGACAAGTGACAGTTGACAGTTGGGCTTCGCGTTCAATTAATACATCGGCTGAAAGCCGAAATAATTGTTAACTGTCACTTGCTATCTGTTAACTCTCAATTGTCACATGTCAACTGTCAACTGAATTATGGTACGGATTAAGGATATTCTGAAAGAGATAGAGCAACACGCTCCCCTGCCTTTGCAGGAAAGTTTCGACAATGCCGGTGTGCAGGTAGGTGATGTAAACCAGTATGCAACCGGAGCAATGCTTTGTTTGGATGTGACTGAGGAAGTCATTGATGAAGCCATCGAAAAAGAGTGCAATCTCATCATTTCCCATCATCCTTTAGCCTTTAAAGCTTTTAAGTCGTTGACCGGTTCTACCTATATCGAACGTTGCATGATGAAAGCATGCAAATACGATTTGGTAATCTATTCCGCCCATACCAATCTGGATAATGCAGTGGGAGGGGTAAACTACCGGTTGGCAGAGCTGATAGGCTTGCAGAATGTCCGTATCCTGAGCCCGCAGAAAGGAGCCTTGTTGAAACTGGTGACATTTGTACCGGAAGCCTATGCGGAATTGGTACGTAATACTCTGTTTAATGCAGGAGCCGGAAGTGTAGGCGATTATGATTCGTGCAGTTATAACCTGAAAGGAGAGGGGACTTTCCGTGCCGGTGAAGACTGCCATCCGTTTTGCGGGGAAATAGGCGAGCTGCATTTTGAGCATGAAGTCCGTATCGAAACCATCCTGCCAGCTTTCAAAAAGGCAACAATTACCCGTGCCCTGCTTTCCGTTCATCCATACGAAGAACCGGCTTTCGATTTTTATGCGCTCGATAATTCTTGGAACCAGGCTGGCTCAGGTATTGTGGGAGAGTTGCCGGAAGGCGAAGATGAACTGAGTTTCCTGCAACGAATCAAGGAACTTTTCCAGGTGGGCTGTGTGAAACATTCTCCGCTTACCGGAAAGGAAATACGGGAAGTAGCTATCTGCGGCGGTAGCGGTGCTTTCCTGATTAAGGATGCAATTAATTATGGAGCGGATGTTTTTATCACCGGCGAAGCAAAATATAATGACTTCTATGATGTGGAAGACCGTATTCTATTGGCGGTTATCGGTCATTATGAAAGCGAAGTCTGTACAAAAGATATCTTTTATAACATAATATCGAAAAAATTCCCTACCTTTGCCCTACATTTTTCGAATGTTAATTCAAACCCAGTAAAATATTTATAGAATGGCTACAGAGAAACAATCAGCTGAAAAAGAAATTACAGTTGAAGAAAAGCTTTCTACGCTGTATCAACTTCAGACTATGATGACTGAAATTGATAAGATCAAAACCCTTCGCGGAGAGCTTCCTTTGGAGGTGCAGGACCTTGAGGATGAAATCGCTGGTCTGGAAACACGTCTTCAGAACTATTTGGCGGAGATCAAAGACTTTGAAAACGCTGTTGTAGAACAGAAACATAAGATTACGGAATCAACCGGACTGATTGAGAAATATAAAACACAATTAGATAACGTCCGTAATAACCGTGAATTTGATAACTTGTCGAAGGAAATAGAATTCCAGGGACTTGAAATCGAATTCTCTGAAAAGAAAATCCGTGAGTTCGGTGAAGCAATAGGCCATAAGAAGGTTGAAATTGCAGAATTGAACGAACGTCTGGAAGGTCGTAAAGCTGACCTTGTCCAGAAAAAGAGCGAATTGGAACAGATTATTTCTGAAACCAAGCAGGATGAAGAGAAATTGCGCGAAAAGGCTAAAAAGCTGGAAGCAAATATCGAACCGCGTTTGCTGACTGCATTCAAACGTATCCGTAAGGGTGCACGCAACGGTTTGGCTGTTGTATACATCCAGCGTGATGCTTGCGGTGGTTGCTTTAATAAGATTCCGCCCCAGAAACAGATGGATATCAAGATGCGTAAGAAAGTAATCGTATGCGAATACTGCGGTCGTATCATGATTGACCCTGAATTGGCAGGTGTAGACGAATAAAACGATGCGCGACACTGTCCGTGCATACATAGAAAAATATCAGCTACTCGAAGAAAGCTGTCCGGTATTGGTTGGCTTGAGTGGCGGAGCAGATTCGATAGCCCTACTTACCCTTTTGGTTAAGTTGGGCTATTCCTGTATTGCGGCACATTGTAATTTCCACCTGCGTGGAGAAGAATCCATGCGGGATGAACGTTTTGCCGAAGAGTATGCTAAGACCTTGCAAGTCCCTTTCCTGAAAACAGATTTTGATACGGAGCAATATGCTGCTGCCAATCATTTGTCTATCGAAATGGCGGCGCGTGAATTACGCTATAATTGGTTTGAGGAGAAACGTTCGGAAACCGGCGCCCAGGCAATTGCCGTAGCACACCATCGCGACGATAGTGTGGAAACCGTATTGATGAATCTGGTAAGGGGTACAGGTATTCGGGGAATGAGTGGTATCCGTCCTAAAAACGGTTATGTGGTTCGTCCTTTACTTTGCGTAACCCGTAAGGAAATAACGGCCTGGCTGGATGCTGGGAATATCTCTTATGTGACGGACAGTACAAACCTTTCTGATGCTTATACGCGCAATTTTATCCGTTTGCGTATACTTCCCCTGTTGGAAGAAATAAATCCATCCGTACGTACGGCTATTGCGCGTACGGCAGACCACTTGTCGGCAGCCGAGGCTGTTTATGTGCACGTAGTGGAACAGGCGAAAGCTGAAGTGCTGGATGAAGGTAATCGCATTTCCATCCCTGCTTTAATGCATTATCCCTCTCCTGATGCTATTTTGTATGAACTATTGAAAGCGTATAATTTTTCCCGTACCGTGTCGGAGGATATTTATGCATCTTTGGAGGGTGAGCCGGGGAAACTGTTCTTTTCTCCTACGCACCGTTTGGTTAAAGACCGTGATTATCTGTTGCTATCATCCATAGAAACCAAACCGGAACAGACCTATGTTTTATCAGGAAATGAGGAGAAATGGGTGGGGCCGGTTGAACTATCTTTCAACAGAGTTGTTATATCAGAGAACTTTCACATCCGGAAGGATAAAAATATCGCTTATTTTGATTATGATAAACTGGCTTTCCCGCTTACCTTGCGTACCTGGAAAGATGGTGACTGGTTTATTCCGTTTGGAATGAAGGGACGTAAGAAGCTGAGTGATTATTTTTCGGATCGTAAATTTAGCCGCTTTGAAAAAGAACGCGTGTGGTTACTTTGTAGTGGCAACGATATTATCTGGATTGTTGGAGAACGTCCGGACAACCGGTATTCTATAGGTTCGGCGACAAAATGCGCATTAATCGTGAATTTTTTCTCAACAAAGACTCTGTATTAGTAAAATATTATTACATTTGCAAAGATTTCACTCCGCAGATGTGTTACTAATGTTTCAGTTAGCAGAACAATCCGGTTTTCACATGATTAATTATTAAATTCAAATTTATAAAGATACAATGAACGCATTGTGCATATGCCCCATGTAGGGATATGTTGTATGTGCTGTTTTATTTTTTTCTTCACATTATGCAAAAATATAACATTCTAGAACTAAATGAAAAACTCCTTCCTGAGTTGCAAACTATTGCAGGAGAGTTGGGAATAACCAAAGTAAGCGCTTTGAGAAAAGATGAACTAATCTACCGAATTCTTGATGAACAGGCAATCTCTTATGCAGAGACTCACGCAGAAAAGGTTAAGGAGTTAGAAGCTAAAAGAGCAGAAAGACCAGCCAAAGGTAAAAAGACGGCAAAATCTGCAACTGCTAAAGCCGCAAAGCCAGCGGAAGTAGCTAAAGAAACGACCACTGTTGCAAAACCAGCCGAAACCACAGAAGCGACGCCTGCTGGCAATAAAGAACGTCCTGAACGTAAGAAACGGACTCGTATAGAAAAGAAAGATAAAGTAGGAGAGGCAGCTCCGGCAAAAGAACCGGAAGTAACAGTGGCAAACCAAAAGACTCCGGTTTCGGCAAACGCTCCTTTATCTGATGCGAAAGAAGTTCCGGCGGTAGAAGTTCCGGCAGAAGTAAAAACACCTGAGGCAGTTGCTGAACCGGTATCGAAACCCATGGTAAAAAAGGTAATAAAGAAAGCCGAAAAAGCTTTGCTTCCTCCTGTTGTGGTAGAGAATGAAGCGGCACTCCCGGAAGCTCCGGAGGTTACAGAAGCAGCATCGGAACCTGCTTTACCGGAATCAACAGCAACAACGGCTGCAACGCCGAACGAACCGAAACGTGTGGTGTTCCGTCATCCGGATACTAAATCGGTGCTCGACCAGTTGTTCCCCTTGTCTTCAACGCCAAACCGTCCTGAACCGAAAGCGGCGCAAAGTGAACCAAGTACGAACAACAATACGAATACGAACAATAACAACAATAATAATCCACAGCCGGCCAATCGCCAGAATAATCGTCAGAATGCTCATAATAATCCCCGCAATAATCAGGCTAACAACCAGCAACAGCAGGAAAAACAGTATGAGTTCGATGGTATCCTTACAGGCGTAGGTGTCCTTGAAATGATGCCGGACGGTTATGGTTTCCTTCGCTCTTCCGATTATAATTATCTGACATCTCCTGATGATATTTATGTATCCCAATCCCAGATTAAGCTGTTCGGTTTAAAAACCGGTGATGTGGTAGAGGGGGCTATCCGTCCTCCGAAAGAAGGTGAAAAGTATTTTCCGTTGGTAAAGGTGGATTTGATTAACGGACGCACTCCGGAAGAAGTTCGCGACCGTGTTCCTTTCGACCATTTGACACCGCTTTTCCCGGATGAAAAGTTTATGCTTACAGCTCGTAAAGCTCCTAAGGTATATGATAATATCGCTGTACGTGTGGTAGACCTTTTCTCTCCGATAGGTAAAGGACAACGTGGTCTGATTGTTGCACAGCCAAAGACCGGTAAAACGATGTTGCTGAAAGATATTGCAAATGCAATTGCAGCAAATCATCCGGAAGTCTATATGATTATCCTGTTGATAGACGAACGTCCTGAAGAGGTAACGGATATGGCCCGCAGTGTAGATGCTGAAGTTATTGCTTCTACTTTTGACGAGCCGGCAGAACGTCACGTGAAGATTGCGGAAATCGTATTGAATAAAGCAAAACGTATGGTTGAGTGTGGCCATGATGTGGTAATTCTTCTCGACTCTATCACCCGTCTGGCACGTGCTTATAATACTGTACAACCGGCTTCCGGTAAGGTTCTTTCAGGTGGTGTGGATGCAAATGCATTGCAGAAGCCAAAACGTTTCTTTGGTGCTGCCCGTAATATTGAAAACGGTGGTAGTCTTACAATCCTTGCCACAGCGTTGACGGAAACGGGTTCGAAGATGGATGATGTAATCTTTGAAGAGTTTAAAGGAACTGGTAATATGGAGTTGCAGCTTGACCGTAAGTTATCCAACAAGCGTATTTATCCGGCTGTCGATATTATGGCTTCCAGCACACGTCGTGATGATTTGTTGCAGGATGACAGCACATTGAACCGCATGTGGATACTCCGTAAGTATCTTTCGGATATGAATTCAATCGAAGCAATGGAGTTTGTAAAGAAACGTATGGAACAGACATTCGATAATATGGAATTTCTGGCTTCAATGAATGGTTGATGGTTTAAGAACTACATATATAGAGATATAAGAAAAGGCATCTTTACAGGATGCCTTTTTTATGATGCCTCTGTTTAAGGAGGGGCTGTGTGTTTCAGCTTTTATTTGATTTCTGACGGGGAGATTTACTTTTATTGTTCTTGCTATTTTCCTGTTTACGTGGTCGGCCGCCTCGGCCTTTTTTCATGTTCCCATATTTCTCAGGTTCATAAGCTGGAGCTTCACCGAATTTGGGATCTATCGGGATTTTATAGACTTCTTTATTCAGGAATTTTTCTATTTGTTTGAATTTTGCCTGTTCGTCTGTTGCTACAAATGTGATGGCAAGTCCTTCGCCATTGGTTCCTCGTGCCGTACGTCCGATGCGGTGTACATAGTCTTCCGGATCGTGGGGAATATCGAAGTTTACAACCAGCTTAATATCGTTGATGTCGATACCGCGTGCCACTACGTCTGTTGCTACCAGAATATCGATACGTCCATTCTTGAAATCCTTCATTACCTCTTCGCGGGTCGCTTGTTCGAGGTCTGAATGCATTTGGGCTACATTAAACTTCATGCGGCTTAGTGTGCTTGTCAGCTCCTTTACTTTCATTTTGGAGGAAGAGAAGATGATAACACGTTGCGGGCGGCTCTGATTAAACAAATCCTGAAGTATCTGGATTTTTTGTGTATCGTGACAAATATAAGCCGTTTGCATGATGGATTCGGGAGGACGTGAAATGGCTATCTTTATTTCTTCGGGATTTTTCAGGATTGTTTTTGCCAGTGTCCGTATCTTGGGAGGCATGGTGGCCGAGAACATGATGATCTGGCAGGTAGGAGGCAAAAGCTTATGCACCTTCATAATGTCATCATAGAATCCCATATCGAGCATGCGATCTGCTTCGTCGAGAATAAAGAATGAGACTTGCGATAGGTCTACCGTACCCATTTTGATATGTGATAACAGGCGTCCCGGAGTTGCAATTACTATATCGGCTCCCATTTCCATACCACGCTTCTGTTGTTCCCAGGCGATACCATCGGTACCTCCGTAGACCGCAACTGCCGAAACCGGAATAAAATAAGTGAATCCTTCTATTTGTTGGTCTATTTGTTGTGCCAATTCACGTGTAGGAGCCATGATAATGGCGTTAATCACGTTAGCCGGATGTTCCCCTTTGCTAAGTTCGTTAATGACAGGCAGAACATAAGCTGCTGTTTTTCCTGTTCCAGTCTGTGCGCATGCTATAATATCTTTACCTTCCAATATTACCGGAATAGTCAGTTCCTGCACAGGGGTTGTTTCTAAAAAATTCATAGCGTCGAGGCCATCCAATATAGCCTCTTCCAAATCCAATTCGTCAAATCTCATTTTTCAACATTCAAATAACGTGTAAAGGTAGTCATAATTTAGGAATATTTGACTATGAAGCGGTGGAATAATTGACGAGAAGTAATTGGCAGGTGATAGTTGATAGTTGACAGTTGATAGTTGACAGTTGACAAGTGACAGTTGACAGTTAGCGGCAAGCGGGATTAGGATAATGTAAAAAGGGATAAATTTTTATTGAAAAACTTGTCTCTTTCGCTTATTTTGTTAACACCTGTCACCTGTCACCTGTCACCTGTCACCTGTCACCTGTCACCTGTCACCTG
>UQLN01000017.1 GCA_900541965.1 uncultured Parabacteroides sp. | reverse complement strand
AGGGTCTTCCTCATGAGCGAGTTCGTTTAATTCCTTGATATATTCCACAGGACTGTCTCCGATGGTTTTCAGTTCGTTGAATAATCCCCAGAAGCAAATAGACGGATGGTTGTAATGCTGTCGGATAAGTTCTTTTAGTTGCTCTTTTCCATTTGCGCGGAAAGAGGGCTGGTTGATATATCCTCTGTCCTGATACCCACCCGGGCCGATAAATGGAATCTCCGCCCAGGTAACGAGTCCGTATTTATCCATCAAGTCATAGAAACAGGTGGCTTGTGGATAATGAGCCAGCCGTACGGCATTCGCTCCCATCTCTACCATAATCGCCGCATCTTCTTCATGGTGCTCTTTCCGTAGTGCATTGCCGACTTCGGCACGTTCCTGATGGCGGCATACGCCTTTTAATTTTAAATGTTCCCCATTTAAAAAGAAGCCATTCTCCGCATCTACATGATAGAATCGAAGTCCTAACGGTTGTTCCACACGGTCTGTTTCTTTACCACCGGAAAGCAAAGTTATTTCCGCCCGGTACATAAACGGGTCTTTCCTGCCGTTCCAAAGATGAGGATTCTTTATGTGAAATTCCAGACCGGTAGTTGCATAATCTTTAGCGTCTATCGTAATGGGTAAATCTTGTTCCCCGGCGAGTTGCCGCCCCTCCCAAATCCGGACACGGACACGGGTGGATTGCGCAATTTCACTTCCGTTGGACACAAGGACTTTTGCTTTTACATCCGCTTGTTCCTTTGTCACTTTTTGTTGGATCAGATATACACCGGGAGAGGCATAGTCCGTCAATGAAATATTAACGGGTTCCGTAACGATCAATTTGACATCCCGGTAAATTCCCCCGTAGAAATTGAAATCACCCACCAAAGGCATTATATCCAGTTGAAGGGCATTATTTACTTTTACCAATAGTTTATTGGTTTCGCCATATTTCACCTTATCGGTGATCTCAAAGACAAAAGCCCCGTATCCTCCGCGATGTTCGCCGATGTGTACTTCGTTGATAAAGACATTCGCAACCGTATTCACACCTTCAAAACGAAGGAAAAGGCGTTTTCCCTGCCATTCGGGATTAATGAAAAGTTCTTTGGTATAGTTGCCGACCCCGCGAAAATAGTCTTGTTTACCGGAAAGGGCATCCTGTGCATTCCAGGTATGAGGCAAGTCCACCCGGTGCTCACTGTTAAACTGCACCTGATGCCAGAAACGGAATTTCCAGTTCTCATTAATCAAAATCTCTTTACGGGAAGCAAAGGCTGATGTACTTATCAATAAGCCAATCAACCAGAGGATTGTGTTTTTCATATATTGATGCGTTATAAATTTCAGGTCAAAAATAGCAATAAAAAAAGAACCGGGTTTACAGATACGCAAATTTCAATCTGCGTTACCCGTAAACCCGGTTCTCTAAATCATATCGGGAATTAACGAATTGCCATTACATACCTTGTTCGCCAGCACCTGCAACGCCGCTTTCGCCGCCTTTCATATCATCGTTGGTAATGCCACGGCGAACTTTCTTGATGCTGCCCTTCATGCTTCCGAAGCGGTATGAAATACTGAAACGGAATTCACGGGCACTGCGGTAGTTCGTGCTTACGTTCTTAAATGCATATCCGTTCGTATCACCTTCTGTAGTGCTTTCCCACTTCATCGTCTTCCAGAACGGGTTCTGGCAACCCACAGAAACAGAAAGTTTCTTTTTCAAGAAATCCTTGCTGATATTTAATCCGGCAAAGTAGAACGGGGATTGTTTTCCCTGCAACATAATCCACGGGCTGAAATATCCCCCGTTTACGTTGATACGGAAATCCAACGGCAATGTGAACTGTGTTCCGGCAAACACACGTCCGCTGAATCCGTCGTTCTTCATATTCATAGCTGAACTCTTCAGGTCAGTATAGTCCAGACCGCCGTTCATATAAATACGGAACCAAGCTGTAGGATTCCAGTTTCCATACAGGAAGAGACCCACCTGTTGCTTTTTACCGATGTTGCCATAAGTAGACCAAAGGGCGCCATTGTATTGGGCACGGGGATCGTCGAGCGGGAAGTCTGCAATTTCAGAATAACGTTCGATGGAGTTGTTTACAAACGTATAGCTTAAACTTGCATTGATACTGAACTTCTGTGAGAACATACTGTAGTTCAGGTTCACATTGTTACTTTTTTCAGAGTCCAGGTTCGGATTACCCTGGGAAATATCCTGCGGGTTGGTATCGTTGATATACGGGTTCAGGAACCAGATACCCGGACGTTGGATTCGCATATTGTAACCTAAGCGCAATTGAGAAGCCATGCTTATCTGATAAGTAAGCGTCGCATTCGGAACCACATCAAAATAATTTGTACAGAAGTCCATTTCCGGTGCTCTCGCAAATTTGGCATCCAGACTTGTACCTTCCGCACGTACACCGGCTTTTGCACCGAACTTATTGAACTTAACCAGATAACCCAGATAAGCGGAATAAATATGTTGCAAATGACGGAAATCACTGTTTTCCGATGAAACATCCACCCATTCTCCGTTACGGTCGACCTGTTCCAACGTATTACTCTTGCTCTGGCGGTTGATGTACTTTACACCGGCTTCCAGTGTCTGATCTTTCCAGGTCGGAGTCGTATAATCCACCTGACCGGTATGTTCGGTTGTTGAAGCGTCATTTATATTCCACTGAGGATAATCGTTGACAAGCGGATACTGATAGACGTCAAACAGTTCCGTATGATTTTCGTTATCATTCGGAGAATGGCTGTAACGATAAGATACCGTCAGCAACTCATCTTTCTTATGAGTAGAGTGCTGGTAGTCCACATTTACATCCGTAGAGCCGAATGTTCCTTTGGATTCACTGTTTCTTCTGTACCGGTAAAGGTCGTCTATAGCGGCCTTTGTTCCCGGAACATTTCCCATTGTTGCAGACAGTTCGGAAAAATTGGTCATATTTCCACGAAACAGGTTGGCTCCGACACTGATTAAGTTCAATGAGTCTATCTCATAACTACCTTCCAGGTAACCGTATTGGAACGGGCCTTTGCTTTTGCTGCGTCCTTCTTCGTTCAACAAAGTATGTTCCTGCGTTGCAGGATTATATGTCTCACGGGAAGAATAAGAATCATTCCAGGGAGAATTATTATAATTGTAACCATAGTTTGCAGTAATACCGAACTTACCGGCTTTCACGGAAACATAACCACCGGCACCAAAACGTCCCAGCGTACTCGCATTTGCACGAACTGTTCCCGTAAATCCCTGAATGGCATTTTTAGTAGTGATGATATTGATAATGCCGCCTACGCCTTCCGCATCATACTTGGAACCCGGGTCGGTAATTACTTCAATATTCTTAATGGAGCTTGCCGGCATACTTTTCAATACATCGGAAGCATTATCGCCGCTTAACAAATTGGAAGGTTTCCCATTCATATAAATTTTATAATTGGAAGAACCTTTTAACTGAATCTTGTCTTCTCCGTCTACCGTAACCATCGGAACCTTACGGAACATTTCCAGGGCATTGCTGGTCTGGGCTTCCGGATCATCTTCCAAACTGTAGGTCAGCTTATCGACTTCAACCTTTACCAGAGGCTTTTGTGCCGTAACGGTAACTTCACTTATGTTTTGAGTATCATCCTGCATGAGTAATTTACCCAAATCGACAGTGGTTTTCTTTTCCGACAAAGTAAAAGTTCTTTGTGCCGGAGTTTTTCCCAGAGATTCTATCGACATGATATATTTTCCGGGTTTGTTGATGGTTGATGTAAACTTACCGTTGTCGTCGCAAGCCAATAATTTTACAGGCTTTTGAGGAGCAGAAGCCAATGCGATACGGAGTGTTGCATAGGGAACTGATTCATTTGACAAAGAGTCTACTACCTGGCCTTTGATGGTGAAAGTAACCGGTGCTACGCTCTTACTTTGTGCAAACAATGGGGCTGATACGCACAATAGTAGCATCAGGTAGAGTAGTTTTTCTTTCATAAATTTGAGAATTTAGATATTATCGATAAAACAAATTAAAATGTTGCAAATGTAGCTTTATCTACGAATGATTCGTACTTTTCTGCTTTAAAGAATTGTAAAAGATGTATTTTGCTGTTTGATTATGCCGGCTTTCTCCTATTTTTGTACAAAAACATCAAACACGGCAAACATTATGAAAAAGTTAGTATCCCTTCTGGTATCTGTTTTGTTTGTTACCACCCTGCAAGCACAGGAATTAAAAGAAATAAAGTTGAACACCCCGGACAAAACCCGTGGCTCGAGTGTAATGAAAGCACTTTCCGACCGTCATTCCGACCGGGTTTATTCCGATAAAGATTTAAGTTTACAGGATTTGTCCGACTTGCTGTGGGCAGCCAACGGCATTAACCGCCCTGATGGGAAACGTACGGCTCCATCTGCACTTAATAAACAAGATGTAGATATCTATGTCTTCACAAAAGACGGCGCGTATTTATATATTCCCAAGATAAATGTATTAAAACCGGTAGCTAAAGGTGATTATCGGGGGGCTGTGGCAGGCGGACAGGATTTCGTTAAAACAGCACCGGTCAGCCTTGTTTTAGTAACCGATTTATCCCGTTTCGGGAATATCAGCGACCAGACCAAACTGATGGGAGCGGTAGATGCAGGGATTGTTTGCCAAAATATCAATCTGTTTTGCGCAGCCGTCGGATTATCAACGGTTCCGCGTGCCACAATGGACCATGCGGCATTGAAGTCCATCCTTCATTTGTCGGACAGCCAACTGCCAATTATGAACAATCCGGTAGGTTATCCTAAAAAGTAAGCAAAGTTTCATTACTTTTGCGGCAAAATTGAACAGTATGCCCACTATCTTTATAATTCTTATCGGCCTTTATTTAGGCGGGAATATTTATGTGTTTATTCGTGGTGCCCAGGCACTCAGTTCACAGCCCTTCGGTGTAAAGATTTTATTGAGTATTATCTTTTGGAGTGGCGCATTATCCTTTTTCAGCAGCATGCTCATGCGAAACGTAAAGATGCCCGGTTTCCTGGCCCATACGATGCACGAGGTGGGAACGGGATGGCTTGTCTTCACATTGTACATGACTCTTTGTCTGGTTGTGTTTGACATATTCAAGATTTTCAACTTTCCGTTTAAATACGGGTTCTATCTGTCTTTATTTTTCACACTCAGCGTTTTAGGATATGGATATTATAATTATCAACATCCGAAAACAGAAGTTATCAACATAGTTTTCAACAAGCGGTCAACAGAGAATCAACAATCGGTGAAAGTCGTTGCCGTTAGCGATATCCATTTAGGGTACGGCACAGACAAAAAAGACCTGCAAGCCTATGTAGCTAAAATAAACGCAGAGAAACCGGATCTGATTCTGATTGGCGGCGACCTGATAGACAACAGTGTTGTCCCGCTTTATGCAGAACAGATGCAGGAAGAGTTGGCGCAATTGAAAGCGCCTCTCGGCATCTACATGGTTCCGGGAAATCACGAATACATCAGCGATATCCGGAAAAGCGCACGTTTCATTAAAGAAACGCCTATCCGGCTTTTGCAGGATTCGATAGTGACTTTGCCCAATGGTATGCAGTTGGTAGGACGTGACGATAAGAGCAACAAGAGGCGTAAGTCCCTTCACGAGCTGATGGCGGAAACGGATTCTAATAAACCGGTCATCCTCTTGGACCATCAACCTTACGACTTGCATGAAACGGAAGCGGAAAAAGTAGACTTGCAATTCAGCGGGCATACGCACCGGGGACAAATATGGCCGCTCAGCCTGATTACAGACCGCATCTTCCAGCAAAGCTACGGGTATAAATTATGGGGAGACAGCCATATCTATGTA
Source organism: uncultured Parabacteroides sp. (assembly GCA_900541965.1). Taxonomy (GTDB): domain Bacteria; phylum Bacteroidota; class Bacteroidia; order Bacteroidales; family Tannerellaceae; genus Parabacteroides. The sequence continues at coordinate 79,075 of UQLN01000017.1, read as the reverse complement.
TCTTCCGGCTTATCACTCTGGGGACCTCCGTTCAGAATCGGAACCAATAGCGAACTTGTAGTGTTCAATATCATGTATAAATAAAAACAGCATGAAAGTATTTATCCAGTCTATTGTAGCGCAACTTTTACTGAACCCTTATATTTTCTGGCGGGGATACCAGGCTATCCCGGAAAAGAAGAGCTGGCGTATTCCTTACATCTTGCTTTTCATCCTCGAACTGGGACTTTATTTTTTCGGGTTTGTTTTCAGAAAAGACCTGCCGGATGCAATCATGATACCTATCCAGTACATCTGCAATACCTGGTATATCGCTTCCATTTATATCACACTTTCTTTACTGCTTCTGGAATTGATTCGGCTGAGTAACCGCTTCTTCCCTTGGTTTCCAAAATGGGTAACCACGCATTGGAAAGGGGTCAAACTCACATTGTTTTTTGTAATCGCGTTCGGTGTTACAGGGTTGATGTTCCATGCTTATCGCGTGGTAGCTTATCCTACCGTAACACATGTAAACATCACGCTACCGAAAGGGAGCAGTACGCGCGACAGCCTGACTGTGGTAATGATGAGCGACCTGCACATCGGGGAAGTTATCGGGAAGGAATTGGTACAGAGATATGTGAAGTTAAGCAACGAGCAACATCCCGATATGGTTGTTCTGGTTGGAGATATTATCGACTATGAAGTACGTTTTGCCGAGAACGCCCATATAGAAAAAGACCTTCAGGAATTGAAAGCGCCATTGGGCGTGTATATTGTCAATGGTAATCACGAATACCGTGCCAATTTCCATGCGAAATTCCGTTGGTTCAAAAAGACGGGAGCCACCCATCTGGTCGACTCGATTGTCATGCCGGATTCCACATTCTACCTGATAGGACGCGACGATATGGTAAACAACAAGCGAAAAGCCCTGCATGCCCTCATGGCAGGAATAGATACGACAAAACCGATTATCGTATTAGACCACCAGCCTTGGTCGTTTGCCGAAATGAATATGAACGGGATAGACCTTGCCTTGTTCGGTCACACCCATAACGGACAGATATGGCCCTATTCACTGGTAATGGCACATCTCTACGAATGTGCTTACGGATACTACCGGAAAGGACCGAGCCAATTCTATGTATCCTCGGGTATCGGGATTGCCGGACCGCCGTACAGGGTGGGAACGGTTTCCGAACTGGTGGTGCTGCATATTAAATTTGAATAGCGGATAAACAGTTTCCCCATAGAGAAGAAAAACGGCTTATCCGCTTTGGATTTTTATGTCGGATTTACGTCCGCCTGTAAACGGAATTAATCGTAAGAGATGTTGCCTAACTTGGCAATTTTTCCGGTTTGCACTTTTGAGGTAAACAACTCTTTTAATTCATTTGGGGTAAGCGGAGTGGACGGATTGAAATCCGCACTTCCCATATATCGAAGCAGGCTGCTGTAGAATTGGCGGGCCTCGGGCTTATCCTTTGCAGCTTCCAAATCCGACATACAGACCAATAGCTTTCCTTCGCCTATTTTAAATTCGAAAAGTAATCCTAATTTATGGTTACGTTCCACATTGTCTATCACCTGTACAATCGGGCGGTATGAGTCAGGCAAGCAATCCAGAATCATCGGATAACTTTGTTTGACGATAGGGAACCATTGCCAGTTGGTATGAAACTCGGTAGGAAAACCGGCAAACACCGGATGCTCCGGATTAACCAGGATTCCTAATGTTCCGGGAGATACGGGACGGTGGATATTCTCGCAGATTGTCTTAAACATGCGGTAGTTCCAGTAATCCGTCTGGAAAAGCCCACCGACGGTCTGCTCTTTCAGTTTCTCTTTTGCCGGAAACCAAAGCACTTTACCCCCATTTTTCAACTGCCCCAACATTGCGGCATCCATATCGTAAGCTATATGGATATCCTCTGTTGCTTTGGGTTCGTTTTCTGCCGGATAAATCCATAAAGGATACGTGTTTTTATACGGAGTTCCGGCAATAGCGAGCGTCAATAGCAGTTTTTCCGCTTTCGATACGGATGAGATAACCGGAGAAATTACCCCGACAGTACCCAGTTCTCCCTGATTCACTTGCAAAGGTATTGCTCCTTTATCTATCACATACTGATTGCCGCCTGCCAATGTCCACGAGAGTTCCATTCCTTTCAAATCCGAAGCAGAATAATTTGCCACCCGGATTGCTCCGGTCAGCTTCTCATCATTCGACCAACAGAACTTCTCCGTACAGAACAGGGGTACTACTTCACTGCAGAAACTCCGCCATTCTTCCGGCGTTATCAAACCTTTACTGTCCATAAAGGCATCCAATATTCCGACATAGGCAGAGCCTTGCCCCGGATAATCCTGCAAATCCAGCAATTGGAAACCGCCCCACTGTGGCGTACGCAGATTCATTTCAATATCCGCACGGTAGAGCAATGCCGACCATTTACCGGAAGCTTTCATAAAGTCGTCCGCCTGGTTGCCCATTCCGGCTTCTTCCAACCGCTTCCGGAACACTTCCATATTGCGCGGCTTCAATACACCGGTGTACTTTTTTATTTCTTCGTAGTTAGGATAGACTTGATACTGTCCTGTCTCATGCCCGATTACAGGAATGTCACACAGTGTCTGTGCCCCAGAGAAATCCATCCGGCTATTTGGATAAGTATGATTTAGATAGCCTCCGTCTTCTGCATCAGCAAACGAGAAAGAAGCACGGGCATGAGTATCGAAGGTTCCTTCCGTTTCACGGCCTACACGGCAGGTCGTAAAATATTGTTCATCCGCCTGCTTTCCTTTCATTCCTAAGTAATTATTCGAACCTGAAGCATACAGGTGCCGGTTGTCCGCCTGTTTAAACGACTGAATCAGCAGTGCAAGCCCTTCTTCTCCTCCCATTTCATTACCAAGGGCAAACATGACGAAAGAAGCATGATTGCTGTATGCTTTATGCAAGTTGTGCCCCTCTTTCAGCAAGTAATTACATAGTTGTTCATTTTTGCTGTCCACATGTCCCCAGATGGGCAACTCCGGTTGCAAATAGATACCTTCTATATCCGCCGCTTCGAAACAGGCTTCCGGCGGACACCAGGAATGAAAACGATAGTGGTTGATGCCATATGCCTTGGCTACCTGAAAATAATGCCGCCAAGTATCTACATCCATTGCCGTATGGGCAATTAACGGAAATACACAGGCATCATGTTTTCCACGCAGGAATGTAATCTTATCGTTTATTACGAACTGCGTACCTCTCGTCCGGAAAGAGCGCAGTCCGAAAGAGAGTTGGCGGGTATCTGTACCCTGTGCGGTTTTTAAAGAGACTGTTAACCGGTATAAAGCAGGAGAAAACTCGCTCCACAACAAGGCTTCGTTTCCCAGTTCCACTTCAACCGTATGTTCTTCCTGTTGCAAATCCAATTCTTTTGAAACGACAGCCGTTTTATGTTGTTTATCCGTATTCCATGCCTCGGCGTAAAAAGAAAGTTTCCCCTTCGCCGGATGCAGTCCACGCAGGACAAGCTTTACTGTTGCCTTTTTTCCGATGATATCGGGATAGACCTGTACATCTTCTATACCGCAAAGCGGAGCACTTTCCAGATAGAATTTACCGATTATGCCGTTCCAGTTTGTCTGTGTGGAAGCTGAATAGGCATGTGAAGAACTGTAAACCTGAGCAGGAACAGCCTCTTTTCTATTATCTACTTCGATAGCGATAGTATGTCTACCTGAAGGCAATATCTTGGTTACGTCATACTGTTGAGCTGTGGATATATCATCGTAGGAACCGGCTTTTTTCCCATCAATCCAAACAGTTGTCGGTTTGGTCCGTTCCATGAAAAGCCGGATAGAAGTACCTTCCCAGCTTTCCGGTATCTCGACTGTTTTAACATACAATGCCTTTCCTTCGAATATATATTCCCGTGACAGGGCATTGGTCTGATTCATGTCCGCATTATACTGTCCTTTTTTCCCGATATCGGTCGTTCCGGGGAGCAGGATGGAATCCGTTGCAACCAACTGATACGAAGTATTGGAAAATCCGGTACTTGCCGTATCCAGCAACAGTCCCCATTTTCCAGCCAGGGAAATTTGGTCCCGCGTGTCCACAGGCAGTTGCTTGGTACAGGCACAGCATATCGTTAGTATAACGAAATAGAAAGTAAGTTTCATAAGTGAATGGATATTAATTCTACAAACGGTTTTTCAACATAAAAGGAATGCCCGAATAAATCAAAATTATCAGGACATTCCTTTTCTTATTTCAGAAACAACAGTTTATTTCCAACCGTCATTCTGTTTGATACGTCCCATATTCAAATCGATTTCAGCTTGTGGAATAGGCCACCAGAAATCTTTCTTTGTATATGCGTCTCTTTCAGCAGGCGTATATACGACACGTTTCGGTGTGGCTCCTGAGAAATCGCGGTACTCGATACCTTCAATCGGCTTGTTCATTACATCCAGCAGGATATTCCAGCGACGGATGTCGTAGAAACGCATGCCTTCCTGCGCAAACTCGATCCGGCGTTCGTTGCGGATTAAGTTCAACAGGCTGCCATTATACTGTTCGGCTATCACTTTGTCGATATCGTTTGTATTCTTGGCTCTGTCACGAACAACTTTTACCAAGCTCTTGGCTTCGTTTGCACTTCCTCCGGTTTCAACCAATGCTTCGGCTCTTAACAGATAAGCTTCAGCGTAACGGAACACAATGAAGGAGTTGTAAGTAGTCCAGGTTTCGGCTTCCTGATAATATTTCTTCCAGGTAAAACCTGTCGGAGTCTTATTCCATTCGCCACCATCGCCTTCGGCAAGCACGTCGCCTACGCTGACCTCTTTATCCTGCAATGAGCCATAATCTTTAGCCGGGTCGAAATAGATCTTTCCGTCTTTTTCCACTACGTTGTTAGGGATTGTATTGTAATATTTTCCACGCAGTTCCATACCCGGAGCATAGACGGTCTGATAGAAACGCAGGTCTTTATTCAGATACGGTCTGTTTTCATCCTTAGTCCCTATGTATTCAAACGCATCGACAAGCGCTTTTACCGGAGTGGTTACGCAATATCCGCCAATAGATTGGTTGTACCAGTCACCCCAACCGTTCTTAGAATCCATAGAATAACGTTTAACCAGAATAACTTCGTCCAATTCTTCACATCCCGACACAAACAGTTTATCAAAATCAGCCAATGCAGGAGCAGAGGCTACCAGCGGTTCCGTTTCCGACAATGTAATGTTGAAATAAGATTTATCATTCAGATAACCTGCGGCATAAGCAGCAGCACGTGCACGAAGCAGGCGTGCGGCAGGTTTGCCTATTTTAGATTTATTTGCCGCCTTGTCCGGTAATCCTTTGATTGCCTTATCCAGATCATCCAGAATAAAGTCGAATACGACTTTCGGGTCTGTTATCTGCTCTACTTTTTCGCTTTCGGCTACTGTTGCCGGATTTTCCGTATAGAACATGATATGTCCGAAGATAGAAACCAGTTCCAGATAATAGTAAGCACGCAATGTACGGGCTTCTCCCAATATCTGGTTACGCTGTGTATCGTTCTCGCCTCCTGCCCATTCATACTTATCAATATTGTTGATAATATTATTGGCGCGTTGTACAGAGACATAACCTTTCGTCCATTTATCGTTCGGGAAAGAAGAGGCCGTGTTTCCGATGCCGCGTCCCAAATCATATCCCCTGTTCCAGCTATGGGTTACCAGGCCGTTGTCCGTTACCGCATCCATCCATAAATCGAGGTTGTCCTGGTTCAGTCTTGAATACAAATCATTCAGGGATTTCTCATAATCTTCCGCTGATTTGAAATAACCTTCTGCTGTGATTATACCTTCCGGAGCAAGGTCTATATTACTGCTGCAACCGCCTGCCATACAAAGAGCCATAGATAATGCTCCGTATAACAACGATTTCTTATATATTTTCATAACGTTCATTTATTAGTTTAGATTAAAAGATAATGTTTACACCGAAATTAACAATCCTCAACGGAGGGAATGCTGTGATTCTACCGCTATCGGCTTCAGGATCCAGTCCTTGGTCCATACTGCTGATTGTAAACAAATTCGAACCGGATACATACAGACGAAGTCTGCTGATGTGTATCTTATCCATCAGATGTGACGGGAACGTGTAGCCTAACTGCGCATTCTTCAGACGGAGATAGTTTACTTTCTGCAGGAAGAATGAGTTGTAAGTCGAAGCATTACGGTTATTGGCAGCTTCCAGACGAGGCATCTTCGCGTTGCCATCCTGATTTTCATCCGTCCATCTGTCGCGGAAATGAACACCGGTAAAGGCTTCATAGCTCGGTCCTTCAATCCATTCGCCATACATGAAACGGTTTGCACCGCTTGAACCCTGGAATAACAGGCTTAAATCAAAGCCTTTATATTCGGCACTGACATTCCACCCATAGGTAAACTTAGGAATATTGGAAGTAAACACCTGCCGGTCGTCCGGATCAATTGTTCCGTTGCCATCTACATCCACCAGCTTGACGTCGCCGGCATGCAGGTCGGACATACCACGCGGGTCGGATTTATATTTTGCTTTGTATTCGGCAAGTTCCTGGTCATTAGCTATCAGACCATCGGCTTCATAAATATAGAAAGAGTTCAAAGGCGAACCTACACGCTGGATTTTCCAACCGTCAATGTTATCGTCATCCCCTCCGCGGTTAATCCATTCATTTTTATTGTAAGCAAGGTTGAAAGAGGTATTGAAGGACACTTCCCCGAATTCTTTACGGAAACCGATCATAGCTTCTATACCGGAGTTGCGTACGACTCCTGCATTTTGTTCGGGAGCGTCCAAACCGATAAACTTAGGAATACCGAGAGCCAGCAAAATATCTTTCGTATCTTTTGTGTACCAATCCAGTTCTCCGTAAATCATATTATTCAGGAATCCGAAATCCAAACCGATGTTGGTTTGCTCCACAGTTTCCCAGGTAACATCCGGATTCGCCATCTGCTGTTGGTAAACTGCAGATACCAAGCTACCATTCATTACAACATTGGATACTTTATACTGCGGCATATACATGAATGCATCGATACGTTCGTTACCGGTTTGTCCCCAGGACGCTCTCAGTTTCAGGTTATCTACAAATCCGAGATTTTTCATAAATCCTTCTTCGGAGATACGCCATGCTGCAGAGAATGATGGAAATACCCCCCATTTATGTCCTTTGGCAAACCGAGAAGAACCGTCGGCACGGATATTGGCTTCAAACAGGTATTTGTCCATAAAGCCATAGTTCACACGTCCGAAATAGGAGTTGATACCCCATCTGTCCGGATATCCGTCGGCAAACTGGCTACCGGCAGAACCTAAACCTACATCGGGCAGAGCGTCGGAAATCAAATCTTTACGTTGTGCGAAAGAATAGTAGTTGCGGTAAGAAATTTGTTCCATACCATAGAGTAAGGACAAATCATGTTTGTCGCCGAAACGTTTTTTGTAGTTGGCAAGTAAGCGTAAAGTCATCTGGTATGCGTTGTTACGTTGGTCTTCTACGCTGTTCGGATTATTGCGCTGTGTCAATAATTCACCGGCTTCGTTGTAGTATTTATGGTTCTTTTTATGGATTTTTCTTCTGTCCCATGAACCGTTCAATGCGACCATGCCGGTAAATATCAAATCCTTAATCGGTTCGAAATCCGCTTTTACCTGCCCATAAACGGCGTCCAAATTATAACGGTCTTCTCCAACTACGTCCATATCCACATACGACAGCGGATTATCATTCTGTTTATCCAGTGCATAATCGCCGTTTTCATAACGGATAGGAGTAGTGGGTTGCATACTCCAAGCGCGGTATTGGGCATCTCCCAATCCTTCCGGCCACAGGCGGTTGATATGACGGTATGTGATATCGCTGCTTACTTTCAGCATCTTGCCTATGTTCATATCTGTATTGACACGGTAATTGTAGCGCTGGTAATCCGTATTGGCCGTCAAACCTGGCTGGTCCAGATAATCAAAAGAAACCAGATAACGTCCTACTTCACTACCGCCAGTCAGGTTTAGGGTATGCTGGGTAATATAGTTGCTGTTGAATACTTCACTCGGCCAGTTGGTGAAAGAATGATGATAAGGGTCGGAACCATTTTCCGTAGCAAGGATGTCGTCTTCCGTATATTTGGCAGAGCCACCTGCATGTATCAAAGCTTCATTTACCATACCCATATATTCGCGAGCGGAAACTTGTTCGGCTTTTACGGCTCTGTCCTGGAACCCGATTGAACCGTTGTATGAAAGTTTTACCTTACCTTCTTTACCTCGTTTGGTGGTAACAAGGATAACGCCATGAGCTGCACGTGAGCCATAAATTGAAGCGGATGCGGCATCTTTCAATACAGATATATTTTCAATTTCAGAAGCCGGAACCTGGCTCAATGACATTTCGATACCATCCACCAACACAAGCGGTTTGGCATTCCCGGTTGTTCCTACGCCACGTAGATAAATTTCCGGGTCGTCGCTACCTGGAGCACCGCCACGGTCTACAATAGTAATACCCGGGCTCAAGCCCTGTAATGCTTTAGTTGCATTAACTACGGTCATTTTGTTCAGTTCATCCCCTTCCAACTTTGTTACAGCTCCCGTTGTTGTTACCTTGCGTTGAACGCCGTAACCCACAACCACCACCTCATTCAAGGCTTGCGTATCTTCCATCAGTTTAACAGATAGTGTGGACTGGTTGGTGACTTTTATTTCTTGCGTATTATACCCGATATAAGATATTTGTACGATAGCACCCGGAGCTACATCCAGGGAGAACTTACCGTCCATATCGGTAATAATACCGTTGGTTGTTCCTTTCTCAACCACATTGGCTCCAATAATCGGTTCACCGCTCATATCTGTCACCACACCGGTAACGGATTTTTTTTGCTGAGCAACAAGTCTCCCGGCTATTTCCTTTTTGGATGCGGATGACAGGATAATATAAGAACCTTCCTGCGCATAAGACAAACCCAATTGGGATACCAGGTTATCCAGCACTTCTTTAATGGACCGGTTGGTCAGGTTCAGTGATACTTTCCGGCTTACATTTACACCGGCATCATATACAAACAGGTAATCAGTTTGTCTTTCAATAGTATTCAAATAATCTCTCAGTGAGAGATTATTACCCTGCAGGGTAATTTTTTGCGATATCGCATTTTCGGCGTGTATACAGAAGAGACAGGCGAATAGTAAGACATAGGCTACTCTCATAATCCTAAATAAATGTTTATGCCGTGATTTTGAGGCTATACAAAGTCCCGACAAAGATATTTTATTCATAACTTTGTGATATTAGAAATTAATACAGTTGTTCGACTCGTGTTAATTAAAAGGCGATGAATCGTAGGACATTTATCGCCTTTACTTTTTTAGTTTCTTGTTCTCCGGTTTGTGTATGTTATCTCATAGGCATTTAATTTTTTAATTTAAGGTTAAACATTTACTTGATGTAAATAATAGTATTGTCCTCACTCCGGCTGAATTTAAAGTGCGCATTCCGTTGTAGCACATGCAGAACGAAGTCTACTCCGTCCGCCATGCGGAACTTACCGCTGCACCGATAGTTATCCAGCTTTTTGTTCGTATTAACAATATGAATATCATAGGTCTTTTCAAACTTCTTCATCAAGTCGGCAAACAATATGTTTTCAAAACAAATCAGCCCTTCTTTCCAACGGTACGTGTCGTAATCCGTAATGGTACCGACCATAAACTTTCCGTTTTTCAACTCGGCTTTCTGCTTGGGAGCCAGTAAAACCTCTACATCGGGCTTCTTCTTATCCATAAGTTTTACAGAACCTTCCATCAAGGCGGTGGAAAAAGTATCCGTATCGTCGTAAGCCTCTACATTGAACTTGGTTCCCAATACTTTTACATCACACTTCGAGGTTTGCACGATAAAAGGCTTTTCATGATCTTTGGCTACTTCGAAATAACCTTCTCCTTTCAGTGTGACTTTTCTTTGCTTGTCCGTAAAGGCCGCCGGATAAAGTAATTCCGTACGAGCATTCAGCCATACGGACGTACCATCCGAAAGAGTCAGGTTTACCCGTTGTCCCGGAGGTACCACTATCTTGTTATAAGCGGTAACTTCTTCCGGCTGAACCCAACCATAAATGTATAAAGCAGATACTACAAGGACGGCAATCGATGCTGCAATTTTCAATGCCTCCCTGATTGTAGGATAAAGCCTGCGCACCGGAGTTGCCTTCTTTTTCTTATCCACACTATTGTGCAACAGCAGGACATCAAAATATTTACGCTCCTTAATTAGCTCTTCCCTGTTTTCCTCAGAGGCATCTGCCCAATTGCATACAGCTTCTTCCTCTTCATAAGAAGCTGTTCCTGCAAAAAACCGATGTAGTATTTCTTTCTCCATATATAGTAAAGCACTTGAAGAATAAATCCCCCTAAAGCTTTATGCCGATTTTTTCGTCTTTTTTTATTGTTTGTTTCCGAATAGTTTTTCCTTCCGCACTAACAATGACATTCAGCTTGTTACGATCCATACGTTTCACCTCTATATCGAATGTTTTCCCGAAGGTACGGATCCCTCGCAGATTCATATATCCCCAATCCTTTGGCAAACGGGGTGTCAGGGTAAATGAATTCAACCCGGTCGGACGGATACCGAACATGCCTTCCGTAATGATGCGGCAATACAATCCGCTTTCGGCTGAAAGATGGCGTTGGCTACCTTCCGGCCATGCTTCGATAGCATAGGGCACATGTTCGCCCAACAAACGTTGGTTGGAATAGAATTTCAGATAATCGGTTGCTTTCTCCGTTTCGCCGCAGGCATAAACGCCACGCAGAGCATAAAGCGTAGAACGGTCCCAGAAAGTTTCGCTACCCGCCTGGGTCAGCAATCCGTTTTCTGTCCACAGGCGCGGAGAAAATAATGCCTGGATAGTGGCATCTTTCCGGTCATAAATACCAACTGTCAGCGGTATGCAAATCCAGGAACGCAACACATCGTTTCCTTCATAATACTTATAGGTATTGAAACCTTCCACGGTTCCTCCGAAATAACGGTCGATATTTTTTTTCAAAGCATCCGCCTGTTTCGTATAGGTCGCCAACCGGGAAGAAGGCTTTCCGAGGCTTTTCCCCAGATAAACAGCAGAGCGCAAAGCATCATAATAAAGAGAAGAAGTACACAGATTGGCTTTTCCGGCAGGGAAACGTCCTTCCAGTTCGTCTGCATCAGAAGTTACTACGCCACCTTCATTCAAATTGCGTTTGCAATATTCCAAAGTCCATTCGATTAACGGCCATAGCTTTTCGGCTTCGGCTTTATCCCCACGTGATAAGGCGTAGCGTGAAGCTCCATAGGCAACCATTGCCGCATCCCCGCGGTCGCCGGCTCCCGCCCAGATATCCGTACCTTCCGCGATAATGGAACTGGGTATCGGTTTATATTCCGGATTCATAAAACGGGCAAAATGTTCATAAGAGCAGAGTGCGGAGCGGTTTCCTGTTTCATATCCCAAATAAGGAAAGAACGGATTGATATATTCAGCCTGGTCGTTTGCCCAGATAGCAGCATAATAGGATTCGCCGCCCGGCCCGTGCATCAGACCGCCTTTGGTATCGTAAATACTTTCCGCCCCGCGGATTTTAGCGAAAGCAAACATGGTATTAATAACCGGGTCAGGAGTCTCCAATACCAGATTATCCCAGAAACCGGCTATCAGGTTTTGGCGTGCCTGTAATTCTTTATCCATATCCAGTACCAGTTCCTTTTCGTCCGGTTTATAACCGGCAAAAGAGGCATAAAACACATGTTCTTCACCGGGCTTTAGTTGTACCGCAGCTTGCCCTTGTATAGACGATACCAGTTTATAGTTGCCATCCACACCTTTATTTGCATCCGTTTCAATCACGGAACGGGAAGAAGGGATTTCTATCGCAACCGGTGTTTCTCCCATATTCTTCAGAACATATTTCTCGCAAAAGGCAGGATGGGAAACAGAAGGGAATAAAATACGTGTCAATGCCAGTTTCCCTTTTCTCGGCAAGATGAATTCACTTTGTACTACCATCGTTCCATTTAAAGTGATGTCTTTTACCTGTTCATTCAGTAAAGATTGCCCGTTTGCTTCTATCATATCCGTAATGTTCCAGGCAAAACGGCGCATCAAGCTGGCATGGGTATTATTCGGAATTGTACGAAGCATTGGCCAGACCATGCTTCTGTTCAGGGTAAATGCGCCATTGGCATCCACGCCATAACGCAAAACGGTGGAGACTTTCAGCCCACTCATCTCAATGTGGTCTTCGTGTGGTATTTTTCCATCCACGTGCCAGGTTATCCCTCCGGAGGAATTTATCACCCAACGATTAGCGGCCGACACAGATAAACAGCCGATTACAAGTAAAAACAATAGGTAAAATTGTCGTTTCTTCATTTGATTCTTATATTGAAAATTATACAGTGTTTTTCAAGTATCTATTAGTAGAGCACTTGGGATAAAAAATACCCTAATGAAAAATGTACTATTTTTTCCAAAACATTGAATATTCCCGGAAAAAGTATTTTTACAGACCGTTTTCAAAGGAAAAGTACGATACCAATATAGTCCTTCAGTTTGTCCTTCAAGATTTTCAATGCTTTGGAGATATGGAATTCAACACTTTTAACGGAAAGGGAGAAATGGTCGGCTATTTCGCTGTAAGTTTTATTCTCATACCGGCTCATAAGGAATATTTGGCGGGTTTTCTCCGGCATCATTTCTAAGGCTTCATCTATCAGGGTCTGTGCCTCGGAACTAAATATTTCCTGCGGGTCGCAGGCTTCCAAAGTCGCTATACGGAGATTGTTTACACGGTTGAAATGTTCTTGCATCTGCAATTCCGCATCTTCACGGATACGAAGATGACGCAAATAGTTCAGGCATTTATGTTTGACGACTTCCAGAATATATGCCTGGGCACAGGAGTCATGAGCAAGGGAGGCGCGTCTTTCCCAGTAGTACATAATCGCTTCGACAACAATATCCTCTGCTGCCATCACGTCTTGAACGTACGTACCGGCAAAACGGACGAACAACCCGTGATAGTCAGAATAAAGTTTATTGAATTCCTTGACCTCCGATATACTCTCCATGGTATTCCTTTTGCGCGCTAAGATAAAACAAAAAAAAGAGATTTTGATGCTTGCGCGGCTGTCCGAAAAGTTCAAAAATCAATTTTAAAGATTTCCGCCCTTCCCGGAGGCTCCCAAAAACCTTTTTTGAAGTTTTTGCTACCTCCCGGAAGGGCGGGAATCTTTTTTCAGGGATTAACCTTATTCGCCGAACTCCGATTGCTGGCGTTCCACTTCTTTCAACTTCAAGCTGTTTAATTCTTTACGTAAGCGTTCCACTTCACGTTCAGTATCCGTCTTTGAAGCGGACGACTGCCCGGCAGAGACGCTGCCCAACGGAATCCGGGCTGCTTCTTCCCGGTTATAAACCAGCGGGAAAGAAGCGGGTTTGGATTCAAGTTCCAACTCCGCACTCATAGGCATTTGCGAACCTTCGAATAAGACACTGGCTGTAATCCGTATCTTTCCGGGCTTCAAGGTAGACTGAACCAGAACCGGTGCTGTTCCCCATTTTACAGGAGCCGGATTTGCCAAAATTTCCGGACCGCCCAATATACGCCCTTCCCCTTCGATGGAGAAGCGGATATAATAATTGTTCAAGCGTTTTATATTGCCTTGTTTATCCGCTACAGCAGCTACGACCGTTACGAAATCGGAACCATCGGCTTTTAAGTCGGTTCCTTCGTTATCGACCCAAAGCAGGATTTTTTCGGGACGGCGAGCAGGTACGACCTTATGTGTGGCTACCACTTTTCCGTCCATCAGGCCTTCGGCAAGCAAATAGACCTCATCCTGCTTGTTTGCTCTCGATAAAGCCTTATCCACCATAAAATCGTACACATCCGGGAAAGTGATAATCGGAGAAGGCATCCCCCTACGGTTCTTATCTTTTTTATACGTATAGGTTTTACCTCCTTTGTTAAAGGTGAGACGTACTTCATCGCAATTGGAGTAGACGGTTACGTCTTTTCCTGAGAATGGTGTCATTTCATGTGCAATGTAAACCATCGGTCCGCTTCCTGCAAGCTGGTTGTTTTGTATTGGCGGACGCTGTGCCATAAACAGATAGTAAGCGTATTTAGGCTGCCGGAAAACGTCCATCAAACCTCCATAGAAGGGGTCGGGATGATATCCCCGCTGATGGTCGAACGAATGCCAAAGGCAACCGCCTACATGTTGTGGCGACTGGCGGTACAGTTCGTCATAGCTGGTGACCGGATAGGAAGGATGTGCATAATGCTCGGCCTGTACCCGCATCGGCTGTTCGCCCCAGTTACGTGCCGCGCGGCTGGGTGAATTATGCGAACTCCAATCGTCCACATTATCCCCCCATTCACGGGTAAAATAGGTTTTTGTCGGGTCTATTTCTTTGGATGCATCCTGCATATTCATCGGGTGGGCAAAATAAACCGGGAAATTCTCGTGTCCGCGCGCTTCACTGTCGCTTCCGCAATAACAGGAAGGATAGGGATATTCTTCATCCACAATATCACGGGCATTTTTGGCAAAATCCGCCGGATACCAGGTTTCATTCAATATCGGTTCCCATAACCATACACAGGGGTGATTGCGGTCACGACGCACTACGTTCCGGATATCGCTGTAAACACGCTGTGCAAACTCAGGAGCATCATTCCAGAACTGCCAGCCGGGGGTATTGACAATCACGAACAAACCCAATTCGTCGCATGCATCCATAAATGCCGGGTCTTGCGGGCAGTGGGCATTACGAATGATTTCCATGCCTGCCTCTTTCAACTTTTTGGCATCCCTCCAATGGATACTGTTCGCCACTGCATTACCGACAACCGCAAAATCCTGATGACGGTTCGCCCCGATTAAAGGCTTCCCATAGGGTTTTCCGTTTAACCAGAAACCGTCTTTTCCTTTAAACTCGATACTACGGATACCTACACGGCGGCGGTAACCGTCTACAACGTTCCCCTCTTTATCGAGGATACGAACCAACAGGTTATATAAGGTGGGAGCAGACGGAGTCCATAACTTCGGTTCTTTCACCAGCAGTTTATCGGATGAGGTAAGCGCTTTACCTGCTTTTACCTGAATCTTGTCATTCAGATAAGCGACTTGCGTTCCATCCGGTTGCAACAAGGTATATTCGACAACTCCGGAAAAGGATTTCTTTGTTGCATTGCGTACCTGTATTTTCAACAGTACTTCGGCTGAAGCGTCTGAAACTTTATCGAAAGCGACAAACAGCCCGCCTCCGGCTACTTCATTTTCATAATTGGGATCGGTGATAAATACATTGTTATGGGCTACCAGCCAGCAATCGCGGTAAATCCCCCCGAAATAGGTGTAGTCCAACACATCCTGTGCCTTTCCGGGAGGATAGGAAGGGTCGTCGCTATTATCTGCCCAGACGGTAATAACATTCTCCCCGTTCCAATCCAGTGCATCCGTCACGTCTACCACAACAGGGAGATAGCCGCCGAAATGTTCTGTCAGCAGTTTTCCGTTGACGAAAATCTTGCTTTTTCCCATAATGGCTTCGAAATGCAGGAAGAGCTTCTTTCCTTTCAACGCAACATCAGGGGTAAAATGCTTGCGATACCAAACTTCACCCTGGTAATTGATACATCCGCTTGCCTCGGTCGGCAAATATTCGATGCCGTTCGGCAAAGAAACGACTGTCCAGCTTGTATCATTGAAATCTTTGGCTTCGGCTCCATTCACCGCTCCTTTGTAAAAACGCCAGGCTGGATTCATCGAATACACTTCCCGCCCGGTATTTTCCAGTTGAAAAAAGCCGGCAGTAGAAAATTCCGGCTGGTAGGCAGCCCATAAAGGGACACAGAGCAGGTAAGCCAAAAAAATTACGATTATTTTCTTCATTATACTATATGTTATCATAATTCATTCCTGTTTTATTTTCATTTAATCCCCCAACCAAGCTCTTACCGCTTTAACCATCGGTATCTCATACAAATAAAGCCAGTCGCTGCTCTCTGTCAGCGAAGCCAGATGATTATGGTGGTTCATATCGGCGACAAACCCTTCGGGTTGCTGCATGAAACGGGTTTCCGAATAAACAGCTTCCAGATTTTGGCGCATCACTTTAAAATAATCGCATACCTCACGTATCTTGTCCTGTGCCGTTTTACGGGCGGCTTCATCCTTTGCCGTATCGTACTCGTCCAAAGCCAAGATAAGACGCACTGGATAGTTTTGCAGATTATTCGTCTGTTCATAGACTTTCAGTGTATAGCGGTTACGCAATGCATTCCTTTCTGCCGCACAGACACCCTCGTGAATCATTTCATACCGTTTGGCCTCTTCCCTGGCTCTATCTACTTTTTCTTTGTATGTTTTACTCCAAACACCCGGGTGTTTTTTATCCGGCAAACCGATCAAAGTGAAAGAAGATGTTCCCCAGGCGGGATTACGCCGACCGGATGAAACCAATGCCCCATCAAAGAAAAAGACAGCTTTCTCCAGTTCATCCAGAAAAGCCATCCGGTTATCCTCCGGGCGGAAACCGTATTCACGCTGGGCATGTGCCTTTTTGAAAGCATCGATATCGCGTGCCACAGGATTCCAGCCGAATTCCCCTTGTGCGATATAACCACGCCAAACGGTTTCCAAATGAGGCGAACCGTCATCCCAGGCTGTTGCCAAAATACCTTCCAGATGATTTTCCGCCACCAACCGGCTGAAGCCTCTTATATATTCCGACCGGGTATTTTTACGTGGAAGGAAAGGAGAATCACCCGCCGATGCTGCTGTTGCCCCCATCACTTTAAGGCCCTTATCACTGTACCATTTCAAAAGGCGCTGATGGGCGGGAGACGTTGCATCCTCATATTTCCAGCGCATATACACACATTCCTTCGGAAAAAGGTCGATTGCCTTATCCAGTTTCTCTGTATTCCATTCCTTTGCCACTTCTGCGTCCGTCTTATCGCTCAGTGCAAGTTCCCAGATTCCGGCATATTTAAGCGGCATATCATCCCAGAAGATAGGAGTGCGGCCGTGGTCGACTGCAAACTGACAGACTTTCTTTAACCAAATCATCTGAAGTTCAAAAGCAGACTTGCCGGTCGCCTTGCAACGGTCGTCGATACCGATTGCTGTAATCTCATCTCCTCCTACATGCAGATATTTTCCATAAGGCATCGCTTCGAGAGCATCCAGATACAAATCAAACTGCATTTCGTAAGTACGAGGGTCGGATGGACAGAACTCCCAGTCGCTGGCAGGATTTTCCCTTAATTCCCAATGATGTTTCAGGATAAATCCGGCATGTCCCAAGCCTTGTACCAGTGGGCTGATCTCCACATTCCGTTCTTTTGCATATCGGCATAAAGCCTGCATTTCCTGTTTGCTGATTGCGTTCGGCGCACCGATTTCCGGACGACGGGTAAAACGCAATTTATCTTCCAGTTCCCAAATAATGGCATTTACTTTATAACGGGCCAGCTTATCCACCATACGATAATAATAATCCATCCGGTCCAGATGATGTTTGGTATCCAGATGGACAGCACGGTAAGCTATTGCCGGATAGTCTGTAATCTTCATCGGTGGAATTTCCTTCTTAAAGTCGCGGCTGTCTTCGAGTAGCTGCTCCAATGTCTGGCAACCATAGAAAAGACCAGCTTCGCTACGGGAAGTAATGGTAACACCTTTATTTGTTATTTCCAAGACATATCCTTCCGGGGAGTCCGGCACATTTGTCTGTGACAACTGGAAATGAACACCTTTACCAGCCCGCTCACTTTGAGGCAAACCATCCGTAATAGCCCCCAGTACAGGGATCGGAGCTTCTCCGGCAGATACTACATACGACAGATCGCCGTAATTTAGTCCTTTGCCATTCAGTACCTCTATCGACTGAGGTTGGGGCAACAATTGAAATGTTTTATCCAGGTTACGGGCAAATAAACTGCCCGCAACCAATAATAGACACGTAATTAAAGAAATTTTCATTGTTTTCAGGTATTAAACGACGAACGCTACATTTAAGTTTTCATCGATAAGCATTAATAATGTTTTTTGTTTATCGACAAAGTAACAAAATATTTTTATCTCTCTTGGACAGAGAGATAAAAATATCAAAAATGATTTACCACCTCATTCGCTTTTGCGACTGTGGTTGATGCCGGGATCATATCCAATTTTGTTTCATCAAACATCTTCAAGGCATTTTCTATCTTAGATATAGCCCGCTGATTTCCTTTTAATTCAAACTCTTTTTTCAGGATTCTTATTTTTTCAAAAGCCTGAATGCCTGCTATCAAACGTTCAAAGCGCATGGAGGTTCGTGCTCCCGGATAAATGAGATATGTATCACCGGCTGCCCAAGTGTAAAAACGACTATCTAATAACGGCTCAATAACCCAGCTATTCAAAGCCCAGCGGGAGTAACCGTCCAGATTTTCTTTAGCGGCATACCAACCAAACCACTCACATTCAGCAGGAGGATTAAAAGTAAACGTGTTCGGATGAGGTTCTTCACAACTTGTATAAAAAGTGGTCACCTTCCCCTCTTCACGGCGTTTCCGCTTCATCTCCTCTGAATATTTCATGCGTAAAGCAACACAATAGTCGTTTAATTCATCCGATAATTCTTCATGTAAAGCACCTGCCAGCGAAACTTTAAAATCAGGATCTGCTTTATGTATAACCTTCAGTGTTTCCTCCATAACAGACATAGGACGTTCGTCCATTGAAATATGTGTAATATCAAACCAGCCTTTTTCTTTTAAATGTATTGCAAATGATTTCAACATGGCGACCCATATGTCTTCATACTCTTTATCTCCCGGTTTCATGTTTATGAATTTCATATGGTTAGTTGCCTGGTCAAAATATTGAAAAGAAAGTTTCCATGGAACCATAGAGTAACAATTGATTTCCTGTGTAATACCTATACTCATCATAAACTCAACCCAACGATCGAAAATTGAATAATCAAAGGTCCAGCTTCCATCGATTTTCTTCATCCATGTTACCATCGATTCAAAATAATCATAAGTCTGCCCATTCCATGGCTTATGCATGATAGAAGCGGTAATTACTTTTCCCCCGGCTTGACGATACAATTCCATGTAAGGACGCATATAATTGAAATGAGCGTCACTCCAAGGTTCTACGTTATAATAACGGGCTATTGCATATGGGTTTTGCCACAAATCCAAATGGAAAGCCCAATCAGAAGGCGATGGTAATACTCTATTTTTAACATTAATCTTCAAATCAAGCGTACCCAAGGTCTTATCACCGCTCTTCACAGTTACATTTCCTTCATAAATGCCGGACTGGCAATCTTGAGGAACCCATACACGAATCCATACACCTTGGGTGGTCTGGGCCGGAAAAGATAGCTCTTTAGTCAAATGGTCTATCGGATCTGCCACCAGAGAAGAATCAAATGCTGCGGCATTAGGGCGGGGACCGCATCCTCCTTGTCTGTCTTTATTCAGTTCGTCGGTCATTACATAACGAACAAAGCCGCAAAGTAACTGCTCATTATCTATTTCGGTCTTTTTCGTTTTATTGATGAGTTTACTCACCGAATAAGAAAGATGCGGCATCTCCTGATTACTCCAGATAACAAACTGCGAAGCAATGCGTTCTCCTTTCCAAGCTGTTAGTTCTATTTCTTTTTTTAGTTTGCCGATAGGAGCCGGCTCTTCTTTTTTATAACGAATATCTGTAGACCCCCAACTTATACAAACGTCTTTCACCTTTTCCCACAAAGCCGGATTAACAGCTGTAGGGTTAGGTAATTCGGCATAAGTTTCCAGAGGAAAAGATTTCTGTCCTGTCGATTGTCCGGAATGAGTGACTCCTTCCGATGATTGGGCATATCCTATAAATGTTACGCAAAAGCAGCTCACTATTGCCCATATAATCTTGTTATTTTTCATATTTTACTTAATGCTTAAAAACAAACAAAGCCGTCGCCAAACGGTAACGACTTCGTTATGCTATTATATATTACTTACCAGTCGCTATTTTGAGTACACAACAAATTTGTCTGTATTTCTTTAGCCGGAATAGGTAAATAATAATGACGTTTCTTGAAACTTGCGAAACGTATCGGGTCCTGACTTTTCAATTCTTGCTCAAGTAACCCCCAACGGCGTAAATCATAGAAACGTTCTCCTTCTTTAAAGAACTCGATTGCACGTTGATGTATCAACTCCTCTTTTACTGACGCCGGATCTGTTTTACCTGAATAAGGAAGCAGGTTACCTCCACGTGTACGAATCTGGTCGATATAACTGATTGCACCGGATGTATTATTTAGATTCAACTCACATTCTGCCAACAGTAAAATTACATCAGCAAAACGCATGGCACGTTCGTTGATATAAGAAGGCGTTGTTTCCTTCTCTTCTGTACGAGTCTTGGAATTTGAAGATTTAATGATCCAATAAGATGATATTTCATCTTTAGTAAGAACTTCCTGGATTGGCTTCATATAATACATACATCCGGGATAATCCCATGCCACAGAAGAGAGTAAACGATAATCATATTTCCCATTGGCAGCTTTTTCTTTCATGAAAATATCCATCATTTTCTGAGTCGGTTTTGCTTCAAACCAACCTCCAACACTGCCTGATGCATATTCCACGGCAATAGTCGTAGATTGTGCGGAATTGGCGGTTTCACCATTATCCCATTGATCCGATCCTCCTACCGGTTCATACAGTATCTCAAAGATACTTTCTGCATTATTTTCATGTGCCTCATCAAAGTTCCAGGAATAATCATCTACCAGTTTATAAGTGTAAGGTGCTTTTGTTAACGGTTCCAATGTCTTTTTAGCCTCTTGCCATTTTTCCATATACACATACAACTTACCCAAATACGCATACGAAGTTCCACGTGTAGGTTTTCCCTTATCATTTACCAGGGGCAACAAAGACGCAGATTCAATAAAATCTTTTTCTGCCTGTCCATATACATCTGCCTGACTGGATTTTGCCAGCTGGAAAGTTTCGGGATCCTGAGAAGCAGTTAGTCTTATAGGAACATCTCCGAACTCTTTTGCCAACTGAAAATAATACATTCCACGAATAAAAAGAGCTTCCCCACGAATCTGATCTTTAAAATCCTGAGAGAACTCTTTACCGTCTATTTCCTGTAAAATCGAATTAGCCCGATAAATCGCATTATAAAATTGATAAAACATATTCTGTGCAACAGAATTGTTCGGGTCATTTGTAAACCGATACATCGAATAAATATCTGCAATATCATTACGGAATTCTATATCGTCAGCACGCGAAATACGAGTCATCAATCCGCGGGTACCATAATATCCACCATTCCAGTTTTTGAGAGGTGTATAACAAGAAGTCATCGCCTGTTTAAAATCAGCTTCTGTTTTCCAGAAAGTATCTCCAGTCAATTTATTTGGATTCGTCAAATCCAGTCTGCCTTCACAACTGTTAAATGTAACGGCTATAAATACGAATATGATTAATTTTATTGTTCTCATAACTATACGGTATTTTTAGAATGTAAGATTAAGTCCTAGCATAAATACTTTGTTTTCCGGATAAACAAAATTATCGAAACCACGGGACGTTGCACCACCACTATTTATGTCAGGAGTATAACCTGTATATTGAGTAATAGTAAACAAGTTTTCCGCATTCACATATACGCGTAACTTTTGTATTTTATCCTGAAACCAGCGATTGGGGAATGTGTAGCCCAACTGAACATTGCGTAAACGGAAGAATGAACCGTTCTCAAGGAAACGATCGCTTGACGGACGTGAATTTTGATTCGGGTCATCCCAAACTAAACGAGGATGCGATGCTCCGGGATTCTCTTCCGTCCAATAGTCAAGAGTGGTAGCCAAAAAATTCGTGCCTTTATTCACACCTTCCAATTCAAGACGTGTTCCGTTGTATATTTTATTTCCGAAAACGCCCTGCATACCCAACAAAAGGTCAAAACCTTTATAACTGGCATTGAAATTCAGCCCCATGGTAACTTTAGGGAATGGGCTACCGCTATATACACGGTCATCATCCGTAATCTTACCGTCATTATTGGAGTCTTTGAAACGAATATCGCCCGGTTTTGCATTTGGTTGAATGAGAACGCCATCTTTTGCATATGCATCGACCTCTGCCTGATTCTGGAATAGACCATCCGTAGGAATTAGCCAGAAACCTCCGATCGGATAACCTGCCAAAGTTCTGGTGGTCGGCACATTTGTCCGGTTGGTACCTCCCTCAATTACCTGATTCGCGTCTCCCATTGCAAGAACTTCATTGCTCATTGCATTACCGGTTAATGTTATACCATATGTAAAATCCTTAGAAGGAGCATCATTCCAACCAACAGTCCATTCAACACCCGTATTTCTAATTTTTCCGGCATTACGAACCGGGTCGTTTGCTCCACCGGTAGAAACAGGAATAGGTACTGATAGTAAAATATCTTTCGTATTTTTACGATACCAGTCTGCAGTAATCATTAAACGGGAATTTAAGAAAGCAAGGTCCAGACCTATATTTGTCATTTCAGTTTGTTCCCATTTAATATTCGGGGTAGCAAAATCTTTCGGAAATGCACCACTGATAATTCCGCCGTTTCCATCCGGATAGTTTATATTAGAGGTAATCACGCTGGTATACATATAATCATCAATTTCCTGATTACCCAAAACACCATATCCGCCTCTGAATTTAAGTTGATCCAACCAGCTTCTTGTATTTTTCATAAAATGTTCTTCTGCGACATTCCAACCGACAGACACAGAAGGGAAATGCCCATAGCGGTTTCCTTTAGCAAATTTGGAAGAACCATCCCTACGATAAGTTGCAGTAATTAAATAACGATTATCATAAGAATAAAAAACACGGGAAATAATAGAAGTTAATGCGTTTTCATTTGACCAGGAATCATTCGTACGCTCTTGCGTTGCGGCTCCAACCTCTCTGATCCCGTCAGGTAAACCTTTTCCGGCAGCCATGATATAACGGGTATGATAATCTTGAAAAGAATAACCTAATAAAGCACTGACTTTATGTTTTCCAAATGTTTGATCGAAAGACAAAAGATTTTCAATCAAGAAGTTATTTCTACGATAACGGTTTTCGGACATGTTAGATATTGCATTATTTCGTAAACCAAAATCATAAACGTTTTCATAAGAGGTATTCCGTTCAAATGAAAAATCAGGAGTTGCATTCAGACGATATTTGAAACCGAGAGGTAATTTTATTTCTGCATACAAATTGATATATGCATTATAAGAATCATTAGTTCTATGAGTCAAATTTTCATCCAAAATACCCAATGGGTTAGGGATATCGGTAGCATCTCCATATACCTTGCCGTACCCGCCTTGTTCATTAGCCGGATCATATCGATGCAAAGAAGGTATTGACTGAAGAATAATTCCCAGATAACCTCCTCGAGAAAAAGGAAATAACGGGTTGTTTTGCTGTGAACTGAATACCACATTATTCCCAAAAGTAAACCATCCACGCTTATATTCAGATTTAAACTGTGCATTATAGCGCTGGTAATTTGTCCCTTTAACCGTACCGTCCTGGTTTACATAACCTAACCCTGTATAATAAGTAAAATATTTTGTTCCGCCTTTGACTGTTACATTATAATTTTGCATTAAGGCCGGCCCCATCATGATTCTCTGCCAATCATTATCTTCTGTCATATTACTGGCCATCTCAAGAGGTTTTGCACCAATAGCACTGCGGGAAACTGTAGTTAAGCGCGCCCAGTCATCAGCTCCCAACATATCCAGATATTTAGACGGGGTCTGTACACCGATATTTGCCGATACATCAACAATAGGTTTACCTTCGGTATTTGAACCGGATTTAGTCGTTATAATTATAACCCCATTTGCTGCACGTGAACCATAAATAGCAGCAGAAGATGCATCTTTCAATACATCGATACTTTCAATATCATTCGGATTCAGATCATCCATGCTGCTCATATACATACCATCTACGATATATAATGGATTAGCATTATTCAGTGTACCGATACCACGGACCATAATACGGCTGCTTTGCCCCGGAGCACCGCCCTGAGAAACAATATCGACACCGGCTATTTTCCCTTGAAGAGCTTGTCCAATATTGACATTACTCTGAGTACTTAGTTTATCAGTAGAGATATTAGCCACCGAACCGGTCAAGTCTGCTTTCTTTTGCGTACCATAACCAATCACAACTACTTCATCTAATGTTTCTGTATCTTCTACTAAAACGGCATTGATTACTTTCTGATTTCCGACTGTAATTTCTTTTGTCAGATAACCAATATAAGAAATGTCCAAAACTGCGTTAGATTCAGCTTCTATTGAGAATTTACCATCGATATCGGTAACCGTTCCGTTCGTTGTTCCTTTTATAAGTACATTCGCTCCAATAATCGGCTCGCCGTTTTTATCAACAATCGTTCCCGTTACTGTATGTGTCTGCTGTTGGACAGAAGCCACTGTATCGGCATCCTTTACTGACAAAACGATATGGGTTCCTTCCATTTTATATTCGATGCCTGCATTTTTCAACAGGTTATCCAAGACTTCAGAAACGGGCTTTGTTTTTGCCTTTACTGATACTTTACGGTTCACATTTACCTGACTATTGTAAATAAACAGGTAATCTGTTTGACTTTCAATCTCATTTAGGATTTCTTCCAGCTGAGTATTGTTTTTGTTGACACTGACCCGGGCATTCTGTGAATACGAATTTTCAGCATATGAACAGAATACGCAGGCTCCTAAAAGGAATGTGGATATTCGCATAATTCTCGAGATTTTTTGACCTGACGGGGATTTAAGATAATATCTACCCGACAAAAAGTTTTTTTTCATACTTTTGTTACTGATTTGAAGTTAATACAATGAATTAAAAAATTGTGTTGATTTGAATGCCGGTAAATGCCCCCCAGCGCTTGCCGGCATTTTTGTTTAGTGTTTGTTTGTTTTCATGCCTCCTTGTTTTTAAGATTATTACTAATGTTGTGTTTTTATTTTGCGTTTATATTATCACTATGTTTATCTGATATAAATAATCCGTTTTTCATCATCCCGTTCATAGGTAAAGCGAATATCCCGTTGTAAAACTCTTAACGCATAATCAATACCATCTGCCTGTCTGAACTTTCCGGTAAAATTATATTTCAATACGCTTTTATTCTCTACGACTATATTTATTCCGAAATACTTCTCCAAATCATTCATGATAGATAAAAATGATTCGGTCTTGAAACAGATCAAACCTTCTTTCCAACGATAGGGATTATAATCATCAACAGGCGTTACCTTTAATTTCCCATCCTTTTGGAGACTGGCTTTATTATCAGGAGTCAAAACCAACGTATCGCCAATTCCCTGCTTGGAAGCGACTTTTACACTTCCTTCCATCAATACAATTTCGAAATCGTCCTTATCCGAATAGCCTTCTACATTAAATTTTGTCCCCAATACTTCCATGTTGCATTTATCCGTCTCTACAATAAAAGGCCTTTTCTTGTCTTTCGCTACATCGAAATAAGCTTCTCCGTCTACTATTACATGACGTACGGATTTATCAAATACAGCCGGATAATTTATCTTAGTCCGGGCATTTAACCATACATTGGTTCCATCCGATAATGTAATATTTACACGTTGTCCGGAAGGTACATAGATAGATTGCATAGGTACTATTACACTCTTTTCCGAGATATAATGATACAAGATATTAATCCCTAATGTTAAAATTATAATAGAAGCAACTTTCAATACCTGAGTTCTGAGGTGACTTATGTGATTTTGTTTCTTGGAACTATTAGGTTGGACCTGGCTTTCGTCAAGAAGTAGTATTGAATCAAATATTCTCCTTTCTTTCAATAATTCACGGGCATTTTCCGGAGAATGTTCCATCCATTGCCGAATTTCAACTTCTTCTTCGTAAGAAGTTGTTCCTTCAAAAAATTTATATAGCATTTCCCGTGTCATGTTCAACATCTTTATAGCCGATTACATATATACAAGCAGTTCACATAAGAACATCCCTAGTTCAAATCGTAAAAAAAATATATATTAACATATTTTCTCATCATAGTCACCTCAGAACTATGTCCAAATCCATAAAATCTTCTATATTTACCAGCCAATAATATTGAGAGATGGAATATTCAGGTGATTTAAAAGCATTCAATAAACTGTTTGCCGATTATCAAGGACGATTTATCCGCTTCGCCAACATGTATGTGCGAGACACTGCCGTAGCGGAAGATTTCGTTATTGAAGCACTTACATATTACTGGGAAAATCGACATGCATTACAAAAGAATTCAAATATCCCTGCCTATATTCTTACTATAATCAAACATAAATGTATCAACTATCTTCAGCATATACAAATCCGGCAAGATGTCAACAAAGAGTTAATGGACCATGCGCAATGGGAATTGAATACACGTATCTTTACACTTGAAGCCTGTAATCCGGATGAATTATTTTCCACAGAAGCACAAGAAATTGTAAATAAGACATTAGCGGAACTTCCGGAACAAACTCGCCGTATCTTTATTATGAGTCGTTATGAAAATAAGTCACACAAAGAAATTGCCCAAACATTCGGTATGACTACAAAAGGAGTCGAGTATCATATCGGCCAGACATTAAAAAAACTTCATACCAACCTGAAAGATTACATTCCACTACTGATATTCCTGTCCCGCATTAATTAAGCGGACAAAAAACGGGTTGCATATCAGGGTAACAAAAAAAATCATAGTTATGATTTTCCCAAATGATAACTATGAATTGGAAAAACCATAACTATGATATTAAAAATGCAGATTGTTCTCCGGTTCCTTTATTTTATCTTTTCAAACCAAGGCAACCGTTCCAGCGGAGCATTAATTTCTATCGTTTTAGGCCCTTTGAACTTCTTGCCGGTATCATCGCGCCATGTTCCTTTAGGTAACATCACCTTACGGGTATGTTCTTTAGTAAGGACTGGGGCGACAAGATATTTATCCCCTAACATAAACTGGTCTTTACATGTCGTAAAACCCTGATGTGGGAAAACATATTCCATATGACGGATTATCGGTTCGCCGGTCTCGGCGGAATGGTGTGCCAGTTCTAAAATATAACTACCCATCTTTTCATGCAAATGAGCATAGTCGCGGCAGATAGCCAGATGTTTTTCATCGAGGATACGCCAGGGAGCTACAGAAAACTGCATCATCGGCATCAGGGCATGGACCTGACAGGAACGGACAATCAGTTCCTGGTCTAATTTGGTTTGGTCTATTCCTAAAAAAGAACCGAACTGGCCACCACCGATCATATCCGGGCAAGCATAGGCATACCCTAACAATCCCGCAGAAATCATATCCGGAATCAATACTCCGACTGCATTCCAGGAATAATCTTTATCCCCTAAACGCTGAACCAATGGTTGCCCACCCATTTTCCAGCCTGCACGGTATTCATTATAAGGGAAGTCCAGACCGATCTTTGCCCAATACTCGCACATATCGACAGAGGTGGCTGCTTTATCATAAAATTCGAGAGCCGGATTTGTGTAGTGGCTGATATCTCCGGCATCAAATTTAAAACCATCCACACCATATTTTTCCTGCATCGTACGCAGTTGCTGCTTCAAATGTGCGGCAGCTTCCGGGTTACTCAAATCATAACAAGCACTATAACCGTTCCACCAGGGAATGATAGCCGCTTCTCTTGTCCCTTTTTTCTTTATCAGAAAACCTTTTTGTTGAAGTTCGCGAAACTCAGGACTATCCGGACTGACAAAAGGACAAATCCAAAGCATAATCTTAAATCCCTGCTGATGCAAACGGTCGATCATTCCTTTCGGATCGGGAAAACGTTCCGGCTTAAAGTCGAAGTTGCCATAATATTTCTGCCAGTTATCATCCACCATGAAAACGCCTACAGGGAAATCATTCTTCAACACATTATCCGCATATTTCAAAATATCCTCCTGATTCTGATTATACATCAGTTCTATCCATGTATTATATTGAGGCATAGAGAAGAATAAAGGTTCGGGCAGTTTTCCGGATGCAGGAAAATGTTTGGATGAAGCAGACATATATGCATCTTTCAACGTCTTTCCTGCCAAAATCGGTTCAACATTTTCATAATCGGAATAAATACGGAGTTCACCATTTTCCACTTTAAACGAAAACGGTTTATCACTCCAGATATAACGTCCTTCCGATGAAAGAAGCAGAGGCACATTCTGATTGTTCAGGTTTTCAGATGCCAAATCGTAAAGGCGCAGACTTCCGCTGTAAGGCATTCGGGAACCGAGAGCCACCATGCCTCCCCACCATTTTTCGCCGGATAAAGAGGCTATTTTCGTTTCATATTTACTTTCGGCAAGGCCATAAAATACAACCAGGGAAAGAAGCAACGACAAAATAGAAATTTTTCTTATAAACATATTGTTTTCTATTTCAATTTTAGTTAGTTATTTCTGCAAATACACGTTTCGCCGTAGAAATGCAATCACCTTCCGGACGGGAAACATAAGGTGTAGTTTCCTTTGTCCATGGCTCTTCCACTGCATAAAAATCTATTTCAGCAGGAGAGTGTCCATTTAGCTTTTGCCCCAAATAGTCGAACCACAGTTTCCAACGCATATAATAAAAATCTTTCAGGATACCGTTCCATTCTTTATGGGCATAGTCGCGTAAACCGCCAGTATCGGCGGCATTCCGGTTTCCCCAGGTCGTAATCTGTACCCGGGCATTCCATTCATACAAATCTTTCTCAGCCGGGGTAGTTCCCAGATTACGGGCATTTGCAATCCAGGAGCCGACTTTAAATTCCGGACGGGTTGCCAGTAGTTGGTCCTGCAAAAGTATCAAATTCAGAAAGCGCTGGGAAGATACGGCAAACAACTGCTTATCCGCAGCCTCGTAAGCGGCATTGACTACTTTTAAAACCAATCTGCCTTTCTCTGCGACAGCTTGCCTTACGATATCAATCAAGTCGTATTCAAAGTTATTGTTGCCTTTATAATCATTAGCAACTGAAACCATCAGGGAAGCTGCACGTATCACATCTTGCGGATTATAGTAATCTTTCATCTCCGACCAACTGGAAACCTGGTAAGCATCCAATGAAGGACGGGCACAGAATATGGATTCATGTGTTCCCTGCTGTACCGACTCCGATGGACAATTATAGATTGAATTGCTCAATAGTTCCCATGCCTGCCAGACCACCGGATTCACATCTCCGTAACGGGCAAACAAATAACCTTTCAACCAATCCTCTTTTTCAAAGTGTTCGGTACGCCAGGGCAGTTCGCATAGCAACTCATACATGACCGGATTATTTTCCGAACCTTCCATCGTCATACCTACTCCACGTAATGTCTTACCGAAAATACTTTCTTTCGCTTTATAAAATTCATCGATTACATGTTTCATCTTTCCATGCAAACCAACATTACCCCCATAATTCAGTAACATACAATAGAGCCAGTCATGTTGTCCGAAACCATTCTTTCTGTACCAGGTAGACTCTTTATCCCCCCACTGCGGACGGCTTTCTGCAAATAAGTCAAGTACCAGCATATCTCCGGCTTTTAGATTCTCTATCATTTGCGAACGAGGATTGCTCTGCCATGCCTGTGCAACCCAAACAGCTTTCGGATTCGTATTCTTCATCGCCTTCATAATCGCTTTACCGGCTGCATCCAAATCTACACCAGCAACACTTCCTCCCTCGTGGAATGGGTCCATGCTGTAATAATCCGCTTTACCGAATAATTTATTCATTTCCTTATAATAAAGAGAAGCTATTTCCTGGAAACGCGGGTCTGTCGGTTGCAGGAAAGCCGGACGGCGATAACCGCACCAAAGTCCGGGGTCGGAAACATTCAAACCGAGTTTCTCTTTTGCATTGTGAGGGACCATGCCCGAATAACCGGGAAGTACCGGATGAATGCCATATTCGCGCATGCGTTTCAGTATCTTTTGTTGTAAAGCGGTCTGTTGTTTGTACCAGCTATCCGGATTAGGACCGCCCCAACCTTCCAGATTATTCATTAACCACCATGCCATAAAACCGGGACCGGCTACAAACTCATTGATCTCATCCTTGCTATAGCCTAACTTGGTTAAAACATTATACCAAACACTTTCCACCCCTGTCATTGCCAGCGGAAGGTTGATGCCATGCAAGGCCATCCAGTCGATCTCTTTCTCCCAACGCGCCCAGTCCCAGAACGCCATGGTATACGAATAGGTACAATAATTAAAATCATAACGGAGCTTCATATCCGTTTCATGCCGTTCTTTTTGTTTAACGGCAGGCAGTACATCCGGCAATTTCGCTTGCATGCCATTCCACGAAAGATGAATACCCGCATGATATTTCAGATACCAGTTGATTCCGGTCGCTATGCTTACATAATTATTTCCGCGGACTACCACCTTATCTCCTTTCTGGTCGAGTTCGAAAAAGTCTGTCGGGGATTTAGTCTGCTCGATAATAAATTTACGGGAAGCCCCTTTATCGATACGTTCCAGAAGGCCGTCGATAGGCGTTGCACCCGCCTTTATTATCATCAATAGCAGTAAAATAGTAATGACTTTAAGTCTGTTCATGGTATATTTATTAAATGATTCAAGAATAAAACAGATACCGGAGTGTTTTGACATCGGAGCAAAGATAATCAATAGCCGGTCATCTTATATAAAAAAGAAAACTCTTTATGCAGCACTTCTTAGCCAGAAAATACCACATAAAGAGTTTCACCTGTTTGGATATTATCCGGATTATCTATTAATAGCCCGGATTTTGAAGAACGACACCCTTACCTTCGTTGATAACAGACTGAGGCAATGGCATTACATTCATATAATCTTTAGCAGTTACAGAACCTCTGTATTTCTTGGCATATTCAATGTATTTTCCGTAACGTATCAGGTCTGTACGGCGTGCACCTTCAAACCATAGCTCATGTCCGCGTTCTTCCAATACTTTTTCCAGGAAGTCGTCTACATAGGTGAAATCACTCATTTGATATTCATCCAGTTTGGCACGTGTATGAACTCTGTTCAATAAATCTACAGCTTCATTTGTTACGGCATTACCGTCGCGTACAATCGCTTCTGCCAATAAGGTCAGCACGTCCGCATAACGATAAACAATCCAGTCAATCTGGCTTTCTTCGCCGGTTGCAGCGGGGTCTTCACCATACTTAACAGGCATAGCACCACCAGTCAATACGGTTCCCGGATTTTGTTCATTGTATGTTTTGCCATCCGTTCCGACAAATTCCCCAACTAAAACCTTCAAACGGTCGTCCTTTTTATCGAATGTCTTATAGAAAGACCACAATACACGGTATCCACCCCATTTCTGGATGCTTTCATTTTTGGTAGGATATTCACTGGATAATACGTGAGCCAGCCACAACTGTTGGTTTACACTGCTGCTACAAACACATGCCCAGATCGTTTCCACATTTCCTTCATTTTCCAGGGTAAAGATATCTTTATAATTCTTCATCAGGTCATAACCATATTCGGGCTTCATCAATTCGCGTCCACAAGCCACAGCTTTTGTCCAATCCTTTTCCTGCATATAGAATTTCATCAAGACCGTATAAGCCAGACCTCTGGTGAAACGACCGTAATTAGGGTCTGTTATCTTATAAGTTGCCGGCAGCACTTTCGTTGCAGCTTCCAAGTCATCTACGATAAATTTAACCATTTCCTCGTGGGTGGCACGCGGTATGATTACTTCTTCCAACGGGCTGTTCAACTGTTCCAATGTCGGAATTTGTATCGTTCCGTAGAAATCATATAAAAGATAAGCCAGCCAACCTCTTGCGCAACGGACTTCTGCTTCAAGGCGTGTCTTCACCTCTTCCTTCATTTCTATTCCGGCAATACGATCCAATGTCAATGTCATCTTACCTATATCTTTAATATAAGTCTTATAGATTTTTGTAGGACAATCGGATGCCGGCGAAAAATTAAAATCCAGCAAATCAGGCCAGCAAACATCATTCCACTGGCAGTATCCAATATCTGTAGTCATTTCTCCGATAACATGGAAACCTCCGTTTGCAGATGTGTAAAGCCCATTATACCAATTAGAACGGAAAGGTCCATAAGCGGCTGCTGTAACCAAAGCTTCAGCGTCGCTTTGGTTGACCGGAAACATATTTGGATTAATGACATCATACATTTCCGATTCGAGGTTTGTACAAGAAGGAAGGAAAGCTGTGGTAGCCAACGACACCGATATTATATATAATAACTTTTTCATATTCGTCTTACTTTAAGATTTAATTAAAATGTAATATCCAATCCTATACTGAATGTTCTGACATTCGGATAAGCCCAGATGGAATTATCTGTTTCCAAGTCAAGACCTTTATACGGAGTGAGTACGAATGGATTATTTATATCTGCATAAACGCGTACATTAGAAAGTAACTTCTTATCCTGCTTCATCGGGATTGTATAACCGATAGTTATGTTACGGCAACGGATAAACCAGCTCTTTTCCAGGTAATAGTCTCCAATCTTACCTGTACTGGAACTTTCGGATGAACTTGTGCTTGCACTTCCGGCAGCAACCGGGCTCTTATCCTGGAAATATCCCGGACGGGTTGCAGAGGTATTATCGTGCGACCAAACTTCCATAGCGGATGTCGGCATATTGTACCCGCGGTACATATTCACAATACCGGTCATGCCATCGGCACCTGTCAACCATAAGTCTCTGTAAGAACCGATATTCCAACGGGCAAACTGTCCATAGAAATAGATATTGAAATCAAAGTTTTTATAACGGAATGTATTGTTGAAACCTAACAGGTATCCAGGGTCTTTGCTACCGTAAATAACTTTGTCTGCATCATCCAGTCTACCGTCCGGTTCGCCTGTTTTCATCGGAATGCCGTTTTCATCTACCCGGATTGAACCGTCTGGTGCATACAAGTATCCATCGATATCTTTAATTTTCACCTGTCCCGGAACAGAGCCAGCCATATGTTCAACTGTTTCTCCCGGCTGGATGATACCATCAGACAAGTATCCGTAGAAATAACGGAGTGGTGCATCATATTGTGAATATGCTGCAGGTTTCCAGGAAGCATCCCTTGTTTTCCACTTATCGCGATAGAGCGAGAAAGTTAAATCCGTAGTCCAGCTGAAATCTTTTGTTTCGAAGTTCTTAGTATTGACAGTCAGTTCAAAACCCTGGCTCTGAGTGCGACCGATATTAGCGGCAATCTTTTCCACTTCATTGTATGACAATAAAGTACGTTCAC
This sequence comes from uncultured Parabacteroides sp., assembly GCA_900541965.1. Taxonomy (GTDB): domain Bacteria; phylum Bacteroidota; class Bacteroidia; order Bacteroidales; family Tannerellaceae; genus Parabacteroides. Next base: position 45,660 of record UQLN01000017.1, on the reverse strand, counting down.
TCAGCAGGTCGGATACTACTTTATGGAAATATTCGGCAGTTACATTTAAGCGATTATTGAAGAAACCTAAATCCAGACCGACGTTCCATTCGGTGGTTGTTTCCCATTTCAAATCAGGGTTACCCATCTGGTCCAGATAAACACCTACATATTCAATGCCGCCAAACTCATTGTTCGTACCGGTTTTGTAGTAGCTGATCGCTTTATTTCCGATGTTCGAGTTACCGGTCTGTCCAAAACTCAAGCGTAATTTACCGTTAGAAAGCACTTTGGTAAGCGGTTGCATAAATTCTTCTTCCGTGAAACGCCATCCGGCAGCTACAGATGGGAAATATCCCCAACGATGGTTCTTTGCAAAGTTCGAAGCTCCATCGGCACGTAATGTGGCAGTCAATAAATAACGGTCTTTAAACGTATAGTTTACACGGCCGAAGAAAGAAGCCATTTCATTTTTGGATGCAGATGATTTTACAGTTGGCTTAGGATAAGCGCCTGCTCCCAGGTTATTGTACAAGAAGCCGTCTGTCAGGAAGTCGCTGTTTCCTCCGGCTAAATATTCATCGGTGAAACGCTGGAAGGAATAACCCACCAAAGCGTTAACACTATGCTGGCCTACTTTCTTCACATAATTGGCAGTCAATTCCATCAAATAGTCGGACTTGTCATACTGCGCAATATCAGCCTGTCCGTTCTTTTTCTGTCCGTAAAGTGTAGTTTTCGGCAGATAAACTTTACGTTTCTGATAGTTACGGTCGATACCGAAATTTGCTTTCAAAGTCAAATCCTGAATTGGCTTTATCTCTACGAAAACAGTTCCCAATACTCGTTCTTTTGTAGTCTTATCGGATATATCCAAAAGAGAAACCGGGTTAGGAAGGAATGCTGCTTCCGAGTTTAATGCATATTCTCCGTTTTCGTCCCTGATAGGAAGGAGCGGATTAAACTGTGCTGCGGCAGTCATGATACTTGCATTTTCGTTCTGGCCTTCACCTAAAGGAACATTGTTTGTCTGATTTCTCGACAGCGTCAGGTTGATACCCGTATTTACATATTTACTGATTTTCTGTTCCAGGTTGACACGGCCGGTATAACGGTCCAGACTGTTTTTCTTTACCACACCATTCTGTTTGAAGAAGTTTCCGGATACCAGGTATTTCGTATATTCCGTACCTCCGTTGATAGAGATATTGTGTTGTGTCTGGAAGCCAAGACGTGTGATTTCGTCAAACCAATCCGTATCATTTGCCGGATTTGCAATCTGTGCATCGGTATAACGTGGTACATAAGGGCTTGATGCGCTTGCTTCCGATTGACCGCCGTAGATTCCGATTTTATTATTCTTCATCCATTCTTCTTTCTTGTAACGGTTCGATTCAATCATAAAATCCCGCGCATTCATCATCTCATATTCACCGGCAAGCGTTTGAACGGATGCTGTTCCGGAGTAGCTTACTTTAGGAGTACCCAGTTTACCTCTCTTAGTTGTCACGATAATTACACCGTTACCTGCACGGGCACCGTAAATAGCAGTAGAGCTTGCATCTTTCAATACTTCAATAGACTCGATATCATTCGGGTTGATGGAAGCAAGGATATTATCGGATGTACCGTTTTTGTATTTACCAAGGTCATCCATTTTATTATTGTCTACCGGATTCACGGGGAAACCGTCGATGATAATCAACGGATCGTTGCCTGCTTTTACGGAAGCAGCACCACGGATACGGAAGGAAGAACCTCCACCCGGCTGTGCACTGGTTGTATTTACTTGCAAACCGGCTGCTTTTCCTGCCAGAGCGTGACTGATGGTGGATACTGTACCTACAGGCGTATCGTCCATCTTTACAGAAGCAACAGCTCCGGTCATATCCTTTTTCTTCATTGTACCGTAACCTACTACAACGACTTCTTCCAATGCTTGTGCATCTTCCCGCAGTGTAATATTGATTACGGATTGATTTTTCACAGGAACATCCTGTGAGATGTATCCGATAAAGGAAACCTGTAAAGTTGCATGATCGGAAACTTCAATGGAATAATTTCCATCCATATCCGTAGTTGTACCATGAGTAGTACCCTTCTCTATAATGTTTGCTCCGGCAATAGGCCCTAACACGTCCTTAACGGTACCGGTTACTTTTCGGGTCTGCTGTGTTGTTGTGGCTACTGATTTTGCATCCTTTCCGGCTTCGGTAGTCAAAACAATGTGACGTTCTTTAATCGTATATTTAATACCCGTTTTAGCAGAGATCGCTTCTAAGACATCCTGAATATTGGCATTCTTCTTATTGATTGAGATTTTTTCGTTTTTGTTTATCTCTTCGAGATTATAGAAAAACAAAAATTCGGATTGTTTCTCTATTTGTTTCAACACACTTTCCAATGTAGCATTGCGAGCTGATACATTCAGCGTTGCCGTCTGGGCATAAGTTGCAGCAACTACTTGCGATAGGCATGCAACAAGCATTAGTACGGTAAGTTTCATAATTTTTATAGTTCTTTTCAGATTTAAAGAAACAACTATACGTTGATTATTCATACATTTGATTGTTTTAAGATTAAACACTATCCCACGGCAATGGGAGTTTAATTGATTCACTCATTTTAGAAGAGGAAATCCGGCAAGATTTTCTCTTCTTTTTCTTTAGCTAACTTGTATTCATGATTAGATTGGCACTTGCGATTCTTTATTTATGATTTTTCCGAAATGATTACGTGATGATCGTTTATTTTATATCGAATAGGAATAGACAGACTGATAATTTCCATAATATCTTTAATACTTTGTCCCCGATAGAACGTTCCGGTAAATGTTCTCTTTTTCAATTCTTCCGAACCGATAGAGAATTGTACGCCATACACATGGCCCATCCGATACAGAATGGCTTCCAGATTTTGTTCGGGGAAATAATAATAACCGGTAGTCCACGATGTGTACAGGGAAGCATCTACCTGATAAACCTGAGAGGAACGGGTATTACGATTATAAATCATTTGTTCGTTTGGCTTCAGAATCGCTTGCTCTCCGGTTTCCCCTGTTGTCAACAATACGGAACCTTGCAACAAAGTCGTTACTAATAAGGAATCTTGCGGATATGCCGATACATTAAACTTTGTACCGAGCGCTTCTATATCTTGTTCTTTTGTACGGACAATAAACGGTTTATCTTTTTCTTTAGCAATATCGAAAAAGGCTTCTCCTTCCAGATACACGATACGGCTTCTTTTTCCATAATCCGTTTCATAATGGAAAGTAGTTTTAGAGCCTAAACTTATTTGCGAACCGTCAGGTAATTCTACAACATCAGCTTCCAAACCATCGCCTCCGATATAACGGGCGGAAACAGTTTCCTTTTCTTTCCCAAAGAATAGGAAACAAGCGGAAGTAAATACAGCAGCGACTAGTATAGCAGCCGCATAACTGCCTACATGCCTCCACAAAGAATAAACAGAAACGTTCTTCTTATTGATTTTTTCCTCCAACCGCTTCCAACTCGCCAGCATATCTTCCTCTTTTGCAGAAGACATACCTGCGTCGTAAATCGCCTTGACTTCGAAGAAAAGACGCTTATTCTCTGCACTTTCGTTCACGAAAGCGTAGAAGCGGTCGGTTTCCTCCCGGTCCAGACGGCCTTGCAAGTAGCCGATTATCAGGTTCGATTGTTCTGTTTCCATATACTGTCTGTTATCATTCTTCGGTACGGTTGACTGAGTACCATACGAACTAATAACGAATGGGAGAAAAAAAGTACTCACAGGAAAAGTGACTTTTTTTAAAAAAAAGAAGTTTATAACATAAAAATAAGCCAAAAGAGATGGGAACAACTTTTACGGAGAGAAACCAGCGAGCGGTATAGCAAATTTTCTACCGTACGGATGGAGATACCTAAGCGGTCAGCTATCTCTGCCGCCTTCAGTCCTTCCAGATAAGACAGGCGGAAAACCTCCTGGCTGCGATCCGGCAATTCTTTCACTTTGGACATTAAGATATTCAAGAGGTCTTTGCGCATAAAAAGCTCATCGGATGATTCAAAAAAATCCAGCTCATCCAGTTTGAGTTGCACAGCCCTATGGTCTATTATCTCCTGCTCCATATTCAAACGGCGCAAATGGTCCAGGCAGGCATTGCGAACAGCAACATAAAGAATACGGCGTATATCATCCTCAGGAAGAAGAAACACTTGTTTGTCCCATAGCTTCAGAAAAACATCATGCACAATGTCCTCGGCAAAGAAATCCGAAACGAATTTCCTGGCGAACCTCAACAACATAGGGGCATATTCCAAATAAAGATGTTGATAGTGTTTTGCCGTTTGAACTTCTCCTTCCATAGGTCTCCAAAAGTACGATTTATTTTTGTATTATTATAATACATGGTTTTTATGTACTTTTGCGATTCAATAGCAAATACAGGAAATAACGATGATTATAGTCAGAGACACAAACATGCTGAAAGAGGTAAAGCTGGTTGCTACCATCGGTTTCTTTGATGGCGTGCATTTAGGACACCGGTACCTGATAGGCGAGTTAAAGCAATTGGCGCAATCGCTGGGACTTCCTTCGGCAGTCATTACTTTCCCCGAACATCCGCGCGCCGTATTGCATTCTGATTATCAACCGAAACTTCTCAATTCTTTCGAAGAGAAGCTGGAACATCTGGCTTCTACCGGAGTCGATTATTGCATCGTTCTGGATTTCACTTACGAATTGTCCCTCCTGACGGCTAATGAATTTATCACACAAATGCTGGCTGAGAAACTGCATGTGGACACCTTGCTTATCGGATACGACCACCGTTTCGGTCACAACCGGGAAGATGGCTTCGAGCAATACGTCACTTATGGCGAAGCCTGCGGAATGAAGGTGGTAAAGGCATCACGCTATACAGAAGGTGAAGCGGCCGTCAGCTCTTCCGAAATACGAAAAATGCTCTCAATCTGCCAAGTGGAAGATGCCGCACATTTGCTGACTTATCCTTACCAGATAAAAGGGAGTATCGTAAGCGGCTATAAAGTAGGGCGTAAACTGGGTTTTCCTACGGCAAATATACAAGTGGACGAACCGTTCAAGATTATTCCCGGTATCGGGGTATATGCCGTATGGGTTTATCTGGATGACAAACGTTACAAAGGGATGCTCTATATCGGCGACCGTCCGACCCTGAACAACGGTTCCAATATCACACTCGAAGTTAACATCCTGGATTTTTCAGGAGATATTTACAATAAAGAACTTACCGTCGCTTTTATCCATCATGTACGGGGGGATGTCAAATTCAATTCCCTGAACGAACTGATAATACAGTTAAAACATGACAGGGAAACAGTGGATAAATTACTGACATTCTAATATAATATAAATCCTACTCCTATGTATTACGATGCAATAGACACACTTAAGGGCATGATAGCCTGTCCGTCATTCAGTAGAGAAGAGAACAATGTAGCCGACTTCCTTCAAAAAACCTGGCAAGCGGCAGGCCATACAGTACACCGGAAAGGAAATAACTTATGGATTGCATCCCCGCAATTCGATTTAAACAAACCGACACTTTTACTAAATTCCCATATAGACACCGTAAAGCCAGCCTCAGGTTGGACAAAGGACCCGTTCAATCCGGAAGAAACAGAAGATGACAAACTATACGGATTAGGCAGTAATGACGCCGGGGCAAGTGTGGTTTCGCTTTACGAAGCATTCACGGTGCTTTCCGAAAAGGAACAGCCTTATAACCTGATCTTCCTCGCTTCCTGTGAAGAAGAAGTATCCGGAAAGAACGGATTGGAAAGTGTATTGCCGGAACTCCCTCCTATCTCTTTTGCCATCGTAGGAGAACCCACCGGGATGCAACCAGCCGTAGCGGAAAAAGGGTTGATGGTATTGGATTGTGTCAGCATCGGTAAAGCCGGTCATGCCGCCCGCAATGAGGGTATCAATGCAATTACCCTTGCAATGAAGGATATAGAATGGTTCAATACATACCAATTCCCGGAAAAAAGTGATTTTCTCGGGCCAGTTAAAATGAGTGTGACCATTATTCATGCAGGCACACAACATAATGTCGTTCCGGACCGCTGCGAATTTACGGTAGATATCCGTACAAATGAGTTCTATCCCAATGAAAAGCTATTCCAATTAATCAAAGAGAAGGTTAGTTGTGAGGTGAAAGCCCGCAGTTTTCGGTTGAATTCCACACGCACAGACCTGCAACATCCATTCGTACAGCGTGCTATCACTCTAGGAAAAGAGCCATTCGGCTCCCCCACACTGAGCGACCAGGCATTGATGCCTTTCCCCTCCGTAAAGATAGGCCCCGGAAATTCTGCCCGTTCACATGCAGCCGACGAATACATAGGTATGATGGAAATAAGGGAGGCCATTGATACGTATATACGTTTATTAGACCAGTTACGGTTAGTCTAACCACGGAGCCGGATTCAGCTTCGTTTTCTCTTTCCACAACTGAAAGTGCAATATGGTCGAATTACCGTCTTCCGTATCGGTAAATACACGACCGATAGCCTGGCGGGTAGATACCTTATCCCCGGCTTTTACATAGACCTCACTCAGGTTACTATACACCGTCAGATAATTACCATGACGGATGATAATAGAATTATTATATCCGGGAACAACAAATACACGGGTAACTTCTCCATTAAACACGGCACGGGCTTCCGTTCCGGGAGAGGTCATAATATCGATGCCGCTATTATTTGTCCGGACATACTTCAATTCCTGATGCTGCTGTTCTCCAAAACCGGATACAATTGTATGCCTACCGGCTACAGGATAAGGCAAACGTCCCCGGTTACCAGCAAAATCATCGGATAATTTCTTTTCTTCCCGAGTCATGGCATACCCGCCTTTTGTATCGGCCACACGTTCATCGCGCACCGGTTCTGCGTCTTTCTTTGTCGGTGTCTTTCCGGATGCTTTTTCACGGGCAAGACGTTCCTTTTCCGCACGGGCGGCACGTTCGCGTGCTGCTTTTGCTTCAGCTTCCGCACGAGCTATTTCTGCGGCAATCTGCTTTTCAATCTGGCGGTTCAAATTTTCAGCCTGACGTTTTTTCTTTTTCAGGTCTGCCTGTAAGTCTTTCTGCTTCTTGTTTAATTCCTGGACTTCCTGCTTCTGGTCGGATTCTTCAGCCTGTAGCTTACGGCTTTCCGTTTCACGGGCACCTAACAAAGTATTTTTTTCGCTACGGGTCTTTTCCAATTCTTGCTGTTTAATGGTAATTTCCCTTTGCTTATCTATAATCTCTGCTGCCTGCCGTTTCTGCCAATCTGCATATTCGCGTAAATAGCGCATACGACGGAGAGACTGTGCAAAATTATCAGCAGAAAGTATAAATAATAAACGATCCTGTGAAGAACGCCGTTTATATAAACTCTGCACGGACTTTCCGTAATTGGTACGTTTGTTTCCCAACTCCTTTTCCAACTTGGTTATTTCATTACGGGTAGAGCCTATTTGCTTATCTATCTCCGCAATTTCCTGATTTAAAAGACTGATTACTTTTTTACGGGAAAGGATCTGCTGCGAAATCAGGTTGAGACGGTTCAATGAGTTACGGGCCGACTGCCGGGTTTCATTCAACATCTGGTTAGTCATTTCGATATCGGCAAGGGCTGCTTTACGCTGCTTTTCAAGCTCACGCACACGAGCTGAATTTTGTCCGGCAGCAGACAAAACAAACAAGGAAAATATAACTAACCAAACACTTTTCATTCTTTACATCTTTATATTACCCAATGATTTGAGTATCTGATCCAATGTGATACGCTGATATTTAGCCGGAACAGAAAATTCCATATTCACCGGCACATTGGTTTGCAAACGGGAAAAATACAAAGAAACTCCTCCTTTCGATTCCCCTTTATCAAGCACCTTTACATCCATCCGCATCGGAAAGGGTTGCCCTTCAGTTAAACGAAAATCCGAATAATCCCAGTTTAATGCATATTTATCGGATGGGTCGGTTATATGGGTAGACAATATTTTCTCCTCTCCATCAGCAACAAAAGCATATAGTAAGCCCAAAGCATCTTTTACAAAGATTTCGGCATAAGAACCTTCTTGTTTCAATTCGAAAAGACGGTATTGCTTCGGTTGGATTTTCTGATGTCCGGGTAAAAACAACTGGTTGGTAAACAACGACTGCAAATTATAAAAATTGAACTCGATAGGAGTCTGTTCTTTCAAATTCGAGTAATTATCCGCCATATAGCGTTTATTCATACGATCGAGTATCTTTACGCTATCTACAGTCAGCTCCATACGGAATATCTCGATACCCAGAAACGGCTGCACGGACAACTGGAATGCACTGTCTTTTATCATCTTTAAATCCACCCGGGAACTCAGGTTGCTGCCCGGCAGGTTTAAATCCACACTCAAACGTGCAGTCAAGGTTTCGTACTGAAACGCCTGTTCCTGCATCAAAATAAAAAATTCATTATGTGCTTTGGCACTTCCCGACTCTACTGTTGCCACTTTCTTCGACTTACAACCGGAAAGGAGCAGGATAAGTACTAAAAATATAAGTTGTTTGTTATTCATTGTGCAATATTCGTGTCTTCTATATACTTTTCTTCCGCTATCTTACGGTTCAGGACTTCACTTTCCTTACCCGCTTCCTTAGCTTTCTTCCATTGTTCAATGGCTTTTTCCTTCTCACCGTTCATAAAGAGAATATCCCCATAATGGTCGATAAGCTCTGCACTGTTTGTCTTGTCGTTAGCCAATGCATTTTCTATATAAATCTTTGCCAGAGAATAATTTCCCTGTACAAAAAATATCCAGGCATAAGTATCCAGATAAGTAGAGTTATTCGGTTCCAGCTTAACAGCCATCGCACTCATACGCTCTGCTTTCTTCAAATCTTTCTTATCCAAAGAAAGGAAATAAGCATAGTTGTTCAGGACTACAATATTCTTATCATTGTATTTCAATGCTTCATCATAAGATTTGTACGCCTGGTCCATCTTCTTCATCTGATAGTAGATATCCCCTATCTGACCATAGAAATCGGATTTTAGCCCTACATTCTCTGCAGGAATGATATTCAGGCCGGCATAATAGGTATTCAGCGCTTCCTGGTATTTCTCCTGCTGATAGTAAGCAATACCTAAGTAAAAGTAATATTCCGGTGCCTCCGGGAAGAGTTCCTGGCAACGGGTACAAATACGGATTACCTCAGGTATATCTTCCGATTTCAAAGCAAAACTCAATAACTGTTGCCATGCTGCCGCATTATCAGGTTCCATTTCGGTTATCAACTGGAACTGGAAGCGAGCTTCTTCATTCTTCCCCTGTGCCATCAAAAGGGCACCATACATCTGTTTCAACTCCGTATCTTCCGGATGCTGTTCCAGCAAAGTCCGGAAAAGGTCGTTAGCACTTTCCGTTCCCTTCTGCGTTTGCTGCAATTTCAGGATATAGCGGGATAAGATAGCCACTTTCGTGTCCACATCCAATTGTTCGTTTATCAAGGCATTGCGAATCTGTGTTTCTGCAGCATCCTTATCGCCTACAGCTTCATAATAATTGGCCATGGAAACGATATAGTAAGGATTTGCCGGATCGATAGCATATGCCTGCTTATAATAGTCCAATGCTTTTACCGTGTCGTTCTTTTCCAGATGAAGGTCGCCCAACATAATCCGGTAACGAGCTTCCATCGGATATTTATCTGCCAGCTTTTCTATTTCCTTGAATGCCTTATCCGACTGTTCCAACGAATTATAAAGCTTATATTTCTGCATGGAAAGCGCCTCGTTCATGCCTATTGACTGTTCCAGCGAATCATAGGCATCGATAGCTTTTGCAATTTCACCTTCCTGCGTCAACGCATCCGCCAAATAATAGTTCAATTCAGGCTTGGAAGGATAATCTTTTACAAGCTTCTCGTATTCATCAGCTGCCTCGCCATACATTCCCTGGCTACGGCTCATACTTGCCAAAGCCATGCGGTAGGTAAAATTATCGGAACTGTTCGCTACCGCCCGTTTCAACATTTCTACAGATTTATCCGGACGGTTCAACTGGACATAGAAAGAGGATAGCTCGTACAATACGGCCGATGCCGTAGAATCTATAGCCAGGCAATAGTTAAACGCATCGTAAGCCGCATCAAACTTCCCCGACGCTTTCAGGTTCAACCCTTCGTAAAAGAAGTAGTCAAACTTCCTGCGGTCAGCTTCGCTCAACCGGGCAGATGCCGGCGATGCCGTACTTTTGGTATCCGACGCCATTGCAGGTACAACCTGTACCAACAACAATAAAAACAAAATATATTTCAATATTTTAGACATTGTCTTTTTAATTTGTATTTGAGAGAATAGAGAACGGTTATCCCTTTCCGGTATGCCCGAAACCTCCGGCACCCCGTTCCGTATCATCCAACACTTCAACCGGTTTCCAAGCCACATGGCTATGAGTTGTTATTACCATCTGGCAAATACGTTCCCCGTCATTCACAGTAAAAGGTTCGGATGAAAGGTTCACCAGGATAATCCCAATCTCACCCCGATAATCCGCATCGATAGTGCCTGGCGTATTCAATAAGGAAATACCATGTTTCAAGGCCAAACCGCTACGGGGACGCATCTGTGCTTCATAACCTTCCGGCAAAGCGATATATAGCCCGGTCGGTATCAGCTTACGTTCCAACGGTTTTAAAACAACAGGTTCCGATAAATTTGCGCGGATATCCATTCCTGCGGAAAGAGGTGTAGCATAAGCAGGTAATGGATGATGAGATTTATTGATGATTTTTACTTCCATATACATATATTATTAACGGACAAAGATATTTAAAAGTTGACAGTTGGCAAGTAGCAGTTGACAGTTGTTTAATACCTGTATAAAATATTAACTGTCAATTGCCAACTATCAATTGTCAATTAATCCGTCCAGTCCCCGTTTTCTTTTATCAGCCGAACCAAACGTTCCACGGCTTCATCTTCGGGAATATTTTTCAGTTTACATTCTTTTCCTTTATACAGGCTGATTTGACCTCGTCCGGCTCCGACATATCCATAGTCGGCATCCGCCATCTCGCCCGGTCCGTTTACGATACAGCCCATGATTCCTATTTTCAGCCCTTTCAAATGCGATGTCGCCTCTTTAATACGCGCAATCGTTGTTTGCAAATCGTATAATGTACGTCCGCAACTCGGACACGAAATATATTCAGTCTTACTGATTCGAGTGCGCGTAGCTTGTAGGATTCCAAACATATAACTATCTCCCAGCATCGCTTCGCATCCTTCATTATGCAACATAATGCCATCGCTGAAACCGTCCAATAAAAGAGTTCCGAAATCCGCTCCCGATTTCAATTGCAAGGCTTCAATATCCGTTTCCCGGTAGTCATGATGCAATACGACTGGCACATCACATCCGGCAGTCATCAACCGATGCAAAGCAGCCCGTTGCGATGCCACTCCATTCCGATGATGTGTACTCAGAATAACAACCACCGTTTTATCTTTACTCAAAATATCTATCACCCGTTCCGTCAGGTCCGGATAAGCCAACCGGATAAACTTCAACCGGTTCGGATATTTCGCCATCTCTTCCACTTCAGAAGCGATAAAATACGGATACGCATTCGGCAAATCTTTCCAGAAATGAGCATCCACCAGCAAACGGAAATTATCCGGTAGATTTTCAGGATCTTCTTTACCTATATATATATAATCCGGCAAGGGCGAATAATCAAATTCAAAATCACCGTTACTGCGGTCTGATATAACAACAGGCGGAAAATTACCACCAATGCCTTCTATCACACGGCTCACACGGCGGGTTACGGATATAGGGTCGTATCCGGGAGCAAGCACAGCTTCTATCGGCCGGTGCTGTTCACGTTCCGAAATATAGTCCACTAACTTACGGGCAACCGGTATCTCGGCCTCCGGGTCTTCACTCAGCGAGACACGTATCGTGTCCCCTATCCCATCGGAAAGCAGCGCCCCGATACCTACGGCACTTTTTATACGGCCGTCTTCTCCGTCACCAGCTTCGGTTACACCCAAATGCAACGGATAATGCATATCTTCTCTGTCCATAGTCTGTACGAGCAGACGGACAGTTTTCACCATAACAACAGTATTGGATGCTTTAATAGAAATTACCACATCCGGGAAATTCTCATCCCGGCATATACGCAGAAACTCCATGCAAGAGGCAACCATGCCTTCCGGAGTATCTCCGTAACGGCTCATAATACGGTCGGACAATGAGCCATGGTTTACGCCAATACGGATGGCGGTTCCGTGTTCTTTGCAAATGTTAAGGAATGGAACAAAACGGTCGCGTATCTTCTGCAACTCTGCCGCATATTCTTCATCCGTATATTCCAAAAGGCTGAATGTTTTAACCTTATCCACATAATTACCCGGATTGATACGGACTTTTTCCACTTCTTCGGCAGCAGCATCCGCAGCTCTCGGATTAAAATGAATATCTGCGACTAAAGGCGTGGTATATCCGGCGGCATCCAGTTCTTTACGGATAACACCCAGATTACGGGCCTCACGTTCGCCTTGAGCGGTAAAACGCACATACTCAGATCCGGCTTCAATCATCCGGATTGCCTGGCGTACGGCAGCTTCCGTATCCATAGTGGATACATTTGCCATGGATTGTATACGAATTGGATTGTCTCCCCCCAAAGGTGTATTGCCGATATTTACGACAGAAGATTTACGGCGGCTGTAATTAAAATAATCCATCTTTAACAGTTGACAAGCAACAGTTGAGAGTTGACAAGTGACAGTTGACAGTTATCTAAACTGTATTTCAACTGTCACTTGTCACTTGTCAACTGTCAATTAATTTGTTTTGTATTTAAAAGATACTTTAGCCAATTCTTCATTGGCTTTTACGATCTTTTTCTTTAAATCTTCCTTATAAGCAGCCAGTTTGTCCTGAAGTTGTTCGTCGCCTATTGCAAGCATCTGAACAGCCAGAATACCGGCATTCAGGGCACCATTAATACCGACTGTAGCCACAGGTATTCCCGGAGGCATTTGCACGATTGCCAATAAAGCATCCATACCATCCAAAGTCGAATTGATAGGAACGCCAATTACAGGAACAGTAGTCATGGAAGCAATCACGCCACATAAATGGGCAGCCATGCCGGCAGCAGCAATAATTACTTTAATTCCACGTCCTTTCGCCCCTTTGGCAAAAGCTTCCACCTCTGCAGGTGTACGGTGTGCGGACAAAGCATGCATTTCGAACGGGATTTCCATCTCGTCGAGCAATTTAGCTGCTTTTTCCATTACAGGCAGGTCGGAAGTACTGCCCATGATAATACTTACTACAGGTGTCATATTTTCTTTATAATTAATGAACCCGATATTTATTTTGCAATCAGTTGTTCGTATTCAGCAGCAGACAGCAGTTCATCCAATTCTGCAGGGTCTGAAATTGAAATTTTAATTAACCAACCGTTTCCATAAACATCTTCGTTTACTAATTCCGGCTTGTCGTCCAGCTCTGCATTTGCTTCGATAACTTCGCCACTGATTGGCATAAACAAATCAGAAACAGTTTTTACGGCTTCAATAGTTCCGAATACTTCTTCTTTCTCAACAGTTTCACCTTCGGTTGTGATATCTACATATACAATTTCACCCAATTCGCTCTGAGCGTAATCTGTAATACCAACATAACCGACATTACCTTCTACACGGATCCATTCGTGATCTTTTGTGTACTTTAAATCTGCAGGAAAATTCATAATTCTAGTGTTTTTATTAGATGAATAAATAGATATAACTTAATATTGATGCTACAAAGGTACATATAAATCCGAGACAAAAACCAGCATAAACCTGCATTGGCGTATGTCTACCTAAAAAGATACGCGAAGTACCCAACAAACCGGCCGCTATCAGTACAAGAACAAAGGCCCAATACGGATTTACCAGATGGATACGCGCTATTCCCATCAAACCACCGAAAAAGCCGCCGATACCTATCATATGGGCACTTATTTTCCAGTAAAAATTAATGGCCAATGCTATGATTAATGCGACACTTGCTCCAATCAGCAAAGATAAAAACCAAAACGGCAACATCATCTTATACATATAAAATGCACAGACTATCAACGAGGTTATCAATATCAGGTAAGGAACTATCCGTTCCCGACGGTCGGATAACTCCAAATCAACAGCCGCTCCATTTCGTACCATCATATAAATGAATGCACCGGGAATTACAGCCGTAGACAGAAACGTTCCTCCTACCAGCAGCCATTTCACACTGGGTGGATAAATAGCAAGATAAGTGAATGTAAGGAGCATGGCAACCCCATACGTCACCATCAACAGCGGATGGAATATTCCTGATATAAAATTAAAAAAAAGCTTCATATCCTTTTGTTTTTATATTTCTTTCCGCAGCCTTGCCACCGGAATATCTAACTGCTCACGGTATTTAGCTACCGTACGGCGGGCGATGATATATCCTTTTTCTTTCAGGATAGATGCCAGTTCCTCGTCCGTAAGGGGCTTCCGTTTATCCTCACTATCGATATGCTCTTTCATAATCTTCTTCACCTCGCGTGTGGAAATTTCTTCCCCACTATCGGTCTGCATAGATTCCGAAAAGAAATATTTCAACGGATAAATGCCGAAATTAGTTTGTACATATTTACTGTTGCTCACCCGCGAGATGGTAGATATATCATACCCGGTCCGCTCCGCTACATCTTTCAAAATCATCGGACGCAGTGAGGCTTCATCTCCGGTCAGGAAAAAATCACGCTGCAACAGAATTATCGCTTCCATTGTACGTTGCAATGTTTCCTGGCGTTGCCTGATCGCATCGATAAACCATTGTGCCGAATCCAGCTTTTGCTTTACAAACTGTACAGCTTCCCGCATTTTGGCAGTCTGATTCGCCTTATTGCCAGCATAATCCTGGAACATCTCCGCATATTCCCTGTTGATACGCATATCCGGAACGCCCCGGCTATTCATACTGAGAATCAGTTCGCCGTTAACAGCTTCCACTATAAAGTCGGGAATAACCTGACTCATGGCTGTTTCCATAGAACCTCCCCAACTACTGCAAGGTTTAGGATCGAGTGCCGTTATTTCGTGGATTGCTTTTTTCAGCGTAGCTTCATCTATATTCAGTCCGCGCAATATCTTTTCGTAATGTTTCCGGGTAAATTCTTCGAAATAATCTGTTAATATACGAACGGACAATTCCGTATCCGGTGTTTTTTCCTTACGGGCAAGTTGCAATAACAAACATTCCTGCAAATTCCGTGCCCCCACTCCCGCCGGGTCAAAATCCTGAATGATAACAAGGACTTCTTCTATTTCCTTTTCCGACACATCCTGCCCTGCCTGAAAAACGAGGTCATCGGCTATAGCACATAAATCACGGCGCAAATAACCGTCATCATCTATATTTCCAATAATATATTCAGCAATCTGATATTGTTTTTCGGGTAAATCCCGAAGCCCTAACTGCTGCAACAGAAATTCATTCAATGATTGACCTACGGAAAACGGAATATCTTCTTTTTTTTCAACCCTTTCACTTATTTCACGGAGTTTATAATCAGGAATATCGTCTTCACTCATATAATCACCAAGAGAAATATCCATATCAGAGGTTGTTTCTCCCGGTATTTGTTCTTCAACACCATCATCAGCACGCTCAAAGTCATCTGCAAATTCTTTTCCCTCTTCCAATGCAGGATTATCCTCCAACTCGTGCTTTACACGTTCTTCCAACTCAATAGCCGGAAGTTCCAGCAGGCGTATCAGCTGGATTTGCTGAGGAGAGAGTTTTTGCTGTAACTTTTGTTGTAACTGTTGCTTCAACATATACTTAAAATGTAATAATAACCAATCTATAGCCCTCGCAGTAGTGTTCGGACATGCAAATATAACTTTTTACTACGAACAGCCTTAACTTTAGAAACATAATTGTTCTAAAACAACTCCGCTTCTACCGATAAGAAGATAGAGTACTATTTATTTTTTGTACGGCAAGAAAGAAAAATTTCTTCACAAAGAAATCTGTTTTCGAGGTGGTCAAAAATATACTCGAGGACGTCATTCATATTCTCGAGGGCGTCATTCATATTTTTGACCACCTCGAAAACAAAATAGATCGGGATAAACTGCCAGGAAGTGTGGCTTCTAATTTATATCTTATTACCATAAAAAGCAACCATCTTATCGACAAACTTCAAAAATGAAACAAATGCCCGGGACAGGCCAGCAAGAGCGAATCATTCCCAGAAAGCAAAAAACGGCTAGAAAAGTTGTTTTTTAAGTTCTTCCGCCGTATTTTTACCCTGTTCCAGAGGGAGATAAAAACTAAACATACAAAACACAGTTCTACTTATGAAATTGAAGAAATTATCATACAAACCCGGCAACGCACATACATCGATAGAAAGCCATACAATAAGGCATGTCCTATCAGAAGTACTTGTTTTATTATTTAACGAAGATAAAAATCCAATAGAAAAAGCAATGCGGTTGCTTCTGAATTTTTTCAATGCCGATTGGGGATATGTCGCTATTTTCGAAGAAGATTATTTAACAGCGAATTTTCCATGTGAAGTGATGAGTGAATACATGGAAGTTCCCAAAAATAATGAAACCCAATTAACCTATGAAACTATTCCATGGATCATAGATACAATCCGGACGGGAAAAGACATTGTCCTTTGTAATATTAAAGATTTGCCGGAAGAAGCCCACATAGACAAAGTGCTTCTATTGGAACAGCAACTTAAGTCCATGCTCATCATTCCACTTACATTCCATCACGAGGTTCGAGGTTTTATAGGATTCGATTCAATCCGGATACAACGCAACTGGACACGAACCGAGGTTTCCGATATGCATCTTGTCGCCAACATCTTCTCCATTCTGATAGAAAGATGGCTGAATGAAAACAAAATGGAAAAATCCAGAAAGCTATTTTCCGAGCTAAGTACGAAATTCCAGCTTTTTTTCAACAATCTACCCGTTGGCGTTGAATTATACGATGCCGACGGCATTCTTATTGATATAAATGAAGAAGATGAAAAAATATTCGGTGCTACACACGAACAACTTATCGGAATAAATTTATTCGATAACCCTTTGATTCCCGACTCCATCATGCAGGAAATAAACGAAAAAGAGTCGTTTGTCTTCCCTTTAACCTATAATTTTAAAGACATTCACGATTCCGGTTATTATCCTTCCACTCTTATTAACTGTAAAAAGCACCTCCAAGTAAAAGGATTTAAACTAAACGATGAACAATATGGTCCTATGGGATATTTATTCCTCATCGCTGACAATACGGAAAAACAGATCCAAGACGAACAAACCCAAAACAACCTGACCATTTTGAAAGCGGCGCTACTGGCGGGAGATTCTATTGTAGGCGAATATGATATTGAGCAAAAATCATTCTACATCGACCCCACCCTCAACGATCATCCATGCAACAATAATCTTTTCAGGTTTCTTAAAGAAAACAGTCCGCTCCCCATTGAACAACTAAAGTCTATTCAAACACTTCAAAGTAACGGTTCAGGATTATCAGAGGTAATTGCCGGAAAATTAGAAAATTGTACATTTATAAATAAAGCAGCGATCAACGGAGAAATCTTTTGGATACGGATAAATGCGCAGGCATACAAAACAAAAGGTAATACAATCCCCAATAAAATCATATGCCATCTAACCAATATCACAGAAGAGAAATTATTGGAAGAAAAACTAATCAAGGCGGAATACGAAAGTAAAAAGTCAGAAATAGAAATACAAAAAATCCGCGAAGCTGATAAACTGAAATCCGCATTCCTAGCCAATATGAGTCATGAAATCCGTACACCGCTCAATGCAATTATAGGATTTTCCAATATCATTGTAGAAGAGACATCCAATAAAAATGCCGAAGAATATGTTGATATTATTAATAAAAACAGCGACCTGCTTCTTCGCCTTATTACGGATATTCTGGATTTCTCAAAAATAGAAGCCGGCGTATTGGATTACTCGTTCGGAAAACTATACCTCAGGAAGACTTGCCACGAACAGTATAAAATACATTCTCTCAAAACCCAGAAAAATGTAGCTCTTATTTATGATATCGATAATCTACCGGATATCATACTGCAGACAGACCCCAAAAGAGTGACACAGGTAATATCCAATCTTATTTCCAACGCAATAAAATTCACAAACGAAGGCACTATTACTCTCTCTTACGAGGTGCAGGAAAATGCAGTGATAATTAAAATTGCAGATACGGGAATTGGCATCGCTCCAGAGAATATCAATACGATCTTCGACCGCTTTGTTAAATTGAATCACTTCAAACAGGGCACAGGATTAGGCCTTAGTATCTGTAAAACGATTGTAGAAACGCTTGGCGGAAAAATAGGAGTCACTTCCCAATTAGGAAAAGGCTCGACCTTCTGGTTCAGCCTTCCCTTATAAATTCTTATTCCATTTCAAACTGTTCCATAACCAGAATGTCGCCATCCCATACAATATAAGAAAAATGCTGCATCCAGTCGCCTGCAATAATAAGGCGGGAGGTTCGCGACAACATCAAATCCAGCATGATGTGACGATGGCCGAAAATAAAAAAATTTATATCCGGATGTGTCTTCAAATAGTCTTTGGCAAACCAGACCATATATTCATTCTTTTCCCCCTGGTATTCCGGTGATTCGCATTCCTTATGCTTCTCCAATCCTTTCTTCCTGCTGCTTAAAGACCAACCCAAAGCAAAACCGAAGGTCCAACGGGGATGGATTCCGGCATATAACCATTGGCAAAATTTATTTCGGAAAACAGCCCGGATTAAACGAAAGCTTTTACTACGGAAATCCACTTCATCGCCATGTCCAAGGAAAAAGCGCTTGCCTAATAAATCGACAGTCAGTGTATCCCGATGGATAATGGCTCCGATTTCTTTAGGAAGATAATCGAACATCCAAATATCGTGGTTGCCGATAAAGATATGTATCTCAATCCCCAAGTCGGAAAGCTCCGCCAATTTTCCCAGAAACCGGACAAACCCTTTAGGTACCACATATTTATATTCATACCAATAATCGAACATATCCCCCAGAAAGTAGATAGCGGCAGCTTCCTCCTTTATACTGTCCAGCCAGCGCACCAATTTCTTTTCAATCGCCAGCGGATCTTTATGAAACCGGGCTCCCAGATGGGCATCCGAGGCAAAAAATATCTTCTTCCGGGGAGAAATCATAAGAATCCTAATTCTAATTTAGCTTCTTCCGACATCATATCCTTATCCCACTCCGGCTCGAACACCAGATTCACTTCTACATTGTTTACGTCCTGTACCGATTCGACCTTCATTCGGACATCTTCCAGAATAAAATCGGCTGCCGGACAGTTGGGAGCTGTCAGGGTCATTTCTATAGTAACATTCTTTTCGTCGTCTACTTCTATATTATATATCAGCCCAAGGTCGTATATGTTAACCGGTATTTCCGGATCATAAACGGTTTTAAGCATCGCAACAATTGCTTCTTCTGTCTGGAGAAATTCGTTGTTCATATTCTTCTGTATTTATGTGCAAACTTACTAAATAATTGAGAACTGAGAAAATTCAATTCATTCAATTCGCCCTTCATCTGCATAGCTATAGTAAAGTCCGTCGGAAAGAATGATATGGTCTATCAGTTTTACTTCCAATAGTTTTGCCGCACTGGTCAAACGGGAAGTCAGTATATCATCCTGACGGCTGGGACGAATGTTTCCCGAGGGATGGTTGTGGCAGAGAATGATACCGGCAGCAAGCTCATTAATTGCAGCTTTCAATATCAAACGCAAATCCGCAGATGTTTCAGCCGTACCTCCCTGGCTGATTTTTATCTTCCCAATCACTTTTGAAGAACGGCTTGTCAGTGCCAACCACAATTCCTCATAAGGCAAATCACAGAGTATTGGATGAAACAAACGGTAAGCATCGCGGCTCGTCCGGATTTCCGTACGACGAAGCGGTTCTGATATACTACGTCGTTTCCCCAATTCCAAAGCGGCTGATATGGCCAAGGCTTTCGCCTGTCCTATCCCCTTAAAACCAACTGTCAGATCTTTGACGGACAATTTACCAAGAGCATTCAGATTGTTATCTACAGAACAAAGTATTCGTTGGGAAAGTTGAACTGCCGTTTCCGTACTATTACCGGAATTTATCAATATGGCTATCAATTCGGCATCACTCAGGGAAGAAACTCCCTTTAGAAGCATTTTTTCACGCGGACGGTCTTCTTCCGCCCATTCTTTTATTTTCATAGTTTTTGGTTTTCAGTAAATGATAAAGGGCAGCCTGAACTGCCCTTTATATAGGATATAATATAAATCTCGAATCAGATAAATTAGCGAACACGTCCTACATAGGAACCGTCCTGTGTATTTACTTCAATGATTTCGCCTTCATTGATAAATAAAGGAACCCGCACTTCCGCACCTGTTTCCACTGTAGCCGGTTTTAATGTGTTAGTTGCCGTATCACCTTTAACACCCGGTTCAGTATAAGTAACCTTCAACTGTACTTTAACAGGAACATCTGCAAAAAGAACCGTATCTGTAGAAGCATCGGATACAACATCCACAATCTCTTCTTCTTTCAGGAAATCTACTCCATTAATAAGTTCCTTGTCGATGATAACATCTTCCCATGTTTCCTGGTTCAAGAAATGATAATGTTCGCCTTCGCGGTATGAATATTGATAAGGACGGCGTTCAACACGTACGTCTTCCAGCTTTTCATCGATATTAAAACGACGGTCAAGTATACCACCTTTAACTACGTCTTTCAATTTCGTACGCATGAAAGTATTACCCTTACCCGGTTTTACGTGAAGAAATTCGACGCAGAAATAAAGTTTTCCATCCAGACGGATACAAGTTCCGTTTTTAATGTCTTGTGAATTAATCATATTTTATCTATTTATATTTGATTATTAGTAAGCAATCTACTGCGATTTCCGGCGGCAAAGGTAATGCATTCTTATTAAAGTAACAAACCACATTCCCGTTTTTTCATTTGAAAGAAGTTGCAAATCAGATTAATATGAGAATAGGAGGTAGCTGTTATAAAAATGCAACTTAAAATAAAGACAATATTAAACTGATAACAGGAACAAGAATTGCTGTCATAATCCCCATAAGACCAATAGCAAGCCCACTCAAAGCACCTTCCACTGCCCCTATCTGTATGGCCACGGATGTACCGACTCCATGCGAGGACGCTCCTAAAGCCAGTCCTTTTGCGATACGGCTTTCTATCCCTAACACTTTCATGACAAGGGGACCTACAATACTACCGAAAATACCGACAACAACCACTACCACAGCAGTAAGAGAAGGTATTCCGCCCGCTTTTTCAGAAATTCCCATTGCTATCGGGGTAGTTACGGATTTAGGCTGTAAAGTGGCAATCAGAGTTTGATCCGCCCCCATCCATTTCCCGATTAGAATAACGCTGACGATTCCGACTATAGCTCCAACAAATACGGCGGTAAGGATAGACACTACATTACCTTTCAGATATTGTATCTGTTCAAACAATACATATCCCAAAGCAACTACCGACGGCCCCAACAAAAAGTTAATCAGATGGCTACCTTTCTGGAACGATTCATATTGAACACCCAGCAAGTTTAAAATCAGGATGATAACAAGAATGGAAGTAATCAGGGGATGTAACAAGCTAATGTGCGTTTTCTTATATAAAGCCAATGCCGCCAGATACACACCGATAACCAATGTCAGGGAGAATACTTCCGTCTGAACTAATTCATGCATGCCGGTGTCCCTCCTTTCCCATTTTCTGCTGGACAAGAGCTACGCTGGCTATCACCAGAATCGTACTGATAACCGATACCGTCACAATAATTACCCAATAAGTGGATATAAATCCGAGAGAGTTCATCAATCCCACACCGGCCGGCAAAAAGAATAATCCCATATTATCCGTAAGAAGTGTCGATAATTTTTTCACATTTTCAGGTTTTACTAATTTGAAAGCCAGTGACAAAAATAAAAGGACCATTCCTATCACACTACCCGGAATAAATCCATTGATAAAATAACTGATAAACTCTCCCGTAAAATAAAAGAAGAGAATATAAAATACTTGCTTCAACATGTTTCTTTCTGCATTTAAAGACGCACAAAGATAGTGCATACGCAGAAAACATGCTCTACAACATATTTAAATAATCGAAAAATATCTAGATGCGCCCTAAATACTCATCCACCGTATAATTTAAGAAACGGTTGAATGGCTGCAATTTCTCAAAACAAGCAACCGACTGGTCCAGCCAATCCGGAGCAAAGAAAAATTCGTCCGGTTTATAAGATGCCACGCTAAAGTCTTTATGACGAAGAATTTCCCCATATTTAAAATCAGAAGGATATCCTACCGGCATTCGCTTTAGCACCTCTCCTTCCATCACCGGATACATGGCTTTAAAAGAAGGTTCTTCCAATATACCGACAAACTCTTCTATATGGTCATAAATATCCTGACGGAGTTTTTTCAACAATGCAGGCGGAGGGCACCATACACCACCCGAAAGCAGGCAATTGCCTGGTTCCAAATGGATATAATATCCACCCCGTTCGCTACCCCGTCCTCCACAAGAAGCGATATAAGCGGCAAAATGCGTTTTATAGGGTGTCTTATTCGGTGAAAAACGGATGTCACGATAAATCCGGAACAAGCAGTCTTTCGCTTCCAGCCCGGCAATCTCCGGGTCAAACAATGTAATACGGTTAATCAACTGCTGAACTTCATCAATAAAAGCATTGCGAAGTACATCGTAACGAGCTTTATTTTCCTGAAACCATTCCCGGTTGTTGTGCAGACTCAATTCTTTTAGGAATTGTATGATTTGTGCATTTGTATTCATATCTGTTACTATTTTGTTATCCTGTAAATATTTATCAAAAAACATATCCAAGGTTCATATAGAACTGGAAATTCTTATTCTGATTAGACATGCTAAAAGTAGCGCTCAACGGACCAAGCAAACTATTATAAGCATACCCAAGGCTTCCACCCCAAACACTTTTTCCTCTGAGCAGATTGAAAAAGTCATTATCGTGTATCCCATAATTACCCACCAAAGAAATATAATTACGTCCGGCTATGCGCTGACGCAGTTCCAGGCGGGCTATCACCAACGAGTTATCAAATATTTCCACATGGCTTATACCCGCAAAAGGAAGCTGTTGGGAAAGATAACGCCCGAAGTTTTCTCCTCCCACCGCATTCAGGTAAGGATAGGCAAGATTATTTCCTATCAAAACCCTGCCGTATATCGATGGCAACAAACTCAGATGGGAAGTAAGCGGGACAACCGTCATAAAACTTGCCTTGACAGCCGAGAATGGGGAACCGCCATTATAACCCACAAAATTATCCGTGTACATGGAATATTCAGCCCGTGCAGAAACACCCTTAGTCGGGAAATAACGCCTGTCTAACGTTTCAAAATGCACCAAGCCGAAATAACTGAAAAAACCTTCGGGCTTTACCTGATATTTCTGGTTATCCCCTCCGACATATAGAAATGTGTTGTAATCAAAATATTCATACCGTAACCCCACTTTAAACCGAAAACTCAACCAGTTCATGTCCGAATAGCCAAACTCGGCAAGATGATGTTTATACGCCGTATTGAAAATCTTACTGCCCTTATTATAAATATTCAAATCCTGATAAGTGAACTGGTAAGCAAGATTGAAATTACGAAGAGGCGAACGGTCTATTGCATAATCCAGACGGGCAAAAGAAGTCTTTGCTCCGAGCCTTCCCGTAAAACCCAGTTTATAGTGATTCTGTTTATTAAAGTCAAATGTGGCATTCAGTAAAATACCGATAATTTCTTCCGTATCAAAACGCAATCCAACGTTCACCGAACTTAAAGTCTTGGGTTCCATTGTTAACACCAGATCCTGCTGATTTTCTCCCGTCAACTTGTAATTGACTGTCGAATACGCATTCGTTCCAATCAATATGGACATGGCATTCTCCAACTTTTTAAGTGTAATGGAGCTATTCGGTTTTAATCCGCAAACCCGCAATAACCATTTTTCATCTTTAGGATCAACTCCGACAAAAGAGATATCACGGATATAAAAGCTATCCGACGGTTGTACCGGACGATTCATTTTCCGTTTTTGCACCATCTCCGGTTGATAATCATCCGGGATTCCTATCTTTTTCTTTATAGCTATGATTTCGTCCCATTTCCCCCGTGCTTCCCGTTCCCCCCTTACCATCAGAGAATCGAGGGCGGAATTATTGAAGTTGGTAAAACTGTACGCTTCCACATCCGGCCGGAAAAGTAAATCGGTCCGTTCCTTATTACGGGCATATTTATCATAGCCATACAATGCTACGATCTGGGTAACGACATCTATAGGAGAATTTAGCTTATCTGCTCCATGTAAATCATTCGAAGTCAAATCTACGCCAATAATGATATCCGCACCCATTTCCAGCGCCACATCTACCGGATAGTTATTATTCAGCCCTCCGTCTACCAGCACCATACTATCCAACCGGACAGGATTCAATGCTGCGGGAATCGCCATACTGGCCCGCATTGCCACAGGAAGGCTTCCTTTATGGAATACATACTCTTTTCCGGTTACCAAATCAACGGAAACACAGGCGTAAGGAATATTAAACGAATTAAAATCGACGGAATCGTGATAACCGATGGTCAGATTAGAAAATAGGTTTTGCAAATTCTGCCCCTTTATCACTCCCTTTATAATGCGGTCTTTTTTGGATATTCCAAACGGTAAGGAAAGAATGTACCGTTCCGAATTTTCTTTTTCCGGGAAAAACTGGGTATTCCGTTTCACACGATCGCTTAATAGAAGTTCCCAGTCCTGCTCATCCACCATCTTTTCGATTTCGGCCGGGCTATACCCTATAGCATATAATCCGCCGACAATAGACCCAATACTGGTACCAGTTACAATATCAATCGGAATGCCAGCTTCCTCCAATACTTTCAACACCCCGATATGCGCCATACCTCTTGCACCTCCGCCGCCCAATACAACAGCAACCTTTTTACGTTGTCCGGTCATCACCGACGGATACAACATAATCAACATAAACAAAAAGCACAGAACCCTTTTCATCTTTCATGTATTTGCAGCAAAAATACACGGTTTCAATGAAACTAACAATTAATTACAGCGAAATGAAAAAGGTAAGTATCACCTGTTTATTGCGCTTTATCTCCTCCATCGGGCTCCCCTGCCTGCTTTTCAATCGTATCCAGTAATTTGTGCTGCATCTCCTCCTCTTTCTCCGGTTCCATAGGTAACTGGTTGACTAAAGTGCGCAAATCGATTACGGAAATTTTACTTCTCTTGCCATCCGGGGCCGTCATTGTCAAATCGTCCTCTCCCCGGAAAAAGGCGTCTTCGCACATATATTCAAAAAATGTGCGGTAAGCGTAGAATTGTTTCGGAAGACGTCTGGTCGTCAGGCATTCTTTCAGAAAAAGGTTCTTAATAAACAAAGCGCGCTCCCGCTCCGCATCGTCCGGATAAGCCCGCCCCGAATTAGGATAACGCATATCTATTTTGAACAGCAAATCCAAGCGATCCTTGTTCTTCTGCCATGCTCTATAAAATAGCAGGTCCGCTTCATGTGTCCTGCCATCCCGGTACAACGTCTCTCCACGTGCGGTTAATAAAAGATTTGCCAATGCTTCATTTGGTTGCATCAGTATTTCTGCACGGTCCAGCAGTTCATATGCCCGTTTCCGGTCGTACGTTTTCCCCAAGGCCGCACCTAACAGCAGATTTGTTTCCACATCTGTCGTATCCTTGCCATAGGCTTCTTCAAGCAAAGGGATGGAGTTCATAGCCAGACCGGATAAATATTTGGAAGCGCCTCCGTACTTTAGAGTCAGGAAGGAAGAATCGCCGGCAGCCAACAAGCAGGAATAGACTGAATCTGCTTGCTTATACGAACGGTTCATATAAAAAGCAATTGCTTTGCTTCGCTGGAGTGAACGGTTATCCGGACTATAATACAATGCCGTATCGCAGATAGCCAGCGCATCCGATATATTAGGTCCTCCCAAACGAAGCAGCGTATTAACCAATGTATTTGCCAGTCCGGCATTCTCCCGGTTTACATCATATGCTTTGAAATAGCAGATTGTTGCAGACGGAAATGCATTCATCTTCATATAGCAATCACCCAGATTGGCATATATCGTGGGATTTACAGTCAGAGTATCCTGATCTCTCAGCACAACATATTGGTCTATTGCTTTTTCATAATCGCCCAATTGATAATACAGGCGTGCCAATTGATAATTTGCATAAAAATTCGTACTGTCCTGACTCAATACTTTCCGAAAACTGTTTTCAGCCACAGAAGCTTTCCCCAGACTCATTGCCGTACGGGCTACAGCATTCAATGCTTCGATATTCAGAGTATCCAAAGATAAACATTGCCGATAACAGTTATAAGCCTCCTTATACTTTAACAGCCCTTCGTAAGCCTGGCCTATTGCCGACATCTTCGAATAATCGGCAGAATCCGCTGCCGTAAGATTTCTTGCGTTTTCAATAACCGCCGCAAACTGCTTCTTATTGACCAACTCCTGAAAAGACACATTTTGCGCCTGCCCCAAAACGGACAGTACGCAAAATATGAATAATATCGAAAACTTACATTTCATAACAGCAGACGTATTTATATTGTAGTAACCTACAAATTTAAAAGAATCCTGGAAAAAGACTATCCTTCAGCCTTTTTTTCTGCAGCTTTATATTTCTTCAAATCAAAAGTTATAGGAACCGTATACTTTACAGCCACATCATGTCCACGCTGTTTTCCTGGGGTCCATTTAGGCATTGTATATATTATCCGGAGAGCTTCCGCATCCAACACAGGATCAACTCCGCGTATCACTTCCGCATCACTGATTGAACCGTCTTTAGATATAATAAAAGAACACGTTACACGACCTTGTATGCCCTTTTCCTGCGCAGTCTCAGGATACTTCAGATTTTTCTCCAAGAACCCCAGCAAGGCGGTTTGCCCACCTGGGAATTGAGGCATTACTTCCACTACGGTAAATGTCCGGTCATAATTTGCAGGCTCTGATTTTGAATCGTTACTTCTTGCTGCCGTTTTTTTATCCCCACCGAAAGTAATCGGGACCGTGTATTTTACAGCCACATCATGCCCGCTTTGCTTTCCCGGAGTCCATTTAGGCATCAGGCCCAACACCCGTACGGCTTCTGCGTCCAGTTCCGGATCTATACCACGCATTATCTCTATATTGCCAATCGAGCCATCTTCCCCTACCACAAAAGAACAGATTACCCTTCCTTTTATTCCTTTTGCCTTTGCTGCTTCCGGATATTTTACATTATCCTGCAAAAAATTAATTAAGGCATCTTGTCCACCCGGGAATTGTGGCATTACTTCCACCACTCCAAACACCCGTTCTTCCACAGGAAGCTGCACTAACTGGATTTTCATGTTCTCTTTCACATCCTTTACTGCAATTTCCCGCTTCTGCAAACTCATTTCCGAGATTTCAAGGGTCGCATCTACCGGAGCAGTCAACATAAAAATTCCGTCATTATCTGTAATCGTCCCTGTTGTAGTTCCTTTAATTATAACATTCGCGCCCGCTACCGGATGCCCCATGTAATCGATTACCAATGCCGAAACCTTCAGATTATCTTTTTGCTGGGGAAGGATATTTTCCGTAATACGTGCCACTGCATCTATATTGCTTAGCAACATCAGGAAAGCAAAAAATGGTACCACTGCGAGATATTTAGCACGTCCTATACCTCGTGAGCGTTTTTTATTCATCATACTAATTCTGTTTTTAATGTGTAATACATTGAAACTGTTATACAAAACGGCATCAGACCTGTCCGTATGCGCCAGTCCCAATAAATGATACTGATAGCTTCTGCTATCGTATCCGGATTCCAAAACCGTGTCGTCCGCAAGATATTCGAGATTGTGCCGGACTTCTCTCTTCAGAAGCCATACAAAAGGATTCACCCAGCAAACAATACAAATCAGCTCACAGATAACCACATCGATAGAATGCCACTGGAGGGCATGAGTTCGTTCATGTGTCAGAATTTCATCAATTTCTTTTTCCGAATGGCTTTCCGGATGAAGAAATATCAGCTTAAAAAAAGAAAAGGGACCCGTCGGTCTATTTAGTATGTGTACCGGTACTCCATGAATATGGATAAGATGCGTGTTGCGGGCAAGCAAAAGGATGCTGCCCAACTGAGTGAGAAAACGAATCAACAATAAAACCACCCCGCTGCAATAAAGCCAGAACAAACCGGAAAGAACCGTACTTTGCCAATCCGTCTCGACTGCCGCTTCGGGGGCGACACTGACCTCCGGCAAAATGGCTGAATATACCTGGATAACTCCAACCATCGGTTCTTGTTCCTTCACCCAATCCTGTATGTTCATCAGGGGATAAAGCAACGACAGACCGAAAAATACCAGCAGGATGGTACGGCGCAATTTAAAGAAGGTATCCTTATAAAAGAATAACCGATAGAAGGCATATAAGAGCACAAAGGCTACATTGACCTTCATAAAATAGGCTAATTCCGGCGTCATGGTATGATACGTTTAATTATTCCCGACCTTTTTCAATCATATGGATAATTTCTTTCAAATCATCCGTTGAGATTTTCTGCTCCTTCGCGAAGAAGGAAACCATTTCCTTGTAGGAGTTTTCAAAATAATTATGAACCACTCCACTCATAAAAGTACGCTTATACTCCGGTTCGTCTATAATCGGGGTATATTCGTATGTATTCCCATAGCGTTTTGCCTTCACGTACTTTTTACGTTCCAGATTCTTCACTACCGAAGCGATGGTTGTATAAGGGGGTTTAGGCTCATCATACAAGGCAAGAATGTCTTTTATAAAACAGGGGGCTGTTTGCCATATACACCGCATTACTTCTTCTTCTTGAATTGTTAATCTTTCCATATCCTATTATTAAATTACGACTCTATCGCAAAATTACGAAACATTCGTAAATAAGCAAGAAGCAATGAGTTAATTTACATTAACAATATATTACCTGCTGATACTGCCGGACTAAGGTTCTTAACGCAAGCTAATGCTTTCCTCTTCTCTTACCATTTATAAACCATTCACGACACAATAAGCATGTTTTCGTACACACATAAGAAGTATTTAGAAATAAACTTCTATTTTTGTAAACAGAATACTTTATAAACCATATACATGGAAAAGAAAATTGTAACCTTCGGAGAAATCATGCTCAGACTCGCCACACCTGATTACCTTCGTTTCTGCCAATGCGACAAATTCAGTGCCACATTTGGAGGCGGAGAAGCTAATGTTGCCGTATCCCTAGCTAACTTTGGTATCCGGACGGAGTTCGTAACCAGATTACCCCAAAACGATATTGCCCGTGCTTGTGTGATGGACTTACATAAATATGGCGTTGGGACTTCCCACATTATCTATGGAGGCGAACGCATGGGTATTTATTTTCTGGAAACCGGAGCAGTGGCTCGTCCCGGCAAAGTGGTATACGACCGTGCCCATTCAGCCATTTCCGAAATACAGCCTGGAATGATAAACTGGGAAGAAGTACTTAAAGATGCTTCTTGTTTCCACTGGACAGGTATCACTCCTGCCATTTCACAAGGCGCGGCAGACGCTTGCATGGAAGCCATCCGGACTGCCAATCGTATAGGAGTTCCCGTTTCTTGCGATTTGAACTTCCGCAAGAACCTGTGGAAATATGGTAAAAAAGCAGCAGAAATCATGCCGGAACTGGTTGCAGGATGCGATATTATCCTCGGGAACGAAGAAGATGCAGAGAAAGTATTCGGTATCAAACCGGAAGGTTTTGATGTAGCACATACAGAAGGACAAGTAAACGCCGCGGAATTTGAATCCGTATGCAAACAACTGATGGTAAAATTTCCCCGTGCGAAAAAAGTGATTATCACTCTGCGCGGCTCCGTCAATGCCAATCATAATACCTGGGGAGGCGTATTATATGCCGGAGGTAAATTATACCAATCCCGCCGTTACGACATCACCCATATTGTAGACCGCGTAGGTGGTGGCGACTCATTTATGGGGGGACTGCTTTACGGGCTGCTGGCATATCCTGACAACAACCAAAAAGCGCTTGATTTTGCCGTAGCCGCTTCCTGCCTGAAACACACTATTTATGGTGACTTCAACCAGGTGACTGTAGAAGAAGTAGAAAAATTAATGGGAGGCGATGCTTCCGGCCGTGTGTCTCGATAAACAGAAAAAGAAATATGGCAAGATTCAACAAAATACAAACATTATCCGCCATCGCCCGTACCGGCATGGTCCCTGTATATTACCATAAAGAAATTGAAGTGGCAAAACAGGTTGTCAAAGCCTGCTATGAAGGAGGTGTCCGTGCTTTTGAATTTACCAATCGCGGAGACTTCGCCCATGAAGTGTTTGCTGAACTCAGCAAGTTTGCCGCTAAAGAATGCCCCGAACTGATACTGGGTGCAGGCTCTATTATCGATGCCCCTACAGCTGCCTTGTATTTGCAACTGGGAGCCAATTTTATTGTAGGACCGCTATTCAACCCTGATATTGCCAAAGTATGCAACCGCCGGCTGGTTCCTTACACTCCTGGCTGCGGCTCTGTTTCTGAAATAGGTTTTGCACAGGAAGCCGGTTGCGATTTATGTAAAATATTCCCAGCCGGAAACGTCGGGGGACCCTCTTTTGTAAAAAATATCAAAGCCCCAATGCCCTGGGCTATGATTATGGCAACCGGAGCAGTGGAACCCACCGAAGAGAACCTGTCCGCCTGGTTCAAAGCCGGCGTAACCTGTGTAGGTATGGGGTCCAAACTTTTCCCTAAGGAAGCTATTGAGACTAAAAACTGGAAAGTCATTACCCAGCTTTGCAGTGATACACTATCTATTATTAATAAATATAACGGATGACCATGAAAAAATTTCTTGATTCTAATTTCCTGTTGCAGTCGGATACGGCACAGCAGTTGTATCACGACCATGCGGCGAAAATGCCGGTTATCGACTACCACTGCCATCTGGATCCACGCCAGATAGCAGAGAACCACCAGTTTGCCGACCTTACGGAAATCTGGTTGGGTGGCGACCATTACAAATGGCGCGCCATGCGTGCCAACGGTGTTCCGGAAGCTTACATCACCGGAAACAAATCTTCTTATGAGAAATTCGAAAAATGGGTGGATACCCTCCAACATGCGATGCGGAATCCACTATACCACTGGACCCACCTCGAATTAAGCCGTATTTTCGGTATCGACAAAGTATTAAATCCTTCCACGGCACGCGAAATCTATGAAGAATGTTCTGCCAAACTGCAAACGCCCGAATTTCGTGCACAGGCCATCATGGAGCGGATGAAGGTGGAAGTGGTTTGTACAACCGACGATCCTATCGACAACCTTGAATATCACACTGCTATACGGAACAGCGGATTAAAAATCAAAGTATACCCTACCTGGAGACCGGATAAGGCAATGGCGATCGAGAATCTGCGTCCCTATAATGAATACCTGATGAAACTCTCTGCCGCTTCAGGTATCACCATCCTGACTTTTGCCGATCTGGTAGAAGCCCTGCAACGCCGCCACGACTTCTTTGCTTCACAAGGATGTACCCTTGCCGACCACGGATTGAGTACCTTCTATGCCGAGCCGTATACCGACGAAGAGATAGAATCCATCTTCCTCAGAATCCGCATGAAAAAGGAACTGACTAAAAAGGAAGTAAATAAATTCCGTTCTGCCATATTATATGAACTGGCAGCCATGAATGCCCGGAGCAATTGGGTACAGCAATTCCATATCGGCGCTACCCGCAATAACAACGCGCGTATGTTCCGGGAACTTGGTCCGGATTCCGGTTTTGATGCCATAGGCGATGCTCCGATGGCAGTCCCAATGAGCCGTTTCCTGAGCCGTCTGGATGAAAACAATCTGCTGGCAAAATCAATCTTTTACAATCTGAATCCTCGTGACAACGACATGATGATGAGCACCATATACAGTTTCAACGACGGTTCCGTGCCGGGCAAGATACAATACGGTGCGGCATGGTGGTTCCTCGA
This sequence comes from uncultured Parabacteroides sp., assembly GCA_900541965.1. Classification (GTDB taxonomy): domain Bacteria; phylum Bacteroidota; class Bacteroidia; order Bacteroidales; family Tannerellaceae; genus Parabacteroides. The sequence goes on along the minus strand of UQLN01000017.1, from coordinate 13,436 downwards.
CCAGATCAACGGAATGGAAAATCAACTCAATTCCCTATCGAATCTGGGCCTACTGAGCCGTTTCGTGGGAATGCTTACGGATTCCCGCAGTTTCCTGTCGTATCCACGTCATGAATATTTCCGCCGTATTTTATGTAATATACTTGGAAGAGAAGTGGAGAATGGTGAATTACCTGCATCCGAACTGCCTTTTATCGGAAAAATGGTAGAAGACATAAGCTATAATAACGCAAAAGAATATTTCAGGTTCTAATTACTGCAAAAGAGATAAAACTAAGTAGTTTTAAAACTTCCCCTTTCAAGAGGGGCAGGGGGTGTGTGATATTCCCGACCATCCTTGTACCATCCTTTTCCCTGTTTCACACACCCCCTAATTCCAGTTCCCCTTTAGTGCACGAATCGATTAATCGTAATTTTTCCCAAAGAATACGATATATTTTTCTAATAAATATCTACCGGATTTTAAGAGATGATAATTGTATTCTGATGCCGGAAGCCGACAAACATCCGGCCCTACCATGTTGAACAAATCACCTCCGGAAAAAAGTTCTTTACAATAGTTTTTTACTTCATTATAATCGGAAAAACCACGTACAACCAATATTTCTTTTGAATCCACCATCTCAAAACCGGTATCCAGCTCTTTATCCTCAAAATGCGTAAAGTTATAGGTAGCCAGCGTAAACAACAATCGGTTCTTGTCCATTTTTTCCGGTAAATAAACCAACAGCAAACAAAAAGGGACATCCGTAGTTGCCTTAAACAGCGTATCATTACTGTTTACAGTTACAGAGCAATCAGGAGACATGCGAATATGGGTATCCCAAATTCCTTGTGTAACTCCTCCTGCAAATCCGGCAAGACATGTATCTATCTCCGGAACGGACTGCTTTTCTGCATAGCATCGGGTACGCCACAGGCGGGCTTCTTTTACAACCCTTGTCTTTGAGGGATAATAACGAATAATGTAGGCAAATGTACGGATAGCTTGCCGGATATCGCCTTTATAATACTGAGCCTGCCCCATAAGCATCCAACAATTCTTTAAGAAAGGATTATACTCCCGTTGCTCGTACCATGCACGTTGTTTGGGATTCTTACGCCATCCTGCTTTTCGAGCGGGCTTTACTGTAATAGAATGACTAAGAATGGCATTCCTGCACTTCCCGATTACCGTATCAAATAAAGCTCCTGCATTCCCCTGCAGGCTGTCCTGACCGATACGCACTGCCTCATCAAAAAGCTCCCGGGCATGATAATACGTATTATAACGGGTATTCAGGGCATGGTAGAAACGGCTTGCAGCAGTATTTTTGCGCACACTGCACGCTCCCAAAAGGATAATAGCAGATAATAATAACAAAGCAATATAAAAGTTCTTCTTCATTTCAACGCCAGACGGATGATTCTATCCTACTAACGTTTACAGAGTGCTTTTATTGCCTTTACTGCTAAAAAGAAAACAACTAAAACCAGGATAATGAAGGCACCGGACGGTACATTCAGGAAATAAGAGAGGACCAGGCCTGCTACACATCCCAGAAAACCGATTGCTATACTCCCCCAGATAATCTTCTTAAAGTCCGAGGTGAAAAGGTTTACGGTAATCTGAGGTAACGTAAGCAAACTCATCAATAACATAATTCCAACCAAGCGGATGGAAAGAACAATCGTTACAGCAATAAAGAACATCATCATATATTCAATAGCCTTTACCGGAAGATGCTGGGTAACGGCAAAATCACGGTCGAAAGCCACATAAACGATACTACGGAGAAATAAAGAAAATATAATGACCAGAACAAAGGCAAGCCCGGCTATCCAAAGAATATCGCCTGTAGAAATAGTCAGGATATTCCCGAACAGGTAAGCAGATAAATTAGGAGCATATCCGGGAGTCAGAAAAATAAAAATGACCCCCAATGCCATACCCAGCGACCAGATACCGGCTATAGCCGAATCTTCACGGATATTCTGCGTTTTGCTTACCCACTCAACCCCGAATGCAGAGAGTACAGAAAATGCCATCGCCATCAATATAGGATTTAATCCGAGAAAGAAACCCAGTCCCAACCCACCGAAAGAAGCATGCGTAATCCCCCCGCTGATAAAAACCAGCCGGCGCGACACGATATATGTACCTACAATACCACAAGCAATTGCCGTAAGCAAGCTTCCCAACAGGGCATGTTGGAAAAAACTATATTGTAATAAATCCATCTTCTTATTTTTAATGTATACGGCGTTCGCCAACAATCAGGAACGCTTCATCTTTAAGGGCATCCGGCAGATTTATACCACGAAGCTGTAAACTTCTGAGCCAACCGGCAACCTCCACCTCTTTCAATGTATAAAGGACCTCACTAAACTCGCTTATGGCATCTTCGTCATAAGCATCAGCCTCCACACCTTGAAAACGGTCTAATTCTTCATCTTCGTAATAATCTATTTTCTTACTTACGGCAGCAAGCAAGCTATCCCGCTCGCAGGTTTCATGCTGGCCGCAGCAAACTTCGGGTATTTCCTGGGCTTCGGGTATCTCACTGATCTCTCCCCGTTCCAGCATTTTCTGGAGCTTCCGGTTACGGATATAACCGGCTATAGCTGCAACAATACCCAACAGTACAATTCCTAAAACAATATACCACATAATCCTTAACCTATTATAAAACCTGCCGCCTTCAGGTCATCCCAATAACGGGGATAACTTTTTGTAACAACTTCCGGGTCGGCTATCGCTATTCCTTCCGGACGAACCAGTGCAGCCGGAGCAAAAGCCATTGCCATCCGATGGTCTTCGTATGTCGCTATGACCGGATTGTCCTCCGGTTCACAACGTTCTCCGTTCCATTCAAGAATGCTGTCATTACTGTCTGTTAATATATAGCCCAACTTACTAAGTTCGGTCTTCAAGGCTACTATCCGGTCGGTTTCCTTTATCTTCAAACTTTGCAATCCAGTAAACCTGAAGGGAATATTTAAGAACACGCAAGCCACCACAAAAGTTTGAGCCAAATCCGGTTCGTTTACAAAATTATAAACCAGTTTCTTTGCCAGATTCCCCGTCCGCTTCAATACGACGCCACGATCCGTAAAAGTAGTACCGACACCCAGTTGGGCAAATAATTTTGCTCCGGCAGCATCGCCCTGCAAACTATTTTTAAATAAACCGGATAATTCGATTTCCGCATTTTTGGAAAGCGCCATCATGGAATACCAGTAGGAAGCTGCACTCCAGTCCGATTCCACTGTAAAACGAATCGGATTATATTCTTGAGGCTGAACTTTAATAACTTGTCCGTTCCATTCCGCTTTCACCCCGAACAATTCCATCAATTGCAGGGTAAGATGGATATAAGGTTTGGAAATAATATTTCCTTCCAGAGACAATGTCAAACCGTTTTCCATTAACGGGGCTATCATCAGGAGAGCTGATATATACTGGGAACTTACCCCTCCGGACAAAGAGATTTCACCTCCCTGCAAAGCACTTCCGAAAATACGGAGAGGGGGATATCCTTCCCTATCCATATATTCCACTTTGCCTCCGAGTGCGTTCAATGCATCCACCAAGATTTTGATAGGGCGGTTCTTCATCCGTTCGGTCCCGGTTATTGTCCATTCGCCTACGACTTTCGACAGAAAAGCCGTCAGGAAACGCATCGCCGTACCTGCCGCTTTAATATCAAAATCACGGGCATTCGAATTGAGGGCTTTTACCATCACCTCCGTATCGTCGCAGTCCGATAAATTCTGTATCTCATAAGGACTGTAACTAAGGGCATTCAATATCAATGCCCGGTTAGATATACTTTTGGAAGCCGGAAGCTGGACTGATGCTTTCAGCAAAGCCGGGCCTTTTATCAGGTAGTTCATCTTATTCACATTAAATGGAGTACAAAAATACGGATTTTATTCCGAATTATACTAATCAGCCCGGCTACCTACAGGCTTATACGTCACAAATGCGGATGCATTTTTCAAGTGAAGCGATTTTATCTTCCTGTCTCGGAACAAACTCCTGTCCTACAAAACCTTTATAGCCGGTTTCCACAATAGCTTTCATGATGGCAGGATAATACAGTTCCTGCGTTTCATCGATTTCCGCCCTGCCCGGGTTACCTCCCGTATGGATATGCGAAAAGAAAGGATGGTATTTACGAATCGTATCGATAATATTGCCTTCCATAATCTGCATATGGTAAATATCGTAAAGCAGCTTGAAATTAGGAGAACCTATACGGCGGCATAATTCAGCGCCCCAAACGGTATGGTCGCAAAGGTAATCTTTATGCCCGACGCTGTTCAGAAGCTCCATTGTCAGTACGACATTATACTTCTCGGCAATCGGAGTGATACGTTTAAGCCCTTTCTCGCAGTTTTCCCAACCTTGCAGGTCGGTTACACCGTTGCGGCGACCGGAAAAGCAAATCAGATTGGTCAGGCCGGCTTCGGCTACCATCGGTATCACTTTTTCGTAACTTGCCACCAACTCATCATGCAGGCTTACATCATTGAAACCACGGTCGATGCCTAATCCGGCTCCCTGTGCCATCGCCACTGTCAATCCATGGCTTTGGACAACCGGCCAATCCTGAGGATCAAGTAATTCAACAGACTGAATACCTATGTGTTTGCAAATCTCACAAAATTCGCCTAATTCATAATCTCCAAAGCACCATTTACTAACAGAATGGCGTATATTCCCTTTCAAAGGTTCCGGGGAGGCGGCCACTTTTTTCTTTTTAGCCGGAGCTGCGGCTTCCAAGCCGGATACTGCCATGGCTGCACTTCCTGCCAATACGGTCTTAAGAGCGGTTCTTCTCGAAATGTTTTTCATGTTGTATTATTTTATAATGATAAATGATTTTTCAATAACAGCGAGGATTGCTTTTAAAGCATCTGTTGCACTTTATATACAAACTCCATCCAAATCCAATACCTCAACGCCTTACCCAGGAACATGGAGATGGCCACAATCCAGATATTCCCCCGGAGGAAACCCAATGCGACAGCAATAAAATCGCCGATACCGGGAAGGAATACAAAAAATGCCATCCACGAACCTTTATCTTTAATCCAATCCTGCACTTTCTGTAACTTTGCAGCATCCAGTTTCAGATATTTTTCTATCCATTCTACCTTACCGAGCATTCCCAGCCAGTAACAACTCATCCCACCCAGAAAATTACCGATCGAAGCGGCAATCATACAAGGCCAATAGGATGCTCCAGCCAGCAATACCCCCGTCAGCACAACTTCGCTGCTAAAAGGCAAAATAGTAGCAGCCAGAAAAGATGCTATAAAAACACCTATATATCCATATTCTATAAGAAATTCCATAAACGTATAAATAAGAATGCAATAAACAGGACTAATGTTGCATAAAACGACCAGAAGACCACTTTTCCCCGTGCTACCGTAAAAAAGTGGGCAACCAATATCGATACCGGAATACAAGCCGTTTCCAGAAACTCTTCCGAAACCTGCTCATACAGGAAATAAAGCCCAAACGCCCAGATTGCCATTAATATCAAAAAGAAAAGGTATTGGCGGGAACGCAAAGAATCTTCATACTCATGCGTTAGTATATTGATCGAGGCAACTACCGTAAGCAGGAGCATGACTGCAATGCTTATCCAGTCTACCGTAGCAATACCGCCGATAGAAAGTAAACGAACTTTAAACAGCAAAGGAAATACCTGCGTAAAAGGGGTATAATCCTGTTGCCAGACACACCACCCCAACTGAAACCAGTAAACCGTACCCACTCCCAACAAAGAAGCAATAAAAGTACGGGGTGTCAACGAACGGAAATTATACATTCCGACCCACAACAGAGGCAAAAACCAAAGCAGGTGTATCCAGAGAAGGCTTCCTACCCCTACCAGCAACGCCGCATTATAGGCTTCAGCCTGCGTTTCCGGGTCATGATAGGTAAGAAACAACTGGTAAAGTGCCAATATCAGGCAAAAAACGCCTAATGAGGTTGATTTCAGAGGAAAAAAGTCTGGGTTCGTGCTTATAAATAATACATAAAAGAGGAAAGGCAACATCGTTTTCTCCCGGATCAATGCCAGCACATAATTGGCACGATGCAAAAGGAATGCCCCCCCGAACATCAGTACCATACCGATCATATAAGTAAATGCCTTCCCCGGCAAAATCCGGCAAATGGCATTCCACAAGGGGGTAGATGAAACCTCACCATAAACCGGATACCCTACGGAATAAATATAACTCACCACCCAACACACCATACATGCCAACAACGCGGGCAGGAATGTTGAAAGATTAGAAAACCTGGACTTCCGGCTATAATTACTGTATGAAGCCATAGCAGTTGACAGTTGACAGTCGACAAGTGACAGTTAAAATACAAACTGCCTTTGTCAACGGACAACTGCCCTATTTATTTTATTTTTTAATTATTAAATCCATATTCTCTTTAAACTGTCAACTGTCACTTGTCAACTGTCAACTATTTAAAGGTCAAATCCGATATCCCTACGGAAATATTTCTTTTCAAAATCGATCGTTTTTGCTCCGGCAAAAGATTGAGCCAACGCTTCTTCTTTAGTCGCACCATAAGAGCTGACAGCAATTACACGTCCGCCATTCGTAAGAATTTGTCCGTTAGCGGATTTTGTTCCGGCATGAAACAGGATATTATCGGATGAAACATGCTCCAAACCAGTGATAACTTTTCCCTTTTCATATGCTTCCGGATATCCGCCGCTAACCAGCATAACCGTAACAGCAGCACGCGGATCTTCCTTCAATACACGGCTACCGAGGTTTCCTTCGGCAACGCCTTCCAACAAATCAACCAGGTCGCTCTGGATACGAAGCATGACCACTTCGGTTTCCGGATCTCCCATACGGCAGTTATATTCGATAACCATCGGCTCATTCTTCACGTTAATCAATCCGAGGAAGATAAAACCTTTGTAATCTATATTCTCTGCTTTCAGACCTTCCACAGTCGGGCGAATAATGCGTTCGTCCACTTTGGCCATAAACGCATCGTCTGCAAACGGGACCGGTGAAACGGCTCCCATACCTCCGGTATTCAAACCTGTATTTCCTTCGCCGATACGTTTGTAATCTTTCGCAACGGGAAGCACCTTATAATCGTTACCGTCAGTCATTACGAATACAGAACATTCGATACCATCCAGAAATTCTTCAATAACGACAGTCTTGCTGGCATCACCGAACATTCCTCCTAACATATCGCCTAATTCTTTTTTCGCTTCCTCCAAGGTATCAAGGATTAAAACGCCTTTACCGGCAGCCAGGCCGTCCGCTTTCAATACATACGGAGCCTGTAACTCTTCCAGAAAAGCATATCCTTCCTGCAAATTTTCTGCCGAGATGCTTTTATACCGTGCAGTCGGAATAGCATGCCGCATCATAAATGCTTTTGCAAAATCCTTGCTCCCTTCCAACTGGGCGCCTTCTTTAGACGGGCCTATAACAGGTATTCCTGCCAATGCCGCATCATTTTTAAAGAAATCATATACACCTTTCACCAATGGGTCTTCCGGGCCTACCACAACCATATTGACCTGGTTTGCCAATACAAAATTCTTAATTGCAGCAAAATCATCCGCTTTTATATCGACATTGGTTCCGGCAAAAGCAGTCCCTGCATTTCCGGGCGCAATAAATAACTTGTCCACCTTCGGACTCTGTGCTATTTTCCAGGCTATCGCATGTTCACGGCCGCCTGAGCCTAATAGTAGTATGTTCATCTTTTTTAGGTGACAGTTGACAAGTGACAGTTGACAGTTAAAATACAAACTGTCCCTATCAATCGGCAACTGCCTTTTTTATGGTTATTACTTTTTATCTTTCTTGTCTCCTTATTTCTCTCTCTTGTATTTCACTCTTTCCCCCTGACTGTCAACTATCACTTGTCAACTGTCAACTGCTTAAAGATTGTCGTCAAAGTAACGCGTAATCTTTTCAAACAAATGCGGGCGGTCTTTACCAGTTACATTGTGTACATGACGGGGATATACAAAATAATCCGGATAGGTATCGGCATCTACACAAGCTTTCAGGAAACCCAGACTATGCTGCCATACGACAACCGGGTCTATATCACCATGTATCAGCATCAGACGGCCTTTCAAGTTTCCGGCTTTCAGCTTCAGGTTGGCATTCTTATACCCTTCGGGATTATCCTGCGGACGGTCCATATAGCGTTCGCCATACATAATCTCGTAGTTACTCCAGTCGATAACCGGACCACCGGCTACACCTACCTTGAAGATTTCAGGATATGAGCACATCAGGTTAGTTGTCATAAAACCGCCATAGCTCCAACCATCCACACCGATACGGTCAGCATCTACATAAGGCAGAGACTTTAAGAACTCGACACCTTTCACCTGGTCTGCCATTTCATTAACCCCCAGGTTACGGTGGATTACGCTTTCAAAGGCATGTCCACGGTTTGCAGAACCACGGCTATCCACAGTAAACATTACATAGCCGCGCTGAGCCATATAGATATCCCAACCTCCGGCACCGTTCAGCCAGCCTCCCGTTACCAATTGGGCATGAGGCCCTCCATATACACAAACGACTACCGGATATTTTTTACTTTCATCCAATCCCACCGGCTTAATCAGACGGTAGTTCAGGTCTGTTACACCATCTGCCGCCTTGATCGTTCCGGTTACAATCTCCGGAACAGCATAGCCTTCATACGGATTTTTCGCAGTCAGCAGGGTATTTAATTTCTTTCCTTTATTGGTTTCCAACAAACTGATTTCACGGGGAACGGATGGAGAAGCATACGTATCCAACAAATACTTACCGGAAGCGCTCAGCTTTGCATTATGTACACCTGCCAGTTCGGGGTTTGCTCCTAAACATAAGCTATTCCCTTTTTTCAGATTTATTTTCCAAACATTGATAGCTAAAGGAGTTCCGACAGTAGACGAACTCAGCGGATGTGGCTGGGTAGAAGTTATAAAGAGATTTTCACCTTTGGCATCAAAACCCAGAACATCCATCACCACCCATTCGCCCTTGGTTAGCTGTTTCAACAGCTTTCCTTCGGTATTATAGAGGTATAAATGCTGATAGCCGTCCCGCTCACTCTGCCAGATAAATTGTTCAGGGTTATTCGGAAGAAATACAACCGGATGTTGCGGCTCAACATAATGCTCATCCGTTTCCGTAAACAACTCCGCTTCTTTTTCACCTGTGAGAGCCGAATAACGCACCAGATGCATTTCATTCTGGTCGCGGTTCAACTCGGCAATATAGATACTTTTTTCATCCGGGCTCCAAGCGATATTCGTCAGATACTTTTCTTTCGGAAGGCCTGTATTCAACCAAACGGTCTGGCCGGACGACAAATTATAAACCCCTACCGTAACTTCATGGCTCTTCATTCCTGCCATCGGATACTTATGAGGCTCTGCCTTGGCACAACGTGCATCGATATTTACAAAAGGATAGTCTGTCACCATGCTTTCATCCATACGGTAAAAAGCCAGAGCCGAACCCTTCGGCGACCAGAATGTACCTTTATAGATACCGAACTCGTTCTGGTGGACGGATTTACCGCAAACAACTCCGCTTGCCGTTTCGTGTGTAACCACACCTACGGCATTATCCGGTGAAAGTACCTGCAAGTTATTTCCTTCTGTGAACGCAAGATAACCGTTTGCCGGGCAAAAATCATAATTGCCCCATCCGTTTGTCAAATGGTAATCGGCTACCACTTTATTTTCCTTATAATTATAATGGATACGGTGCCGTTTCGAATAAAAAGCCAAAACAGGCTGATCCTTATACGGTACCGAGAAATAAGGCATACTGCCCACTGTTTCCAATCCGGCCGCCTTCAATGCCCCGTTTAATTGTTCACGGGTAAATGCCACAGTTTCTTTTCGGGCAGCTTCGCCACTCATCATACTGTCGCCTTTAGCATACAGGTAGGTATCACCACACCACGACAATTGCTTTAAATTACGGGGAACAAAACGGCTGTTATTCTTGCCTCCCGGTATCAAATCATGCAATGTGAATTGCTTATCCTGCGCCATGCCCGACAATAGATTAGAAAGGGAAAATACACCCAGCAACAATAAAAACTTAATCTTCATAGCCTCCTCTCTCCCTTTTCTTAAACGGTTTTTTAAACGGGCGGTCGCTTTTTTTGTCAAACTTCTCAAACTTTCTCTTTCTGCCGAAAGCATCATCATCATCTTCATAACGCATCTTTCCCGCATGTTTACGCGGTTTGCCCGGGGCAAAAGCTGCACGTTCCTCTTCATCGTTGCTATGAGCGGCTGCAAAACGACGTTCAGGACGGTCGGACTTAAAGCCGGGACGATCCGAGTTGAAACCCGGACGCTCTGTTTTGAAACCCGGACGCTCTCTCCGGTCGTTATCTCTGCGTTCAAAGGATGCGGGCCTTTCCACTTCACCCTCATTCAAAGCCTTCTTATAATCTTTATTCTTTCCTTCGAAGATTTCATAACAACGGTATTCGCATTCCAAGGAACCGTTCATCAGTTTTACCCGGTCGCTGGGGCGCAAACCGATTTTATCGAAACATTCATCCTTATAGCTCAAAATCCACACAGTATAACCTACGAATACATGTTTCATCCGTTCGCCAATCATGCCATACAAGCCTAACAGGTCGCGCGAAGAAAGACGTTCGCCATAAGGTGGATTCGTTACCATAATACCCGGCTGGGGAGCTTCCGTAAACTGCTGGAACGGCATAGCCTTCAATTCGATATATTTCATCAAACCGGCACCCCGGACATTCTTTTCTGCAATTTCGATTGCAGCCGGATTAATATCGGAGCCATAACATTTAAACTTGAATTCCCGTTCCTGGCTCTCATCATTATAGATACGGTCGAACAGTTCCTGGTCGAAATCTATCCATTTTTCAAAAGCGAACTCTTTACGATAAACGCCCGGAGCGATATTCAAGGCAATCATTGCCGCTTCAATCAGCAACGTACCGGAACCACACATCGGGTCTACGAAATTAGATTCACCTTTCCAGCCAGTCTTCAATATCATACCGGCAGCCAGCACTTCATTCAGGGGAGCTTCGGTCTGTTCCGCCCGGTAACCGCGTTTATGAAGGCTCTCACCGGAACTGTCGATAGAAAGTGTACAATCATTATGCGAGATATGGATATTGATATACAGGTCCGGATTATTTACACGGACGGAAGGGCGTTTGCCGAACTTTTCCATGAAATAGTCTACAATCGCATCTTTCGTACGGTATGCCACAAATTTGGAGTGGTTGAAATCATCGGAATAGATTACAGAGTCTATTGCGAAAGTTTTATCCTGGGCGATATAGTCTTCCCATGCTACTTTCTTCACCTCCTTATAGACAGTGTCGGCATCCTTTGCTTTGAAGTGATAGATAGGTTTAAGGATACGCAATGCCGTACGGCAATAGAAGTTGGCTTTGTAAAGCACTTCCTTATCTCCTGTAAAAGACACCATTCGGCGGCCAATCTGAATATCGTTGGCACCTAAAGGTAATAATTCGCCGGCCAGTATTTCTTCCAACCCGTAAAGGGTTTTGGCCACCATTTCAAATGTCTCGCTCATTTTAACTGACAATAGACAATAGGCAACCGGCAATTCGTGCCTGTAGGTAAAATAGCAGTTGTCCCATTGTTGATTATTAATTGAATGTTAATATTAATATTTCTGATCTTGTTGTGTCCGTATCTCCCCGGCGGGAACATCCTCGGTAATCCAGACGTTGCCGCAAACCGTGGCGCCTTTACCTACATGAATCCTGCCCAGCAGCGTGGCGTTAGAATAAACCGTAACATAATCGTCCAGTATCGGATGGCGTGCCACACCCCGTATCGCATTCCCGTTTTCATCCGGCGGAAGTTTCTCTCCGGCAAGGCTGACTCCCTGGAAAATACGGACATGATTGCCTATCACACTTGTTTCCCCAATCACAGTACCCGTACCATGGTCGATAGAGAAATAATATCCGATTTGTGCCCCGGGATGAATGTCGATACCCGTTTCCGAATGTGCCATTTCAGTAATCATACGTGGGATGAAAGGGACACCCAGCAAGTATAGCTGGTGTGCAATACGGTAGTTGCAAATAGCCCGGAAACCGGGATAACAGAATATGACTTCATTGATATTACAAGCAGCAGGATCTCCGTTAAATGCAGCCTCGGCATCTGTTGCCAGCAGGCGGCGCATCTCCGGCAGTGTCGCTATAAAGGCTTCCGAAAGAGCTTCCGCCTCTGTATAGATTTTTTCCTCGGGGCAGGAAGTACAGGAAGTATCGGCAAAACACAGGCCTGCATAAATCTGCCTGGAAAGTAATGTATGGAGTGTTTCTATATTCACTCCTGTATGAAAACGGATTGTTTGCTGGCTGATACGTGCATTCCCATAATAGCCCGGAAACAGGATGGCCCGGCATAAGTCTATGATTTCTTTCAGAACTTCACCGGAAGGCAGTGCTTCTTCGTCCCGATAGGCATGAAACAACTGCTTATACGAACATTCGTCCGATAGCTTTTCAACTGTTTCATTCAGCACCCTGCTATGCTTTTGCAATCCCATTATTTTAAGAATATCATATTTGGCAACAAAAATACAAAATAGTTGATAGTTAACAAGTGACACTTGGCAGTTATATTTTGATTCTAAGCGAATTTTAATTTCACCAAAATGTTTTCCCACCGTCAACTGTCACTTGTCAACTGTCAACTTTTTTTATGCGGTGCCCCGAATTCCTTGCAAGTTACCTCATCCAATTCGACCACCCATATCTTTACATTCTTCACTGCCGGGTCCGAATAACGGAATTCTTTATCGGAATACTGTTTCATGATGATATCCAGCGCTTCCGTTTTTTTGTCGAAATCTTCTTCAAACCGCACCGTTCCCCAGCCAATCACACTTTTTGAACGCATCCGGTAACTGCATGCCACTTCCGGATGCTGGAACACCAGGTCGTGGTCTGTACTGAAGGTTATACATACCCGTGGATTCCGTTCCAAAATAGAGATACTTCTCCCTTCCTGAGCGGAATGTAGATATATAACACCCTCCCGGTAACCAAAGTTCATCGGTAAAACATAAGGGGTTCCGTTGGTATCTGCCAATCCGGCATAACAGATTTCACATTTCCGGATTATCTCTTCTATCAGCTCTTTATCAGTATGTACTAACGTTTTCATTTTTCTATGTTACATTTTATGTGTACAAACTTACATTTTTCTCTGAAGTTTTCCATAATCTTCGAAAAGTTTGAATCTTTTTTATTTTACATTCCGTTCAGACGTTATTTTTCAATCCGTGTATATATCTCCGGCCACTACCCCTATACCCCCCCTCTTCCACTGTCGTGAAAAGGGGCTATCTTTATACCCTTTTGATACGATTTT
>UQLN01000016.1 GCA_900541965.1 uncultured Parabacteroides sp. | reverse complement strand
CACCTGTCACCTGTCACCTGTCACCTGTCACCTGTCACCTGTCACCTGTCACCTAAATTTTAGGTAGTTCCCATGGTGCTCTGTATTCCTTACACAGGTATTTGTCGGCTTCTGCATCATGGAAACTGGAGCCATCCCAGCTTAGTTTCTTTCCGGTGCGGTATGCGATATTTCCCAGTTGGGAGAATTTAGCGATGTGGGCTCCGATTTCTATGCTGGCATTACAGTTACGGTTACGGGATTTGATACATTCAAGATGATTTTTAACATGGAGGTTCAGACCGCCTTCGCCATATGCTTTCTTTAGAGCGACTGCATCCATGCGGGCTTTCCCGTTTACTCTTTCGGGGATTACTTCCCAGCCGTTCCGGTCTATAACTAATGTGCCGTTCTCACCGACAAATCCTAAACCGTGGTTGCGTCCGTAAGCACCGTCATCGATACCGATGGCGTGGTCCCACATAACAGTAAAGTCGTTGAATGTATAAATGGTTTGTAGTAAGTCCGGTGTTTCGCAGGCATCATCCGGATAACCGAATTTGCCACCCGATGCCATGATGGAATTTGGTGCGGTAACATTCATTCCATATAGTGCATAATCGAGTAGGTGTACACCCCAGTCGGTCATTAATCCTCCTGCATAATCCCAAAACCAGCGGAATGTGAAATGGAAACGGTTTCGGTTGAATGGACGTTGAGGAGCCGGGCCTAACCACATATCATAGTCGACACCTGGCGGAACTGCTTCGTCCGGTTTGACTGGAATGGACGGGCACCAGCCCTGATAGGAGAATACGCGTACTGTGCGGATTTTACCTAATTGCCCGCTGTGTACAAAAGCCATGGCATCTTGCCAATGAGGATCGCTGCGTTGCCATTGGCCAACTTGTACGACGCGATTGTATTTTTCGGCAGCACGAACCATGATATTACATTCTTCGATGCTATTTCCTAATGGCTTTTCGCAATAGACATCTTTTCCTGCCTGGCAGGCTGCTACTAATTGAAGACAGTGCCAATGGTCGGGAGTCCCTACTATGACAACGTCTATATCTTTATTGTCGATTAGTTTACGCCAGTCTTTATATAACTTTTTAACCTTTTTGCCTGTTATTTTCTCTGTTTCGGCAGCCCGGCTGTTCAATACATTTTCATCGATGTCGGCTATAGCTACACATTCCACTTCGGGGTTGCGCAGGAAAGCTTTCAGGTCTTCAAATCCCATACCGTTGCATCCGATAAGGCCGACATGAATCTTATCATTCGCGCCTACACTTGCGGAACCTCCCGCTTTAATTAAAAAAGGATGTGCTGTTAAGCCCGCACTCAACAAGGCGGCTTGCCGGAGAAAGTCTCTGCGTGTTGTCATGGTCTTTTAATTTATGAATTAGAATTTAATAGTTATGTTTTTCGGAAATCATAACTATGGTTTTGAAAAATCATAGTTATGAATCAAAAATAAGGAGAATAAGCGAGTGTTACAATAAAAACTGTGATAAAAGTATAAATATACAGGCTATTTGAAAAAAGGGCATTACTTTTGCAACCAGTTTGTTTACAAAAGGTAGATGAAATTGATAAAATTGGTTATTCATTAAAAAGGATTGAAATGAAGTTTAAGTATTTAATAGCGGCTCTCTTATTGAGTGTGGCTCTGTTCTCTTGCATACGCGCAGAGGCTCCTAATGCAGAGGCGGATATTGTTGCTTGTACGGTTCCCGGTGATATTTTAAAGAGAGAACCGATTATAGAGAATAATAAAATAACCTTGATGGTGAGGGCTGATGCTGATTTGACCCGGCAAGCTCCGGAATTTGAGTTAACTCCGGGGGCCTCGATTTCTCCGGTAAGCGGTACTATTCTTGATTTTACGCAACCTCAGTATTATACCGTAACATCGGAAGATGGAAATTGGACAAAGAAATATCTGGTAGCTTATGTGGTTGCAGGGATTAGTACGGAATATCATTTTGAGAATGTAAGGCAAGAAAATAGTGTAATATTGAACTATACTTATGACATCTTTTTTGAAAAAGATGAAGATGGAAGTGATATAATGGAATGGGCAAGTGGAAATAAAGGTTTTGCATTAACTGGTATGGGCTCTAATGCATCTTCTTTTCCTACATGTTCTGTTGAAAACGGAAAAGTAGGCAAAGGCGTTAAGCTGGAAACGCGTACAACTGGCTCTTGGGGTGCAGCACTGAAAATGTATATTGCAGCAGGTAACTTGTTTATTGGAACTTTTGATGTAGGGAGTGCATTAACAAACGCGTTAAAGGCTACACAATTCGGTTTGCCATTTGACAAGGTCCCCACTAATTTAAGAGGTTATTATAAATATAAAGCAGGACCTGTTTATTCGGAGATGGGACAGGTTGTAGATGGAAAGAAAGATAATTTCGATATTTATGCGATTTTCTATGAGACAGATGCTAACACAAAGACTTTGGACGGAACAAATCGTTTTGATCATCCGAACTTAATCTCAATTGCACGCATAGCAGATAAAGATCGTGTGGAAACCAATGAATGGACAGAGTTTAACATTCCATTTGTAACATTGCCAGGTAAAGTGATAGATAAAGATAAACTGAAAGCCAACAAATATAATATGGCCATTGTCTTTTCTTCCAGTATTGATGGCGATAGTTTTAAAGGTGCGGTAGGAAGTATCTTGTATATAGATGAGGTGGAACTTGAAACCTCACCGGAATATTAAAAGAGATAATATTTATAATATGAAAAGAAATATATTGTTTTATATAATGGCTTTGTTTTTGATTGCATTGCCAGCATTTGCCCAACAGGATAGGAATCCGGGTATTATCAAGTCTGCTCTTATCGGTTTGGAGTATGAAGTGAAAGCCGGCTTTAATATAGGTGGAACTTCTCCATTGCCATTACCTGTAGAAATTCGTTCAATCAATAGCTATAGTCCTACTGTAGCTGTTGCTATAGAGGGAAATGTCACGAAATGGTTGGATACACAGAAGAAGTGGGGGGTAGAAATTGGCGTTCGTCTTGAAACTAAAGGGATGCGAACGGATGCTGATGTAAAGAACTATAAGATGGAAATTATAGGTGACGGAGGAGAACTTATTAAAGGGTATTGGACTGGTAAAGTGAAGACAAAAGTTCGTAACTCTTATCTTACTTTCCCTGTTTTGGCCAAATATAAGATAAGTCCTCGTGTCAGCATGGGGTTAGGTCCTTATTTCTCTTATATGACAGATGGTGATTTTTCAGGAGATGTTTATGAAGGCTATTTGAGAGAAGGGGATCCTACGGGAAATAAAGTTATCTTTTCGGATGACAAGAGTGCACCGTACGATTTCTCTAAAGACCTGCGTCGTTTTCAATGGGGTGCACAGTTAGGTGTAGAGTGGCGTGCTTTCAAGCATTTAAATGTGAATGCGGACCTGACATGGGGCTTCAATGATATTTTCAAGAAAGACTTTGATACGGTATCTTTTGCCATGTATCCGATTTATCTGAATGTAGGCTTTGGATACGCGTTCTAAGCAGATATTTTTATGATTTATGAATGGGCTATTTATCTGGAAGAAGGCAAATAGCCCTTTTTTCTTTTCCCAATGTCATTTTTGTAACCTTTTTGTGAAAAAGAGGTAAATCATCTTCCGATTTTATATATATCTTTGTTCGGATTAATCTTTTTGACCAATATATTATTGATTACCATGAAAGAAAACACTAAAAAAGGAATATCCCGAAGAAAATTTCTTGGCTATTCCGCATTGGGATTAGCCGGTTTGACTATCCTGCCCAGTTGGGCAATCAATGGTGTACGTATTGCACCGAGTGATCGTGTCGTTTTAGGCTTCGTTGGACTGGGGCAGCAAGGATGTTCCGACTTCCAAAGTTTCTCGACTTGTCCGGGTGTACAGGTTGCGGCATGTTGTGATGTGGATTCAATGAAGCGGGAACGTTTCAAAAGACGTATCGAGGCATGGCAGAAGTCTCAAGGTATGCCGGTTCGTTGCGATATGTATGAGTTTTACGAAGATTTGCTGGAACGTAAAGATATAGATGCCATAGAAATCGCTACTCCGGATCATTGGCATGCTTTGGTTGCTATTCATTCCTGCCAGACTGGTAAAGATGTATACTGCCAGAAACCATTAGCTTACACTATTACGGAAGGCTTGGCTGTGGCAAGGGCTGTGCGCGATAATAACCGGGTGTTTCAGATTGGAAGCCAGCAGCGTTCCAGTGAAGAGTTCCAGAAAGCGATTGAATTGGTGCGTGGTGGTGCCATAGGCCATATAGAAAAGATATATGCCCGTGTAGGCGAACCTCCCAAACCTTTGGATTTACCGGAAATGCCGGTACCCGATAATCTGAACTTCAACCAGTGGATGGGGCCATTGAATGACCCGAAGATTCATTATCATCCGGATTTATGTCCTCCAATCTCTCTTGACCCGGAAAAAAATGAACAATTGTGGGGTGCTTGGCGTTGGTATCAGGAAACTGGTAACGGTTATACGGCAGACTGGGGTGCACATATGTTTGATATAGCCCAGGCAGCTATCGGTATGGATGGCTCCGGTCCTGTGGAGTTCATACCGAAAGGATACAATGGAACTAAATATGCAACAATGAAGTATGCAAACGGTATTGTAATGACCGAGCAGCCTTATCGTGAAGATGATGCGAATGCCCAGGGTATTCAGTTTATTGGTGATAAAGGCTGGTTGAAAGTGGCACGTGGATATATCGAATGTTCTAATCCTTCTCTGTTAAAGAAATCGGAAAAGAAGATTGATAAAGGTCAATATGAAGTAAGTTCTCCGCATATGCAGAACTTTATAGACTGTGTCCGTTCCCGTGAAAATCCGATCGCTCCGGTAGAGGTTGGTTGTAGTACGAATACACTCTGTTGTCTTGCCAATATAGCAAGAGAATTGGGACGACCGGTAAAATGGAATCCGGCTACGCTTAGTTTTGAAGGAGATAAGGAAGCGGCAGCACATCGTTTGTACTGGTATGAATACAGGAATCCATACAAACTGCCTTATTGCCGTAAATAACATATTTGATAGATAATCATAAGAAAAGGTTGCTTGGGTTTTATTGACAGAGTAACCTTTTCTGGTTTTATATACCGGATATAAACTGTAGAGTGAGTATATCTAACGGTTTTTATCCATATATTTGCAAATATATAGGATAGTCAAGTCTAAATCTAATTAACATAAACGTTTTAATCTAATTAAAAACATGAAAAAGAATCAGCTATTTCTTTTTACCGGAGTGGTAGCAACTCTACTGCCTTCTTGTGCCGGAAAAGGGCAAGAGAATGAGCCGGAAAAGCAGATGAATATTTTGTATATCATGTGCGACGACCATTCCTATCAAACAATCAGTGCGTATGATCACCGCTTTATTGAAACACCTAATATTGACAGGATTGCCAATGAAGGGGTAATGTTTACAAATAGTTTTGTAGCCAACTCTTTGAGTGGTCCGAGCCGTGCCTGCCTTTTGACAGGCAAGCACAGTCATAAGAATGGTTTTACGGATAATACGAAGAGGTTTGACGGCAGTCAGCAGACTTTTCCTAAATTATTACAGAAGGCAGGCTATCAGACTGCAATTGTAGGAAAATGGCATTTGACATCCGATCCTACCGGGTTTGACTATTGGAATATCCTGACCGGTCAGGGAGATTATTACAATCCTTATTTTATAGATAATGGGGTGAAGAAACAGATAGAAGGTTATGCTACCAATATCACGACCGATTTGGCTTTGGATTGGCTTGAAAATAAGCGGGATAAAAATAAACCATTCTGTTTGTTATTACATCATAAGGCTCCTCACCGTACCTGGATGCCGGATACCTGTGATTTGGACTTGTATGAAGATGTGGAATATCCTGTTCCTGAAACTTTTTATGATAAATATGAAGGTAGGATTGCTGCTTCTCAACAGGAGATGAGTATCATTAAGGATATGGATTTGGTGTATGACCTGAAGATGGCGGATAAGGAGAATGAAATTCATACAACAACAGGTCTGGAAGCTTCTGGTCGCGATTTGTATAACCGAATGACTCCAGCACAGAAAGCCGCCTGGGATAAACATTATGATCCGATTATCAAAGAATTTAAGGCTAAAAAACTGACAGGAAAAGCTTTGGCTGAATGGAAATACCAACAGTATATGCACGATTATATGCGTGTAATTCATTCTGTGGACCGTAATGTAGGACGGGTACTCGACTATATGCAAAAGAAAGGTTTGTTGGATAATACGATTATCGTGTATACTTCCGATC
This sequence comes from uncultured Parabacteroides sp., assembly GCA_900541965.1. Classification (GTDB taxonomy): domain Bacteria; phylum Bacteroidota; class Bacteroidia; order Bacteroidales; family Tannerellaceae; genus Parabacteroides. Next base: position 78,648 of record UQLN01000016.1, on the reverse strand, counting down.
AAGGTTTTTATATGGGTGAACATGGTTGGTTTGACAAACGTTTTATGTATGAAGAGTCTTTCCGTACTCCTATGTTGGTTCGTTTTCCGGGAGGTGTAAAAGGGGATATTCCCGAAATGGTTCAGAATATTGATCATGCTGCAACATTCCTTGAACTGGCTGGTGTTCCTGTTCCGGCAGATATTCAGGGCGACTCATATCTTCCTTTGTTAAAAGGCAAACATCCGAAAGGCTGGCGTACTTCCTTGTACTATCATTATTACGAATATCCGGCCGAACATGCAGTGAAGCGTCATTATGGTGTACGTACCGACCGCTATAAATTAATGCATTTTTATAATGATATCGATGTCTGGGAATTGTATGATTTGCAGAATGACCCGGATGAAATGCATAATATCTATAATGAACCGGGTAATGAAGCTTTAATAGACAGCCTCAAAACAGAATTGCACAAATTGCAGAAACAGTATGACGATCCGATAGAACAGGAACTGGCAGAAAAGAAAAAGTAAAATTAACTTAGTTCTAATTGAACTATATCGATTGATTAAAATTCTAAACAAAGATAGTATATAATATCATAAGCTAAAATGCCATTTTAGCTTTGTTAAACATTATACATGAAGACTTTGTTTATTTATTTTTCTTACAGATAATGAACATCATAGAGTTGTATTTTATTAGTTGTTAAAGAATAAATAGCACCAATAATCATTTGTTTGTTCTTTGTTAAGCTAAAACAACAATATTTGTATGAGATCTGACAATCTTATATTACTTTATTCTTTTAAATTGTTGATTTATAGTGGTCAAATGGTATTGATAAAGTGTTTAGTTCAATTAGAACTAAGTTGTTTTTGATGTATTTATATTTGATTTTTAGAAATGAAAATAGATGATTTTCTATAAATAAATGAAAGATTTTGTATTGTGGGATATTGTTTGAACATAAATGAACGAAAGATATAAATCTTGGTAGGTTCTAAGATTTATAACCAAAGCCTTAACGTCTTTTCAAATTTACCCTATACTGTCCCTCTGGTAATTGCCAGAGGGATTTTTTTGTGCTTTTGTGAGCATTTTTATAGATGTAGTGCCCCGGCTAAAGTGTTGTAAATCAGAATGATGTTTGTTTATTGTTCTATTATATATATAAAGGCTTTAAATAGATTAAATTTTTGTTGTAAAATATATATAACAACTGATGGTTTTACAAAACATATTACATTTGTATATTTTTGTCAATAAACATGTTTATTTTATATTAATATGAATATATTGATTATCAGTAATTTCTTTTATCCATATAATAGTATAGCATCATTTCGGATCAATGCGTTTGCAAAATATTTTTATGAAGCTGGTAATTCTGTCACAGTGGTAACAGAGGGTGACTGTGATGAGACCGTGATGTGGAATGGATGTGAGATCCATTATGTCAAGGATTGTGTGATAACGGAATCAAGAATGAAATTACTATTGAGGACTAATAAGAAATGGACGATCAGACGTATAATATGTGCCTTGCAGTCTCGTTTAGCTCTTGATCATAAGTTTATGTGGAGATTTAAAGCCTATAAACGGGCATATGAAGTGATGAAAAAAGGACAGTTCGACATTGTGTTAAGTTCATATTGTCCCCTTTCTCCACATATGATTGCATACAAATTGCGTAAAAAAGCTTCTGGATTTTATTGGATTGCCGATATGCGAGACGAAATGTCGAAGAGTCCGTTTATATCCCGTTGGAGGAGATGGCGTATTCGGTCCTATGAGTGTAAAATACTAGAGTCTGCAGATTTAGTATTGTCTGTATCAGCGCCGCTTGTGAATGACTTTAAACAAATAGGTAGACATGGGAGAGTTTTTGAGGTTAAAAACGGGTATGACTATGAAGAGGTACATAGTGCTTCCTTTCAATCTGTATATACAATGGCATTTATTGGTCATTTTGATTCATTTATTAATCCGAATAATTGGTTTAAAGCGTTTTCTGAACTTATTGCAATTGGTGATATTCCGCAGAATAGTAGGATAAACATAATAGGGAATCATGAAAAATTATTAATTCCTGAAAATATAAAATCTAATATCTTTCAGATAGAAGAGGTAAATCATGCCGAAGCTATAAGAAGTTCATTGGAAGTTGATACTTTAGTGTTGGTGCATCCAAAAGGTAGAAAAGGTGTTTATACAGGTAAATTATTTGATTATCTAGCAACAAACAAACCGATTCTCGCAATTTGTGATCCAAATGATGTGATTGCAGCATTATTAGAGGAAACTAAGGCTGGTTTTACAGCGGATGAGTCAGATATCGAGGATATCAAAAAGAAGATTCTTCATTGCTATTTTATCTGGAAAAATAAGGATGTTTTATCTCGTGACTGGAGTAAAATTCGGCAGTATACACGTAAGAACCAGGTTCGGATTTTATTGGAATATTTGTCGCAACAAGAGGTGTTGAAGCAGGGTTCGTAGAGATAATATTTGAATTTATTCTCGATGTTTAGAAATTTTTGTTTGATTTTTGTTTTTTTTTAGATATAGAATTAAATTACAACCAACAGTAACATGTTATATACCGTTAAGATATTTTCTGTCCTCTTCCCCATAACAGGCATTAGTAATATGGGGAAGAGCGAAGTTTTTTTAATTATCACAGAGTAATGGATTACTAAGATAATAAAAGTGCATTTAATGATAGTAAATTAGCCAGAACTAACCATGACGCTTGTACAGTTCGGCTCTTGTAAGTTTTTAGCTTTTTAATTTAGACTTTATCTTATCAGGCTATCCGTTAACTTTATAAACTCCAGTATTTAAGTGATTTTATTTTATCTTTATACAAACATTTTATGTCTGCCAATAATGCATCACTATTGGAAATTGAACGGAAGTAATCGTCATCAAGCCTAATGTAATCGTCGTGTCCCACTGTTACAATAATTAGATTATAAGGTGGCCGGGGTGCCGGTAATAGTTTGATCCCATACATATTGTAAACATTGTCAGGATCAGCGTAGGGATCAACTACATCCACGTTTACCGATTCTTTCTCTAATAGTCTGAAGATATTACTTGCCTGAGTATTGCGGATATCATCAATGTTTTCTTTATACGTAATACCCATTAACAAAGCTCTTATATTGTTCCGGATACACCCGGACAATGTGAGGATATTGAGTAACGATTTTACAATATAAGCAGGCATACTGTCATTGACAGCACAACTTGAGTTTATAATTGGGATGTCAACGCCCAACCGTGAAGCCACTGGAACAAGATATAGTGGGTCTACAGGTATACAATGGCCTCCGACTAATCCAGGCTTATATTTTACAAAGTTCCATTTGGTGGAAGCCATTTCAATAACCTCTGTCATATCTATTTCCATCTGTGAGAACAGTTTTTGCAGTTCGTTCATCAAAGCAATGTTGACATTCCGCTGTACATTTTCTGTCATTTTAGATGCTTCAGCCACTTTTATGTTTGATGCTTGATATATTCCGGAACATACGACTGTCTTGTATACATGTGATACCTCTTTCAATGCCTCTTCATCATTTGCAGATACTATTTTAGATATATTGGCAAAAGAGTGATGTGAATCATTAGGGTTGATGCGTTCTGGTGAGTATCCTACCTTGAAATCTTTACCGAGCTTTAAACAGGAGATTTTCTCAAGTAGAGGAATACATTCCTCCTCGGTGCATCCGGGATAAACTGTAGATTCATATATAATATAATCTCCTTTATTTAAGTATCGAGCCACAGTTTGTGTCGCTTTAAGAAGGCACGTTAAATCCGGACTTTTGTTGCAATCAACAGGGGTAGGTACTGTAATTATATAGAAAGCCGCTTTGGCCAGATCTTTTTCAAAAGAGGAAAAAGTAATATTTCTGTAATTGGTGCCATATGTTTTTCGCAAATATTCAACACGATTAGAATCAATATCGTAACCTATGACATTGAAATGGCGAGAAAATTCAAGGGCGACAGGTAATCCTACATATCCCAAACCGATGACTGCAAGTAATGTTTCCTGCTTTATTAACCGGTCATATATTGGTGTAATCGTTTTCTGCATAAACATATTCATTAATTTTGCGGTATTTAAGGCCGGAATCCTTACATACGGCCACTCCTTCTTTATCAAAATTCAATTTGTTACCATAACGGCTCATCCATCCTACTAAGCGTCCTGGTACTCCAACAACAAGAGCATAATCAGGTACCGAGTGTGTAATGACAGCTCCTGCACCTATAAAAGCATATTTACCGATTTCTACACCACATACGATTGTTGCATTGGCTCCGATAGTAGCTCCTTGGTGCACAATAGTGGGTTTGTATTGATTCCGACGTGAGATTTCGCTTCTAGGATTTCTTACATTTGTAAATACGCATGAGGGACCTAAAAACACATCATCTTCACATATGACACCTGAATATAACGATACATTGTTTTGTATTTTTACATTATGGCCGAGTTTTACGTTTGATGCAATCATTACATTTTGTCCAATATTGCATGACGAACCTAATATGGCTCCATTCATGATATGTGAGAAATGCCATATCTTACACCCCGGACCTATTATGGCCCCGTCATCTACAACAGAAGAAGGATGAATAAATATCTCATTCATATATTAGTGCTGGTTATTAGTGAAATAATGTCGTATAGTGGCAATCACGGCATCTTGTTGTAGTTCGGTTAGTTCGCTGTGCATTGGCAATGATAAAACCGATGTCGATAAATTTTCCGAATTAAACATCATTGGGTCGCAAATACACCGATTACAATAAGCCGGTTGCTTGAATAGAGGCATGGGATAATATATCATTGAGGCTATTCCTGCTTTTTCAAATGTAGTCTTGAGACCATCACGATTATCAGGTGTAACCTTTATCGTATATTGATGATAAACGTGAGAACCATGAGGAAACTCTACCGGGACTTCAACTGATGGCAATTGGTTTAGTTCTGATGTATAGTAATGGGCAGCTCTTCTACGAGATGCGATCCACTGTTTGAGATAAGGTAACTTAACCCTTAGTATAGCAGCTTGTATGGTGTCGAGCCTTGAATTGAGTCCTACAAATTGATGTTTGTATTTTGATATCTGGCCATGATTGGCTAATGCTCTTATTCGTTCGGCCAATATATTATCATTAGTAAATACTGCTCCACCATCACCGAAACAGCCAAGAACCTTAGACGGGAAAAACGAGGTACATCCAATATGCCCAATGGTTCCTGCATACTTGTTTGTACCATTTTCCATATAACATTCCGCTCCTAATGATTGTGCGTTATCCTCAATTACCATTAGCCCGTACTTTTCTGCTATTTTTATTAATTCAATCATTTCGCATGGTTGACCGAAAAGATGTACTGGAATGATAGCTTTGGTTTGGCTTGATATCAGGCGTGTTACACTGGCTGTACTAATATTGAAAGTATAAGGATCGACATCGGCAAAAACAGGTACTCCTCCTAATAAAATTACAGCCTCTGCCACGGCAGCAAATGAAAAAGCAGGCATAATCACTTCATCACCTTGCTTTAGGCCGATAGCCATCAATGATAGCAGAATGGCATCAGTTCCGTTGCCACATGTGATACAGTGTTTCACATTTAGAAACTGAGACAATTCTTCTTCAAATAGTTCAACAGCGGAGCCTTTGATAAAAGCAGACTTGGTGATAACTTCGTTAATCGCATGATTTATCTCATTAGATATACTAAGGTACTGATTGTATAAATCAACCATTTTTATCATCATAGTTTGTATCTTTGAAAAATATCCATTAAAAAATTACAATTTTCGAAGCAATGGATGATAGTCGCCCGTTAATCCAATCACAGTAGCTTGGCGTATCGTTTCGAGTGTATTGATGGAATCCCTCGTATCATCTAGCGAAAAACCTTTGCCTGCAAATATTCGGTCATAACTTAAAGTATGAAGATCTGTAAATCCGTTTGTGAAGTTGAAATCCTTGCCATTAATGGTAATATGCCTGTAAGGGGACATCGGATTACTTTCATGCAAAGGACTGTGTTTGGGATTAACACTTAAAAAATATCTAACACGAGCTTTCTTTAATTGTAAAAAAACTGCTGCACAATCAAGAGATAAGTGATGAACGATTACTTTTTCCGCTGTGCCGAATATCCAATGCAACATATCTATAAAATGAATACCGATATTTGCTACCAAACCTCCACTTTTGGATGGATCGCCTTTCCAAGAGGCCGCATACCAGTTGCCTCTGGGGGTAATATACGTAAGGTCGATGTCATAGGTTGTATAGGGATCACTGTTTTCAACCAATTGTTTCAGCTTTTCTATTTCCGGGTGAAGGCGTAGCTGCAGTATTGGCCATATATGGCGGCCTGTAGTATGTTGGCATGTGTCCATTCTGGATAAGTCATCGGAGGCTAGTGTTAAAGGCTTCTCACATATCACATTGGCACCAGCTTCTAATCCCATTATCGTGTGAGTACAATGAAAACAGTTGGGGGTACACACTGTCAGGTTGTCTACACGGTTCGTAACTATGCGCTTTTTAAAATCGTTTAAATCTGTAGTAAAATATGCATGAGGAAAATATCTGTCAATCATTCCTACACTATCAAATATGTCATGTGCCACTACCAAATCGTACCCTAATGATTGCATTGCTGTTAAATGTCGGGGAGCAATATATCCTGCAACTCCTATAAGTGCAAATTTTTGATGACTATCTATATCTGTATTCATATTTTAATAATATAATACTTATAATTGTTGATTTGAAGCATTAAAAAAACGAACAAAAGTATAAAATATGATTTTTTTGTACAATAGCTTAACTCTTGTTTGCTTGTTATAAGTGTGTAAATCAATGTGTTGGTGATAATCAAATTCTTTTTTTATACTTCCGGTAATTTCTGCTTGTTTATCAGGGGAGTAAAGGCGTTGTTATAAACGATTTGAATTTTAAGGTTTATCGTTTTGTGTGGCGAAAATGATGTGCTTTTACTCAGAAGGATTTAAAAAGAGGAAGTTTTTCTATTTATGGTATCTTTGTTAGTGAAACAAAGAATGTAGTAGATATAACTCGGTAAATTTTAATGGTTGATTGAGGAAATAGAAACAAGACTGAAAAGGTTGTAGTTAATATTTAGGTCTTGTTTCTGTTTAAATGATTGATTATCAAAGTGTAATGTGGAGCATATCGGACTCGAACCGATCACCTTCAGACTGCCAGTCTGACGCTCTAGCCAGATGAGCTAATGCCCCATTTCATTTTCGTATGCAAATATAGAGTTTTTCCTGAGATATGCGTTATCTTTGTATTAAAATTTATAGATAAGCAATGATAGTTTTTAATACGACCTTCCATATAGATAGAGATATTTTGAGTGAGAGTTTAGCGTTTTTGAAGTCTGATTACATACCGAAAGTATTGGCGGGTAGGAGGTTAACCAATCCTTCTATGCGCAGAATCTTGCATGATAATCAAGAAGAGGGAGAAAGTTTGGCTATCCAGTTTCATGTTGAGAACATGGATGTCCTGCAGCGATGGCTGGAAGAGGAAGGGATTGCCATACAGTCTGAGTTGGTAGAACGTTTCCAGCAAAGGATGATTGGTTTTTCTACTATTATGGAAGAATTGGATATTTAGAATCTGCATACATAGATAGATGACGAAAGATCGTGTCATATTAGGTATTGACCCCGGAACAATAGTCATGGGGTATGGAGTTTTGCAGATAGAAGGAAATAAACCCAAATTGCAGGCAATGGGTATTTTGCAACTTAATAAGTATGAAGACCATTATCTGCGATTACGTAAAATATTTGAAAGAGTATTGTCCTTAATAGACCAGTATCATCCGGACGAACTGGCTATTGAAGCTCCCTTTTTCGGTAAGAATGTACAGAGTATGTTAAAATTGGGACGAGCTCAGGGAGTTGCAATGGCAGCTGCTTTGGAACGTGATATTCCTATATTTGAATATGCACCATTGAAAATAAAGATGTCTATTACGGGAAATGGAAATGCCTCAAAAGAACAGGTCGCAGGAATGCTACAACGTTTCCTTCATATACCCGAAGATGCCATGTTGCCCCAACTGGATGCAACGGATGGTCTGGCTGCTGCAGTATGTCATTTTTTTCAGACAAACAATCCGGTTGTAGAAAAGAAATATACCGGTTGGAAGGATTATATAGCGAAGAATCCGGGAAAAGTCCGGTAATAGGTATAAAAAAAGCGAGCGGTAAATTTACTACTCGCTTTTTTATTATCAGGTTTAATATTATTATACCACACCTTGAGCCATCATTGCTTTCGCAACCTTCATGAAACCGGCAATGTTTGCCCCTTTTACGTAGTTAATGTATTTGCCATCTCTACCATGGGCTACACATTGTTCGTGAATATCACTCATAATCTGGTGAAGTCTGGCATCAACCTCTGCTGCTGGCCAAGAGATATGCATCGCATTCTGTGTCATTTCCAGGCCGGAAGTTGCTACACCACCTGCATTAACAGCTTTACCCGGAGCAAATAACTGGTTGTGTTCTATAAACAGATCAACAGCTTCTGCCGTACATCCCATGTTAGAAACTTCTGCAACACATAATGTTTTGTTTTCGATTAAGATACGTGCATCGTTAACATCCAGTTCGTTTTGAGTTGCACAAGGAAGAGCTATATCAACTTTTTGTTCCCATGGTTTTTTGCCCGGGAAGAATTTAGCATTCGGATATTCTTCTGCATAAGGAGCAACGATATCGTTACCGGAGTTGCGAAGTTCCAGCATATAGTCAATCTTTTCGCCGGAAATACCATCCGGGTCGTATATATATCCGTCAGGACCGGAGATAGTAACAACTTTTGCACCTAATTCGGTAGCTTTTGTTGCTGCACCCCATGCTACATTTCCGAAACCGGAAACAGCAACCGTCTTATCTTTTATATCGATACCATGAGTTTCCAACATTTGATGTACAAAATACAGTGCACCGAAACCTGTCGCTTCCGGACGAAGGATAGAACCTCCGAATTCCATGCCTTTACCAGTAAAAGTACCTGTGTTTTCGCGTGCAAGCTTTTTATACATGCCATACATATAGCCAACTTCACGTCCGCCTACACCGATGTCGCCTGCTGGAACATCACGGTCCGGACCCAGGTTACGCCATAATTCAAGAATGAAAGATTGGCAAAAACGCATGATTTCAGCATCACTTTTTCCGCGAGGTGCGAAGTCTGAACCACCTTTACCACCACCCATAGGTAATGTTGTCAGTGCATTTTTGAATGTCTGTTCAAAACCTAAGAATTTAAGAATAGACAAATTTACGGACGGGTGAAAACGGATACCTCCCTTATACGGGCCGATCGCGTTGTTAAATTGTACACGATATCCCAGATTAACCTGGATTTCACCTTTATCATCTACCCAAGGCACACGGAAAGTAAAAATACGGTCCGGTTCAACCAGACGTTCGATAATTTTGGCTTTTTCGAATTCCGGATGCTGATTGTACACTTCTTCAATAGATAAAAGAACTTCTTTCACTGCTTGCAAATATTCCTTTTCTCCCGGATGTTTTGCTTCAAGTGCGGATAAGATAACTTCAGTCTTCATAGTATATAATTTCTTTTAGGATGACATTCTGTTGGCAAATGTAGGGAATTTAATGGACTGGCAATGGTTTTTGCTTACTTTTTGATAGTAAAAATTATGTTATTGAACAATGTTTTTAAGGATGAATTACAATTGTTACCGGGCAATTCGTAGATAAATGGTTGAACGAAAATTTTTTTTCCTTACATTTGGACACAGATATAACCCAATAATATTATGAGCGGAATACCAGATTTTAAGAATCTAGTCTTTAAAGACACTTCATTTGCAAATTTGATGAATAAGCGTATATATAATGTATTGCTTATTGCTACAAAATATGATGCTTTTATGTTGGAAGATGACGGTAGGGTGGACGAACAGATATTCAATGAATATACTTCTTTGAGTCTGCGTTATCCTCCGCGTTTTACCCAGGTAACATCCGAAGCTGAGGCATTGGCTGAATTAAAAGATAGAAATTTCGAGTTGATTATCTGTATGCCGAATATGGATAACCGGGATATTTTCTCGGCAGCAAAGGAAATAAAGTTGCATTATCCGAATATACCGATTGTAGTACTCACTCCTTTTTCAAAAGAAGTATCCAAACGAATCGCTAACGAAGATTTGAGTGCTATCGATTATGTGTTCAGTTGGTTGGGAAACTCGGATTTGCTCCTTGCTATCATTAAGTTAATTGAGGATAAAATGAATGCTCCGGACGATACCGCCAGTGTCGGAGTTCAGATTATTTTGTTAGTAGAAGATTCGATTCGTTTTTATTCGTCAGCTTTGCCGCACCTGTATAAATTTGTACTGGAACAAAGCCAGATGTTTGCAAAAGAGGCATTAAACGGGCATCAACGTACGTTGCGTATGCGCGGACGTCCGAAAATTAAACTGGCCCGTACTTACGAAGAGGCTGTACGCATATTTAACCAGTACAGGGATAATATGCTGGGAATAATCTCGGATATGAGTTTTATGCACGATGGGGTCAAAGACCCTTATGCCGGATATAAATTCGGGCAGTATGTGCGGAAGACCGGGTTAATAATACCTTTTGTTCTGGAATCATCAGAATCTAATAACCGGATTTATGCAGAGGAGTTAGGTGCTTCATTCATAGATAAGAATTCTAAAAGTTATCCGCAGGATCTTCGTAAAAAGATCATGCAGCGTTTTGGTTTTGGCGATTTTGTTATTTTGAATCCACAGACCAAAGAGGAAATTATGCGTATCAAAGACTTGAAGGATTTGCAAAAGAAAGTCTTCCAGATTCCCGATGATTCGCTGGTTTACCATTTGAGCCGCAACCACTTTTCCCGTTTCTTCTATTCCCGTGCCATGTTTCCCCCGGCGGAAGTTCTTAAGCGTGTAGACGTAAGCGACTATAAAGATATGGATGAAGCACGGAAACTGATATTCGACCTGATTGTCCAATATCGGCGGATGAAGAATACAGGTGTGGTTGCTATCTATCAGAAAGATCGTTTTGATGAATACAGTAATTTTGCACGTATCGGTGATGGTTCTTTAGGAGGAAAGGGCAGAGGTTTGGCTTTTATCGGTGCTATGGTTAAACGTTACCCGGTTTTGGAACATGAAAATTTTGCTGTAACAATTCCGAAGACTGTTGTTATCTGTACGGATATTTTCGATGAGTTTATGGATACAAATGAATTGTATCCGGTAGCGTTGAGTGAGATAGATGATGATACGATTCTTAAATATTTCCTGCGTGCCAGCTTGCCGGCGCGACTTATCGAAGACTTAATGGCATTTTTCGATGTCGTGAAAAGCCCGATAGCCGTACGTTCTTCCAGCTTGTTGGAAGATTCCCACTATCAGCCTTTTGCCGGTATCTATTCAACCTATATGGTGCCTAAGATCGATGATAAATATGAAATGCTTCGTACGGTTAGCGATGCTATTAAAGCCGTATATGCATCGGTTTTCTATCGAGATAGTAAAGCTTATATGACGGCTACTTCCAATCTTATCGACCAGGAGAAAATGGCTATTGTTTTGCAGGAAGTGATTGGTAATAGTTATAGCGACCGTTTCTATCCGACAATATCAGGAGTGGCCCGCTCTTTGAATTTTTATCCGATAGGGAATGAAAAGGCGGAAGACGGTATAGCCAATATTGCCTTGGGACTTGGCAAATACATTGTCGATGGTGGTCAAACTCTTCGTTTTTCTCCCCGTCACCCACGGAATATTTTGCAGATGAGTACAATGGATTTTGCTTTGCGTGAAACGCAAACCCGTTTTTATGCATTGGATTTGAAAAATCTGGCGGAACAGTTTTCGGTAGACGATTCATTTAATTTATTACGTCTAGGGTTGAAAGATGCAGATGCGGATGGTGCCCTGAAATATATAGTATCTACCTACGATCCGTACGACCAGATTATCCGGGACGGCTATTATCCGGGCGGACGTAAAATTTTGTCGTTTGTAAATATCTTACAACATGATGTATTTCCCCTGGCTGAAACATTAGATTCTATTTTACACATCGGGCAGGATGAGATGGGACGTCCGATAGAAATAGAGTTTGCCGTGAATATTAATCAGGAAGATTCTTCCCAAGCAACATTCTATTTACTTCAGATCCGTCCAATTGTAGATAATAAAGAGATAATGGAAGAGGATTTAACCTTAGTGCAGAAGGAAGATACAATCTTGTCTTCTTCCAGTGTACTGGGGCATGGGATTATTTCGGATGTACAGGATGTGATTTATGTTAAGACAGAAGCCTTCAATTCATCTAATACGCAACTGATTGCATATGAGATTGAAAAAATAAACCGGCAATTCACCGGAGATGATAAAGGATACGTTTTGGTCGGCCCCGGCCGTTGGGGTAGCAGTGACCCCTGGTTAGGTATTCCGGTGAAGTGGCCTCATATCAGTAATGCACGTGTTATTGTGGAATGTGGATTGGAAAACTATCGCGTAGACCCGAGTCAGGGTACCCACTTCTTTCAGAACCTGACATCTTTTGGCGTCGGTTATTTTACAATAAATCCGTTTAAAGGAGATGGATGGTTTGATGAAGCATATCTGAATGCTTGTCCGGTTGTGGAGGAAACCGAATATTTGCGGCATGTTCATTTTGATAAACCGGTGGTGATAAAGATGGATGGGAAGAGAAGTCTGGGAGTTGTGTTAAAACCCGGCGAATAGAAAAAATATTCCTTGGAATACATAAAAAATGGAGATTGGATTATAAGGTATCCAATCTCCATTTTTTGTTAGGTGCCGATAAGTAAATCTCAGATCTATTTCTTTTCAAAATAAGTAGGGAAGTTTATCTTATCGATAATTTTGTTATCCTTCAGGCGGATCCATGTATCGAATCCTTCTTTACCTTCTGTCATTTCGATTATACGTGCTCCGTTAGGCAGGTTGTTGTAAACTGTATCCCCTCCGGTATAACGACCGAATGCCAATAAGATACCTTTCCAGTAAACTGCATAATCATTATCATGGTCGTGTCCGACAAAAACAGCCGAAACATCGCCCATCTCTTTCATAGCTGTGAATAATCCGGAGTTAAGTTCGGGAGGGCAGCTTTTTTCTTTGCGTGTTCCGACCAACATAGCTCTTTCGTCAGTAGAAGCTTCTGCATATTCGGGAAGTGCTATGTGGAAGAATGCTAAGGAAGGGATTGGAGTTCCTCCGTTTTGTTTGGTAAAACGTGCACTATTCTCACGGTACCATTGTACCTGGTCAAATTTGATGTAATCATAACCTTTCACTCCATTAATTTTGGAATAAGAATGTGAGTCAAAGCAGTAAAGAATAACCGCATCCTTTTTGCCATCGGATGATTTCAATGGCAGAATGAAATTGGAACCTCCGGAAACTCCCGGTACGGAATCTGTCAGATTGTAAGGGATTGATTTCATAATATCGAATAACTGCGAACGGGTTAATCCCTGTTCATCATCATGGTTTCCGAATGTTACGGCGAAAGGAATTTTTCGGCTGGAAGTAAGGTTTAATATTGTACGCATACCTTCTTCGGCAGGAGCACCGAAAATGACATCCCCGGTAAAAATAACCAAATCAGGCTTTTCTGCATCCAAGACTTCATTAATCCGTTCAACAGCTATATCGGATTTCGGGTTTCCATGGATATAATGAACGTCCGTAAATTGTACGATTTTAAATTTCCCGTTTTTGTTAAACTTCAGAGTGGGGTGTTGTGCATAACTTGTCAGTAGGCTCCCCAGGATGAAAGAAAGGGTGAGAATTAAATGTTTCATATGAACTGTTTATTTATTAGAGTAAAAGATTTGTTGGCAAATATACGAATAACCTGTTATGAATACGGTTTACGTGCCAAACAAGTCAACGGACCGATTGTTAATATATCTATAGCAAGATGTGCGGTTTGTAATTTTTAAGTAATTATTACAAGCTGAAGATTATTTTAATTCGAATATTATGGTAGATTTGCCCATTATTTAATCGTCAATCAATGAAAAAAGTTTTATTATTGTTAATGCTATTATTATCCTTAAGCTCTACGGTATGGGGACAAACAAATGAAGTAAAGGCCTATTTTCAAGTGGGAGATAATGCTCTTCATGGTATTTATGGGGGATTTTCGGGATTTTATACCCGGAACTTTTCAGATCGGTTGAGCCTGACAGGAGGCCTTAATTTATCCACAAAGAATCCTCAGGCTTTTGGTGGACTTTATGCAGATGGAACTTATCGTTTTTCTGTTTACAAGTTTAATGTGTATATTTCGAACAGGCTTGTATATAATTATTACGGTTTGTCGAAAATGAATGAACTGCTTTACCGTATTGCAGGAACATGGGAAAGCCGTTACTTTAATCTAACTCTGGGTAATAGTTTTCTTGGATACTTTTCCAAAGGAAGCGGGAATTTTGAACCTGTCACTCTTTCTGTTGCTATGGGACTACATCTTAGACCTCGTGAGAACTGGTGGAATGTCGGACTTTTTATCCGTAACTTCGATGATTTCATCTATGAGAATTATAACATTATGTATGGGGTGGACGGAAGAATCGATGTGGCGAAGCACTGGCGGATATTGGCTGAGTTTACAGCACGCCCGGCAGGTAGTATGAATCAATTAGCTATGAAGTATGAAACCTTTTTTAAATTAGGAGCGAGATATAAATGGTAACGAAAAAATATATAATATCGGTATGCTGCGCCCTGTGTTTTTTATCCGGTTGCAGCAAAATTGAACCTACAGGTATCCTGATAGGTAATACGAATGTTGACGACCGCGTAAAGCAATCTTATTATTTTTATTCGCAGGAAGAAAATAAAAAATCAACTTTCGAGATTGATACAAGTGGAAAAGAGTACTCGTTTCTGGTCATAGCCGATAGTCATACAACGACTGATATGAAACGTTTAACCGAGGCTTTTGATGAAACCTTGAAAGGAGGACATCTGTTTTGTGCCCATTTGGGCGATTTGGCTGAAACACAACCTGAGTATTATGCAGATGTTGAGGATCTGGTAACAGAGTATAAGGAGAAAGGTTTGATTTTCTATCCGGTAGTGGGAAATCACGATATAACCCGTAATGGTTGGGCGTTATTTAATGATATATTCGGAACTTCAACTTATTTTGTAGAGGTTTATGTTGAAGGACGCGAAGACCTTGCGGATCTTTTTGTTTTTTTGGATACTGCGAACGGTACGTTAGGTAAACGGCAAATGCAGGACATTCTTCCTATCGTTGAGGAGATAAGGCAGGAGTACCGTCATTGTTTTGTTTTCACGCATAACCCGTTTTTCCGTCCCCGTTCGAATGCTTACTCTTCCAATTTCCCGCGCGAGGAATTGTATTACTTGTTTGACTTCTTTGCTGAGAATAAGATCGATTATGTATTCAGCGGACATATCCATGCTCATGGGGAAAATACATTCCGTGGTGTGCAATATATTACTTTAGATGCATTCAGTGAACGGAATAATCCGATAAGGGGAGAAATCGCAAAAATAACCTGTAAAGCAAATGGAGATATCCAATATGAATTGATATATGTCCCGTAAAGAGTAACTATAGAAGGGGATTTTTTTAAGATAACAATGGTTTTTCCTGATTCATAATTTATGATAGGGAAAAACCATTGTTGTTTTTTATGTAGTAAAATGTTTAATCCATTCTTCAGCCTTTGTTAACGTTTCAATTTTTCCAATATCCATCAGGTGCAGATTTTCTGCCGGGTAAGCATGAATATCCGTTTTGGCACATATCGACAGATAAAAATTAATAATGGAGAATTTGCCTGTCCATTCTTCCATCCAGTCGAATATTTCAGGAGAAAGTACATGAATGCCGCTAAATGCATATTCATTGTATTGGGCAGGGTCGAAATACGGATAGAATGATTTTACTTCGCCGGTCTCCAGGTTTCTCCAGCCACACAGCTTATTTTCTTTATTAAAAAGTAGATAGCGTGAAGTTTCACGTTTGCTGACTAATAATGTCGCAAGCGGATTTGTTTCCAGATGCTTATCGTATAGTTTTTTTAAATCCACATTCGATATAATGTCTACATTGTGAATCAGGAAAGGCTCTTTACCTGTAAAAAAACTTTTTGCTTTCTTTATGCCCCCTCCCGTATCCATCAGGTAATCACGTTCGTCGGAAATAATAATATCTATCCCGAAGTTGTTATTTTCCGCAAGGAAATCAATGATTTGCTGTCCGAGGTGATGAATGTTTATAACGATTTGAGTAAATCCGGAATTTTTGAGTTTTAAGATAATATGTTCCAGCATTGGTTTTCCGTTTATGGGAACCAAGGCTTTGGGCATAGTATCGGTCAGCGGTTTGAGGCGAGTCCCCATACCGGCTGCAAAAATCATAGCTTTCATAATGTTGCGTTAAAAAGTTGTTCTATGTTTTGTTCGCGATGGACCAGTTCTACTTTCACACCGAATTTGTTATGCAGATGTTCAGCCATATGCTGGGCAGAATAGACGGAACGGTGTTGTCCGCCGGTACAACCGAAACAGATCATCAGGTTGCTGAACCCCCGGTCCAGATAACGTTTTACGGATGCGTCTGCAATTTCATATGCATGATTCAGGAACTGGGTGATTTCTCCGTCTTCTTCAAGGAAACGGATCACCGGTTCATCCAATCCGGTAAAATGGTTATACCGTTCATATTTTCCCGGATTATTGACAGCACGGCAATCGAAAACAAATCCGCCTCCGTTTCCGCTCGGATCATTCGGTATACCCTTTTTATAAGCAAAACTTACGATTTTCACTACGAGAGTACGTTTCTGTAAATCGTCGCGGAACTGTGAAAGGTCGGTAAGTTCTTTCAGAACGGAACACAGATAAGGATATTCGGAGTATTCATCTTTCAATAACTGACGCAGATTCTCAATGGCAAAAGGAACACTTTGGATGAAATGAGGTTTCTTTTCAAAATATCCGCGGAAGCCATATGCTCCTAATACCTGCAATGTCCTGAAAAGAACGAAATGGCGTAATTGCTTACAAAATTCCTGTTCATCGATTGTCGTATATTTACGAGCTGCGTCCAAATAAGTCTGTATCAATTCCTGGCGTAAATCCTCCGGATATTTTGCTTTGGCTTGCCAAAGGAAAGAGGCTACGTCATAATATACCGGACCTTTACGTCCTCCCTGAAAGTCGATAAACCAAGGTTCCCCTTCTTTTATCATAACGTTGCGGGACTGGAAATCACGGTACATAAATGTAGGGGAGGTGTCTTTCAGTAACACTTCACTCATTCTCAGGAAATCATCTTCCAGCAGATTTTCCTGGAATTCCATTCCCGTAGCTTTCAGGAAGCAATATTTGAAGTAATTCAAATCCCATAAAATGGAGCGTTTATTGAATTCCGGTTGCGGATAGCAATTCGAAAAGTCCATTCCTTCGGCTCCTGCAAACTGGATGGCAGGCAGTAAGGCAATTGTTTTATGCAATAAGGTCCGTTCGCATTCATCGAATACACAACTTTTTCTTCCTTTTTCAATTGCATTAAATAAAAGGGTATCTCCCAAATCTTCTTGCAGGTAGTAAGATTTATCTTCCGAGTAACAGAATACGTTGGGCACTGGTAATCCCTTTTCCCGGAAATGTTGTGCCATATAAATGAATGCTCTGTTCTCTTCGACGGATGTTCCACTTACGCCGATCAAGGTTTGTGGCCCGGATAACCTGAAATAGCGTCGGTTGGAGCCGGATGAAGGTAACTCGGTTATATCTTCTGCCGGGGACCCCGTGTATTCATGATAAAGTTTACTTAATTCAGTTGTTACCATAGTTTTCTAATTTCGGTACTAAGGTAAGAAATAGTTGATAGTTGACAAGTGAGAGCCGATAGTTAAATTCAGACTAATCGATAAAGATAAAAAGGATGATGTGTCCAAAAGCGGATACATCATCCTTTTATAATCATTAATCCCTATTTATTCTTCAGTTAACTGTCAACGGCAATTTGGTCGACAAGCAACCTTTTATAGAATGCCTTGTGCCATCATTGCTTTGGCTACTTTCATAAAGCCTGCAACGTTAGCGCCTTTTACATAATTTACTGTGCCATCTGCGTTTTTACCATATTTCAGGCACTGTTCGTGGATGTCTTTCATGATGCTTTTCAGCTTTTCATCGACTTCTTCGCTGCTCCAGCTTAACTTCATAGCGTTTTGTGTCATTTCCAGACCGGAAACGGATACACCGCCGGCGTTGGCTGCTTTACCCGGAGCGTAAAGGATTTTTGCTTCAAGGAACGTATCGATAGCTTCCGGAGTGGATGGCATGTTTGCACCTTCCGATACAGCGAAACATCCGTTTGCAAGAAGTGTCTTTGCATCATCGCCATTCAACTCGTTTTGAGTTGCGCTCGGCATAGCAATGTCACATTTTTCACCCCATGGGCGTGCACCTGCTACATATTTGCATCCATATTTTTCTGCATATTCGCGGATACGTCCACGGTACATGTTTTTCAGTTCCATGATGAAGTCCAGCTTTTCGCGGTCGATACCGTCCGGGTCATAGATGTAACCGTCAGAGTCGGACATAGTAACCGGCTTAGCTCCCAATTCAATCAGTTTTTCAACTGTATATTGTGCTACGTTACCGGAACCGGACACTGTAACGACTTTACCTTTAATATCGATATTGCGTGTTTTCAGCATTTCCAACAGGAAGTATACGTTGCCGTAACCTGTAGCTTCCGGACGAATCAGTGAACCACCGAATTCACGTCCTTTACCTGTGAATGTACCTGTATTTTCGTGTGCCAGTTTTTTGTACATACCGTACATATAAGCAACTTCGCGTCCGCCTACACCTATGTCACCTGCAGGAACGTCTGTGTCCGGACCGATGTGACGCCATAATTCCAGTACGAAAGCCTGGCAGAAACGCATGATTTCAGCGTTTGATTTACCACGCGGGCTGAAGTCAGAACCTCCTTTGCCACCACCCATCGGCAGTGTAGTCAGTGAGTTTTTGAAAGTCTGTTCGAAAGCTAAGAACTTAAGGATAGATTGGTTTACAGAAGCATGGAAGCGGATACCACCTTTGTACGGGCCGATTGCATTGTTGTGCTGGATACGGTATCCCATATTGGTCTGAATTTGGCCTTTATCGTCCATCCAAGTCACGCGGAATGAGAATATGCGGTCGGGTATACAAAGACGCTCGATTAAATTGCTCTTTTCAAATTCAGGGTGCTCATTGTACGCTTCTTCAATTGTACCTAAAACTTCTGATACTGCCTGATGATACTCAGGTTCATTCGGGAATCTTCTCTTTAAGTTGTCTAAAACTTCACTTGCCTTCATAAGACTGAATTGATTTTATTATACCATTTTGCTATTGTAGCGCCGTCTCCTAAACGACTGTGTAAAGGTAAGCTAAAATTTTATACAAACAAATATTTGAAAGAAAAAATGCGATAAAAATATCATTTAGTTATATTAGGCTTGGAAAACTGACTAAATGTTATTCTTCCTTCCGTCTTCTGCTCTTGTATATCGGTACAAACACAATGATAGCTGATGCTACCAGAGCGAAAATGACGTCGAAGGTTATCTTTTCGCTGTAAACAAGCAACATATAACATAATACACCCCATAAAAGGGTAATACATACTGCCTGACTATTTGTTATTTTTCTACGTGCCATCGGTTACATTTGTCTATTTGGAGGATAAAAGGGAACCGCAATAAATGAAAAGGGTAAGCAGTACCGCTATTATCACGAATATGATAATGATTTGTTTTTCTAAAGAATAGCTGCGGAGAAACGGGATATGGCGTGCCCAGCCTGATATGGCCTGGATTTGTTCCGGCTCTTCATCTTCTTCCGGAAATTCATAGCCATTGGCTTCCATTATTTCCATTGCGTGGGCTACTTCGCTTTCCAGCAATTCCACACGGACGCCACCCATATTGGCAGGATACATAACCTGAGTAGTATATTCGTTTCTCAAATAACATTCGATTCCTTCTGATTTCAGGAGGGATTCGAGTACCTGTGCTTCTTGCGGACGGGTAAACCGGGCTATTTCTACCATTTTATCCATAACTTCTCCCATTTTTTTACAAAGTAAAAGTTTTTGTTTGGATTTCGTCTATGTTTTGATTTGATATTTTACTTTTTAAGATAGGGGCGGATTGACAGAAAGATATTTTTGACATTTTGATAATGTATCTATGTTTTCCTGCTCATGGATGAAGGAAGGGCGGGGGCGCTTGGAAATATGCGGCTCTCGCGGAGTTGAGGTTTGTCGGTTTGTTGCTTAAAATGATATGGCAGTTGCTAATTGACATGATGCAGATTTTAATTGAATATATTGTCGTGTATTTTTTTATATAGCAGTCTATTTGATATCTGCGTGGCAACCGTTTTTTTTGTTCTTACAGCGTTGTATTTCTGCTCCATAACATCTGAAAATCAAAACATGGGTGTTTTAAATGCAAAACATATATGTTTTGAAGTTAAAATATACTACTTTTTACTCCGGATATAATTGAATTTAGTACCGCTACTAATTAAAATTAGGTCCGCAAGTAGTTGGATTTTTTACAAAAGTAGGTATAAAAGTTCCTTTTAGGTAGTAAAAATAAGTGGATTGTCAGCTAAATGCTCCTTTTTGTTTATAGTGTGTGTTAGTATAGTCGGGCTTATTGTGAGATAATGTCACTTTTAAACCTAATATCCTGCCACATTGTAATATTTGTAAGATGGATGGCGAAGCCTAACTGTCAATAGAAACCTGTCAGATGTCGGCCGTCAATTGCGTTGCTTGCCTGATTCTGTCTGCCATACCGATGCCTCCTTTCATATTTCCGGCTAAGATTAATCCGGGATATTCTTTTTCGAGTTTCTCGATGGTTTGGAAGCGTTCGCCGCTGCTTAGTTCATATTGGGGAATAGCGTGCGGGTGCCGGAAGATACGGATCATATCCGGTTCTACGTCGACCGGGAACTTTAGCATGGAATGGAATTGGCGGATAATTAAAGTTTTCAATTCATCATCCTGCCAGGTAGTAAGCTCCGCATGTTTGACTCCTCCGATGAAAAAGGAGAAAAGCGCGCCTTCTTTTGGTGCTCTGCCGTCGAAACAGGCAGAAGGGAAGAGGATTCCGAGCACCTCCTTTTTTTCGCAGGAAGGGACTAATCCTCCGAATGCATTGAATTGTAATTTGTTTGTGTTGCGGATGCCCACACTAGCCTGAACGACCGGTGCGTATTGCAGATTGCTGATTTTATCCATATCCTCTTTGGGTACGAAAGGCAGCAGTTCCGGGAGTGAATAGGCCCCGACAGTGGTAATTACTTTGTCTGCCAAAATTGTTTGTTCCCCGCCTGACGGTGTCTGATAGGAAATCAACCATTGTTTATTGGAAGGGCGGATGGTAATACCGGTTGCCGAGAGTGTGATATGCTCTTTTCCTATAGCCTCGGTCATGGCTATTGTCAGGTTTTCGAGTCCTCCTGCGGCGGAGAATACCTTTTTGGATGCCAGACGGTCGCGTTCGGTTTTAGGAAGTTTTGCTTTGGCAATGGTACCGCGGATAAAACTACCGTATTGTTGTTCCAGGTTATATAATTTAGGCAGTGCGTAACGGGTTACCAGTTTCATCGGGTCGCCGGCATAAACACCGGAAAGGAACGGGTCTACCGCATAATGCAGGAAAGACTTGCCGAGACGTCTTGCCGCCAGTTCACCTACAGCTTCATCGGGGTTGGTTCCTTTTGCACGGAACGGTTCACCCAGGATACGGAACTTATCGCTTAAAGAAAATAATGGAGTAGTGATTGCACTGAACAAGCCGGAAGGAAGGGCACGGAATTTATCTCCTTTCCAAATCAGCCGCCGTTTGGCTTCTTCGTGAGCTGTTTCCAGTTCACATGCTGGAGCCAGGGCGGCAAACAGTTCCGCAACTTCAGGATAGGAAACCACTCCGGTATTAGGACCGCTTTCAAACACAAATCCTTCTTCGCGAAATGTATGAATCTGGCCCCCGGTACGGTTGCTTTGTTCCAGTACATGTACTTTCTTCCCTTTACGTGTCAGGTGGAAAGCTGTGGTCAGACCGGTTAGTCCGGCTCCTATCACTACAATATTTTCCATAATATTATACTGGTTTAGAAAATGATTTGTTGGTATGAAGCATCAGTTTGTCGAATGAGGCGGCAACATTGCGGACAAACAGTCTGCCTTCCGCCGTCATTTTTAGTTGTTCGTCGTTAAATTCGATAAGCCCGTCTGCGGCAAATTCGTCGAGACTCGCTTTATTATAATTTACAGCCTGCTTTATTTCGGAAACGGGAAGTGAGAACCGTTCTGCAATTTCCTGCCAGTTGATGGAATAGTTACACATCAATGTTTCGATAACTTCGCGGGCAATTTGTTCTTCTTCGTTCAAGGTATATCCTTTTATCGTGGCAGGCCTTCCTTGTCTCATCAGTTCTATATATTCGGGAACATCCTTGCAATTCTGGGCATAGGCTGCCGTAAGCTGGCTGATACCGGTAACACCGAATGCATAAACCTGTCCGGTGGTTCTGCGTGTACAGTATCCCTGGAAATTCCTGTGAAGCTGCCCGTTCTGCAATGCAGTATACAATTCATCATTTTCACGTACGAAATGGTCCATGCCTATCGGTTTGTAACCGGCTTCACAGAGCATCCGGCGTGCAGTTTCATACATGCGGCTTTTCTCCTCGCTGCTGGGTAATCCTGCTTTTTCAAGGAGCAGCTGCCGTTTGTTTACCCAGGGTACATGAGCATATGAGAAGGTCACCAGTCGGTCTGGCTGTATTTTTATCGCTCGTTCAATGGTTGCGGCAAAACTTTGTTCCGTCTGTCCGGGCAGTCCGTACAGGAAATCCAAATTAACTTTTATACCGGAGGCGTGGAGTGCGTTTACAATCTCTTCTATCGGCAATAATGAAAGTTTGCGGTTTGATTTTTTCAGGACTTCTTCGTTAAAGTCTTGCACGCCGATACTGATTCGGTTGAAACTCGCTTCTTCGAATGCGATCCAATCTTTTTCCTGTAAATAACCGGGATGGCACTCAATGGCAATTTCCGGTTTATTGATAAAAGTGAAATCTTTGCGTAAATGGTCATTCAGGCTTTTCAGGGGCATGAGTGGCAATATGGAAGGTGTTCCTCCTCCATAATGGATTTGCGCAATTTTTCGCTTAGCGGCAAGATAGGGAGCAATGAGTTCTATTTCCTGGTGGAGTGCTTCCACATAACGGAAACGGGTTACAACATTGTGTTCGGAAAGCGGTATGGAGTTGCATCCGCAATAATAGCACATTTTCCGGCAGAATGGTATATGGAAATAGAACGAAAGATGTTTCGGACTTAATTGGTTGGACTGTTCAATCGCTTTCAGATAGTCTTCGCCGGTAAAACTTTCTGTGAAATAGTTTGCCGGTGGATAACTGGTATACCGGGGGACCGGTACATTATATTTGTCTAACAATTCTTGTTTCATATCGTCTCTTTTTCTTTTTTGAATACAATAAGTATGTAGAGGAGTGACAAAACGGCAATGGCTGTTTCAAAAAAGAACAAACCATGATAACCGGTCGCATCTGCAATTTTTCCGCTGAGGATAGCCATTATCATACCTGCAAGATGGGTAATGACAGTCTGAACGGTGAAGTCTGTTCCTTCACGTCCGGGACGTACACAGTCCATCGCTGTTGTGTAGACTACAATCGTTGCCATCCCATAGCTGCCCCATAGCAGGAAAATGCCTCCATATAACAACGGGGTGGTAGGATGTATATAAGATAAACCGAGGAAATACAAACAAGCGATCAGCACGAATACAGAAAATAAGGCACGGGCACGATAACGTCCGATACGTCTTACAATAAATCCTCCGGCGAAAGAAGACATTGCTCCAACTGCTGTCCCTGCCAATCCGCTCATGACTCCGATTTCTTTCATACTGTAACCTAAATCTACCAGATAAGGTTTCAGCATAGCCAATGTACCGATTAATCCGGAATAGTAGAGGAAAAGGAAACCGATCTGTTTCCATATTTTCTTTTGGGTGAAGAAGTAGAATACATCTGCTTTCTTTGCCCGTTCATGGGTGTTTTTCGGTTGGATTTTAATCCCTTTGTTGAAAAAGAGGGGGAGTAGGGCAATCATAACGAACAGGGCAAGGCATGGTAATAAACTGTTCCAGCCTACCTGCTTGAATAGTAAAAGCAATAATCCGCCTCCAATCATGGAACCGCCGAAACTTCCCATCGACTGCATGCTGTTTGCAAGGCTTTTATCCTGACGGCTGAATGAGAGTACGGCCAAGGCATCTGTCGCAATATCCTGCGTAGCGGATGCAACAAAAGAAATAATAATTAATGCTACAATCGTATAGAAGTCCGTATGGAAGTCCAGGAATGCAACGGCAAATATCAATGCGGCATAAATCAGTTCCGATGAAAAAATCCACCGTTTGTAATCTCCTGTGGTGGTGGAATGGCGGTCTATCAGCGGCGACCAGAGAAATTTAAGTATCCAAGGCAATTTGATAAGTTGTAATAGACCTATTGCCGAGAGAGAGAAATTTTCCTGCCGCATCATAACCGGAATGACTGTCGAGAAGAAACTCATCGGTATTGTTTGTGCGATATACAGGCAGAAAAAAGTTGCCAGATTGTATGTCTTGTCTTTTTGTATCATGCTTTCCTAAAAGTTGAGCTGGATATTGCCCCCGATAGTGAAAGGTTTTCCTTTTTGTCCTAACCCTTTGCCGCCGCTTTCGAAATAGAATGCCGTGTAATCGGTTGCTGTTATATTCTTAGCCCAGATTGCAAAGGTAGCAAAACCTTTGGTTACGGAAAACTTTCCGTTTAATAGTCCGTAATAAGGTTGGGATACATGATTATCTTCTTTCCAATAAATTCTACCTGTACCTGTATAATTCAGGCTGATTGTAAAACGGTCGATATGCGGACAGGGATTGGCACGGGTATAATCGGCTCCAATGGCGAATGTATGTGTGGGAACCATCGGCAGGAAATTTCCGGCGTAATCTGTTTTTCCGTTCTGGTATTTCTTAAATGTGGCGTGTGTAAAACCGTAATTGGCCTGTAGCATGAATCCGTTAAATAAATTCCCTTGCAAGCTGAGTTCTACCCCTTTGCTGACGGAGCGTCCTGCATTCTTGAGCATGGAACCTCTGCCGGATGGTAAAGGCTGGCTGATTTGCTGGTTCTTCCAATCGATATAGAAGAATGCGATTTCGGCACGCAAGCGGTTGTCCAGAAACGGGTGTTTGGCTCCGACTTCATAATTCCAACTGCTTTCCGGTTCGAAAGTACGGTCTTCGTCCCGTTCGAAGGAGGTATTGAAGCCTCCGGTCTTATATCCTTTGGTAACGGTTGCATAAACCAATCCGGTAGACGGAAACATATATTGCAGGGAAAACTTAGGGGTTACCTGACTGAATTTCAGTTTGCTGTAGAATTGGTCGACTTCTTTGCTGCTTGCTACAGAGTCTTTGTAATATAAAAAGTCTGTGGATGCTCTTTCGTAGTCATAACGGATACCGAACGTAAGGGAGAGCCCTTTTACCAATAAATCATCGATAGTCGATTGGTGATACAGGGCAAACCCGTAAGTCGGGATAGTATATAATTTACGGGTACTGTAATTCTGCGCCAGATAATCCAGGATAACCGTATTATCGATACCTTGCCAGAATCCGAATGCCCCGAACAGCCATTTATAGCGGCTTTTACTTGTGGATTTGATATTGAATTCTTCGGATACCATTTTCTGTTTCTGGTCCTGACGGGCGAAATAGATACTTTTAGGTGAAAAATCCTGGTCGATGCCCTGATGGTCTGATAAATATTGGAATGCGGTCTGGCTTCCGAGACTGAAAGTTTTACCGCGATATTCCAAACTAACGCCTGTGGTTGAAAGCGTCCGTTTGTAATAGCTGTAATCATTATAATTCACATCGCCCGGGCGATGGGTTACGGAGTCGCAAACGGCGTACGGATAACCTCCTTGGTCAGAGTAGTCATAACTGCTCATCAATTGTACGGAAAAGTCCGGACGGGGAAGCCATTCCAAGCGGATACGTCCGGAACCGGATTTCTGGTTGTCGGCTTTTTTATCCGTATATAGGTTGGTGAAGTACCCATCGCTCTTATTGTAATTGCCGGAAACCGCAATACCGAACTTCTCTCCGATGGAACGGTAATGGGAGAGGGCATAACCCTGAAGCCCATAAGTCCCATTTGAAATATACGCATTCGTGCCCTGGTATTTCAGGGGCGATTTGGTATATACATTAATAATACCTCCCATCGTATTACGTCCGTATAAAGTACCTTGCGGACCACGCAATACTTCTATCCGGTCTATCTCCGTGAAATTAAAATCGAGTGCCGATTTCTCGAAATAAGGAATCCCGTCGACATATAATCCTACGGACGGAGCGTTTATCTTGGAACCGATACCGCGGATGTAAACCGGAGAAGTCAGTTTGGAACCATAGTCCGGCATAAACAAGTTAGGGATAAAGGAACTGAATTCCTTTATCCCTGTTATATTCCGGTTCTGTATAGCTGTTCCCGTTACCGAAGAAGCGGAGAGAGGAGCCAGGCGCAGGCTCTTTTCCTGTTTGAATGATTCAACTACCACCTCGTCCAGGTTAACCTGGCGGGTTTTCAGTGTGTCTGCCTCGATTTCTTTACCCCACCCGGTATATAGGGTGGATGCGGATAACAGGAATACAGATAGTATTTTATACATAAGATGTTTTATATCGATTTAATTTGATTGACGAATCTTGCTTGTCAAGGTCATTCTATATTATTAAAATGAGACAATTACTTCGGCTCCTATCTGGAACGGTTTTCCCTTCTGGATGAATGAGTTGTTGAACGACTCGAAATAGAATGCCTGATAGTCCGTATTGGTTATATTCCGGCTCCATACATTCAGGTTTACAATACCCTTACGGATACCTGCTTTTCCGTTCAGCGTGCCGTAGAATGGCTGGTTGATGTCATTCTTTTCCGTCCAGAAAATCTTACCGGCTCCGGTATATTGCAGGGCTACCATAAATTGGTCGATAAATTTGTTCCGCAATAGTTTGGTATATTGGAGTCCGGCACTAACCGTATGGCGCGGAGTGTATGGGATAAAGTTGTCTTTACAATCTATTTCGACGATCTTTCCGTTTACTTTGTCTTCATATTTATAGTCTCGGAAAGTGGCACGGGTAAAACCGTAATTTACATCGGCGGTCAAACCATTCGTTATTTGTCCGTGTAAACCGATTTCCACTCCGTAACTGTTGGCTTTACCTCCGTTGGTAATCATTCTACCGCTTCCGTTTTGGGCAAATCGTGTTAACTGGATGTCGCGGATGTCCATATAAAATAAGGTAAGCTCCGCATTCAGCCTGTTCTTTATTAATTCGCTGCGAACTCCTAATTCGTAATTCCAGCTATGTTCGGGTTTATAGGAGGCTACATCCGCAACAGCAGAGGGTTCGGGATTTTTAAATTTATCTCTCATTGCAGGGGGCATTAACTTTTTAACATCCTCTATCAGGTTATATTTAGCTTGTGCCTGTACCAGGTCGCCAAACATTTGAATGTTGTATCCTCCGGTTTTATAACCTTTGGCAACAGATACATAAGTGAATGTTCCGGGAGAACACTGATAACGTAAGGATGCTTTAGGTAATACTTGTAGAAAGTCTTGTGTCTCTTTTCCTAATAAAGTCGCATTCATCGGGAAATCCTGGTTGATTTCGGGCATACCGGGACCCATGCTCGGCATATATATGTTCATAGTCATACCTTCGACAGAGGAATTGTATTTCATTTTTGCATTTTCGTAATCCAGACGTATTCCGGCTGTAATGGATAATCCGGGAATGAATAGATTGTTGTAGGTAGATTGGTGGAATGCGGCAAATCCATACGTGGGAGTATCGAAATTCCCGGGAAAATAGATTTGATTATTATCGCCTTTTACCGTGAGCTTGGGCATCTTGATTTCGTCAAATGCTTTTTGTAGAATGTCTTTGATACCATCTTCCTTAAAAGTTACCGGACCGTCCGTATTCAGGCTATTATAAAAACCATAAGCGCCGAAACTCCATTGGTAGTTCTTTTTATGGTTGGATTTGATAGCGAATTCCTGGCTCCATGCATATTGTTTCTGAACTTGATGCAGGGTGAAAATAGATTTCCGGGTATAGTCTTGGTCCATCTTCATATCATCTTTCAGATATTGATAAGCGGTTGTTGAGGTGAAAATAAAGTTCTTGTTTTTCCATTCCAGGTAAAGGCTGTTATTCAACATTCTACGCCAGTAAGAAGCCGGGTCGTTGAAGCAGATAGGAGCAACCTCTCCGGTTTCCTTATCATACTGGCCATACGGGAAAGCACCCTGGTCTACATAATCGAAATTAAAGGAATATTGCGCTTTCAGGGCATCGGTAATCATCCAATCCAGTTTGAAATGTCCGCCTGCCGATTGTTCCATATCCGCTCGGGTATGGTTGTATTCGTTAATGAAAAAGCCATCGTTCCGGTCATAGTAACCGCCTACTGCTATCCCTACACGGTCGCTTAATTTATTGTAATGGGAGGCCTTAGCTTTAAATGCTCCATAGTTCCCGGCAGAAACCTGCAGCTTAGTCCCCTGGTATGTAAGGGGGGAGAGTGTATAGATATTTACAATGCCTCCCATTGCATTACGTCCGTACAGCGTACCCTGTGGTCCGCGCAATACTTCGATGCGTTGAATATCGTTCAATTCAAAATCGAAAGCACTTTTATTCAGGTAAGGGACATTATCTACATAAAGTCCGATGGATTGTCCACTGCTTCGCGCTCCGATACCACGGATATAAATAGCCGAAGTCATCTTGGAGCCATAATCCGGCATATACAGGTTGGGAACGAATGCACTGATATCTTTAAGCGCATCAATCTGCCGATTGGATATGCTTTGTGGTGATAAGATGGATACTGAGCCTGGCAACAAACGCAGATCGTTGGTTTCTTTTGTGGAAGAAGTAACTACAATTTCGTTAATATTATAAGTCTTAATCGTATCGTTTACAATTACATTGTCAGCATTAATTGTTTGTAAACCAGTCAAAAGACCTATGGTAAGAGGACATAGGTAGTGTAATCTCATCGTATCAAGTATTAATTTAGAATTTTATAATTGCAAAGGAAAGTGAAATAATAAAGGTAGTCAATCACTACATCTAGTGATTTTAGAAGATAAAGTGGAGGTGTTTATAGTTCGATATCATCTCCTGATATGATACCGTTCATAATTGCATAGAAAGTTAAACCGGATACTGTCTTGATACCCAGTTTGGCAGTTATATTTTTTCGGTGGGTTAAGACGGTATTTAGGCTGATATTCAGCTTGTCAGCAATTTCTTTGTTGGTAATTCCTTTTACAATTAATTGCAGTACATCGGTTTCGCGGGAAGACAGTTCTTTATTGTTTTCTCCGGTTGGATTGTTCCCGTTATCATTTTCGAGCATCTGATGTATTTGCTCGAAAATAATCTCTTGTGGTGCGTATAAAGTAATATGGTTGGTAGCGGATAATCCTCCCGAGCCTTCCGGACCGTTTATCAGTACCATTGTCTTACTTTTCCGGGGAAGGAAAAAGTCGGTATTCAGTACCATGATGTCCGTATTGGTAAAATAGAAATCGAATGTGTCGTTGCTTACCGGAAGAAATGCATCGAATGTGGGGAAACAATGGACTTCTGCAGGTGGGAAATAATCTGTCAGGATATTTTGTAATCCGATACTTTGCAATGTGTCGGGCAGTATAATCGCTATTTGTTTGTTCCTGTGCATCTGGATCAGGATTAAATGCAAAGTTTTTCCATGGCTGAAACCATTGGGGTCAGAATGCGATACCGGATGCGGTTATGCTGTTTGATGTCTTTCTCCAGGCTGCTGATTGAGAAGATGACTGCATAACATAA
This sequence comes from uncultured Parabacteroides sp., assembly GCA_900541965.1. Classification (GTDB taxonomy): domain Bacteria; phylum Bacteroidota; class Bacteroidia; order Bacteroidales; family Tannerellaceae; genus Parabacteroides. The sequence goes on along the minus strand of UQLN01000016.1, from coordinate 48,477 downwards.
ATTTTCATCGTAATTCCCTGAAAGATGCTTGACCATTATGCTCTTCAGGTCGGCCAGTAATGCTTCAATCGGATCTTCCGTCCGCTGTTCCGTTCCGAGGCAAAGAGTTTCTCTTTGTCCGTTTCCGGAATGGCTGTTTAATTTTTCGCTAAGGGAAAGACAATAAGGGAACCAAACCTGTTCGTCTTTTTCAATGCGTCCCGTTAACTCTTCCTTGAAAGAAGAAAAGAATTTGCCAATCAGATTGAGTGTATTGTTTCCCGGGGTACTCATGGATATGAATGAACCGAGATGACGTTCTATGTTGGGTATCTGATAACGTTGGTAGTACAGGTTCGTTTTTCTCAAATAGTCTATAATCTGCGAAGTATGGAATGTCTGCAACTTCTTTTCCGGAAAATATTCTTCGTTCAGGAAAGTATTGATTACCGTTAAGAGGAAATCCGTATCCAGTTCGTATTCGTCACAGATTGTTTTGACCGATTTGTCGCCCAGTCCGAGGCGAATACCAAAACGGTTAATGACAGGAATGAGTGAGGGGTGTTCCTCCACCACCTCACTCATTTGCATATTAGGATATACTAAAGGCATGTTTTTATGCTTCTTCCCATTGTTTACGTATAAGTTCTACAGCAGCAGGAACAAGAACATTACGATCTCCCTGGCATCCGCATTCGAAACTTATATAATTGTTATAACCAAGCATTTTCAACCCTTTGAAGCCATTTACATAGTTATCGGCTTCACCGTCTTCGCCCGGCATGCTGCGGCGTTTACGGCTTGCGATATGAACATGCTGCAAATAGTCTCCGGCAGAAAGGAATGCCCCCATATCGGAAGTTTCTTCCCAAGTCATGTGCCAGAAGTCACCCATACAGCGTACGCCCGGATTATTGATATCGCGGCAGATAGAAGCTGCATCCGCTACCTGGCGGAGGTAAAACGCTTCTTTTCTGTTTAGCGGTTCAAAAATAACGGTTGTTCCGTGTTCCTTTGCGAAGTTACCCATTTCGTTGAATTGTTCGCATAAGAAGTCGCGGGTTTCCTGTGTATGTGGCAATGCTGGGGTTTGTCCGTTGAATGCGGGAACGATAATTACACCTGTTGACCCCAGTTCCCCGGCAGGAGCAATAATTTCCTTCATGGTATCCATGCACTGCTTGCGAATAGCCGGATCGGTTGAAAGGATGAAGCCTTTAAAACCGGCGCAGATAGCACTAACTTTAATGTTGCGTCCGTTCAGAGCCTCTTTGATTTCCTTTACACGTCCGCCAAGTCCGCCGCCACCCGGTTCAAACCCTACAACTCCCAGCTTTTCCATTACGTCCAGCTTTTCATTGAGTGTTTCGCCCGGAGCGATACCTTCCTGGAAGGAAATCTTTAATTCGGCATTTCCGTTGCAGCAACTTTTGCCTTTGCCCGGACACTTCTCTTCTGAGGCCGGTTTTGCCCCGCAAGCGCTAAGTGCCGTACTTCCGACAGCAACAGCAGCACCGGATAATGTCGTTCTTAAAAAGTTTCTTCTATTTAATGTCATAACTTTTTATTCTTTATTTGTCATCAGTCACGCGGTTTACCCGGAACCGGAACAGTGAATGTACTCATATCCATCTTACCTAAGTTCAGGTCTTTCGGTGTATAATCCAGAGGAGATGCTGTCATTGCTTCCCAGGTTGTTTCTGCACCGGAATAAGCGGATTCGCGTCCCATGATTGCTGCCATGTTTGAAATAGCAGTTTCAGAAGCCTGTTCGATCGGTTTGTTGGAACGGATGCAGTTTACCCAGTTTACGTGTTCCAATACGTACGGATTGTTCTGCTGGTGTTCGTTCTTTTCAGCTTCCTTGTCGTATTTCCAAATGATATTGCCTGCATTATCTTTGATTACAGTTTCATCGTTGGCGGTAGACCATGAACCTTTTGTTCCCTGGATAAATTCGCTTACGTTATTTACGCAACCGTCAATCTGGCGGGACATACTATGCATGTGTACACCGTTCTCCATGGTGAAGTCGATGCTGAAGTTATCATACTGGTCACCGGTGATACGACGCTGGCGTGAACCGAAACCTACAGCCTTTACTGGTTTCAATCCGCTGAACCATGTAAATACGTCGATATTGTGAACGTGCTGTTCAACGATATGGTCTCCGGATAACCATTTCCAGTTCACCCAGTCCTTAATCATATATTCACAATCGCTCCAACCCGGCTTGCGTTCGTTGAACCAAAGCATATTTTGATTCCAGTAAACAACACCACCGGTAATTTCACCGATAGCACCTTCCATGATTTTCTTATAAGATTCAACGTAGTTACGTTGGTGATGACGCTGTGTACCTGTTACGACGCAAAGGTTTTTAGCCTGTGCCTGTTTGGCTGTAGCCATGATTGTACGATAACCGACCGGGTCAACACAAATCGGTTTTTCGAGGAAACAATGTTTGCCTTTTTCTACGGCATATTGGAAATGTACAGGACGGAATACAGGAGGAGTAGCGATAATCAAAACATCGACGCCACTATCGATTACCTGTTTGTAAGCATCCAGTCCTACAAAACGTTTATCAGCAGGAATGTCGATACCTTTTTCTTTCAAATCATTGGCCAGACCGTCCACTCTTTCTTTGAATGTATCACCTAAAGCAACGATTGTAACGCCGTTGGCTGCTTCAAGGAAGTTGAATGCTGCACCGGAACCACGACCACCGCAACCGATAACACCTGCTTTCAGTTCTTTACCGTCTGCAGCTTTGTCCGGCAATTCAGGAATATAATAAGTTCCCGGTTCTTTCAACGGTTTGTTTGTACTGTTTTCTGCACCGCCGCCAGAACAAGATGTTAAAACACTTGCACTACCACCACCGATAGCACCCAGTGCACCGGCCATTGCTGAACTCTTTAAAAAAGATCTTCTACTGATACTGTTCTCTTTTTTCATGATATATTAATTATTAGGTATCTATATTTTATTAGTAGATTTCTCTGTTTATGGTTATTATTTAGCTCCTAATGAAGCATCGGGTTCGCAAACCACACGGAAACCGATACCGCGGATATCAGAATACCACCAGATACTTTTCGGTTGTTGGGGGTCTGTTTTCAGCCATGCATCATGTTTGGTATAATCGCGGGCTGCAGAACGGACATCGGCTGCATCAGAAGTGTAGTTACCTCCACGTACCACCCATTCGGTTCCTTCTGTAACCAAAGGATTCGTTACTTTGTCTCCACCTTTGCTATAAGCTTCCGGATTGTATTTATCTGCACAATATTCCATTACGTTACCCAGCATGTTTTTCAAACCGAACGGATTAGCCTTTACGCTACCCGGTTCCTGAGTTTTGTTTTTGCTGTTCTTGCTGTAGATGACATAAGAACTGATACTGTCGGTTTTAGCATCAAAGAACTTGCGCCAGAAGCCTTGGTCTGAAAAATCTTTCGGATTACCGGCAAAGAAATAAGGGGTTTCTTTACCTCCGCGTGCTGCATATTCCCATTCAGCTTCTGTCGGAAGACGGTATTTTTTACCTGTTTTCTTGGATAGCCATTGGCAGAATGTTTCTGCAGCATAGTGAGTCATCGTAATAGCCGGACGGTCGCCGCCACCCCATCCCTGGTCTGGGAATCCGAACGGTGGAGTAGGACCGGATATGGCATCTACATTCGGGTTGCTATTATTTGCATAGATTTTTTCGGGAGGAGTACGTCCTTCACTCATTGTGTTGCCGTAAAATGCCCAGTATTGATCCCAGGTTACTTCCACTTCGGCCATGAAGAACGGGCTGAGTGTTACATCGCGAACCGGGCTTTCATCGGCTTTATGGAACGGTTCTTTTTCAGAGCTACCCATTTTGAAGGTTCCGCCGGGGATTGCTACCATTTTGAAAGAAACGGCTGTTCCCGGTATCTGTTCCGTATAATTGGAAAAAGAGGTTATAACCGCAGGTTCTTTGAAAAATTTGCTGGTGTCGATACTTGTCTGTGCAGCAGCTCCCGGTACACCAACCATTTTGGAGTGGTTGTAGTTCGGATTGTAATGTCCGGCATCCAGATGGCAACTGATACATTGCAAGTCTAATTTCTTTTCGTTTTCATCGTAATAAAGGTGGGCAGTGATACCGTCCTGCGTTATTCCTTCGGGAAATAAGTTCTGATGGCATTCCACGCAAGATTTATTCGGTATGTATTTAACGGCATGCTCCAATTCGGATTTTACATTCCAGTCGAAATCCGCACTGTCTTTGGTCAGATAAGACCACACATCCTTAAATCCTAATTTGGCTTTAGCCGTATAGTAATCCCATGTATCCTGTTGGGGCGGAAGATGACATGCTACGCAATGTGTTTTTACACCACTTCCGTTATTTACGTGCTTCGATAATTTCCAGCTGTCTTCCACATGCGGATGCACATGGCATATCATACAAGATTCATCAGAAGAAAAATATACGGTAGTCTGGTATATGGCAATCATTGCGCCTGCTCCTAAAATGAGTCCAAGCAGAAGAATAAAGGTTTTTCCCTTAAAAAAGTTCTTTTTTTTATCAAAAGAATAACGATTAGAGGCATTGTTATTAGTCATCTTATTCTATGGTAAACTGATTTACGATTAGTCTTGAATTAGATTTACAGATTTAAAAATCGGCAATAAAAGTACTGTTTTTGTTTATAAAATAAAAGGTAGCATAGTCTATTTAACGAAATATGTTGTTCGATTATACTTTTTTACCAGTTATTACAAAAGCAGACTTCCTTGTTTTTTATATTACCGGATACTGACAATGCAGATTAAATTTTTATAAATTAAAAACTTATGTCGGCTTATCAATTTTGTATATTGTCAGCATCCGGTAATTTGGATTTTTATTTATTCTATTTAAACATTAGAAGTTGGCCTGAATCGGTTTCATAATGAATGAAAATTCATAGTCTCCGTAATGCAGGCGGTATTGTTCCAGTGGCAGTGTGCCCCAGCTGGTAATACATCCTAACCCCATTTGAGCTTTGTCTATACACATATTTGTGTAATCGACCTGAGGTACCAGTTCGGAATGTCTTTGATCTTTCTGCATTCCGTCATCCAATGAATCGATGGAATAATGTAGGGCAGATGCAGAGAATGGAGCTTCTGCAATAAACATTAATCCATTTCCTCCCTTATTCATTTGTTTCCACCAGCGGATATCTGTTTTGTTTCCGTTTTCTTGCGGGCGGATATATGAATAGAATTGTTCCGATACGGTCTGTGTATAAAGTCCCAGATCCGTTACGTTATTACGGTCGGAATAGTTTTCAACCGGTCCTCTTCCGTAATATTTAATTTGTTCCAGATCTTTAGGCATTTGCATTTGCATACCGAAACGGAACATATCGGACACTTTGGCTGACTTGTCTGCTACCATTTTCTGGGTTACTTTTACTGTTCCTTCATTGTTAATAACGTAAGTCAGATACAATTTTGCTTTTACGGCATCCATTGTATATTCTGCATTTACAGTCACCATATCATTTTCGGTTTTGCCTGTAAGCGATTGCAGTTTGAGTCCCGGTTGTTTCCATGCCGCATATACGTTCTGCAGGTTTGCACCCATGTCGTTATCGGTTGGAGCACGCCAGAAGTTCGGAGTCAGTTTGCCGTCTTCTTTCAGCATCGCCATGCCATTTACATCATATCTGCTCAGGAAACCGTCGTGTTTGCCAAAATCGATACGGAAGTCTTCTCCCTCAACAATCAGGTAATTAACATCATTATCCTTTATTGTTGGAGCAACTGTGGCAATATTTGTTTCCTGTTTGTTCCGGATGTCCAGTTCTTTAGCTTTATATGGGCGAACAACCAGCTGATTTTTAGCTACCGTAAATCCGGCAGGAAGCAGTGGCTCTGCTTTTTTCAGTTTAAATGCAACGTTCAGCAGCAATTCTTTGCATTTGCAAATGCCGTCTGTAGAATAATTCAATTTGACGGAGCGGGTTTGTTGCGGGGCAACTTCCAGGTCTTTAACCATTCCGGTTTGCTGCACTTCTCCATTTGCCAGTAATTCCCATTCGCAATAGTAATTATTCAGGTTACGGAAGAAGTTTTCATTATATACATTTACAACACCGTTAGCCAAATCGGAAGGAGTTACCCAGATGGATTGGTAGATATGGCCTACTTCATACATATGAGGGTTCGGTTTACGGTCGGGACTGATCAGTCCGTTGTCCATAAAGTTGTTGTCGGATGCGTCATAACGGTTCCAGTCGCCTCCGTATGCATAGAAAGGAACGCCGTCTTTATTTTTCCAGCGTAAAGACTGGTCGACAAAGTCCCAGATAAATCCGCCCTGGTATTTCGGATATTTACGGACCAAATCCCAGTATTCCTTGAAGCCACCTTCCGAATTACCCATGGCATGTGCATATTCACATTGGATAAGCGGTTTATCTATGTTTCCTTTACAATATTCTTCACTGTCTTTGTAGTTGCGGTACATCGGACAGAAAATATCAGTGAACTCGTTCGTCCCGGCTTGTTCATATTGTACGGCACGGCTTTTATCTTCGTTCTTAATCCATTTATAACAAGCTTCGAAGTTAGGACCGAAACCAGCTTCGTTACCTAATGACCAGAAGATGATAGACGGATGGTTGTAACCACGCTGTACGTTACGCTGGTTGCGTTCCAGATGTGCTTTGGCATAGGACGGATTTTTAGCCAGTGTCTGGTCTCCGTATCCCATTCCATGAGATTCGACGTTTGCTTCTGCCACCAGATAAATGCCATATTCATCGCACAGGTCATACCATAAGTTATTATCCGGGTAATGACAGGTACGGACTGCATTGATATTGAATTCTTTCATCACCTTGATATCCTGTATCATGCGTTCCGGTGAAACGACATAACCACCGTCCGGGTCCATTTCGTGACGGTCTGCCCCTTTGAACAGAACCGGTTGCCCGTTGACAAGGATTTGTGCATTTTTCAGTTCTATTTTGCGGAAACCTACTTTTACGGGAATAACTTCCGAAATGTTGTTGCCATCTTTAAATGTAGCAACCAGTGTGTATAAATCAGGGGTTTCGGCTGTCCACTTCAATGGATTGGAAACTGCCATTTCTGTTGTCACTTTTCCTGAACCTTTTACAGAAGATGTTGCGACAGAGTTTCCTGCTTTATCGAGAAGTTTTAAGTCTACTGTTCCATTGCCTTTAATATTTAAAGCAACGTTCAGAGTAGCATCTTTATACTGTGCATCTAAATCAGGAGTAACCCGGATATCCTGTATATATTTCGGATTACGGGCATACAGATAACAGTCGCGTCCGACACCGGATAGACGGAGGAAGTCCTGGTCTTCGAGGTAAGTACCATCACACCAGCGGAAAGTCTGGAAAGCAATCAGGTTTTTACCCGGTTTCAGGTATTTGGTCAGATTGAATTCCGCTTCCAGTTTGCTGTCTTCACTATAACCTACAAATTGTCCGTTTACCCATAGATACATATTGGATGTAACCGAACCGAAATGGGCAAAGATTTCTTTGCCTTTCCAATCTGCAGGGATTATGATTTCTTTTCTGTAGGAGCCTACATGGTTGTTTTCTACAGGTACTTCCGGAGGATTGTTCTTAAACTGGCTCCTCCATGGATAACCTACATTTACATAAATAGGGTCGCCATATCCGTTCAATTCCCAAAGTCCGGGCACTTTCATAGTACCCCATCCTTTATCATTGAAATTTACCTTATAAAAGTCTGTAGGACGCATATCTGCATTTTTCACCCAGTTGAATTTCCATGTACCGTTTAAAGTCATGAAATTCTCAGATGATTCTTTACAGCCCTTTAGCGCGCTGTTTTCATTTTTGTAAGCAAAATAATTGGCGTGCATGGGAGCCCTGTTGATTTCATTCACATTCGGGTCTCGCCATTCGTTGTTTTGAGCAAATGCAGTCGTTCCCAGTAGGGACAAACCGCATACAAGTAAGTTTAGTTTCATATGTGTTTGTTTATAGAGAATTGTTATTCAACCCATTTTTGCCATTTTACGTCATTGTTGTATCCTGCTTCAACCATGGTTTCAACAAATTGCATACCTCTTACCCCGTCGTATACAGTCGGGAAATCCAGACAATTATCACAAGGTTTTTCTCCTTTTTTAATTGCCATGACAGTGAGGGCAAAGTTTCTGTAAATATTGGCGAATGCTTCAATAAATCCTTCCGGATGTCCGGCAGGTGTCCGGGTGTTCCATAGCGCTTGTTCGCTCAGATAGCCGTTATTGCCTATATTAAGAACTTCGGTTGGACGGTCGGACCATTTCAGTGTCAATGTGTTCGGTTCCATCTGCCGCCATTCCAGTCCACCCTTTTCTCCGTATACGCGGATACGGATGTTGTTTGCTTCTCCTGCTCCGATTTGTGTTGCCGTCAATACGCCGGTTACGTCATTTTCATAATGCAGGAAAGCCGCTCCGTCATCATCAATAGGACGTCCGGGAACGAATGCTTTCAGTTCGGCACATAATTCTTGTACTTTCAGTCCGGTAATATATTCGCTCAGGTGCCAGGCATGCGTACCGATATCGCCTATGCAGCCTGCTTTGCCCGAACGTTTCGGGTCTGTACGCCAGCCGGCATTATTTCCACCTTGCAACTCTATGCGGTCGGACAGCCATCCCTGGGTATATTCAACGTATACCCGGCGTAGTTTGCCCAGTTCGCCGTTTGCAATACGTGCTTTCGCTTCTTTTACGGCAGGATATGCCGAATATACATGGGTAAGAGCCAGTACCAGCCCGGTTTCTTCTACTTTTTGTTGGAGGAGTTTGGCTTCTTCAAGTGAAAAAGTCATCGGTTTATCTACTACGACATGGAAGCCTCTTTCAAGAGCCATCATAGCAGGTTCGAAATGCCACCGGTTGGGAGTTACTATGGTAACAAAGTCCATTCGTTCATCTTCCGGCAGAGTCATTTCATGTTCAAACATTTCCTGATAGGAACTGTAGATTCTATCTTCCGGTAAGAAATAGGAAAGCCCTGAGCTTTTAGAAATTTCAGGATCGATACTGAAACATCCGCAAACTAATTCGATCTGGTTGTCCATAAAAGCGGCTCTGCGATGGATTGCTCCGATAAAAGCGTCGCTACCTCCGCCTACCATTCCCATTCTTAACTTTCTGTTCTTCATGATATATTAAATTTTTAGTGAATTGAGGGCTTAAAAATATAACTGTTGTAGTTGTAAGCCTCCGTTGTGTTGGTTCAAAATTACAAAATAAGGAAATATGTACATACCTTTTGTTTTGATTATTTTCTCTTTTAAAGCGGAAAGAGAGCAGATTGCATCATTTTCGGGAAAAAGTGAAACATTATCTCAAATTTGAGACAGGAGGATAATGTGGTGGAAAAAGAAAAAAGAAGATATTTGATTTTGAATGATAGTTTGGATGAATCGAAGAACTAGGTATGCGGATGACCTCAGATTGGGCGGATTAGAACGGATTTTAAAATTATTCTTATCCGTCTTAATCCGTCCAATCCGCGTTGTCCGTAAACCTGGTTCTTCTGTTTCAGGGTCTTATTGCATTATTCCATTCCCGGATTTTGCTTTATTGCCGTATTACGTTTGATTTCGTCACGTTTGATAGGTGCAAAGTATAGTTTGTTGTCCCATTTGCGTGTTTCACGGAAAGATAAATCGGTTACATAATAGGTGTAATCCCATTTCTTTTCATCATGGATATAAGGTAATTTGGAACTTTGTCCTTGTTTCAGGCGTGCAACGATTGCGATACCTGTTACTTCGCGAATCACGTTCGGGGCGATCATCCAGCGACGGATATCATAATAGCGGGAGTTTTCATATGCCAGTTCGGAGCGGCGTTCACGCTGGAGGAATTTACGCATATTTTCCTGGTCGAATGCTTGTCCGCGCTTAGTCAGTGTGGTTTTTGTATCCGGGCGTCCGATGCGTCCGCGCAAATCATCCAGAAAATCGGCCGCATCATCCAATTCGTTTAATTCGATACATGCTTCTGCTGCAATTAAATACATTTCAGCCAAGCGGATGTATGGGTAGGTGGCTGTTTGCCAGTTATGTTCGGTGGCATTGAATTTGGTGTCTATCAGTTTCTTTTCGACATAGCCGGTAACGGAACCATTCCAGTTTTCGATAGAAGATTTACGGGTGTCTACGCCATTAACCCCTTTAAATGTGATTTCTTTTGTCGGATTGCCTTGTTTATCGTAAGCGACAGGTGCTTTAATATCACTGCCATCCGGAGATTCATAGAATCCCATTTGTAAAGTACCCAGTGGAGTCGGGTCGAATGCTGCCGCATCGGATGGACGTGGACGTCCCCATTCCAATCCATCATAACCGATAGTCGCATAGAAGCGAGGTTCACGGTTCAGGTACGGGTTTTTTGTGGTCGTTTCTTCTATTTTCAACATGGAGTTGTTGATTGTGCCATCTTCCATTTCGAAAGACATAACCAGATCGTTTGTCGGTGTAACGCCTCCCCAGTTGTGGTAACCGTTAGGCCCGTGGCATTGAGCTGCGCGGTTACGAACGTTACTGTCATCCACATCTTTATTGATGAATTGTTTGTAGAAGATAGATTCCGAATTGTTAGTCAAAGAAATGTCGTGGTATTTATCCGCAATTTCCATGATGGTATTCGCATTACAATCAACAAGAGTATAATTTTTCAGGCCGATAACTTCTTTTGCTGCATCTCTTGCCTGTTCGTACAGCTTTTTACGATCTCCATTGTATTGGTTGCATTCCAATGTGTTGACAGAGCGGTCTGCAAATAACGGACTGGCAACATGCAGCAGGATACGGGCTCTCAGTGCTTTTGCTGCCCCTTGGGTAGCACGTCCCGGATCTGCTGTTTCGGGAAGCAATGGAATCGCATTTTCTATATCTTTTAAAATAAAGTCCAGGCAATCTGCCATATTGCTGCGGGGAAGGCTTAATTGGGAAGCTTCTTCTATGGAATAAGTTTTATCAACCAAAGGAACCCCGCCAAAACCTCTTACCAGTTCTGTATACAGGTAAGCGCGTAGAAAAAGAACCTCACCTTTCATGATTTTTAAATTGTAACCGACTTTTTCCGGAACTTTATCTATATTTTCCAAAAACAGGTTGGTACGATAAATCCCTTTGTAAGCATTATACCATTTGAACGGGCATTTGTCGTCATCATACCAACGGAGGTCGCTACCCGAAACGGTGGCTTCGTTGATTGCTTTCATGCCATAATCATGGGTAAAGTAAGCATCATCAGTTAAAGCGGAAGTGTTGGATTCTTCCGAGCCATGGACAATGTAAGCATAAATATCGTTTACCACTGCCTGTACAAGACCGGCATCCGACCATACGGCATCTTCTGCATACTGGTCTTCCGGTTTTAAATCCATGAAATCGGAACAGGAGTTCATGGATACCGTTAATCCTAATGTTGCCGCAAGGCATATATATTTAAATGTCTTTTTCATAATTTACTCTGTTAGAAGGTTGCTTGAACACCAAAATTAATAACTCGTCTCAGCGGATAAGAGGATAAGTCTTTGTTTCTCTGTTCCGGGTCTGCATCTTTAATACCGTCGATAGTAAAGATGTTGGAAGCGTTTGTATACAGGCGTAATTTGGAGAAGCCCACATTTTTCAAAGCATCCAGATTGAAAGTATAGCCCAGTTCAACATTTTTCAAACGCAGGTAATCTGCATTTTTCAGGAAGTAAGTATTGTTGTTGGACGGACTTACCCAATATTGATTTTCACGTTCGTAGGTACGCGGACCGTTTGCATCCGGATTTTCCGGTGTCCAGCGTTCGTCGTAATAACGTTTCAGGAAGTTACCGATTGTGCCAGACCATGTCTGGATATACATTTGCCCGCCTAAACCGGCCTGAAATAAAGCCATGATGTCCCATCCTTTCCAACTTGCTCCTAATGTGATACCGGCTACGAAACGAGGTTCATCGGTCTTGTCTGAACGTACACGGTCGTCTGCATCGATTTTGCCGTCGCCATTCACATCGCGGAAACGGATGTCTCCGGGAACGGCTGATGTTTTCTTGTTTCCGTTGGCATCCAGAATCGGTTTACCGTCTTTATCCTGTTCTTCGCCCCAGGTTGGATAGCTGTTGATTTCTGCTTGGTTGTGGAAGATTCCATCGGCTACATAATACAGGTTAGCACCAACCGGCATGCCTGTCGATTCCTGATAAGAAGGAATCCCCGGCGTTTCATCCCAGAATAAAATCTTATTTTTCGCATAAGTCATGTTAAATGATGCATAGTAATCTACATTCCCGGCTCTGTCGTTCCAGCTTACCAGCATTTCCATACCCCGGTTGCACATCTCTCCGATATTTTCTTTCGGAAGAGTGATACCTGTTATTTCCGGTAAAGAAGCATTTCTCGAAATCAGCATATGGGTACGTTTATGGTAAAAAGCATCGGCTTCTACACTTAAACGGTTTTGCAGGAATTTGAAATCCATACCGACATTGTAAGTCGTTCCTACTTCCCAGGTAATATTGGGGTTCGGGGTACGTGTCGGATACAAACGTTTTTGTTCTGTTCCGTTGAAAATGGAACCGTAGGTTGTAAATCCGTATGTGTTCAGGTATTGAATGGAACGGTCATAATTGTTATTGGAGTCCAGCAGTGCATCGTTACCTGTCTGTGAAACGGAAGCACGTAGTTTGAAGTAGTCGATAAAACGGATATTCTCTTTCCACCAGTTTTCTTCGGATGCACGCCATGCAACAGATACGCCAGGAAAGAATCCATAGCGTTTGTTCTTAGGAAAGCGGTAAGAACCGTCGGCACGCCATACGAATTCAAATAAATAACGTTCCATAAAATTGTAAGATACACGTCCGAAATAGTTTAAGCGTGCTTCTTTCCATGAATAACCGGAGTTTCTTTGTCCTTCATCCGAGCCCAGGCTCAGTTCGGGGTTTAAGTCGGAGATAAAACCTTTACGATAGGCATCCGTATATTGCTTATGTTTTTTCTGGGCTTCCACACCAACCGTAATGCCAATGTTGTGTTTGCCGAAAGTACGGTTATAATCGATCAGGCCATTCACCATCCAGTCTGTTTGGTCTGAATGTTCTCTTGTTAACTCAGGTTCTTCGATCCAGCGCTTGGCACCGCTCAGACCGGAACTGTCTTCATGTATATTATCCCATGAGTAAAGGACGATCGGTTTTTTAAATAATCTTCTGTTGTAGAAATGTACGTCATAAGAAGCATTACCACGCAAACTCAAACCTTCAACCCAGGGTATCTGGATATTTACAGAGGCGTTGTTCTGGATATAGTAGTTCTTTTGTTTGTCGAATCCGGCATAATCCGTACAGGTTACGGCCGGGTTATCGCCACGTTCGATATCCGGTCCCGGTTCTCCGGTAGGCCAGAATGCCGGCTGTGTCGGTTTGCTGCGTCGGATACCGGCGAAAATATCACCTGCGCTTTTTGCCGGATACTGGGTATTTTCCATACGGGCCGTTGTTCCTATCTGGAAACTTACATATTTGCTCGTTTTTATATCCAGGTTGGTACGCAAGCTGAACTGGTCGTAGCGGTTTGCCGAGTTTTTATATAAACCGTCTTCACCATTAGCAGCCAGGTTGACATAATATTTTACTTTTTCAGTACCGCCGCTTACCCCAACGTCGGCACGGTATAAAGGAGAAGCGTTTTTCAATACCGTATCAAACCAGTCCGTATTAGGATGTCCCCAAGGATCGCTACCGTCCTGGAACTTTGTTAAATCATCCTGGCTGTATGTGCCCGGGTTGATTTCATTCATCATGGTTGCATATTCGAAAGCGTTACACATTTTCGGTAAACGGCTGGGTTGTGAGAAACCGCCGCTGGCATTGAAAGACACGGTCGGTTTACCTTCTTTGCCTCGTTTTGTCGTAATCAAAATTACACCGTTTGCTGCACGGGCTCCGTAGATGGCTGCAGAGGCGTCTTTCAAAACGGATATTGTTTCAATTTCATTCGGATTAATACGGTTCATACCGCCATCGCGGTCGGGGATACCGTCGATTACAACCAGCGGGTCCTTGCTGCCTAATGAGTTTGTACCGCGGATACGGATTGTTGTACCGCCGCCGCCCGGTTCGTCGGCTGTCTGGAAACCGATAACACCCGGCATACGTCCTACCATGCCGTTTGTCAGGTTGGTAGTAGGAGAGGCAAGTAGTTCATCACCTGTTACGCTGGCAACAGAACCGGTAACCGTAACCTTTTTCTGTGTGCCGTAACCGACAACTACTACTTCATCCAGTTTTTGAGTGTCTTCTTTTAGCGTTACATTAATAGATGATTGGTTTCCTGCCGCAATTTCCTGGGGCTGGTATCCGATATAAGAAAATACGAGTGTTGCATTAGCCGGTATTTCCAGGCTGTATTTACCATCCATATCGGTAATAATACCGATTGTAGTACCTTTTACAGATACGTTTACACCGATTAAGGGTTCGCCGTTGGCGTCGACAACAGTCCCTTTGATTGTTTTTTGCTGGGCAAACACTGTGGTTGTACATAGCGCGAGGAGCAGTAAGGTCAACATCCTGAATAGGTGGCATGTCCCGCGATTGTTAGTGAGTGTGCTTTTCTTAAAAGATTCTTCCATACTCTTTGTGTTATTAATGAATATAAGGTTAAAAAACATAGAGGACGTATCCGTCCAAGTGAATTTTGAATTTTAAAATTATGTTACCATTGCTGTTTGTGTTAATTAGGTGTTTATAATGAGAGAGATTGTTTTTGTGAATTTTGTTTGTGAAAATTGATTGAATAAATGAACATTGGATAAACAGTTTTGTTATGAGAGGCAACTTGTTTCAGGAGGTCTCTATGAGAGGTTTTGTCCGGATTGAATACGCAAGACAAGCAAGCATTAATATACTTGCCCTCTTGATTAAATAATTAATCGTACTTCGTCTCATACTCAAAATAATTTGAGGTAAACACTTGAATCTGTCTCTAATTCTATTCATGGCGGTAAACCACAAGCCTCGTTAATAGTTTTTCACTATTCAATGCTGCAAATATATTACAAAATGTTATATGTGCAAAAATAAATGAAATAAATTATTGCATTATATATTAATTTTTTTTAGCTACAATTGTTAAATTGCCCGTATGAATAACATCTTAGAGAATATAGATACAATACGAAGAAACAAAGGTTATTCGCAGGAATACCTGGCAGCCCAGATTGGAATGAAACAAGCTGGATTAAGCCTTATCATGTCCGGCGAAAGAGAACTTAAGTATAATACTTTATTGCAGATTGCAAAGGTATTGCAGGTGTCTGTAGTCGATATTATTACATTTCCGGACAAATACACGCTTACCAAAGGGGGAGAGGTTATAACGGAGGCTGTGTTACAAATAAAATTAGACCCGGAAAAAAAAGACCAGATACTTAAAATTGTTTTTGGAGAACAAGCTTCGGAATTATTAAAATCCAAATAATTGGAAGAGGAGAGAATTCTTGCTGTTTTTTTTAACGTAAGCACGGAAGGAGAGGCTCGAACTCCCGACACCTGGTTTTGGAGACCAGTGCTCTACCAACTGAGCTACTTCCGTATTGCGGGTGCAAAGGTAGGATAATATTTTTAATATGCAAGAGATTTAAAAAAGTTCTTAGACGATTTGTTTACTCCGGGCCGGTCCGGTAGTTTTTATTTGTAGTTGTGTTTTGGGGAATCATAAGTATGGTTTTAGAAAATCATAGTTATGGTTTAGAAAAATCATAACTATGAATGATAAATTATTCCAGTCCGGAAGGGGAATCTTTGCCCATAACCTGTCAGATTGTTAAATATCGCTGAACTTTTTATTTTTATGAATAATCTGAATGTTGTATGGGGAAACTGTTTATCTTTGGCGCAATCAAATAAAAATGTTAATCCGATCTATTATCAAAAAGTGAAAGGTATGAAAGATGAACTTAAAATGAATGCAAACTTATTGGTTGCAGCTCTCCAGAAACCCTCTTGTGAATTTACTAAAGCCGATATTGTTTCTTATATAGAAGAAAATAGTATCCGCATGGTCAATTTTATGTATCCGGCTGGCGACGGCCGCCTGAAAACGTTGAACTTTGTAATAAATAATGCCGCATACCTGGATGCAATCCTGACTTGTGGAGAACGTGTGGATGGCTCCAGCCTTTTTTCTTTTATCGAAGCGGGAAGTAGCGACCTGTATGTAATACCTCGTTTCCGTACGGCTTTTATTGACCCGTTCGCAGAAATTCCGACTTTGAGCATGCTGTGTTCCTTCTTTAATAAAGACGGCGAACCGCTGGAAAGTTCTCCTGAGTATACTTTGTATAAGGCAAGCAAGGCTTTCACCGAAGTAACAGGAATGGAATTTGAAGCGATGGGAGAACTTGAATATTATGTAATATCCGACGAAGAAGAACTGTTCCCGGCAACAGATCAGCGTGGCTATCACGAATCCGGACCATATGCCAAGTTTAACCAGTTCCGTACGCAATGTATGCAGTATATCGCACAGGCTGGCGGGCAGATAAAATACGGTCATTCCGAAGTTGGTAATTTTACTTTGAATGGAAAAGTATATGAGCAGAATGAAATTGAGTTTTTACCGACGAAGGTAGAAGATGCAGCAGACCAGTTGATGATTGCCAAATGGGTAATCCGTAACCTGGCCTATGAATATGGATTGGATATCACGTTTGCTCCTAAAATTACGGCAGGTAAAGCCGGTTCGGGCTTGCACGTTCATATGCGTATTATGAAAGACGGCAAGAACCAGATGCTGGCAAACGGTGTATTGTCGGAAACGGCACGTAAGGCGATTGCAGGAATGATGAAGCTGGCTCCGTCTATTACTGCATTCGGTAATACCAATCCGACTTCTTATTTCCGTCTGGTACCTCATCAGGAAGCTCCTACTAATATTTGTTGGGGCGACCGGAACCGTTCCGTATTGGTACGTGTGCCGCTCGGATGGGCTGCAAAGAAAGATATGTGTGCATTGGCGAATCCGTTGGAAAAAGATAGCCATTACGATACGACTCAAAAACAAACCGTAGAAATGCGTTCGCCGGATGGTTCTGCCGACTTGTACCAGCTACTTGCCGGATTGGCTGTAGCCTGCCGTCATGGTTTTGAAATTCCGGATGCACTGGAAGTTGCCGAAAAGACGTATGTAAATGTAAATATCCATCAGGATGAAAATAAAGACCGTCTGAAATCTTTGGATCAACTGCCGGATAGTTGTATGGCTTCCGCAGAACGTTTGCAGAAACAGCGTGCCGTTTTCGAACAATACAAAGTATTTAGTCCGAGCATGATCGATGGCATTATTAAAAAGTTGAAAGATTATAATGACTTGACCTTGCGTGAGGATTTAAAAAATGACCCGGAAGGCATGCTGGAATTGGTAACACGTTATTTCCATTGCGGATAACCTGTCTATCTTCCTAAATTTAAGGTATTTTATGGGTTGACTGTTAAAGAACATAGTTCTCAAACAGTCGGCCCATAATTGTTTTTCTCCTGCACAATCTCTAATTTGCGGGCTCATGAACGGAAAGTTTGTGAATAGATATTATTGTTAAACATAAAATACCTTGATATCATGAAAGTATACCAAACAAATGAAATTAAGAACATCTCAATCTTGGGAAGTTCGGGCTCTGGGAAAACCACTCTCGCTGAAGCGATGCTTTACGAGGGTGGAGTTATAAAACGTCGCGGTACTGTAGATGCGGGAAATACAGTGAGCGATTATTTCCCGGTTGAGAAGGAGTATGGTTACTCGGTATTCTCGACCGTTTTCAGTGTAGAATGGCAGGATAGAAAGCTTAATTTCATAGATTGTCCGGGTTCTGACGATTTTATCGGAGGTGCTGTTTCCGCTTTGAATGTTACGGATACCGCATTGATGGTACTGAATGCTCAATATGGGGTGGAAGTAGGAACAATCAACCAGTTCAGGTATACGGAACAATTCCATAAACCGGTTATTTTTGTTGTCAATCAGTTGGATAACGATAAGGCTGACTACGATGGAACAATTGCTCAGCTGAAAGATATGTATGGCAGCAAGGTGGTGCCTATCCAATATCCGGTTTCAACCGGTGCTTCTTTCAATGCGGTTGTCGATGTATTGAAAATGAAAATGTACCGCTGGAAACCGGAAGGTGGTGTTCCTGATGTATTGGAAATCCCTGCCGAAGAAATGGACAAAGCAATGGAACTCCATAAAGCATTGGTGGAAGCTGCGGCAGAAAACGATGACATGCTGATGGAAAAATTCTTCGAAGAAGGTACATTGAGTGAAGACGATATGCGTGCCGGTATTCGTGCCGGTTTGGTTATCCGTGGTATGTTCCCCGTATTCTGTGTATGTGCCGGTCGTGATATGTGCGTTCGCCGTACGCTCGAATTCCTCGGCAATGTAGTTCCTTGTACGGATAAAATGCCGCGTTTGGTTACAACCGAAGGTGTTGAAGTTACTCCGGACTCCAATGGTCCTACCAGCCTGTTCTTCTTTAAGACTACTGTAGAACCTCATATCGGACAGGTTTCTTATTTCAAAGTAATCTCAGGAAAAGTAAAAGCAGGGGATGATTTATTGAATGCAGACCGTGGTTCAAAAGAACGTATTGCACAGTTGTTCTCCGTGGCAGGACAGACCCGTACGGAAGTATCCGAAATGGTAGCCGGAGATATCGGTGCTACTGTGAAACTGAAAGACGTACGTCGTGGTAATACCTTGAATGGCAAAGGTTGCAACTATCGTTTTGACTTTATTAAGTATCCGGATCCGAAATATCGCCGTGCTGTGAAGCCGGTAAATGAGGCAGATTCGGAAAAAATGATGGAAATTCTGTTCCGCATGCGCGAAGAGGACCCGACATGGATGGTTGAACAGTCTAAAGAATTGAAACAGACAATTATTTCGGGTCAGGGTGAATTCCATCTCCGTACGTTGAAATGGAGAATTGAAAATAACGATAAATTGCCAATCGAATTTCTGGAACCGAAAATCCCATATCGTGAAACAATCACGAAAGCGGCGCGTGCAGACTATCGGCATAAGAAACAATCCGGTGGTGCCGGACAGTTTGGTGAAGTTCATCTGATTGTCGAACCGTATTACGAAGGCATGCCGGCTCCGGATATGTACCGTTTCGGTGGACAGGAATACAAAATCAGCGTACGTGATACCCAGACTGTAGAGTTGGAATGGGGCGGCAAACTGGTATTTATAAACAGTATTGTGGGTGGTGCCATTGATGCCCGTTTCTTGCCTGCTATTCTGAAAGGTATCATGGCACGTATGGAACAGGGTCCGTTGACCGGTTCATATGCCCGCGACGTGCGCATCATTGTTTACGATGGAAAGATGCACCCGGTAGACAGTAATGAAATTTCATTTATGCTGGCTGGACGTAATGCCTTCAGTACAGCCTTTAAAGAAGCCGGTCCTAAAATCCTGGAACCTGTATATGATGTAGAGGTTTCTGTTCCGGCAGATTATCTGGGCGACGTAATGAGCGATTTGCAGGGACGTCGTGCCATAATCATGGGTATGAACAGTGAGAAAGGTTACGAAAAGCTGCTGGCTAAAGTACCTTTGAAAGAGATGTCTTCGTATTCAACCTCTTTAAGTTCCATCACCGGTGGACGTGCTTCATTTACAATGAAGTTTGCAGCTTACGAGCTGGTTCCTTCCGATGTTCAGGAAAAGCTGTTGAAAGCATACGAGGC
This sequence comes from uncultured Parabacteroides sp., assembly GCA_900541965.1. GTDB lineage: Bacteria > Bacteroidota > Bacteroidia > Bacteroidales > Tannerellaceae > Parabacteroides. The sequence continues at coordinate 28,699 of UQLN01000016.1, read as the reverse complement.
TTCTCAGGCAGAAGATTGATTTGGATTTTCTATAAATTGAAAATTGGCTGCTCCTGTGAAGGAGTGGCCTTTTTATTGTACGTCCATATTGTGTGAACGGACGGATAAAGTGTTTTTAATCCCGGAGATATGAAAGAGGTTTTTCATCCGCTTGTCGTATCTCCGTAATATGAAGTATGTTCTTTTGTAGTGTGTTAATACGAAGAACATGAAATTTAGAAAGTACTATCCTACTATTGTCCTTTCGGACATCCACCTTGGTTCGGAACATTCGAAAACCGAGGAAGTAACGAATTTCCTTAAACATGTAAACTGCGGCCGTCTGATACTGAATGGAGATATTATCGATGGCTGGCAACTGCAAAAATCCGGACGCCGCTGGAAACAGCAACAAACGGATTTCTTCAAAGTACTTATGAAAATGATGGAGAAACAGGGTACAGAGATTGTCTATATCCGTGGAAACCACGATGATTTTCTCGATAAACTGGTTCCATTCTCTTTTTCAAATCTTACCATTGTAAAAGATTATCTGTTGAACAGCCACGGCAAACGCTATCTGGTTACTCATGGCGATATATTCGATACGGTGACTTCCCATATGCGCTGGCTTGCCATGCTGGGGGATATGGGGTACACTTTTCTGCTTTGGCTGAATAAAATATATAACCAGAAACGGGAAAAACAGGGAAAACCTTATTTCTCCCTGGCGCAACATGTAAAGCATAAAGTAAAAAGTGCCGTTTCCTATATCTCCGATTTTGAAAAGGAACTGGTGACGCTGGCGGAAGCAAAGAAACTGGACGGTATTATTTGCGGACATATTCATCAGGCGGCAAACGTATGGTATGGCTCTGTTCATTATCTGAATTCCGGCGATTGGGTGGAGAGTATGACTGCACTGGTCGAAAATGAACAAGGAGAGTGGAGCATCATTCATTATGATAAAGCTGTCTATGGAAACGTGGAGGCTGCGCCTTCCAATGAACTTTATGCTGAGGTAATATGAAAATACTTTTTATCATTCAGGGAGAAGGGCGTGGACATCTTACCCAAGCTTTGTCTTTGCGGGGAAAATTAACGGATGAAGGGCATCAGGTGGTAGGTGTACTGGTTGGCAAGAGCCCGGCACGTAAACTGCCGTCCTTCTTTACGGAGAAAATAGGTGTGCCAGTTTATCCGTTCGAAAGTCCGAACTTCCTGCCTTCAGCAAAGAATAAGCAGGTCAATCTGCTTAGCAGTGTCGGATATAATCTTTTCCGGTTGCATAAATATGCGGCAAGTATTCATTATATCAACCGTATGATAAAGGAAACAGGTGCTGATGTGGTAGTAAACTTCTATGAATTGCTGACGGGGCTGACTTATCTGTTTTGCCGTCCGAAAGCATTGATGGTTTGTATAGCACATCAGTACCTGTTTCTTCATCCGGATTTTGTGTTTCCGAAGTTGAATCCGGTGTCGTTGGCCTCTTTGAAGTTCTTTACCCGTATCACAGCGATAGGAGCCGCAAAGAAACTGGCTTTGTCTTTCCGCAAAATGAGGGAAGTACCTTCGGATAATCTGGTTGTCGTACCTCCGTTATTAAGGCGTGAAGTTCTGGAAACGACTGCCTCGGCGGGGGATTATTTGCACGGCTACTTACTGAACAGCGGTTTTAGCGAAGAGATAAAAAACTGGCATGAGAAACATCCGGCTGTCGGGTTGCATATCTTTTGGGATAAAAAAGGGGTGGAGCAGGAGGTAAAGGTTGATAATCGTCTTTCTTTTCACCAGTTGAACGATACGCTTTTTATCCGCTATATGGCTGGGGCAAAAGCATATGCCACAACTGCCGGTTTTGAATCGGTTTGCGAAGCGATGTATCTGGGGAAACCTGTATTGATGGTACCCACCCATATCGAACAGGCTTGCAATGCTTGTGATGCGGTTCGTTCCGGAGCCGGGGCGATTAGCGAATGCTTTAATTTGGACGAATTACTTCGCATATCGGAATCCCACCAACCGGACCCATCTTTTGTCCACTGGGTAAAACAAGCGGATTGGTTGATACTTCGGGAATTCCGTCCGGATTTATTAATGGATGAATTACCGTCAACACCTTTGCACCGTTTCTTTATGAGATGGGCCTATCGGATAGGGAAGTCATTACCTATTTAAACCGGACGGATTATAGCCTCGAGGATGCTTCAGCTTATAGTCTGATGAAAGGATACATATTATGACAAGAGATACGAACCCATAATGATTAGCATCATATACCCCAATGCAAAACCCACAATCCCGATAATGAGCCCAACCTTTGCCATATCTTTTTGTTTGATTATGCCTGTGGCATGTGCCATTGCGTTAGGAGGCGTGCTGATTGGCAATACCATCGCCAATGATGCGCTTATAGCCAGACCGATAAGCAATGTGCTGACCCCACCTAACGAATAAAGTGTTTCGCGCATACTGATACCAACAACGGCGAGGATGGGGGCGAGCAGTGCCACAGTTGCCGTATTGGATATGAAGTTTGACATCGCGTAACAGATAAAGCCCGTACCGAGGATTATTATCAAAGGCGACCAGGCATTGAATGGTATGGCCGAGATGGCGTTTTGTGCTAATCCGGTTTCATTTAATGCAACTCCCAGAGCAAAGCCTCCGGCAACCATCCAAAGCACGCTCCAATTGATTTGTGCTAAGTCTTGCTGGGTGATAATGCCGGTAATACAAAGTACTGCGACCGGAATCATTGCAACAACATTGGGATTGATTCCGGTGACTTTATCGGACATCCACAATAGGATAGTAACGGCAAAAGTGATATATATCACGATAGACTGCCAGTCTTTTTTTGTTTCTCCTTCTAATTTCAACTGTATATGTTTCTGTTTGAAAGGGAAAAAGCGCAACAAAATAAACCAGGCTATAAACAATAACAGAAATGTGAAAGGAACCATGAGAAGCATCCAGTCGCCGAAACCGATATTGGCATTCAATCCGTCGGGGTCGTTTAAGAATTTCAGGGCGATAGCGTTGGGAGGCGTGCCTATAGGCGTACCCATCCCTCCGATATTTGCCGCGAAAGGGATAGCCAAAGCCATTCCTATTTTGCCCTTATCATCTGCCGGAAGGGCTTTGAGAATCGGAATCAGGAGGGTGAGCATCATGGCGGTGGTGGCCGAATTGCTGAGGAACATTGAAAATATGCCGGTTATCAGGATAAAACCTAACTGTATATAGCGGGTTTGTGTTCCGAACGGTTTTAGTAATACGCGTACCAACATGCTATCCAGACCGCTTTTGATTGCGGCAATGGCAAGAATAAAGCCACCGATAAACAGCATGATGATGGGGTCTGCAAAACAATGCATGATAGATTGGTATTTAACCAATTGTCCCAGTTTATCGGCCGGTATTCCCTGTATGAAGAACCATAAGCTGCTGTCGGATACGGTTAATAGCAACATAACCACTATCAGTAAGGAAGTAGTCCATGCCGGAACCGCTTCCAATACCCACATGAAGGTGGCAAAGATAAAAATGGAGATAACCCTGTGCTCTGTAATGGATAAACCGTCTATACCGAAGATTTCGGAAGGCAAGAACCATAATACCAAAAAGATAATAAAGGAGAAAGTTAATTTTGTGGTTTTAATAAACAAAGGGGAGACTGATAAGCCTTTGCCTTTTAAGGGAACGTTAAATGTTTCCATTGGTTTAGTTATAAGTTAATTAAAAGGTTATTTTTGTTGTAAAAGCAATATTCTACAACTGTTTTTTTATGTGGGTAAAGATAACAAAAAAACGGTATGTCTATATTTATTTTAAAATAAAATACCACTCGAACAGACGAATTGGCAAAAAGGATTCGTTTGTTCGAGTGGTATGTATTGATACTTTTCAGGAACCGGTTGAAATGTCCTTATGCATTCAGCACCTTGCGGAACCGTACAAGGAATTCTTTGGCTTCGTCCATGCTGAGGCAGAGAGGAGGAAGCAGACGGATGGTATTTGTTCCGGCAACGCCTGTAAATACTTTTTCTTCGAACAGCAGTTTCTGGCGTACTTCTTTGATGGATTCTTCAAACTCGATACCAATCATCAAACCGCGTCCGCGGATTTCCTTGATACCCGGAAGTTTATGAAGTTCTTCCAAAAGAAAAGCCCCTACATTCGCAGCATTATCAATCAGCTTTTCATTTTCCATAATCTCCAGTACGGCTATTGCGGCAGCGCAAGCCAGGTGGTTTCCTCCAAAAGTAGTCCCCAGCATACCGTAGACAGGCTTGAATTCCGGACTGATAAGCAATCCGCTCATCGGAAAACCGTTGCCGATACCTTTCGCTACTGTAATCAAATCCGGTTTGATACCTGCATACTGGTGGGCGAAGAATTTACCGCTACGTCCATAGCCGGATTGTATTTCGTCCAGAATCAGGCAGGCATTGTACCGGGTACATAGAGCGCGCAGTTCCTGCATGAATGTATCCGCAGGCAGTTGTATGCCTCCTACACCCTGTATACCTTCGATAATTACGGAAGATACATCCCCTTTTTTCAGTTCGGCTTCTACTGCTGCCGCATCATTCAAAGGAAGATAAGTAACGGCCAGGTCTTCGTTTACCGGAGCTATGATTTTAGGATTATCCGTCACGCGTACGGCAGCGGATGTGCGTCCGTGGAAAGCGTGTTTGAAAGCCAGAACCCGCTTTTTGCCGTTGTGGAAAGAAGCCAGTTTCAACGCATTTTCGTTTGCTTCCGCACCGGAGTTTATCAGGAACAATGAATAGTCATCGTAGCCGGAAGCCTTACCTAATTTATCGGCAAGCTTCTGTTGCAGGCTGTTGATAACGGAATTGGAATAAAATCCCAACTTGTTCACCTGTTCCGTAATTGCTTTTACATATGTCGGATGACTATGTCCTACCGAGATAACGGCATGCCCGCCATATAAATCGAGATACTCGTTCCCTTCCGTATCCCATACATGACACCCTTTGCCTTTTACAATCTCTATATTAAATAAAGGATAAACGTCGAATAGTTTCATCTTTTTTAGTTGACAGTAGACAAATGACAGTAGACAGTTTAATATAAACCCTCTTCTGCCTCTCTCATCCCTGTCCCTTTTTTATTAGTATTATATTTTTTTTAATTGTCAACTGTCACTTGTCAACTGTCGACTGTTAAAACGCTGACGGTTTCAAATGCAGCCCGACTGTCTCTTCCAGTCCGAACAGCAGGTTCATATTGTGAACAGCCTGTCCGCTTGCACCTTTCAGCAGATTGTCTATCATGGAAATAATCAGCAGTTTGTCTTCATGCTTTTGCAGATAGATAAGACATTTGTTCGTATTTACCACCTGCTTCAGGTCCGGATTCTTATCTGTGATGAAGGTAAATGAATGGTCGTCATAGTATTCTTCGTAGATACGTTTGATTTCCGGCAATTCAATTTTGCAATCCAGATAAGTAGTCGCGAAAATACCCCTTGAGAAGTTTCCGCGTACCGGAATGAAATTGATGGAACTGCTAAAGCTGTTCTGCAATTGACGCAGGCTCTGACCTATCTCTGCCAGATGCTGGTGGGTAAAAGGCTTGTAAATAGATATATTGTCGTTGCGCCAGCTAAAATGCGAGGTAGAGGAGGGTTTTACTCCTGCTCCGGTTGAACCGGTGATCGCATTTACATGCAGCTCCGAATTCAGCATCAGATGTTTGGCAAGCGGCAGAATACCTAACTGGATACAGGTGGCAAAACATCCTGGGTTGGCAATATGCATAGAATTGCAGATACGGCGGCGGTTCAGTTCGGGCAGACCGTAAACGAAGTCGTGTTCCGGGCTTTCGATACGGTAGTCCATGCTGAGGTCGATAATCTTTACATTTTCCAGTACTTCGTGGCTTTCCATAAACTTTTTGGTATCGCCATGGGCTGTACAGAAGAAAAGTAAATCGATGCTGTCCAACGGAAGTTGGTTGGTGAAACGTAAATCGGTTTCCCCATACAGTCCTCCGTGTACATCGGTTATCAGATTACCTGCATTGCTGGTACTGTTGATAAATACTATTTCTGCGTCCGGGTGATTAAGCAGCAGGCGGATAAGTTCGCCTGCCGTATAACCGGCTCCACCGATAATCCCTACTTTAATCATATTTCTTCGTCCTTATGGTTAGTATAATAAACACGCAACGGCGTAGAAAGCACTTTGATAAATCCTTTTGCGTCGTCGGCTGTCCAGCCTTTTTGCATTTCGCCGTATTCGCCGAATTTAGTCTTAACCAAATCGTCTTTCGAATCTACGCCGACAGTAGAGAATGACAACGGACGGAGTTCAAGGATAACCGTACCGTTTACGTTACGCTGAGATTCCTGCAACATGGCTTCGATGTCGCGCATTACCGGTTCCAGGTACTGGCTTTCGTGTAGGAACATTCCGTACCAGTTGGCTACCTGGTCTTTCCAGTATTGCTGCCATTTGCTCAATGTATATTTCTCAAGGAAACGGTGTGCACCGATAATCAGCATGGGGGCGGCTGCTTCGAAACCAACGCGTCCTTTGATACCGATAATCGTGTCCCCTACGTGCATATCGCGTCCGATACCGTAAGCTGCACCTATTTCTTCTATTTTCTGGATGGCTTTAATTTTATCTTCGAATACTTCTCCGTTTACGGCATGTATTTCACCATTCTTGAATTCAAGGCGCAATTCTTCGCAGCCTTCTTTTTCCACTTGTTTCAGGTAAGCGCTTTCCGGCAATCCCTGTGCAGAGTCGAGGATTTCGCCTCCGCAGATGGAAGTTCCCCACAGACCTACATTATAAGAATATTTCAGTTTGGTGAAATCAGCTTCGAAACCATGTTCTTTCAGGTAATTGATTTCATATTCACGGCTTAAAGCCATATCGCGGGTCAATGTGATAATTTCCACATTCGGAGCCAACACGAGGAATGTCATATCAAAACGAATCTGGTCGTTGCCGGCACCGGTCGAACCGTGTGCAATTGCGTCTGCTCCGATTTCGTTGGCATAGCGGGCAATAGCCAATGCCTGGAAGATACGTTCCGAGCTAACGGAGATAGGATAGGTCCCGTTGCGCAATACGTTACCGAATACCATATATTTCAGGCTCTTGTCATAATATTCTTGCGTTACGTCGATAGTCACATATTTGGCAGCACCCAGTTTGTATGCATTTTCTTCATTCTTTTTCAACTGTTCTTCGCTGAAACCGCCTGTGTTGGCACAAGCTGCATACACTTCGTATCCTTTTTCCTTAGCCAGATACATAACGGTGAATGAGGTATCCAAACCTCCGCTGAATGCAACTACTACTTTCTTTTTCATCTTTGTTCTCGTTTTATATATTATAGACTTTTTATTTTCTTCTTATTTATGAATGCTTTTCTGATTCGCGTTTGATGTTGCGCGGGTCTGCCGGGTCATACAACATAGCTGTGCAAATACAGAATTTACGTTCTTTGGCTAACAGGATGCTATGGTTGATACAACCTTCGCAGCCATGCCAGAAAGCATCATCGTCGGTCAGTTCATTGAATGTAACGGGTACATATCCCAGTTCCGTATTCATTTTCATTACGGCGGCACCCGATGTCAGACTGAATATTTTAGCTTTCGGCCATCGTAAACGAGCCAGTGCGAAAGAAGCTTCTTTGATACGCTTGGCAAGGCCTAAACCACGGAATTTCTCTACTACTATTAAACCGGATGTGGCTACGTATTGTTTGTTCCCCCATGATTCGATGTAGCTGAAACCGGCAAACTCTTCTCCGGCGAGAGCGATAATCGCTTTGCCTTCTTTCATTTTCTGTGCTACATATTCGTGGGTACGTTTAGCAATACCTGTTCCGCGGACTTTAGCTGCGGCTTCGATAGTTTCGAGGATTGTGTCGACATAGGCTTCGTGTGAAGCGTCGGCAACCATTACGTCAATTTCAATTTCTTGTGCCATTTTTATATTTGTTCTTTTTGTCTGCCTGTTATGTTATTTAGATGAAATTCGCTAATGCCCTGACAACTTTGTCGCGGCTGATTCCCTCCCTCGGAATAATCAGGATGGTGTCGTCGCCGGCAATCGTACCTATTATTTCGTTCGGGGCATGTGCATCGATATCCGAAGCAATACCCATTGCATATCCGGGACGCGTTTTTACAACGGCAAGATTTCCCGAAAATTCAATGTTGGGATGGTGTGCCGTCTGCTCTTTCCCCGGTTGCATAAGTGATGTGTAGTCGGGAAGATGGTATTTGTAATTCCCGTTTCCATCGTGTACTTTGACAACTTTCAACTGCTTTATGTCGCGTGACAATGTCGCTTGGGTAACCTGGAACCCCTTTAGCTCCAATTGTTTAAGGAGCTCTTCCTGGTTACTTATCGTTTCTGTCTGTATGATGCGGCAGATCGCATTTAATCGTTCTTTTTTTGTACTCATCCTGTATATTTATGCAAAACGACTGCAAATATAGCGGATGTTGTTGAATAAATATACATATAAGCCTTCTTTTTTGTATAATTCTGCATCTTTTATGCAGATTGAGCAAAAAGGGGGCAAAGGTTGTTATATTAATGAAAGTATAATATTTTTACAGAATCAAAATAATAGCATTAAACGAATGAAAAAGATTATAGGTTTATATTTTGTAATACTTTTAGTATTAAGTAGTTGTGCAAGTGTTCCCTTGACGGGCAGAAAACAGGTGTTGTTGGTATCCGACCAGGAAGTTCTCTCCTCGAGCCTGACGCAGTATAATGATTATATCAAGTCGGCAACCAAATCGACCGATAAGGCGAAGACTGAGATGGTGACGAGAGTCGGTAAAAAGATAGCGGCTGCAACCGAAGCTTATCTGAAAGCAAACGGTATGGAAGATGAGATCAAAGAGTTTGCCTGGGAATTTAATCTGATAAAAGACCCGCAGGTGAATGCTTTTTGCATGCCGGGCGGAAAAATTGTGGTATATGAAGGATTATTGCCTCTGGTCGCATCGGATGATGAACTTGCCGTGGTGATCGGGCATGAAGTGGCGCATGCGGTGGCTAAGCATAGCAACGAACGTATGAGCCAGCAATTGATGGCACAATACGGTGCTGCTATTTTGGGACAGGCGCTGAGCAATAAATCGGCAGTTGTACAACAGGTCGGTTCTACTGTGTACGGGTTAGGAGCTCAATATGGCGTAATGTTGCCTTTCTCCCGTAAGCATGAATCCGAGGCAGATTATATGGGGCTTGTTTTCATGACGATGGCAGGATATAATCCGGATGTGGCAGTTAATTTCTGGAAAAAAATGTCTGCCGGAAAGAACGGTTCCACTCCCGAATTTATGAGTACCCATCCCAGTGATGCAACCCGCATAAGTGATATAGAAAAGTATTTGCCTGAGGTGAAAAAGTATGAAAATAAATAGTTTTCAGTAATATTATGGATATTTGGCAGTACTTCCGGCGGGAGGTGTGGGAGGTATAATCTTTATCGCTCTATTTTTGTTATATGGAGATAAAATAGAGTGAAAAATGAGTCATGTATCAGTGAAAGTCAAGAGACGAAAATCTGTATATGAAGATCGGCGTATGCCGCTTTATGTACAGGTTATTTATAAGAGAAAAGTACGAAAGGTTTCTCTGTTGCAGAAACTGTCTGCAGAGGAATGGGACGAAGAGAAGAGTAGGGTTAGTGTGCCTGAAAATGCCACTTTACGGCGTAAGGAAGAATTATCCATATTGCAGGAGCAACTGGATAATATGGATGTATTCCTGTATAAGGAAAAGGAAAGACTAGAAGAAAGGGGTATGTTAGGTATAGAGGCTATGGCTGCCTCTTGTGCCGAATATTTCCGTGCCTGGTCTTTGTCGGCATACATGCAAAAGGTGGTGGAAGAAATCATGGGAAACGGTAAAGTAGAAACCGCCCGTCATTACCAAAGTACCTTAAATGCTTTTATGCGGTTCAGGGAAAAAAAGGAGCTGCCTTTGAAAAATTTGAATGAGGTGGTTTTGAAATCTTTTGAAACCTATCTATTTAACCGGGGACTTTCCGGAAATACCGTATCCTTTTATTTGCGTAATCTTCGGGCTGTCTGGAACCGTGCCGTAAAAGACGGGTTGGTGAAATCGCGTCCTTCCTTGTTTAAAAATGTGTATCTCCGTGTGGAGAAAACGAGAAAACGGGCTGTGCAGGAAAATATAATCCGCAATCTGGAAACCCTTTCCCTTGGAAAAGAAGAGGGGCTTATTCTGGCCCGCGATTTATTTTTGTTCTGCTATTATGCCCGCGGAATGACTTTTGTGGATTTGGCATTTCTGAAGCAGGAGAATTTGCGGAATGGAAAAATCGTATATAACCGGCGCAAAACAGGGCAGGAGTTGTCTGTTCGCTTGCTTCCGGTTATGAAGAAGCTGATCGACCGCTATCATAATCCGGAGAGTGATTTTCTTTTCCCCATATTAAAGGGAGAGAATCCGACGTTCCATGATTATGAAAGTGCGATTCGTTTGCAAAATAAACGTTTGAAAAAATTAGGTAAATTGCTTGGGGTGAGTTTTTCTACATATGTAGCCCGGCATACCTGGGCAAGTGTTGCCAAACAGAAAGGAATATCCGATGAATTGATTTCAGAGAGTATGGGACATACCTCTGTAAAGACAACACGGATATACATTAAACTGCTTGATACAACGCGCTTAGATCATGCTAACGAGATTGTTATACTTGGGAGGAATCACTACTTCGGAAAGTACGGTAAGAATAGAAATGTACCGTAAAATATGATTCTGTCTCTTGATAAGAGACGGAACAAGCGATATTTGAGCTTGTTAAAACATTGCAAATGTAGCAACATTTTTTAAACCTACAACAAAAAAACCATCTTTTTGGAGATGTAATGCCCTTAATATTCAAGGGATAATGAATATTGATACACCTTTTAAGGAAAAAACGTCTACTTCAATTTTTCCTTATGTCCACTTTATTTTTTCTTTTCTACCTCTACAAGCTAATATAACGGACTGATTCTTAAATGTTTCTTGATTGTTTTTAGGTAAATTGCCTGTTTCATGCCAGAAATGTAATTCTAAAAATGAGAATAAAAACAGTGTTATTGGTTGTCTTTTTGATACTTACAAAAAAGAAATACTTTTTCTTCTGCTTTCTTTAGCTGCTTCGTTGTTTCCCGAACTGTTTACCTAATGCTTTCCTGTATACTCGTTGTTTCTGAGGAACATATTTATTATCAGTAATATATGGCCCAAATCTGTTTACCCGTTCCGTCTCTTATCAAGAGACGGAACGGGTAAACAGAGAATAAAAAAGGGTAATGTATAGGAGATTTCACATACTAATGCTATTACTGGTAAATCTTTCCGTTTTCAGTGTATATAGCCAGCAGACAACGCTCAAAACAAATGTTCTGTTTTGGGGGACCACCACTCCGAATGCGGGGGTGGAAGTGGGAATTGCCAAGCAGATCACAATTGATATCTGGGGAGCTTACAACGCATGGAAATTTTCCAACAATATGAAGTTGAACCTTTACCTCGCGCAGCCGGAAATCCGTTATTGGTTTTGCCGGAAGTTCGAAGGGCATTTTGTCGGAATCCACGGGCATTACGGACATTTCAATATCGGGCAGATTCCGTTTATTCCTTCTTTGGAAAACCATGTGCTCCGGGGAGATTTATATGGCGGAGGCATCAGCTACGGTTACCATTGGTCGATAGGCAAACGTTGGGGGATAGAGGCGACTATCGGTGCCGGCTATGCCTATATGGATTATACGAAATACCGTTGTGTCGAGTGTGCCGAATCGGTAGGCAGTTATACACGCAGTTATATAGGTCCGACACGCGTCGGTTTTTCTGTTATGTATTTTCTACGTTAAAACCAGGTTTATCGGAATGAAACAACAAATACTACATATTATATACGTGCTTCTTGCAGTTGTATGCTGTCTGTTGCCGGAGGAAAGTCGGGCTGAGGGTATCCGTATCGTCCCCAAGCAGTTCATTGTGAGAAACGACAGCCTCCGTCTGGATATAGAAATGGACCTGAATGAAGTGCGTGTAGGCGGTGGAACGGCTGTGATTTTTACCCCTATGCTTGAAGGCATGCAAAGACAGTTGCTGCCGCTTCCTCCGGTGGTGATCAGTGGAAACCGCCGTGCCCGTCAGGACAGAAGGGAATATTACCTGTCTCCCGAGAAAGCGATCAGCCCGTATATACTGATTCGGGATAACCGGACGAGGCCGTCTAAAAATGTCCGTTATCAGGTGGCTGTTCCTTACCAGGCATGGATGCGCCAGGCTGTGTTGCTGCTAAAACAGGAAAGCAAAGAATGCTGTGACGCGGAAGTACTTGCCGTGGACACCTTACAGCGTAGCCTTGCCATAAAGAATGCACCCGAATCTACACCCAATACAATTATATATACGCAGGCAGAACTGAAACGTATACACCCTGCAGCCTCCCTTCCGAAAGTGACTTGGAGCCGTTCGGATTTGAACCAGTATATTTCCATGGTGTCTTTTCTTACTCCGGATGCGGAAGAAGGAGGGAAGCACCGTAGCGAGAATGCGGTCCTTTACATCGATTATCCGATAAACAGGGATGAAATTTATCCTGATTACAAGAATAACAGGCGGGAACTCGAAAAGATAGACAATATCCTGAGCCCTTTGCTTAAGAACAATTTTTCCACAATGGAACGTATACAAATCCGGGGATATTCTTCTCCGGATGGTCCTTACGCGGATAATGAGCGGCTGGCAAAATCCCGCTCTTACCATTTTTCAAGTTACATACGGAATACCTATCATATTCCGGCAGGTCTGACAGACCAGTCGTCGGTAGCTGAGGATTGGGAAGGTTTTATCAACCTGCTGAGGGAAGGCAATCCGCCTTACCGGGAAGCGGCTTTGGACATTATACGCCGTTATGGAATATTTGATGGCAGGGAAAGGCTATTGATGGAACTGCAAGGCGGTGTGCCTTACCGGGATATGATGAACCGTTATTTCCCAAAACTGCGGCGCATAGAGGTGATAGTCCGTTATAATGTCCGCAAAATAGCCAATAATGAGGCGGTTAATTTGATATATACCCACCCGGAATTACTCAGTTTGGAAGAGATGTACGGAGTGGCACGTTATTATCGTCCCGGAACCGACCAGTACCGGGAAGTATATGAAATTGCAGCATTCCATTTTCCCGACGATGTTGTGGCAAATGTAAATGCAGCTTCCGCCGTGATGCTGACAGGTGATTTGCAGTCGGCTTCGGATTACCTGAAAAAAGTGGATTCGGACCCTCGTGCATGGAATAACATGGGAGTGCTCTGCCTGATGGAAGGCGATGCCAAAGCTGCGGCGGCATGGTTCCGGAAAGCTGTCGGGGTGGAACCTCAAAAAGCAAGGATGAACTTGCAATTGACAGGAGAGAATTAACAGTCGGTAAATTTAAAACGGGAAGACATACTGTAAGTAAAGGGTGATAAAGTGGGGAGGAGCATGACATATAAGATGTTGGACGGGAGGGCAGGCGGTTGTTGGCTTGTTTTCTTCCTTGCAGTTTTTCTTTCTTCCTGTTCTTTCGGAGATGAACCGGGAGTTTGTCCGTATAACACACGGTTGGAATACTGGTATGCCGGAAGTAGTATGGAAAATGTATTGCCTGTTTATGTGGATAACCTGAGGCAGTTTCTTTTCGACAGCAAAGGCAAATTGCTGGCAACCGAAACGCTCCGTAAGGATAGTGTGGACGGATGGAGCGGCAATCTGCCTCCGGGACACTATACGATGGTTCTTTGGGGGAACCTCGGGGATGAAACGAAAAGCACAGTTGAAGTGGATACCGGCAGCGAGTCTGCCTTGAGTGAAATGTCGATTACAGCCGTGACGGAAGGCGTTCCGCCGGGCTTTCGTGGAAACACGGGGCGGCTCTATTATGGAATTGTTTCTTTTGAAGTGGAAGACGGAGTTACGTTTCATCAGCGGGTATACCTTTCGCATGCCCATGCGGTGCTTTCCGTAACGGTGATGTGGATGGCGGATGCTCCACCCGAAGGAGGAACTTATAAAATGCGCCTGAAAGGGATTCCTGCCGTCTACGGTTTTACCGGACAGTGGGAAAACTCCACTCCGGCAGGTGATGGCATCTATACGATACCCCGTATACAGGGAACGATCACCTACCATGAGACAAGGGCGGCGATGAATTTCGACAGGGAGGTAACCGGCGAGTTCGTTACTTTCCGTTATACCAGCGGGACACATCAGTTATGGAGCCTTTGGCGGGATGATAAGCAGATTATCAGGGATTTGGACTTGAATCTGTATTTCTCCAAACTACCGATGGACATGGATGTCAATATGGAGCAGGAGTTCGATATTCTGGTTACGGTATATGAAGACCGCATCGTAGTAACGCAGGCGAAAGCCGCCGACTGGGATGAAGGTGGAATTCTTGGATAAATGAAAAGAGCGGAAGGATAAAATCCTTTTGTAACAGAAGATATTTTTTAACAAATAACATGTATCACTTAAAATTTACAACAATGAACGTGAAAAATTTAATGATGCTTCTGGCCATAACCGGTTTGGGGGCAAGTTGTTCAAATGATGATTACACAAGGAACGGCTCCGGTGATGGCAGTGCGGGTCTTAGTGAAATCCAGCTTCAATTTGACAACACGGGCGAAAGCCAGGAATACTCCAAAGCACCTATTGCTTCGGAAGCGGAAAGTGAGATAAGTGGTCTTCAGGTATATCTTTTTGCATCTGATGCAGCAGATGGAACTTACTACTACCTGGAAACCTGGACAGAAGGAGTTCCATTTACCCCTCCAACGACTCCTGGTACTTTGAACCCGACAGACTTTGTAAAACAGGCATCCGGTACAGGCTGGAAAGCTTCTATTTATCCGAATGAGTTGAAAGGGCTTCCTTACATTAAACTGTTGTGTATTGCAAATAATGGCAAAAGTGCAACAGCAGACGGAAAACTCTATGCGGCAGACGGAGTGACGGAACAGCCTGCTTTGGTTCCGGTAGTAACCGATCCTACCACAGGTACTATAAATAATGCGGCTGCTGCAACAACAGAAGCTGCATTTAAAGCTGCTTATACTAAAAATTTGGGAACAGCGGCTACAGATATTATTGCAACTCCGCTTTTAATGAAAGGAGAAGGTAAAACAAAGATAAGCGGAAGCGTATCAAAAGTAAACATTACTTTACGCCGTGCAATGGCCCGTTTCGATATTGATAATAACACTTCAACTTCAAACCTGACAATTCAAACAATTACGATTGCCAATGCCCGTAAGAATGCTTCAATCTGGGGAGCCGCTCTTTCTCCGGTAGCAACTCCGGCTACAGATTTAATGACTTATACGGCCGTTAAATATGATGACAAGACAAATGCAAATAAAGGAACTACAGAAAGTGCCATTTATGTTTATCCGGGGCTATCGGACGATGCCAGCGAATTGATAATAACAGGTACGTATAAGAGCCCGTCTACAAACCAGCAGGTTCCGGTAACTTATCAGGTTCCTATTGCAAAAACGGATGAAACAACAAATACTACTACACCTATAGAAATTAAAGCAAACAGCCGTTATAAACTGCATATCAGCGATGTTTCCCAGGCTGCTATTTATGGTACATTTGAAGTAGTAGACTGGACCTCCGGTGGTGGTATCAGTATCAAACCGGACAACGATTCACCTGTATTTGATGTAGACAAAGACCCGGCAACGATATTTGAGGGTACAGCAGGTGAGCTTCCGACTGCTATCGCAGGTTCAAAAACTCAATTTACAGTAGTAGATGGTAAAACATTTAAAATGACTGTTGCCGCAACAGGTAAAGTACGTGCAGAGAAATCTGTAACATCAACAAAAACAGCGTCTCCGGACTGGTTGACAGTTGCTGCTCCTACCTATAAAGAGGTGGATGGCGTATGGTACTCTACATTTGAACTGACCGCAACAGGTGCAACAGGCGAATTACCTGTAGATGTAACTTTCATCAACGAAGCTGCTTCTTATGATCCTGCATTATGGACAACTTTGACCTTCTTCGGTCCGAAAGCTGCACCTAAATTGGAGGCTGCAACAGCACAAAACAGCCTTGGTAATGAAATTGATTTTACTACTGATCCGTCTGCAATAACAGCCAATATGTATAATGTAGTAGGTGGCTATATCTACGTAAAAGCGATGTGTATCGAAGGTACTACAGTTGTTCTACCTTCGGAATTTGAAGAACTTGAAGCAGATAGAGTGACAGAAGGTTTCTACACAACGTTTAAAATCAAGATTAAATCAGCATTAACAAATGGAAACACTTATGATATTAAATTCCAGAACAGTGCAGAAACAACAGCAGAGAATAAAATTACTGTTACAGCTGTAGCTGCTAAATTGGGCGTTGCGTTAGGTGCTGATGTTGCCTCTTATGCTACAATAACAGGTGCTGATGCTGCATATACGGTTAAGACTGATATTGATGCATTGAGTACAAATAATTATACTTTGACAATCACAGCTCCTCAAGGTGTGGACGTTACTCTTCCTACAGACAAATGGCTGACTATTGGAGAAGGAACAGAGGCTTCCGGTGTATGGAGTTTCCAAGTAAGTTTGAATTCTTCTGTAGCTACTTATACTAATTTCGATTTGGAATTCACCAATAAACTGGATCCGACGGATAAAGTTACAGTAACTATGACTAAGGCAGCAAGCCTTCCAGTTTTGGCAGTTGCAGCTACAGGTGTAGGTAGTGCATTTAATGGCGCTGTAACAATAACTGATGCTCAAACTGCAACAGTGGACATGTACAAAGCAAACGATAGCAAAGTATTTGTGAAAATGACTTGTACTGAAGCGGCTTCATTTGACGCTGTAGCAGGTTTGACTGTTACTGAATCAGGTGATGAATATGAAGTTAAAGTAACCGATGCGACACAAATTCCAGCTGGTACTACAACGGAGTTAATTGTAAAAAATATCTCGGATAATAACCGTCAGGCTAAATTGACAATTACTTGGTTGGATCCGGCAACAACAGTATCTAAGAATAATGATGCCTTAAGTGCAGTAACTATAACTGGTTCAACAATAACAGCTAATGCAACTACATTGGGTGAATATGGAGGTTTTAAACTTGAGTTCAGTGGTTATAAAGGTTCGACGATTACTTATTCTGATTTATCAAATACTTGGTTAGCTGGAGGAGCTGCTAATCCTGCAGTATTGGATGATAGTGGTAAAGCTGTAGTGGAATTCATTAGAGCTACAGCAGCAAATAAGACTGATACAAATCCGATAACTGTAACAATCGGTAATGCAGTTACCGGTCAGAATGAAGTGTTCACTATTAGTAGAACTGATTGATAAATAACCTGTGATAACAGAAATAAGTCTTTCATAAGGTGTAACCGGTAAATTGAAAAACCGGTTACATCCTATCAATAAAACAATTGATAAAACAAAAAAATATGAATATAAAACAAACCCTATCATGTCTCGCCGCAAGCCTTTTATTAACGGCTTGTTCCAGTGAGAACCTCGTAACTCCGGCAACCGGAGACGGTGAGGGGAGTGACGGTAGCCGTCGCGAGGTGCTGCTCAGCTTCAAGAATAAGCTGAGTACAGTCAAGACAAAAGTTCCTATTGCAACAGAAGAAGAAAACTACATCCGTTCATTGGATATTTATGTTTTCGGTTCGGAGAGTGAAGCGACCGGTTATACCTTCCAAGAGCTTTATTATTACCGTGACGACGCCTCTACTGTGCCAGGAGATTGGGCGCATAGCTTCAATCTGACCACATCTGATGCGGATAATAGCATGTCTACCGCTTTGCTGAAATTGTCGAAAGGCCTGTATGTGAAACTCTATTGCGTTGTGAACCGTACCAAGCTGTATACAACAGATGGTGGTGGTGCCGTAACAGAATACACCACTTGGCAACCAATTACCCAAACAGCTCCCGGAGCCTTGGAAAATGTAGTAACAGCAGGCGTTCCAACCGAAGCCGATTTTCTGAAACTGCATAGCTGCCTGATAGACCCGGCAGGAAATGCCGAAGACGATATACTGAATACCCCGCTTCCTATGGTTGGTTATTATACGACTCCGGTAGACCTGACCGATTTCTCTTCTTCCGCACGTACTCAGTTGAGCTTTAAGCTGAACCGTATGGTAGCCCGTTTTGATGTGGTGAACAATGCCGAAGAGTCCAAATTTACACTCGAAAGTGTTTCTATGGTGAACGGACGGAAGGGTTCAAGCTTATTCCCAATTAAAGCATGGGGTACAGCTCCTGCCGACCTGATAACTTATCCGGAGCGTGCAGTCGATGCCGCCACACAAGTAGAAGGCAACGCTACAACCAAAGGTGCTTTTTATGTATGGCCAAGCCCAAAAGATGACGAAGGCTATCTGGTTCTGAAAGGAAAGTATGCAGCCAATAAAACCGAAAATCTGGATGTATCTTACAAAGTGCCTTTCAAGCAGGAAGTGAATGGTGTGGGTAGCTATATTGAGGTATCGCATAACCATCGTTATACGATTGCCATCACCAAAGCGGATACCTACCATCTGGATTTCGAACTGAAAGTGGACGAATGGAACGATGAAGGCGAGGTGGATAAATATGACCCGAATAAAAATAATGAACTGGATGCAAATCCTGTTACTTTGATTACTGCAGGAACTGCAAACGCGGAAGTGTTGGATAATGGGAATGTCATGATATTGGCAAAAGCCGGTAGTAACAGCAAGTTCTCATTCGACTTGTCTTCCAGCAGCGAATTGGAAGAAACGATCACATTCAAAGAAGGTTCGGAACCCTGGTTGGTAAAAGATACTCGTGTAACGAAATCAGCTTCAATAGATTCTACCTATACTTATAAAGTGGATGAAACTAAAATAACAGATATGTCGAAAGTCCTTCAGGCAACAATCAGCTTTAAGAGCAAGATTACCGGCAGAACAAAAGACATTGTTGTTGTTCCGGCAGGTGCGCCTGTTATTTCTTTGGCAGGAGATTATGCCGGTTTCAGTACATTCGATGCTAAAACAAATGTAGTGACCATGTATAATGTGGCAAATCAAGATGTGAAATTACATATCGCTGCTCCGACATTTACAACAGCTGTTTCAGGCAGTACGGCTGCTGTGGCGACCGCAGCTACTTCATGGCTGAACTTGGATGCGGCTTCGCTTGCTACTGCTGAAGGTGATTATACCTTAACATTGGCGAGTGCACAACCGGAAGGAACCACTGCAACAGTAGACTTTACATCAGCACTGTCTGAACAGAAAACAACTGTTACTGTAAAATTAGTGACGGCTGGAGTTATTGACGCCCTTGCAGCAAGCAGTTTTGGAAATGGAGGCAATGCGAACAATACATTTGACGAGTCTGCCAAGAAAGTGACCTTGGAGGGTGTAGCAAATAATACGTTCACATTGAAAGTGGTTTCACCGAAAGGAGTAACCCCTGCAATTTCCGGTGGTTCTACCTGGTTGGCTATTGAGGGTGAACCGGTTGTTACCGAACTTTCCACCAAGAAGGTTCAAACGGTACTGACCTGCAAAATATCAGATGCAACAGGTATGGATACCACTGCGAAAACAGATGGCCGGATAACTTTTACCAATAAGCTGAATAGTGCAAATACATTGGAGGTAACGGTAGTAACGTCAGCTCCGGCTGCACCATAAGGCATTTGACGCAGCTATTCTGATAGAATTAATTACGGCTGTGCCGGAACTTGCCTGTAGTGTACAGGGAAAAGGAAGGTACTCCGGCACAGCCGATGTTTTACAAAGGGGGACATACATATGAATAAAAGTGATTTATTATTGAAACTTTCTAAAAAACTGTCTGTTTCACAAAGAGAATGCCAAAGACATCTTGACGCTTTTATCTCTATAGTAGGCGAAGAACTTGTAGATGGCAACGGACTGCTGCTACAGGGATTTGGAACTTTTCAACTGTGGGAACAGGCTTCACGGGCCGGACGAAATCCCCGAACTGGGACTCCTTGCCTTATCCTCCCACGCAATAGTGTCAAATTTAAACCTGGCAAACAATTGCTGAAGCGGATTAATACAAAAGCAGGAGAAGAATAAACTTACTTTAAAGAGAAAACAGAAAAAGACTGTCTGGCATACCGGTGCTCAGGCAGTTTTTTTATTTTACAAAATGTTCTATTTTCGCTTTGTTGTCTGACACTTTTGTGTAATAGACCCTTTTTCTCTGACTGGATATGTGTATGAAAAAGGCTTTTCAGGAGGAAACGGGCTCTTTTTAAGGTTAAAAAAGGAGGCTTTGTATGCTATCCGGCACTTTTTTCCATTTACTTGGAGGGTAATTTCAATTGTTTCCGCGGACAAATCCAACTATCTGCGCAACTAAATCCAACTATCTGCGCGGCAAAACACCTATATTTTGACTTTAAAACATATATGTTTTGAAATCAAAGCATATATGCTTCATTTTTATATGCTATTGAACATGGACGCGGCTCTGGAATGGTCGAAAAATCAAACTCGACGCAAATATTAAATTGATTATTATATTCCATAGAACACAACAATATGATTAGACGAGGATGCCACGGATGAACGCGGATTAAGAAACATATAACATGCATTAATTCGTGTTTATTCGTGACATTCGCGTCTAATTAACTAATTCATATATCATATCAATTAGTCACCTTTACGTCATTTCTGCCGACAAACCTATAAATCTCAACTCTGCGAGAGTAGCGTATTTGCAATGCCTCTTGAATAATTATCCATATAGGAGGCGGATGTATAGGATGTTTTGTCATTTTGATAAAAAGAGAGGCTGTGTTTTATTCTTAAATCTCCTTTTTGAAAATAGAAACGGACCTTTTATTTTCTATTCACAATAACTTGTATCTATTGAAAATAAAAGCGTACATTTGTTTTCTGCCTGTCGGTAGGCAACCAACTAAAACAAATAACTATGAGCAAATTTGTAAATCCTTTCTCGGATTGGGGATTTAAGGCTATTTTCGGAAGCGAAGTAAGCAAAGACCTGATCATCAGTTTCCTGAACGGAGTCCTTCACGACGAAGTAATCATCGACATCTCTTTCCGCAATGTAGAAATGCTTGGACTGAAGCATGAGCAGCCTAAAGCTGTCTTCGATATCTTTTGTGAAAATGAAAAGGGGGAATTCTTTATTGTGGAGATGCAAAAAACGCGGCAAAAGTACTTTTCGGACCGTATCCTGTATTATGCCTCTTTCGCCATCCAGCAACAAACGGCGGTAGCAAAAGAAAGGACGACAGACTGCCTGTCCAGGGAAATGAGGGCACGGTGGAATTATAGTTTTAACAAAGTCTATATCGTATGTATCCTGAACTACATTATGGCCCCTTCCTATCCTGACAAATACCGCTGGGATGTTGTGCGCATGGACCGGGAATTAAAGATACCGTTCAGTGAAACGCTGAACGAGGTATATCTTGAAATGCCGAAATTTGTATTACCTTTGTCGATGTGCGACACCATCTATCTCAAATGGTTATACGTATTAAATAATATCGACATTATGGAACGTTTACCCGAAGAATTGAACAACCAGATTTTCAAGAAATTGAAAAGCATCGTGGACATCGAACGTATGTCCGCCAACGAACGTCTGGAATATGAACTGAGCCTCGCTGCCGAACGTGATATGCTTGCTGCACTGGATGCCAAATTTGAAGACGGGGAAATGAAAGGAAAAGAAGAAGGCAGAGTTATGGGTAAAGAAGAAGGCTTAGCCGAAGGTATAGAAAAAACAACGAACCAAATTGCCCGTAAAATGAAACAGGCAGGTAAGCCTATCTCTGAGATTGTAGAATTTACCGGACTTACCATAGAGGAGATTGAACAGTTGTAATCATCCTGATTCTTTATCGGATAATATTTTACCCAGAGGAAGAAAGAATATATAAAAAGGAAGTGTTTTCAGATTTGAGGCACTTCCTTTTTTATATGCTAAAGATTTAAATCTTTTTGTTGATTTTATTGAGGTATCGTAATCCCCATTTGGTTCATCAGGAAGCAGGCATTCATGTTTTGTGCCACTCCTTCACGAAGTTTGTAAGAGAACGTAAGTTTGTCGCCCGTTATATCTGCTTCGAACCGGTAATTTTTGATTTGTTCGGGGAATTCTTGTTCCAGTTCTCCCAGGGCAAGGTCGTGAGTGGCTATGATACCGCAGGTACGGTAAGCAACCAACTGTTTCATTAGTGCCAACGAGCCTTTTTGTTTATCGATGGAGTTGGTTCCTTTTAGAATTTCATCAAGGATAATAAATAATTCTTCTCCTTGCTGCAAACGGTTTATAATCATTTTCAGCCGTTTCAGTTCCGCAAAGAAATAAGATTCATTGCTCATCAATGAGTCTGCTGTTCGCAGGCTGGTTACCATATGAGCCGGATATATGGTAAGGCGTTCCGCACAAACCGGAGTACCTATGCAAGCCAATAGATAATTAACACCCACAGTACGCAGGTAAGTGCTTTTCCCTGCCATATTCGCACCTGTAATAATCAGGAACCAGGGACTTTTATGAATGGCAATGTCATTTTTTACGCAAACATCCCTGCGCAGTAACGGATGACCGAGTGCCGTGCCTTCCATCTTGAAATAAGTGTCGGCTATTTCAGGATAAATATAATCCGGATGGTTGAATGCAAAACCACCTAACGAACAATAGGCGTCGAAACAAGCTAAAGCCTCGAACCATTGGAACAGGTCACTTTTATGTTTTAGTTTCCAGTTTTCTAATTTAATGGCCGTGCGGGTGTCTCTCAAGGTGAAAATATTCAGTATGATACCCATAAAACTGAAACGTTGGTCTAAGGCGCCTATATAGCCGGAAAGCTGTTTGATGGCTTCGGAGGCCGTCTTTTTGTAACCGGTCATTGTACGGCTGATGTCCGAAAGTTCTTCCGATTTAAACAAATCTCCTTCCACGCATTTCATCAGGTTGGCATAAGTGGAGAGAATTTTTTCCATCTTATTGACATTGTTATGTAATTCAGCCGTTTTTTTACCTGTGCTATAGGCAATTAAAAAGGATAAGGCAAAGAATATCCCCAACAGAGCCGGTGCAATGAGGTTTAATCCGGCTGCAATAGCTAAGAGTATCCAAATAGCCGGAATGGTCCAGATTAATATTTTCCAGATACGTTTGTTAAAGAAACCGGATGATGCACTATTCAAAAATGAAAGGATGCGAATATCGTTCTGATTTCCCGGTTGCAGTGTTCCGGTAACATAAAAATGCTGTCTTAATTGTGTGAAACTTTCCAGTTCGCGGACCGCTTCCTGGCGTTTCAATATTTGTTGCTTGTCGGTAAGAGGGTTCTGGAACCAATCGATGAGTTTTTCTTTTCCGATAAAAGTTACAGTCCTGTTCACCGATTGGAATAGCGAACGTTCCCCGAATAAGTCGAGGTCCAGGCTAAATGAATGGTCTGCAGATGTTTTCTCGGGAGCGCCGTCGAATGCACTGAAATCATAATCCAGAGCTTTCAGTTCATTCTGGCAAAGCTTGATAAGCGTTTCCGCATAGTTCTTGCGGAAAGCCAGTTTCGTATGGTAGAACATTAAAGCGATGAATGGTAATGCGAATAGGGCAATTATACCGCTCAGCATATCCCATTCCTCAGCCCTGAAAATATAGAGAGCGGCAATTGCTCCGGCGAATAGAGCCAGGCGTATGCTCCCCATCCAGTGTATCTTTTTTTTCAACCCTTCGGCATGCCGCGAGTAAGCTTCTATCTTTTCCCGATAGTGATTATATACTTTTTCCATGCGTGCAAAGATAGAAAAAATGAACTTAACAGTTTTTTTATGGTTATTAAAAAAGGATGATACCAAAAAAGACCCAATATTGGTTCGGTATGGGCGAATTATCATTTTATATGAACATTTATCTTTGTCGCATTTAATTTCAGGAATACGTTTAATAAATTCTTTATGAAAAGGCTCTGTATATTTCTGTTATTGCTGTTGGTTGTCGGAAACATGACAGCACAGAATCGATTTGAAAAAAAAATAATAGCAAATACTTATAATGCAGATAGTGTAAGGGAGGTCTTGGATAAGATGCCTTATTTTACCTTATTTAAAGATAATTATTTTATCGGGGGGACAACTATCGGGCATAAACCGACGGCTGCAAATTCGGATGTGAAGTTCCAACTCAGTATAGCCCAGCGCTTGACTAAAAGTAAGCTGCCGTTTGATACGTATCTTTTTATCCAATATACGCAAAAAGCTTTTTGGAATGTATTCCAGGAGTCATTGCCGATGAGGGATCTGAACTTTAATCCGGGAATCGGTCTTGGACACCTGATAATCCATCATAACAAATATATCGGAAAAGGTTACCTGATGCTTGAACACGAGTCGAACGGACGTGATAGTACGGAGTCGCGTAGCTGGAATAAAGTTACGCTTGCCGTGGCATTACTTCTGACTGATAACTGGGAGACGCAGTTTAAAGCATGGATTCCGATTGTAGATGGAAAATATAACAGGGATTTATTGAAATATAACGGTATATTTCAGGTTGCAGCTAATTACAGGACGAATAACAAGCGTTTTAACTGCGGTGTTATCCTGACCAAACGCCTTACCTGGTTTAGCTTTAATACACAGATTGAATTGAGCTATAAGTTTAATAATAACGAGAATCAGTATTTATTCCTCCAATATTACAATGGGTATGGCGAGAATTTGCTGAATTATAATGAGCATAAGAGTATGCTAAGGGTCGGATTTGTTATAAAACCGTCCGGGTTCAGTTTTTATTAAATCATAGTTATGGCTTTCTGGACACGCGATTGTGAATCAGAAAGACCATAACTATCCTGATTTTATTTTCCGGCTTTCTTTCTCCGGTCCATTTCAGCTTTGATCATACGGAGCTCGCGTCCTGTCTGACCGGCAACGGAGGTATTTTCTTCGGCACGGCGAAGCAGGTAAGGCAGTACATCGCGTACGGCTGCATAAGGAACATATTTTGTGACGTTGTATCCTTCGTTGGCAAGGTTAAATGAGATGTTGTCGCTCATACCTAATAATTGTGCAAAGAATATACGGCTGTCATTCCTTTTGATTCCTTTTTCGTCTATCAATTGAGCCAGTTTATAATTACTTTCTTCGTTGTGGGTTCCCATAAACATTTCGAACTGTTCGAGATGGTCCATAGTGAAACGTACGGCCTCGTCATAGTTCTCGTCTGTCGCTTTTTTATCTTTACAGATAGGGTCCGGGTAGCCTAATGCCGCAGCACGGGCACGTTCGGCTTCCATATAAGCTCCACGAACGAATTTAACACCAGCGATGTATCCTTTTTCCTTGGCATCATCCAGAATGCGGCGAAGGTAAGGCATACGGTCGTGACGGTACATTTGCAACGTGGCGAAAACAATGGCACGCTTTTTATTGAATTTGCGCATCGCTTCGTCGGTCAGCTCATCGAGTGCATCCTGAAAACAATAATCTTCGGCATCTACAATCAGGCGGACATCGTTGTCGTAAGCGCGCTGGCAGAAAGCCATGAACCGTTCTTTAAATTCACGGAATGCTTTTACTTCTTCGATGGTTAGTTCTTCCCGTTTTTCGGATGCTTTGGCAAGTAGTTCGTCTGTCGTAATAGTAGAGGGCTTAAATACGGCATAAGCCAGGTTATCATTCCCTTTTGCAAAGTCGATGGAACGCATTGTCTCTTCAAAAGTTGCTTGTATTCCTTCCGGCGTTTGTTCGCCTTCCGCTGAAAAGTCAAGAGTGGAGCGGACATTGAATTTCATCAGATGATTGATGATTTTGTGGCAGTCCTGCAAGGTTTCCCCTCCGACAAATTGTTTGTATAAAGTAGGTTTCACAGCCCATCCCAGTGGAAAATGGATCTTCAGGGCGATGTTACTTGCTACGCCGGCACATTTTACCAGCAACGGATACTTAATTGTGTTGAACAGCAAATAAGCATTTTTCAGCTCAGACTGCGATTTGGCAGAGAAAGCGATTTCAGTGTTATTAAAATCTAACATAGTATTGATTTAATTGAGAATTGGAAATTGAGAGTGGGGAATTAAATAATTTCCCCATTTCCCAATCTTCAATAGGTCTGTTATTTTTCTCCTAAGAACGGATAGCCGTAACTGGTAGGAGGAACCAAAGCCTCCTTGATGCAACGCGGATTTGTCCAGCGAATCAAATTTAACGGCCCGCCTGCTTTGTCGTTTGTGCCGGATGCACGTGAACCTCCGAACGGTTGTTGAGCTATCACAGCTCCTGTCGGTTTGTCGTTGATATAGAAGTTTCCGGCAGCATAGCGCAATTTATTGAATGCCATATCGATTGCGTAGCGGTCGCGTGCAAAGATAGAACCTGTCAGTCCGTACGGGGAGGTACGGTCGCAAAGTTCCAATGTCTCTTCATATTTGTTATCATCGTAAACATAGATAGTGATAACCGGCCCGAAGATTTCTTCTACCATACTCTTAAACATCGGGTCTGTGGTTTGGATAACAGTCGGTTCAACGAAATATCCTACGGATTTATCTCCGTTGCCTCCGAATATCACTTCAGCATCCGGTGATTGTTTTGCATAATTAATGTAGCCCATGATGTTGTCGAAAGAAGCTTCATCGATTACGGCATTAATGAAATTGGTGAAATCCTGAACGTCGCCCATCTTGATGTCTTTCAGCATGTCGCCAACCATTTCTTTCACGTCTTTCCAGAGGGAAGCCGGGATATAGGCACGCGAACCGGCAGAACATTTTTGTCCCTGATATTCGAATGCGCCGCGAACGATAGCTGTTGCTATATCGGCAGCAGGGGCAGACGGGTGGGCGAAGATAAAGTTCTTGCCTCCTGTTTCGCCTACAATCTTCGGATACGATTTGTAATTGCCTAAGTTTTCACCCATTTGACGCCATAAAGTATTGAATGTGGAAGTGGAGCCTGTAAAGTGGAAGCCGGCAAGGTCTGGGCTTGAGGTAATGACTTTACCGATTACGCTTCCTTGTCCGGGGATAAAGTTCACAACGCCATCGGGCAGACCTGCTTCCTGGAATACTTTCATCAGCAGGTAATTGGAGTGAATTGCCGTAGTGGATGGTTTCCATACTGCAACATTCCCCATCATAGCCGGAGCCATATTCAGGTTAGAGGCGATAGAAGTGAAATTAAAAGGTGTTAGCGAGAACACGAAACCCTCGAGAGCACGATATTCCATACGGTTCAAAATACCTGTATCGGAATAAGGCTGGTCGGCATATACCTGGCTTGCATAGAATGTACTGAAGCGCAGGAAATCTATCAATTCGCAAGGAGCATCGATTTCAGCCTGGTACGGGTTCTTGCTTTGCCCCAGCATTACGGATGCATTTAATAAATAGCGATATTTTGTTGCGAAAAGTTCTGCCACACGAAGCATAACCGAAGCACGTTCCACCCAGGGAAGTTCCGACCAATCCTTGTGTGCTTTCATTGCAGCATCTATAGCCATTTGTACTTCTTTCTCTCCGGCCTTATGATAAGTAGCCAGTACGTGATGGTGGTCGTGGGGCATGACTACTTTACCCGTGTTGCCCGTACGAACTTCTTTACCTCCGATAATTAAAGGAATATCCCATTCTTCGGAAGAAAGTTGAGCCAGAGTTTTCTTCAGAGCAGATTTCTCACTTGAACCCGGTGCATATGCTTTTACCGGTTCGTTAATAGGTTTAGGAAATCTAAAGATTGCATTGTCCATGGTGTCTTTTGATTTGTGTGTTAAGTCAACGTTTTTTTGTATGCCGTAAACATAGTAATTAAATTTTGAATAAAAGAAACGCAACCGTTAATTTATTTTTAAAGGAATTGCCTCTTAACCCCCAACAATTCAAGGGGTAGGGCTGTTACTGTATATATTAGTTATCATCAAATATAAAATATATGGCAATAAAAAGTGTTTGGATTGAAGAAGACTGTATCGCTTGCGGTACATGTGAAGGAATATGCCCTCAGGTCTTTACCGTAACGGATCGTTCGCATGTGAACGAAGGTGTGGATTTCAACGATTATGAAGAAGAAATCAAAGAGGCGGCAGAAAGTTGTCCGGTCAGTGTGATTAAATACGACTGAGAAATCAGGAATGTTTGAAACCTGTCCTGTTTTTAGCACGGATTACATGGCGTTATGCGGCTTGGATTTATAAGAAATCGCGTTAATCTGTGGAATCTGTGCTTGATTTATGAATAATAGGGGAAGACGTAGAGTGCCTCTTGGAGAAGAATGTGGAGATTTATTTGGGATGTAGTATTTTTTAAGAATTTTATAAGTGGTTAATACTAAGAATGAAATGTCTTGTTAGGCTTTTAAGTTGTGTCTATTTTAGAAAATATCTTGTTTGCCCTATTGCATAATTCAAATAAAGCTGCTACTTTTGCATCGCAATTCAGAGGAATGGCGGTTAAAAAATAATGGTTCGGTAGTTCAGTTGGTTAGAATACATGCCTGTCACGCATGGGGTCGCGGGTTCGAGTCCCGTCCGGACCGCCAAAAAACATTTTGGTGCGTTAGTTCAGTTGGTTAGAATACATGCCTGTCACGCATGGGGTCACGGGTTCGAGTCCCGTACGCACCGCTT